>CBFIEH010000045.1:0-1292 GCA_965661605.1 Flavobacteriales bacterium | reverse complement strand
AAAGCTCCGTCTAAATCTGCGGCAATCCCTTGCCCCGGACCGTAGATGATATTGGCACCGAGAAGGGTTTCACCCGTTACGGCGTCTTTAACGACACCGCGGACCGTTCCGGTCTGTGCAAATACCGAGAAAGATAAAATCAGGAATAGGGAAGAGATCCAATGCTTCATAACCAAAGACAAAAAAAGCTAGTAGGCCGCAACCCACTAGCTCTTGATTCTGCTTATTCCTCCATTATTGGAGGATGAATTTTTTAGTGACGGTTTGTCCGTTGCTCAATCGAGCTTCTACGAAGTACACGCCAGCTTCGCCGTTTAATCCGACTAAGGTCAGGCTTTGCTCAGGCTGAGTCATTCGGCCTTCAGCAACAAGCTGTCCAACCAAAGAATATACGGTGTACGACTCGATACGGTCCGATGCCGTCAAGGTCAGAGATGTACCGGCCTTCACTGGGTTCGGATACAAGCTCAAGCTCGCCTTTGGGAATTCGGCAACCGAAATGAAGTTCGGGTCACACGTACACTCGTGCGCTCCTAGTCCATCCCAAGTGTCTTGTGGAAGTGAGTCGTACTCCACAGCAGGATTAAAGAGTGCAGGGTTTGCCGTAACACCTTGCTCAACCGTGGCCTTACGCACCATAGTGTGGTTACGCGTCCACCAACGACCTCCGTTGGCGTCTGTAAAGTTCGCAGCCGTATCAGTCGTCCACGCACCGCCTGGGTCCTCTCCAACTTTTCCGAAGATGTCCACGATGGTTGCGCCTTTCTCAATGGTCAAGGCATCGTCTCCGTTGAAGTAACTCGGTGCTGGATAATCATTATCCAAAATGTCCGCCAAAGCCTGCAATGCTGGATCACAGGGTGGAGAGGTGCTTCCGCCCCCAAGATCAACGGTGTCGGTTTGACCATTGGCAATAATGATCACATCATACGGCTGGATGGTTCCACTCAAGGTCAGTACATCTGGATTGGACGTTCCTCCGTTCGAATAACGCTTGAACGTGTATTGACTCAAGTCAATGGGATTCGGTGTCGGATTGTAGATTTCGACACATTTACTGTTTCCTGAACCTTCGACGTATTCAGAGAAAAATAGATCGCTACACTGTGCTTGGGCAGCCCAAGCAGAAACGACGATCAACATAGAGAATAAAGCTTTCTTCATAGGGCCTAATTTAAGGATTACAAAGTTAATATCTACCCTCAGGCCACCGATCCTTCTCTATATTAACCAAAGGTTAAGTTTTATTGTACCATAACCTTATTTTGGGCCCCTGATTCGTGCACCAAAAT
>CBFIEH010000044.1:0-1327 GCA_965661605.1 Flavobacteriales bacterium | reverse complement strand
CAGTCATCCAACGTATTGCACTCATCGGAGCTCCTGATAGTGCGGGTCTTCAAGACTTCATGCAACAGCTTCAGACCAACGAATGGGGATTTGACTTTCAAGTCAAAGTATTCCCGACGCTGGTGCAAGGCGAAAAAGCGCAAGGGGAAATCATAGAGGCTATTGAACAAGCCCAAGAGGAGGACGTTGAGTGCATCGCACTCTTGCGCGGTGGCGGATCCAAGATTGATCTAGACGTCTTCAATCAAGAACCCTTGGCTTTGGCCATAGCGCGTTCTCCGCTTCCAGTCATGACGGGGATCGGTCATGAAACGGATGTGAGCGTGGCCGATTTGGTTGCGCATACTTCGGTTAAAACACCTACTGCCCTGGCCTACTACTTCATTGATCGAGCGTCGGAATTCCTGGCGCGTCTCAATCATTTGAATGAGTCTCTACAGGCAGCTATTCAAGTCGTTCGGCATCGGGAGTCGTCCCGCCTTCAAGAGGCGCAATCCGTACTTATGCAAAAACCACTTACAGCGCTCCAGTGGCAAAAGATGCAACTCAGCACAGATACTCAGCTGTTGGCTCGATTAGGGCAGCAAAGGGTAGCATCGGCCCGTGAGGGCCTTGAAAAAAACAAGCGTCTCATTGCCCTTGAAAGTGAGCGACTACTGACGGAAACACCCCGAGAGCTTCGACTCATTAGTGAGCAGTTGATGCATTGGGCGCCGCTCAGAATTCAAAGGGCACATGACCAACTCGGTCATCTACTTTATCGGCTAAAAGCCGTAGCTCCGGATCAAGTTCTTCAATTCGGGTACAGCATGACCCGAGTGAATGGTGCTTGGTTGAAGAAGGAGACAGAGATTGAAGTTGGTGATGAAATGATCACCGAAACTATAAACAAGAGAATCACCAGTACTATTACCCAAATCGATGAGCGAAGAACTGAATTATGAACGGGCCTACGAGGAGCTCAAGACGATCTTAAACGACTTGCAGAACGAGGATGTAACGGTCGACCAACTCACGGAAAAAGTGAAGCGCGCCAAGCATCTATTGGAGTTTTGTCAAAAGAAATTAGCCGATGTCGATGCTGATGTCAGCGACTTGTTGTCCGAATTGCGCGGTTCCGAAGAAGATTAAGAGGGCTTAACATCTAGAAATTGAACATCGGCTTCAATTCTCAGTTAGATACAGCAATGAACCGCAATCTAGTTATCTATTTAATTCAACACATATGAAAAAGATCACAGCTATTCTCTCCTTCCTACTCGTCTTGGGTGGATTCAGTACACAGGCACAAAACAAGAAGAGCCCCTTTACAACGGCACAGGACAAA
>CBFIEH010000043.1:0-1966 GCA_965661605.1 Flavobacteriales bacterium | reverse complement strand
AGTGGTGATCTCATGGAGTGAATGGACAATCAAGAACAAGAAAAGTGGAGAATCAAAAACGATTATGCAGCACTGGCATACAAGCTTCAACGAGGATGGTGAAATTGTGCGGGAAGACTATTATTTCAATCCAGCTATGTTGCCTAAATAAATAGCCCTATTTAACTCACCTGGCAATCTTGGCCGTATTTCACATGCTAGCCTAATTGTCATTGGGCAATAAACGAAGTAATCAAAAAACTTCTTTTTTCTTCAAAACCCTCAAAGGTCTAACCGCCTTAGAGGGTTTTGCTTTATACCATCATATATTTGGCTCTTCTATACCTTGTTCTGCACATTTCAAAAACTCCCTTTTCGGCAAACCACTTAAAATCTTGATAATCAAATTCTTGTAGCCCCGCCGCGACTCGAACGCGGATCAAAAGTTTAGGAAACTTCTATTCTATCCCTTGAACTACGGGGCCAACTCGATTTTAAAGATAATTTTTTGCGCCTACGGCGCGATGCTCCGCCGCAGACCGCCCGAAAACATGCATTCAGCGCATTCCCGAAAACAAAAACTGCCACCCGAAGGTGGCAGTCCAATTGAATGGCTTTGTGGGTAATACTGGATTCGAACCAGTGACCTCCGCCCTGTCAAGACGGCGCTCTAAACCAACTGAGCTAATTACCCAATGAAGGACGCCAAAGATAGGGCTTTCCAAGAATAAAGAGTTCAGGATGGAAATTAAAAACCCAAACCTTTACCTTTGCCCCACGCTGGCCCCGTAGTAGAATGGATACTACGTAGGTCTCCGGAACCTAAGATCCAGGTTCGATTCCTGGCGGGGTCACGAAAAAGAAAAAGCCGACTCGATGAGTCGGCTTTTTTGGTTTAGGTTCTATACTTCTTTGGTGTTAGCCACCCAAGCGATAACGAACGTTGAATCCCCATCCTCCGCTTTCGAAATCTGTGTTCTGAATCAAACGAAGTGCTGGACGATAATCAATACCTAAAGATAGAGGAACGGTGTTGAATCGATACTCCAATCCCGCCTCGAAAGGAATAGCCAATCGGAATGGATTATCCAATCCCAATCCAACTCCTACTCCGAGGTACCAGCTGAAGGCTTCCCCGCCGAGTGGGCGATACAAAAAGTCATAGAGAGCATCAACGTAAATCCCCCCATTGGCAAATGCCAAATCCGCATGTACACGACTAAACTGACCTACAGGTCCAGCATAATCCAAGGCGACTCCATTATTACCAGTAAATCCTCCAAATCGGACCCCGAGCTCGTGCCCTTGCCCTTGCCCAAAACTTACGCCCACAGTTCCGAGAACGAAGGCTACAATTAATAAGGTTTTTTTCATCATTTATGGGTTTAGTTGAATGCTGAAATTACATTTTTTTGCTTAGTAAAAGGAAGTTTTCTGGTACATAGCCCCAACCCCTAACAGGATTCGAAGGGGATTTGTGCCGAGTTTTTTTAGTGAGAAAACATTGGTTGTATATGAAGCCCACTTCGGAGGTTGAGAGGGTTCCGTAGACGGCTCCTATCGTGCCGTAGGTACTGATGAAGCATTAGTTGAAGAGGGCGGCAAATAAGACAAAAAAGAAGTTGGCCTTCTGAAGTCCGATGGCGTTTTGTGATTTCGGGGAAAGCCGCTCGAGGGACATCGGTTGTGGGAAAGGTTCACTCTAAGTTGGGACAACTTATTGAAACTTTTGGATGATCCGATCCAGAGAAAGAATTGATGATCCTGGGGTCAAGTGGTAGGCGTTCAGACCCGCTTCTTTCGCTCCTTCTACATGCTGAGGCGAGTCGTCAATGAACAGGGTTTCCGAGGGTTCCATACCGAGGTCCTCCATAATTTCCTCGAAAATCCGAATTTCGGGTTTACGGTATCCCACAAGGTGGCTGTAGTAGGTACGTTCAAAAATGTACTCGAACTCGCTGTACTCGTGACCAAACTTCTCATATAT
>CBFIEH010000042.1:0-2479 GCA_965661605.1 Flavobacteriales bacterium | reverse complement strand
GGATGTAACGGAGCGACAACTGGAGCGATCGGCATCTCTGTATCTGGTGGAACTTCTCCATACACATATGCATGGACAAGCGATGATCCAGGCTTCAGCGCTTCGTCTCAAGACTTGAGCGGTATCCCAGCGGGTGTATACGCAGTAGCGATCACTGACGCGAATGGATGTACCGATGGAATCTCTGGAATCATAGTAACACAAGCAACTGGTCTTACGGCTGTAGCTTCTGCAACGAATGTAAACTGCTTTGGTGATGCCACTGGAAGCGTGAGCGTAGTTGTGGCAGGAGGAACAACGCCATACAGTTACTTGTGGAGTGACGGTTCAGTTACCTCTTCAATCAATGGTCTGGTATCAGGAGGAAGCTACTCTGTAGATGTAACCGATGCGAACGGATGTACGGTAACCAGTAACACGGTAACGATTACTGGACCAGCTTCACCATTGGCTGCGTCACTGGTGTCTGTACAAGACGTATATACGTGCTTCGGAGACAACACAGGATTTATTGATATCTCAGTAACGGGTGGTACTACACCATACAGCTTCGCATGGAGCAACGGTGCAGCGGTACAGAACCCACAAGACTTGTTTGCTGGTGGATACCAAGTGACCGTATCTGATGCGAATGGATGTCAGACCTTCATCAAAGGATTGGTTGTTAATCAGCCATCTCAATTGTTGGCAACGGTAGCGAAGTCTACGGATGTTGACTGTAACGGAGCAACGACAGGTTCGATTGACTTGGCTCCAGCAGGAGGTACTGCACCATACAGCTTCAACTGGAGCAATGGAGCGAATACTGAAGATCTATCGAACTTGGGAGCTGGTACGTACAGCGTAACAGTAACGGATGCGAACGGATGTACAGCAAACAATACGGTAGTGATTACCGAGCCAGCGATATTGGCGGTAACCGTTGATATGACCAGTAACCCTGACTGTAACAGTGGAGCCAATGGTATGATCATGACCAGCGTTACAGGTGGAGCGATGCCATACACGATCACTTGGAGTGATGGTGTAACGGGAATCGAAGATCGTACAGGATTGTCTGCTGGTGTTTACATCATCAACGTAACGGATGCATGTGGAGCGACAGTAAGTGCTTCTACGACCTTGACCGAGCCTAGCTTGTTGACGGCGACGACAGTAGTTACAGATGTAGACTGCTTCGGAGCAACCAACGGTGCGGTTGATGTAACGGTCACTGGCGGAACAATGCCATACACCTACAACTGGGGTGGCGGAATCACCAGTGAGGATCGCACGAACTTGGCACCTGGAACATACACCGTAATCATCACAGATGCGAACGGATGTAGCACAACGGCAAGTGCGGTTGTGAACGGACCAGCATCGCCAATCAGCGTAAGCGCTGTTGTAACCGACGTATTGTGCTTCGGTGATGCAACAGGAGCGATTGATATCACAGTAACAGGTGGTACGTCTCCATACAGCTTCTCTTGGAGCAATGGAGACAACACTGAGGACTTGAGCAACATCCCAGCAGGATCGTACACCGGTACGGTAACCGATGCAGCTGGATGTACCTTCTCTGCAACGCTAACGGTAGCAGGACCTGCTTCTGCTTTGGCTGCTAGCGCGGTAGTAACGGATGTATTGTGTAACGGAGCGAGCACCGGTATGATTGACCTTACGGTTACTGGCGGTACGGCACCATACACCTACAACTGGAGTAACGGAGCAGTAACTCAAGACTTGATGAATGTACCAGCTGGTTCATACACAGGAACAGTAACAGACGCGAACGGATGTGTTATTAGCGCAACGATCACGATCACTGAGCCTGCTACAGGAATCACAATAAGCAACGCGGTTGTAACGAACGTAAGCTGTAACGGTGGAACAGACGGAGCGGTAGATATTACCGTAACAGGTGGAACACCTCCATATAGCTACGCATGGAGCAACGGAGCGATCAGCCAAGACTTGAGCAACGTACCAGCAGGTATCTACTCAGGAGTGATCACTGATGCGAACGGATGTACGTTCACGGCAAGTGTGACTGTAGGTCAGCCAGCTGCTTTGGTGGCTGCGACGACAGTAACGAATGTGAACTGCTTCGGAGATGCAACGGGAACTGTTGACTTGACGGTAACTGGTGGTACTGCACCATACAGCTACGCATGGAGCAACGGAGCGAATACAGAGGATCTGTTAAACGTAGTAGCGGGTAGCTACAACGTTGTGATCACGGATGCGAATGGATGTGTGGTGAACGCAAGTGCGGCCATCACTCAGAACAGCGCAATCGCTACGAGCATCGTACAGAGTAACGTGGACTGCTTCGGTGGATCAGACGGATCAGCTAGCTTGAACGTGAGCGGAGGTACACCTCCTTACACGATTGCTTGGAACACTGGTGACAACACCCAGAACATCAACAACCTATCTGCAGGAACATACTCTGTAGTAGTGACCGATGCGAACGGATGTACTGCCAACAACTCAG
>CBFIEH010000041.1:0-2598 GCA_965661605.1 Flavobacteriales bacterium | reverse complement strand
CCTCCTGAACAAACGATATTACGCGCAGCCTCTGATACAGCGATGGCTGTTCCCACTTCAGGATCCGCATGGACGTAGCGAGAATTACAATCTACCGTAAAGGCCAAAGCGCGATCGGTGTCTTTAATGTTGACCAATCCAGCATCCGTGGGTTGGTTGGTGCTCATATTAATGGTTCCCACCATGGAGTCGTACTGTTCGTAGACCCACTTCTTCGACGCGATGTTCGGTGCGCCCATGAGCTTCTTGGCAACAGCAACCAAGTCCGAAGGCTCAGCAACACTGTTGATGTCGAATTTCTTGTATTCCTCGTAGTAGGCAGGCTCTTTGTACTCGCGCTCGTACTGTGGAGCTCCGCCGCCCAATACTAGGTGCTCCGCCGGAACTTCCGCCACGAGCTCATCATTCATGAAGTACCGTACTTGCCCGCCTTCGGTGACCACGCCGATCTCCGCACAGTTCAGATCCCACTTCTCAAAGATGGCCTCAACTTCTTTCTCTGTGCCTTTTTTCACGACCACCAGCATGCGCTCTTGTGATTCGCTGAGCAAAATCTCCCAGGCCTGCATATTGTCTTGACGGGTTGGAACTTTATCCAACCAGAGGTCCATACCGTGCTCACCAGCCGCACTCATTTCACAGCTCGAGCAGGTGATTCCAGCGGCACCCATGTCCTGCATACCAACGATGCAGTCCGTCTTCGCCAATTCCAAAGTCGCCTCGAGGAGGAGTTTCTCTTGGAACGGATCTCCCACCTGCACAGCTGGTAGGTCTTCTGCCGATTCTTCGGTAATATCTTTAGAGGCAAAAGCAGCTCCGTGGATTCCGTCTTTTCCAGTAGATGAACCAACAATGTATACTGGGTTACCAGCACCGCTAGACGTAGCACTGATCATTTCGCCGACTTCCATAATGCCGGCCGAAAAAGCATTGACCAATGGGTTCTGGTTGTAGCTTTCATCGAAGTACACCTCGCCACCGACGATCGGAATACCGAAGGCGTTTCCATAATCGCCAATTCCTTTGGTCACTCCTTCGAGCAACCACTTTGTACGCGCTTCTTCCAAGTTTCCGAATCGAAGCGAGTTCAGCTGGGCAATCGGACGAGCACCCATGGTAAAGATGTCGCGGTTGATTCCGCCCACACCAGTCGCTGCACCTTGATAAGGCTCCAGTGCTGATGGGTGATTGTGCGACTCAATTTTGAAGGCGCAGGCCAATCCGTCACCGATATCCACCAAACCGGCATTCTCTTCACCGGCCTCCACCAACATATGCGGTCCGTCCTTCGGCAATTTCTTCAACCAGAGGATGGAATTCTTGTACGAGCAGTGCTCGCTCCACATCACTGAATAGACGCTCAACTCCGTAAAGTTGGGAACACGACCGAGGCGCTCCTGGATCAATTCGTATTCAGATTCAAGTAGCCCGAGGTTTTGGGCATCTTCTATAGTGGTGAGTCGCGTGTTGGTATCGGTCATCGATGTCAGAATTTGCCGCAAAAATACCAAAGATTGGTCAGAGCATGAACCAAAAAAGTTCTTTCGGTTATATTTAGGAACTGAATTGAAAGAAAAAACGACCGCTATGGAAATTAAAAGGCTCTTTGACTTCCCGTATTACGCCTTGGCACATCATCCCAAGAAGGATGCCATCGCCAGCAAAGTGAATGGGAAATGGGTGCGTACCTCTACCCAAGAATTCGTCGATCAAGCCAATAAAATTTCGCGTGCGCTGCTGCGTATGGGCCTGCGGCCCGATGATAAAATCGCGATGATTTCCAACAACCGAACAGAGTGGAACATCGTCGATATGGGAATTCTACAGATCGGGGCGCAAGACGTGCCGATTTATCCGACGGCTTCGGAATCTGACTACAAGTACATTTTTAACGATGCGGACATCAAGCTCTGTTTTGTATCAGATCAAGAGCTCTACGAAAAGGTCATGCGGTGCAAGCCTGAAATCCCTACGCTCGGTGAAGTCTACACCTTTGACGAAGTCGAAGGGGCCAAAAACTGGTCTGGGGTTCTGGCTCTTGGGGAAGATGCGAGCAATCAATCCGAGGTCAAAGAACTCATGGATCAGGTCAAGTACGAAGACCTCGCCACCTTGATTTATACCTCTGGTACGACCGGTACCCCTAAAGGGGTGATGCTCAGCCACAGCAATATTGTGAGCAACGTGATGGGTAGCCGTCCACGACTTCCGGTAGATGCTCAAGCAAAAGGAGTGAGCTTCTTACCGCTCTGCCACATCTATGAGCGGATGATCATCTACTTATATGTCTATTCTGGGGTGTCTTTGTACTACGCTGAATCACTGGACACTATCGGAGATGATATTCGCGAAGTGCAGCCTGAAGTTTTTACGGCAGTACCGCGACTTTTGGAAAAAGTATACGACCGCATTATTGCCAAAGGAGAGGAGTTGACTGGCGTTAAAAAAGCACTCTTTTTCTGGGCGGTAAGCGTAGGTGAAGAATACGATGTGGTCGGAAAGTCGGCCTTTTATAAAATGAAGTTGGGTATTGCTCGAAAACTAATCTTCAGCAAGTGGCAAGAAGCGCTTGGAGGTAAGGTAAAAGCAGTAGCCTCT
>CBFIEH010000040.1:0-3812 GCA_965661605.1 Flavobacteriales bacterium | reverse complement strand
GTAGCTCACAAGCGTATCCCCTGGGGCCACAGTTTGGCCTTGGGCAGCCATGCTGACAATCAGCAAGAATGTGCCGATGAGCAGGGCGCTGAACTTCATGACTTAGAGGATTCGGTAACCGATGCTCAGAAGCACTTGGTGCATATTCCCATTGAGCTCGTAAGAGGTTGTACCATCGGTCACGCCTTGAACAGGATCGTCGAATGACCCTTCGGCCTTGAGATCAATCAAGAATTGACCCAGATCTAATCCTATACCATATTGCCACCCAAAACTAGCCGTAGCAAACTCAAGATCTCCTCCATCCGCATCGTCTGATGTAGACAGAATAGTATTAAAGGTTGGGCCCGCATTCAATCGAATCGGCCCCAATTTAATCCCGACCAGAACGGGGATATCCAGACGGTTGATATTGACGATCACGTCCGCTTCTTCTTGAGTAGAAGTATTGATAAAATCTACTTCAGCAGGCAGGTTCGTATATAGGAGTTCTGGTTGAACATAAAAACCCAGAACCTTAAAACGCGTGTATGCCCCTACGTGAAAAGCCGTACGCGGCTCCCCTGGTCGTACTTCAACGGTGGCACCCCCTGGAATACTCAACTCTTCATTGATTCGGATGTCAGAGCGGCCGAGGCCAGCGCGAGCACCGAGCTGGAAAATTTGACCGTAGGCGGTTGAACAGGCCAATACAACGAAAAGGGAGAGTAGTGCTTTCTTCATGATCAATCAATTATACCCCTAAGGTCGAAAATTCTTTGGATATAAACTCCGAACTTGTTCACATGACCAAGCTTCGATACCTTCTCATCGGCTTCCTCTTGTTTTTGGGACTTCCCGTAGTCTTGACCTGGCGAGTTGACCTTCCGGCGGAGGAGCTTTGGGTCCCATTATTGCTCATTGTACCCCACGCTTTTTGATCGGTCGAACCTTGCGCAATATATATGCCGATCCTTCTTTGGTGACCCCAGTGCTCGTCAATCGTCATTACGAACTACTTCTCTATCCCGGAAGCTGTCAGGCCTTACGCGGCCGATTAAAAGCCGACTATCCTACTTGGACGGAAGAAAGTGCCGGCGCGATATTAACCCCCACCCTTTTTCTTTGGGGCACAGAAGATCCGTGGTTTCCGCCTTCGAATGGGAAGGATTGGGCGGAGTCTATGGTCGATGCTCACTTTGTTCCAATACCTCATTCAGGACATGTCCCCATGGAAGAGTCTCCAGAAGAATCTGCCCGCGCCTTTGTTCAATGGCGGGAAGTCAAAATCATCCCCAAAACGGATTAAAACCGAACGGCCTCTACATGGACATCCGGCACCTCTCCTTCCACAGCAAGGTGAACAAAGTGGTTATCGGAACCGACGTCAATCGGAGTGGTATTCCATGACTTTTCGCGGAATTGAAATTGCCCCGGTTGAGCTTCGGTGATTTCTCGTAGAGGTAGGGTAAGGCCGTCACCGATTTCCTTGACAATAGCCTCTTTTTGCGTCCATCGCTTGAAAAAAGCACGGATGGGATCTTCGGATGCGCGAAAGCTATCCATCTCGGCAGGATTGAACTGCTTAGTGAAAAGATAGGGATCCTTAGGACGCTCGCGCTCACTGTCCAGACCTACGGGAAGGTCATGAGACCAGGCGATGGCAACAAGGCCATCGGTATGGGTGACATTGAAGTGAAAGAGGTCCGGGTGAAAGGGTTTACCGTGGGGGCCGGCTTTTATTTCTGCTAGGCGTTGAGGCGCTTGGCCATCGGCCCGTAGGGCCAAAAGCAAGAGGAGCTTTCCGGCGAGTGCGTTGAAATATCCCTTGAAGTGCTTAAATTGGCGTATCTCGCTAAGCTGATTGTCGGGCATTAGGGCCAAATAGGCGTCTTCTGAGTCTTGTTCCCAGCCGTAATTGTGAAGAAAAAACCGAACCTGAACCTGCGCCACGAGCGTAAATTTTAATCAAAAGTACAACATGAGTCAAAACCTATCGGCCGATGAGGCCATGGCCAAATTAAAAGAGGGGAATCAACGATTCGTCAACAACCAATTGAGCCACCCGCACGAAGATATGAACTGGCGGTTTTCGCTGGTCGATGGACAAGAGCCCTATGCGGTGATCGTCACGTGCTCGGACAGTCGAGTAACGCCTGAAATTGTCTTTGACCAAGGTCTGGGAGACCTTTTTGTGATCCGGGTGGCCGGTAATGTGGCCAAAGATAAAGTGATTGGAACCATAGAGTACGCTGTGGCCCATTTGGGAGTCAACTTGGTCGTGGTCATGGGCCATGAAAGTTGCGGTGCTGTGGGCGCTTCCTTGGAGATCGATCTGCCGGGTGGGCACATCAACTCCTTGGTCCATCAAATTCGACCTGCAGTCTTGGCCGCACAAGAAATGGAAGGTGATCTGCTGACGAACGCCGTCAAAATCAACGCGAAGATGGTGGCTCGAAACATCATGGACGCCGATCCGTACATCCGACCGAAACATCGGGACGGAACCGTACAGGTAGTGCCGGCCTACTACCGTCTCAGCGACGGAGTAGTCGAGTTCATCTAAGGAGTTTTCAACAATTCTTGCACTTTCGATAGTATTGCTATTATCTTTGCAGGCTAAACACCCGATATGGATTTATCGCTTATCCTGCACAACTTCTTATCACCCCCTATTCTCTTTTACTTTTTGGGAATAGGGGCTTTTCTTATGCGGTCAGATCTGGAGATTCCTTCGACCCTGGGAAAACTCTTTTCGCTATACCTTTTAATGGCCATCGGCTTAAAAGGAGGATTCGCCCTGCAACATTCACCGGGAGGAGGTGAAGTCTTTGGGACCTTGGGCGCCGCGGTCCTCATGGCTTCAGCCACCCCTTTCATTGCGTTCTTTTTGCTGCGCCGCTTTCTAGGCGTGTACAACTCCGCCGCCTTGGCCGCAACTTATGGATCCATTAGCGCGGTTACCTTCATTACGGCCGTCGCTTTCTTGGAGAAGCTTTCGGAGAACTACGACGGATATATGGTCGCGGCGATGGCCCTTATGGAAAGTCCCGCAATCATCGTTGGGGTTTATCTAGCCAGCCGCTACGGACGTAAATCGAAAACAGAAAAGGTAGAATGGAAACCGCTCATGCAAGATGCCTTCTTAAATGGATCAGTCGTCCTGATTCTCGGCTCCTTGCTCATCGGTTATGTAGCGGACATTGAATACGAAGCAGCCCTGAAGCCGTTTACCAAGGACCTCTTCAAAGGAATGCTTTGCTTCTTCCTTCTGGACATGGGATTGGCTTCGGCCCGTAGGATAAAGGTATTGCGCAAAACGGCCAAGATCGCCGTCAGTTTCGGTATCGGCTTTGCCTTGTTCTCGGGGTTGCTCGGACTCGGTGTTTCTTACCTCTTGGCCCTTTCTCCAGGTAACGCCTTGTTGTTTACCCTACTCTGCGGATCGGCCAGCTATATTGCCGTTCCTGCAGCCATGCGCATTGCTGTACCTCAAGCCAACGCCAGTTTATACGTGCCGATGTCCTTGACCATTACCTTCCCCTTCAACATCACCTTGGGGATACCCCTTTATTACTATTTGATTCAACTAATTTGGTAAGCCATGAAAGCCGTCAGTAAAATAGAACTCATTATTCCGAGTGCCTACGCACAGCATCGATTGCTCGCCAAATTGGACGAGTGGGGCATTGAAGGATACAGCGTGATACGTGAAGTCATTGGAAAGGGATCCTCTGGTTTCAAGGGAGGTGATTTACCCGTTGATATTGGGCGAAATTGGTACGTCCTTATTGCCTGTGACCCTGAACGGGTCCAAGAAATTGTCTCCGCCT
>CBFIEH010000039.1:0-4363 GCA_965661605.1 Flavobacteriales bacterium | reverse complement strand
CATCCTCTTCTTCTTTGGCCTCACCGCCTTTGTGTGCTTCCTGGGCGCCGCCCTCCTGGGTCACCTCCTCCTGGAAACCATCAACTACATTGAGCACTACGGCCTCCGTCGGAAAAAAGTCGGCGATCGCTACGAAACCGTCACCCCAAAGCACTCCTGGAATTCAGATCACGTGATCGGGCGCATCCACATTTTTGAACTCTCCAGACACTCCGACCACCACTTCAGAGCCGGTCGTAAGTTTCAAGTTCTGCGGCATTTGGATGAGAGCCCGCAAATGCCCACGGGCTATCCGGGCATGATGATTCTCTCTACCTTGCCCCCACTCTGGTTCGCCATTATGAATCCTCGAGTCCGCGCCGTTCAAGACTCGGATGAAGCTTCGCTCAGCGCCGCTTAATCATAGTGACGCACCTGCAAATTCAGCTCTGATCCCCATGGGAAGAAAAGCCATCGACAGACCGCGCAAAGCACTGACCCCGAAAGCTGAGATTTGGGTGCGAGAACTGGTCCCCTTGCTTCAAGACAAGGACCTCAGTCAGCTGACCTTAGATGACCTCAGCGATCTGATGGGTAAGAGCAAGAGCACCATCTATTCCTATTTCTCCACCAAGGAAGAAATTTACCACACCAGTGTACACTTGGTACTTCAGGACATTTCTGCAGCCATCTCAATGGAAAACCCCGCCGCCAATGATATGGAACAAGCCTTACGCTACATGCTCCTCAACATCAGCCTGGGCATTGAAGGCATCTCCATAAGCTACTTGGAGCAGCTTAAAGACCACTTCCCCGACATCTGGGCCACCATTGAAGAATTCACCGGACAGGTCCGCTTTCTCCTCGAAAAAATCTATGAGAAAGGGATGGAACAAGGTTCGTTCAAGCGCTTCAATGTTTCCCTACTCACGGCATTGGATCACCACTTTGTGCTGAACATCATGACCAACGCTAGCACCTTCAGCGATCAAGGTCTTTCGCTCAATGATGTGGTGACCGAGTACCTCGAACTTCGATTGAGCGCGCTTAAGAAGGACTAGCGGGCTTGCCGAACAACTGCGGCGTAGAGAGCAAGGGAATCCCTGTCCGTCTTTGAGCTAAATGTGGCGATTGAGGAGTCAAATGGCGGTCACGATCGTGCCAATCTTCACCCAGATGGTGACGCCTGTGTTCATCAACTTTTTTTCACCTAATTGTTGCTTAGTCTCAAGAAGGTGGTATATTTGCACTCCGATTTTAACGGGACCCCGTCAACGATCTTTAAAATATTGGGCAATTAGCTCAGCTGGTTCAGAGCACCTCGTTTACACCGAGGGGGTCGGGAGTTCGAATCTCTCATTGCCCACAACATTTAAACCCGTCTTCACTTGGTGAAGACGGGTTTTCTTTTTTCGGGCCGTCCGGAGGGTGCTTCTGTAAGGTCAGGAAAAAGAAAACCCGCACGCAGCCTAGCAGCGAACGGGTTTAATACTGAGACGGCCCCACCTGATCCGCGCACGCAGGTGCGCAATCGACATGCTCGAAAGCCTCCAATCGCGCCGTAGGCGCTTACAATCTTCGCACGTCAGGCATTTTCCAACTCTTGTCGAAATAACCAGCCTCTGGGCCATAGAGTCGGAAATAGAGGAAGAATCCTTTTTCAGGGTTGGATTGCACCCAGTTGCTTTCGTAGCCCTTAGGAGCTTTGGGACCCACATACACCTTGATATCACCAGAATCTTCTACACGCAATCCATCCATCACCGAACTGATGTCTGCCTGCCCCATCTCATTCTGAATGATACATCGCGTATCGTTGTCATAGACGGTAATGCTCCAAAACTGAGATACTGGAACCCCTGCAGGCACAAGAACCTCATAGGTATGACGGCCATCGAGCCAACGACCTTCATCGTCCCGATAACTCCCCAAATACTGTGACCCTTTTCCTTCAATCTTCTGGGTCATGGCAGTAGAAGTAGATATCGCCTCGTAGGAATAGGCGGCAATTTCCTGGACCTCCCAGTAATTGGGCGCATAATGATCGAGGTGTTCCATATTTAGGATGTACAGCCAATTTCGATCCGGCCAGTGTTTTTCCTTGACCGCTTCTCGACTGAAGGTATTGACCATAGCCATGGCATTACCGAGCTCTTCTGCCTTAATGAGGATTTCTTTTTGCTCTTCTGAGGGCATGAAGACTTCGCCCTTCCCTATGCCCAAGCCGCGTAATTGGGTCAGAATAAATCGATTCCGATCAACCACAGGTTCGTGCTGCAGCACATTACTCAAGTTCTCCCAAAACTCAAGTCCATGTGCCTGATCACCCATCCAGGAAGGGTTATTACTGGCTTCTTGGAAGGTTCCAACCTGCTCAGGATTCCGCGCTGGGTACAATCGATGCCCATTTAGCACGCGCTCATACTCCGCTCCTTCCAATCCAATAATACGCGTCCCGATAAAGACCAAATTACTACTTGGGCGAACGACGAAGTCCGCGGTGTGTATCGAGGGGACTTCATCATCTGGCCCCACTATCAAGTACGTAGCTCCCTGGCCCTGGTCTTGCCCTACCAAGCCCAAATCCGCGGCCGGCGATTGGTAGATTTCCAGGATCATTCCACCCGTCGGCCCTGAAGGCACGTCCAAATAGTACGGACCTTCCATGGCCAAATTGATAAAGCTGATGATGTACGGTGTTGTGGTATTGGCAGTCAGAATGGGAACCTTGGTCGCATAATCTTCGTATATCAGCCAGTTTCCGTGAGCACTTTCCTCTAAAAAGCCTTTGTGCCATTCTTCTAAACCGACGATGGGCAAAGCATACTCAAAAGCTGAAGTAGCCCGCATCAAGCTTTGCTCGTAACGAATGGGGTCAACAAGTTCCTGCTTGAGGTAACCGTTTTCTTCAAAAGCTACAGTAGGTCGAACATCTGAATCCTTTGCGGAAGATTCTTCTTCGACATTGGGCGAGCTGCAAGCTCCGAGAAGCATTCCCGCAGCTATGACACTCCAAAAAGAGATTTTCATGGGATTGGTTTTGGTATATTCAGTAAAAATAGTGCCTTCGGCACGATCAAACAAGCGGCACGCAGAATGTACCGGCCACTGGGTCGATGGGTGGAGCATCGGCCCGAGGTAACCCTGCTCCCTTTCGACTCGTCGGAAGAACCGAGCTCTTGGATGATTGTGGAGGAAGATGAAGCATTGGTCCTACGGACCGATAAGGCCGAACTGCGCCTTGTGAAACTTTCTTCCTCACGGGATTAAACCATCGGCCCGTAGGGCCATCTATCCTAAAAAACAATCCCATGAAATCGAAACACATCTTAGCTTTGCTCTTCTCCTTTATGGCGATCGGTGTTTTTGCGCAAGGTCCTGGAGGACAGCAGCGCATGAGCCCGGAAGAGCGCGAAGCCGCCATGCGGGAGGAAATGGAAAAGACTATTCTGGCCTTGGAACTGAGTGATGAGCAAGCGATTCAATTTCGCGAGATCAATGAGCGCTATGGCGCCAAGGGGACGGAACTTCGCAATCAGATTCGATCCGGGGACATTCCTCGTGAAGAAAGCCGCGACGACCTCATGGACCTGATGCTGGAGCGGGACGACGAAATTCGGGACATCCTGGACAAGCCGCAGTGGAAGGCCTATAAAAAGATGCAGCGCGAGCGCCAAGAGGAAATGATGAAGCGCCGCGGAGGTCATGGTGGCGGTCCTGGAGGTGGTCCTGGAGGTGGTGGATTTTAAACACCACACGTAAAGAGAATTTGTACCTTTTGTTCCATGCAAAAGGCAATTTTCAAGGGCCTTTTGGCCCTTTTTTGTTGCGCCTCGTTAAGCGTTAGGGCCCAAGAGCCTGCCGTAGAATACGGAACCATCGATTACTTCGATAGCTTTGAATCCGAATACGTTCAAGACCGAGCACTGGCCGTTTGGTTGCCACCGGGCTATTCGACAGAAAGGGAATACCCCGTGATTGTCATGTATGACGGTCAGATGCTTTTTGACGCATCGACTACATGGAACAAACAGGCTTGGGATGTCGATGATGTTCTTGGGTATGCCATAGAAACACAGGTGATTGAGCCTGCAATTGTCGTTGGGGTTTGGAACATTCCGCAGATCCGATACCGAGAGTACTATCCGGCCAAAGCCATGGCCCTACTTCCGGAGGCATTGGCAGACACCATTCAAAAGGTGGGCATGGAAGGTGAAGCACCGCTATCAGACGAATATTTGAAATACGTGACCTCAGAGGTCTTGCCCTTTGTGCACCAAAAGTATCCGACCGATGCTTCTCGCGTGTACGTCATTGGCTCCTCTATGGGTGGGCTCATGAGTATGTACGCCATTTGCGAGTATCCTGAAGTATTTTCCGCGGC
>CBFIEH010000038.1:0-5133 GCA_965661605.1 Flavobacteriales bacterium | reverse complement strand
CAAGGTTCGACCGATCAAAAAGCGTGGGGTACAATGAGCAATAATGGGACCCAAAGGACCCGAAGCGAGGTCAAATATGCTGAATCCGTTATCGTCTGTTGCCCAGCCACTGGCATTGATCAGAACCAGGCCGTTCAAGACCTCGGGATGATCTAGAGCGTAAAGACTGGCCAGCTTGCCTCCAAAGGAATTCCCGATCACCGTCCAACGGTCAACATCCAAATGTGCCCTTAGGCTCTCAAACAATTCTAGATAAAACGCGGAAGAGTAATCTCCGGATGTCGATGGTCCGCTGAGACCAAACCCGGGTAGATCCAAGGCAACGATCCGGTATTGATCCTCGAGCTCTTTTTTCCAAGCCTCCCAGGTATGTAGGCTGGAACTTGTGCCATGGACTAGAAGTAAGACGGGGCCTTCACCTGAATCGGTATAGTGAATCTTCTGTCCTATATACTCAAAGGAAGCGGAGAACGGGGTTTGGTATTTGACCCAAAGCTCCTCCGCCGGAAGGTCAACTCGCCACGTCAGGACGACGGGAAGGCCCAAAAACAGGAGGATTCCAATGAGAACAAATCGAAGCTTGGTCATGTGAACAAGTTCGGAGTTTATAACCAAAGAATTTTCGATCTTAGGGGTATAATTGATTGATCATGAAGAAAGCACTACTCTCCCTTTTCGTCGTATTGGCCTGTTCAACCGCCTACGGTCAAATTTTCCAGCTCGGTGCTCGTGCTGGTGTCGGCCGCTCTGATATTCGGATTGATGAAGAGGTTCAGGTGCCGGGTGGCGGAACCTTTCAAATGCGACCTGGTGAACCGGGTACTTCATTTCACGTAGGTGCGTACACGCGATTCAAAATCATAGGCTTATATGTTCAGCCGGAATTGCTCTACACCAATTATGTAGCTGGGCTAGAAAGTAGAAATGTGACTTCCGGAGATATTGCAGAAGGAAAACTTACCAATCACAGGCTTGATATCCCAGTACTGATTGGAATTAAGTTGGGTCCAATTCGACTAAATGCAGGGCCTAGCTTCAACGCAATTTTGTCGTCTACTGATGATGATTCTGCTGCCGATCCAGAATGGAGTGCCGCAAGCTTTGGATGGCAATATGGGTTTGGGGTGGATATTGGAAAATTTTTAATTGATCTTAAAGCGGAAGGTTCTTTTGACCAGCCTTTAGAAGGATATGGAAACGGTAGCAATACTGTACCCCTTGAGGGAAACATGCACCAAGTGCTCCTGAGCATCGGTTACCGAATCCTCTAAGTCATGAAGTTCAGCGCCCTGTTCATCGGCACATTCTTGCTGATTGGCAGCATGGCTGCCCAAGGCCAAACTGTGGCCCCAGGGGATACGCTTGTGAGCTACGAAGTCACTAAGCCTCTATACAAACCCAATGTTATAAAGTACAATCCAACCTCGGGTTTGGTATGGGATGCTGCTAGCCTTATGTTCAGCTACGAGCGGGTTCTAAAGCCGCATCAAAGTGTCGCCATTAGCCTGGGCTACCTTAGGCTTCCCGGTCTTATAAAAGAACGCCAGACGGACACGACGATGTTCAGTTTCAGTCGGGATCGAGCCAATGGATATAGCTTAATAGCAGAGTACCGGTTCTATCTTGGCTCGGAAAACAAGCATTTTGCGCCTAGGGGATTCTTTGTAGCCCCTTACCTGAGTCACCACAACCACAGGTGGAATTCCACGGCTCAAATCGACTTTGAGTCCGGAGAGTTCGCGAATGCCAACATTAAATCTCACTTAGTAATCGTTGGTGTGGGAGCACAACTGGGATATCAGTTCAACTTCTGGAAGGAGCGAATCACGGTCGACCTGATCACTTTTGCTCCGTCCTACACCTTCTATGAATTGAACTTGGGCGCCAAGACTGATGCAAGTGTCGACTTAACCGAGTACTATCCTCAGCTCGCGGAATTTCTCCTCGACAAATATCCATGGCTCGCCTCCTTAACCGAGGAGCAGCTCGTCAATTTTCGTGGACACACCAACGCGTTTAGCGCTGGAGTTCGCTTTGTGGTACAAGTGGGCTTTCGCTTTTAAGCAGCTGACTTTTTGAGGAAGTCCTTGCGGATATAAATCACCAAAAGCGAAAGAAGTAGCAGAACTACATTTGGTGGAAGTGCTTCCATTTCACCTCGACCGGCGTGGGTGATCATAGCGCCAACCATGGTAAGAGCTAAACCTGCAGCCGCAAGAGGTACGAGGTTCAGGTTTCTTTTCAAGACAACAGGTAAGAATAAACCGAGCGCTCCCAAGAACTCCAACAATCCAATAATCTTGGTCATCATAGGAGTAAAGTCCTTTGTCCAATCCATTCCTTGGGTAACCGAGATTTGATCGTAAGGGGTGAATAGTTTCATAAGTCCGGCCATCGTGAATGCAATGATGAGCAGGACCTGAGGAATCAATTTGACAATTTTCATAGCGCAATAGAATTTGATGTATATACATCAAATGTGTGCATTCGCCCATAAGAAACAAATAGTGGAGAACTCCTTAGAATTTGAAATCGTACCCTTTAAGGGTCAAGCGCTGGTATTGCTGTTCATCAAAACTGTATAGCTGAGACGGTTTCTTGTTGCCAGGAGCAGCAATGACTTTCTTGTCGATGGGAAGTAGTAATTCAGAGCGAGTGAACTTCTTTTGAAAGTTCCTCTTGTCCAATTCCCGCTGAAGAACCTCTTCATAGAGTAACCGAATTTCCTTCAAGGTAAACTCCGATGGGAGCATATGAAAGCCGAGAGGACGGTGACGAACGCGACGCTTCAAACGCTCGAGTGCGAATTCGACAATCTCATTGTGATCAAAAGCCATTTGCGGTATATGATCTCGGGTAACCCAGCGATATCCTTCGTCTAATTCTTGGCCTTGAACTTCCGACCAGTTCACCAAGGCGAAGTGGGCCACGTTGATGATTCGTCCTTCAGGATGTCGGTATACTTTCCCAAAAGCATTGAGCTGCTCTAGGTAATAATCCTTGAGATGGAAAATATCCTCGACGAGATCTCCAGCTATTTCATCCAAGCTTTCTGAAGAGCCCACATAGGTTGAAGGTAACATAGTGGCTCCGCTAAAGGGTTCCGAATTCTTCCGCGCTACCAAGAACAGTAACTGCGATCCGTCAAAAGAGAAAATGACGATCGACGAACTGACGGCAAATTTGAAATCGGGCTTCTTCATAGCTTAGTCATAGTGTCTAAATTACACTTTCCTTGAAAAGAACGCTTATCATTTGCATTAATTTATTGCGAAGCTCTATTTAATCCGCCACTGAAGTCCCCTTTTCAGCCAGATTTTTGAAGTCCGTCATGAACCCATAGCTCTGCTTTTTAAAGGCTCCTGGCATCAGCGTTTCCAAGGCTTCATGGACGGCAGTATTCAGTAAGGTTTAGTCGGTTTTTTGAAGGGAGAGGAGGGTTTTCCCAGATTCGTCCAGCAAAAATAGCTGTTGTCCATCGCGCCGATAGGCGCTTACCTGTGAAATTGCGGTTAAGAATGTCTTTTCTACGGATCCTTCGCAGTATCGTTTGGTTACGGCCATGTGCTCATCGAAGCGCACTTCCCCAATGCCGCTTTCCATACCTCCGTTGAAGTGGTTGCAGCTGGTGTATCCGCTGACACGGCCTTCGGCCGGATAAAATTCGATTCGCGGGGCTTCAATTCCTCGCGGTATGGGGGTGCTTCCGATGGAGTATGCCGTCCAAATATCGTGCAGATCACGTTCGACGCGATCCAAGCCCAGCGGTTCAGGTTTGTAGGTCAAAACACGGGTATTCTCCCGGAACAGCTGGAGTTCTTCTCCAACAATTTGATAGCCATCCACATCTAAAAACAACTTAGCAAATTGGACATCAAAGTCATTGCCGCAGTACATTTCTGTACTGAATCCGGGCTTGAACAGCAGCGTAGAGGGTTTCATGGAGAGCTCGCCCCCAATGCCGTTACATCCGTCGGTTGCGGAATACCGTCCAAAGAGCATGTCCAGACTTAAGGATGGCGATTTCGGCGCAGTGCTGAGGTCTCCTTCGGCCATTTCAGTCAGCACCCAATTCCCTTTTAAGGTGCGCGTCTCGTCCATCAAATGACCACACCCAGAGTATAGGTCCTCACCGTCTACCGCTACCGTGACCATATACGGATAGCTTTCATCCGCCATGGTATCCTGACAGTTTTCTTCGCCAATCCGAACCACCAAGTGGTGCGACTCCGTTCGTGCATCCAGAACAAGTTCTCTGGTCTCTGAATCGAAAGTGCGCTCGGGCATTGGAGTCGAAATCGGTTCCATATCCATGCGATGCAGCATTAGGCCGCGTTCAAAATCGACCGTCAATTTCCAATACGGCTCGTTTCCGCGAGCTTGAAAGTCCGACGGGATGTAGGAGCTGTAGGAGGGAACAGCCGAGCTGCGGACCAAGACTTCATGCGAGCTCCCATCAAAACGAGCCACAGATGACGCGTCGTTGATCATTTTAAGTTCACCGCCGTGCTGAATGCGCGCGTTGAGTTCATATCGAAGTCCCTCCTTGATTCGAGCAGGGTCGTAGGTCAGAGAAAAGGCCATGGGCGGCGCAGATGCAGAAAACGTGTCGGAAGCCAAGACCAGAGCGGCGACATCCATGCGGTTCGCGTCGACCAACTGCACAATGAATTGAGCATCTTCAGGAAGCATGATTCGCTCTCGATATACGATGGTCCCCTCTAGAGTCGCTGTGGCGCTTGCCGTTTCTTGTGGGCCATTGCATGAAGAAAGAAAGCCCAAGGCCGACACGACAGAAAAAATAAGTAGACGCTTCATCATTCAGGTTTTAGTAAAAACGTGAGGGGGGTCATCAATCGTGCCTTCCAGCTCACTTCATCGTGGGCAGCTCCAGGGAAAAACTCCGTGGTCCATTCGGGTGTGGACCAGCCTGCCTTCATCATGACGGAGTCAATTCGAGCTTGTGCTGGTGCGTAAAGTGAATCCAAGGTTTTATCTCCATAATCCATGTATATGCGATGGTTTTTAGTCGAAGGTAGATTTTCGGTCATATAGTCTACAAAACCAGCGGTCACCTCCGGAATGTAGGTGAAGACGCCAACAAAGTGTGAGGACACGCAGGCTGCCGCGGAA
>CBFIEH010000037.1:0-6266 GCA_965661605.1 Flavobacteriales bacterium | reverse complement strand
AGGGCCTGCCTCAAAGCTGGTTGAATATGGAGCGCTAAAACTTCCAGGGCAAGTTGTAGATACTGCGTAACTATCCCAAGTCGACTGATCACTTCCCGTACAATTTGTACGAATGTGCAAGAAATACGTTGAGCCAGGATTCAAACCTGTAAAACTCAATGAAGTTGCGGTTGTCAACGTCCCAGAAGAAGGGGTATTCGAATCTGCACCAAAAACATACTCATAAGTCACAGGGGTACCGGTGTTGGGCGCAGCCCACGAAACATCAGCTGTCGAAGAACCGACATTGCTAAATGTCACCGCCGTTGGACCAGTACAAGTCGGCATTGCTGCTACTTGAGTGGTACGACACGAATTTTGAAAGCCGCATGCAGCATTGGTAAAAATGTGCATTCTGTAGGTGCCCGATGACGGAATCGTCACTGAAAATGGACTTGGGCCGTGAGAAATTACAACGTTGTTCGCGTCAGTGATTGTGAAATAATCTGTTGTGACAGAACTCGTAAACTCATAAACTCCCGCACCTCCAACTGTAATTGTCGCGTATTCATCCGCATAATTACAAGTTGAGATTGTAACTGGCGTCAAATTCGAAGGGCCCACAGAAGCACTCCCGTAGGGACTAAATGATATACATTGCGCGGACACGTTGATCGTCCAGAGCAAGATTGTTAACAAGGACAAGATCCCAGAGTAGATCTTCTTCATAGTAGATTTAGTTTAGGTTACTCTCGTTTCATTCACCGCAGCGACCTAACGCCACGCACTAAAAGTCCCCATTACGGGAACAATCGTAAAAATGCGACGCTTCCAGCGCCCTTACAATTACGGGAGGCGTAAGTTATGAACAAAAAATGAAACGCTGTGAATAAATTTGTGGATAAAATGTGTGAAACTCCTGATCAGTAGGCCAGTAGCTCCTCCACACATTTTTTCAACTCGGACAGTGGCAAAAAGCTTTCTTCCAAGGACTTGGCAAAAGGAACTGGAGTATCCAATGACCCGAGTCGGCGAACCGGAGCGTCCAAATCCGTGAAACAATCTTCAGAGATTCGAGCAGCTATCTCCCCTCCTATTCCGCCGAAAAGCGTGTCTTCGTGCAGGACCAAAACCTTTCCTGTGGAACGAACGGAACGGAAGACGCTGTCCCAGTCCAACGGCACGAGGGTTTGAAGATCCAGCACGGCGATACGGCCCTGGCCGACTTCTTGGGCGACCTTAAGGGCCCAGTGCACGCCTTGCCCATAGGTAATGATGACGAGCTCATCGCCATCGGCCCGAAGGGCGGCCTCCCCTATATTATAGGTATAATGTCCTTCAGGGACCTCGCCGTACAGCGATCGGTAAAGGGCCTTATGCTCAAAGAACATCACGGGATTCGGATCTTCAACGCTGCGAAGAAGGAGTCCTTTGGCGGCATCTGGAAAAGCTGGGTAAACGACTTTAAGTCCTGGGACATGAGTAAACCACGCCTCATTGCTCTGACTGTGGAACGGCCCGGCATTGACTCCTGCGCCCGTCGGCATGCGCACTACCACATCGGCATTCTGTCCCCAACGGTAGTGCACCTTCGCCAGGTTATTCACAATGTTGTTGAATCCGCTACTGACAAAGTCGGCGAACTGCATTTCCACAATAGACTTCATTCCCGCCACGCTGAGTCCAAGCCCTGCTGCGAGGATAGCCGATTCACAAATGGGCGTATTCCTTACCCGGTCGTGTCCAAACTCTTCAAGGAAACCCTCGGTTGCCTTAAACACCCCTCCATATTCCGCAATGTCCTGCCCCATAATGATGAGCTCAGGATAGCGCGTCATCGCTTCGTGCAATCCTTCATGGACCGCATCAATGAGTCTCATTTCTCTTTTTGCGCCTTGCGGCGCGATGGTCGGTGCATCAAAAGCTCGATACACATCGGCGAGTTCCGCTTCTGGTGTGCTGATGACCTCATCCTCGGCAAAGGCAATCTCCAAGGCCCTATCGATTTGCCCACGGAACTCTTCCCGGAAGCGCTCTCGATCCTCGGGTGTAACCAATCCTTCGGAGATCAGAAAGTCCCGATAGTTGTCCACGGGGTCCAACTTCTCCCAGTGCTCCATGAGCTCCTTGGGAACATATTTGGTACCGGAGGCCTCTTCATGACCTCGGCGACGGAAGGTCATGCATTCGAGCAGTACCGGTTTCGGGTTCTCGCGCATTTCTGCGGTCAGTCGTTTAATGGTTGAGTATACTTCAAGGACGTTGTTTCCGTCAATGGTATAACCTTCCATGCCGTATCCCTTGGCTCGGTCGCTCAAGCGCTCGGCCCGATATTGCTCGTGTGTGGGTGTCGACAGCCCGTACCCATTGTTTTCAATGATGAAGAGCACCGGTAAATCCCATACGCTGGCTACGTTTAGCGCCTCGTGGAAGTCACCTTCACTGGTCCCTCCTTCTCCGGTGAATACGGCCGTCACTTTTCCCGTTCCGCGGACCTTCTGCGCCAGAGCAATTCCATCAGCCAGAGCCAGTTGAGGCCCCAGGTGTGAGATCATCCCGACTATGTGGTGCTCGTTGGATCCAAAGTGAAAGCTTCGATCACGGCCTTTGGTAAAACCGCTCGACTTTCCTTGAAACTGACCGAAGAGTCGTTCCAGTGGAACGTTGCGCCCTGTGAACACACCGAGGTTGCGGTGCATGGGAAGAATATATTCATCGGCCCGTAGGGCATATGCTACAGAGGCAGCAATGGCTTCCTGTCCAATCCCGCTGAACCATTTAGAGATGCGGCCTTGGCGCAATAGAATGAGCATTTTCTCCTCGATCATGCGCGGAAAGAGCATGGCTTTATAGAGGTCGATTAACTCGTCAGGGCTAAGGTCTTGGCGTCTGTAGCGGATCTCCATGAAGGGCATTTGGGCGCCTAAAGTAGGTATATTTTCGGTACTTTGTGACGCGCAATTCAAGGCTAATGGGAAAGCGAAAAAACAAAAGAGAGGAAGGCGGATTTATCTACTCCACCAACAACGATTTTGACTACGATCAGTACGACGAGGATGAGGAGTCCGAAACCCTAGAACCGGGTGAGCAAGATCTGCGAATTTGGTTGGATCGCAAGGGTCGGGGAGGAAAGACTGCCTCTATTGTGAAGGGCTTTGTCGGCAGCGATGATGACCTTAAAGACCTTGGAAAGGCACTAAAGACCACTTGCAGTGTTGGGGGTGCGGTAAAAGATGGCGAGATCATTCTTCAAGGCGACGTTCGCGATAAAGCACTCGCCTACCTTGAAAAGAAAGGTTACGGGGTCAAGAAAGCTGGCGGCTGACCATCACTCGTTCGTACAGCTCTTCATACTGCGGAAGGATGGCGTCGATGTCATATTTCCGAGCCGTTTCGAATGCTGCCTGTTTAAAGCGCTCCAATTCGGTTGGATTGCACAGCAACTTTAGGGCGTTGTTGGCCATATCGTCCACATCCCCTATTTCACTCACGTACCCGCTGACCCCATGAATATTGACTTCTGGGATTCCTCCAGCATTCGAGCTGATGACGGCTGTGCGCGCGGCCATGGCTTCTAAGGCTGCGAGTCCAAAGCTCTCGTGTTCAGAGGGAAGAATGAATAAATCAGAAAGGCAGAGTATGCGGATGACATCGTTACTCTTGCCCATGAATACTACATCATCTCGCAGGCCCAGATCTTTGACAAGTTGTTCGGTTCTGATTCTTGCAGGCCCGTCTCCGACAAAGAGGAGTTTCGCCGGTTTTTCTTTGAATATTCTCGCGAAGACGTGAACCACGTCCTCCGTTCTTTTAAGACGTCGGAAATTGGAGACATGGGTAATGATGGACTCGTTGTTCGGCGCAATACCGGCTCGAACGCAAGGCTTGTTGTCTACGTACTGATCAAAGTCGATGAAGTTTGGAACCACGTCTATGTCCTTGTGCACATCAAAGTACTCGTAGGTCTCTTCTTTTAGGCTTTCTGAAACGCAGGTGACGAGGTCACTTTGGTTAATGCTGAAGGTGACGGCCGGATTGTAGCTAGGGTTCCGCCCTACGAGCGTGATGTCCGTTCCGTGAAGGGTGGTAATGACGCTAACGGAAATGCCCTCGGCGGCCAGTATTTGCTTGGCCATGAAGGCCGCGTAGGCATGTGGAATGGCGTAGTGTACATGTAGGATGTCGAGCCGTTCCTTTTTGACCACGCTCACCAATTTAGAGGCCAAGGCCAACTCGTAAGGAGCGTATTCAAAGAGCGGGTAGTCGACTACTTTGACTTCATGGTAGTGGACATTCTCAGCTAGGATATCCAAGCGAACGGGCATGCTGTAGGTAATGAAGTGGACTTGGTTCCCTTTGGATGCCAGGGCCTTTCCCAATTCCGTGGCAACCACGCCGCTTCCACCAAAGGTGGGATACAAGACCATTCCTATCTTCATTTCACTTCTCCGTTTTTGTACTTGACCGTTTCAGAAACTTGTCCATCCATATCGTACTTGATCCAGGAACCTTCTTTTTTTCCATTTTCGTACGTTCCTTCTTCCTTGATACTTCCGTCCTCGTAGAAAATTCGATAATCTCCATTAAGTTCATTGTCCTTGAACTGACCAATGGTTTTAATACCACCGCTACGGTAATACGTAGTCATGGTCCCGTCTATTTCTCCGGCAACGTAATCGTATTCAATGCTGGGATCGCCGTTGTCAAAGTACCATGTGGCTTTTCCTTCTTTCAGTCCATTTACATAGACGGCCTCTTCTTGGATTTTGCCGCTGTTGTAGAACTTGGTGTACTTTCCTTCCAGAATACCTGAATCGTAGTTCTCTAATTTGCTTAAGCGGCCATAATCGAAGTAGTACCGCTGAGGACCGTCTTGCACTCCATTGGAAAATTGGAGTTGTTGCCGAACGCTCCCGCGCTCACTGACTTGAATCTCAAGTCCGTGTTGATTCCCAGCTTTCCATTCGGTCATGGATTCGAGCAAACCATTCTTGTGGTAGCTGAGCCACATCCCATCTTTTAGGCCATCTGCATAAGTCCCTGAGATTTGAATACTGCTATCTGGGTAGTACTGCAAAAAGGGACCATCCGCTTTTGTGCTATCTCGGTCTTGCGCCATCAGTGTTGTCGCGAACAAGAAGGCTAAAAGGAAAAATTTAGTTTTCATAGAAATTAAGAGTTTCTGGATACGTATTGAGCGATTGATAAATCTGTTCTTGAATGTCCGTGCGAACGTCCATAGAAATCAATTTTCGGTTGTTCTCATCCGGATGAACCCGATTGCTTAGGAATATGTAGATAATCTGCTGGTCGGGATCAGCCCAAGCCAAGGTGCCCGTAAAACCGGTATGCCCAAAACTCAACAGACTAACGCAGTTGCAGGTGGGGCCGCCATCTCCGTCGGGCTTCGGCTTATCAAATCCGATACCCCTTCTATTATCGTCTTCACAGACTTGGCAACTGGTAAACAAATCGAGCGTGGTCGATTTAAAAAAGCGATGTCCACCGTATTCTCCTTTATTCAAGAACATCTGCATCAATTTGGCCACATCCGTTGCACTTCCAAATACACCGGCATGTCCGTTGACGCCATCGGTCAAAGCGGCGCCGGGATCGTGGACATAACCGCGTAACAGTTGCCCTCTGAACGTTTGATCATCAGAAGTAGGCGCAATTCGGTCGCTTTCAGCAAAGGTGAGAGGGCGATAGCCCAGGCTTGTTGCACCGAGTGGTTTGTAGATGGAATCCTTGACCCAGGTGTCCAGGTTTTGATCCAAACCATCCTCCACGATCTTTTTGATCAAATAATACCCCAGATCCGAATAGCGGTATTCAGACTTAGAGAGCAACTCCGATTCGTAGATGCGCCGGTAGACGGAGTCCGGATAATCGTACCGTAGGTACACATCAGCAGCAACCTGCCAGGGATACGTTTCACTGCGCGTATCCGAAAAGAGTTCGGGTCTGCGCTGCCCCTCCTCCACTAAAGTTTCACGATAAAAGGGAATCCAGGGTTTTAAGCGGGCCTGATGCGCCAGTACCTCTCGAAAGTGCAGGGCCTCCTTATTGGTGCCTTTGGCCCCTTCCAGGTAGTCGCCAAGCTCACCATCGATATCGAGTTTCTTCCTTTCGTACAGGTGCATCACGGCAGGAACCGAAGCCGCAATTTTAGTGATGGAAGCCAAATCGTACATGGTGCTTTGGTCTACGGGTACCTTTTTGCCATAGGTCTGATAACCAAACTGCTCGTCGTACACGATTCTTCCGTTTTTGGCAATCAGAATCTG
>CBFIEH010000036.1:0-6784 GCA_965661605.1 Flavobacteriales bacterium | reverse complement strand
GCTGTACCGGTTGCCGTACGGTGTATGAACTGCTCAGTGAAAATGACCTCTGCGATTACTATGAGCTGGAGGAATTGAGTGGTATCGCGCCGAAAGGCGCATTCAAAGGGTCTTATGACTATCTGAACGATGAGGGCATTCAAGACCGACTCCTGGAGTTTACGGATGGGCAGACGGCTGTTGTTCGCTTATACTTACCGGCCATTCATTGCAGCAGCTGTATTTGGCTGTTGGAGCACATGGACCGATTGACTCCGGGGATTTTGCACAGCGAAGTGAATTTCCCGAAGAAGGAGATCCGGGTCACCTATCAATTGGAGAAGCAATCACTCAGCCAAGTCGCGGAGTTTTTGGCCATGTTGGGTTATCCTCCGAACATCAACCTGAGTGATTTGGATGGAGGTGAGCGGAAGCAGAATAGAACGCTGATTTATCAATTGGGCATCGCCGCTTTTGCCTTCGGGAATGTCATGCTCTTGGCCCTTCCCGAGTATTTCGGAACGGACGTTTGGTTGGCCCGCTACGCCCCATTTTTCCGGTACATCATGATGGTCCTGTCTATTCCCGTTGTGGTCTACAGTGCCCGTGATTACTTTCGCAGCGCTTGGTCCGGATTGCGGCAACGCTACATCAATATAGACGTCCCGATTGCCTTGGGGATTTCAGTCCTCTTTATTCGCTCCTCCTATGAAGTCATTACGGGGATAGCGCCGGGGTATTTTGATTCCTTGACTGGGCTGGTCTTTTTCTTACTGCTCGGGCGTGTCTTTCAGGCGAAGACTTATGAACACTTGAGTTTTGAGCGGGACTACCGATCCTATTTTCCAGTAGCGGTCACGCGCTTGAGAGGTGGAACTGAAGCCTCCGTAGCCATCAACGAGTTGGAGGTCGGAGACCGTATTGTGATTCGCCACGGCGAGATGGTCCCGGCAGACAGTCGTTTGATCGTGGGTACGGCCCTTATCGACAACAGCTTTGTCACCGGTGAGTCGGATCCGGTGACCTATGAAACAGGGCAGCGCATCTACGCGGGAGGAACCCAGAAAGGGGGCGTTATTGAGTTGACGATTGAGAAGCCTGTTTCCCAGAGCTATTTGACAGAGCTCTGGAACAACGATATTTTCAGAAAAGAAAAAGAAGGGCGGTTCCAGAATTTGACGAACCGCATCAGTGCCTGGTTCACAGCGGCGGTCTTGGTGATTGCCGGCGTTTCTACTTTTTATTGGTGGGGGATTGACCAGCGGACGGCCTGGCATGTGTTTACGGCTGTATTGATTGTGGCCTGCCCTTGTGCCTTGGCCTTGTCGGCTCCTTTTGCCCTGGGGAATATGCTGCGTCTGTTCGGGCGTCGGGGCTTTTACTTGAAGAGCGCAGAGGTCATTGAACGTTTGGCCAGTCTAACTTCTCTGGTCTTTGACAAGACCGGGACCTTGACGGAAAGTTCGCACAACCAATTGGAGTTCATTGGCGATACGCTGGCGGAGGTGCAAGAAGCCTCCATGGCGGCTCTTTTTCGACAGAGCAACCATCCACTCAGCCGCTTGATCAGTGATTACTTAGACCGCAGAAGCGGTGAGTGTGTAATTGAGTTTGAAGAACACACAGGAAAGGGTATTCGAGGGAACATCGGGGGGCATTCCTATCTTTTGGGAAGCGCTTCATTCGTGGGCGCGGAAACTTCGGGCTCTTCCAATCAAACACGCGTCTATGTGCGGGAAGATGACCGACTTCTCGGGTATTTCTTGATCAAGAATCAATATCGTCCCGGAGTGAGTGGACTGATTCAACGACTCAAAAAGCGATTCAAGTTACAGGTGCTTTCCGGAGATCGATCGGGAGAGGCGTCTACCTTGAAGGCCATCTTCGGAGCGGATGTGCCGCTCTTATTCGAGCAAAGTCCCACGGAAAAACTGGAATATGTTCGGAGTCAGCAAGAGGAGGGAGCCCGCGTCCTGATGATCGGAGACGGATTGAACGACGCCGGCGCGCTTCAGCAAAGTGATGTGGGAGTAAGCCTTAGCGAGAACATCAACACCTTTTCGCCATCGTGCGACGGTATTTTGGCTGCGGATTCTTTGGAAGACCTCCCTGAATTCTTGCACTGGGCCCGTAAGACGGGTCGCATCATCTATGCGAGTTTTGCCCTCAGCTTCGCCTATAACTTGGTTGGAATGTATTTTGCCGTGACGGGTCAACTGAGTCCGATTGTTGCGGCCATTTTGATGCCGCTCAGCAGCATCACGGTGGTCTTTTTTGCCACCGCAGGAACGACTCTGGCCGTAGGCCAAAAACCAGCGCCCAGCGCGGCTTCAGAGAAAAGCTGATAAAAGTCATCTTTTTCTCTGACGCATGTCATAAAGCCCCCTATGGGCTCGTCCTAAATTCGCATCTGTAAACCTAAAGTCTATGTCTGTACTGTTTATCCTGATCATTGTGAGCCTCTCAGTCGCCTTGGTGTTCTTGGGTGCCTTCATCTGGTCGGTGAAAAGTGGACAGTATGACGACGATTATACGCCATCCGTTCGGATGCTGTTTGACAAACCGAAGAAATCACAATCCAAACCGTAACCTATGGAACTCGAGAAGTTTTATTACGACAACAAGTCGGTTCGCAACTTCGCCTACGCTACCTTACTCTGGGGTGTCGTGGGTATGTTGGTCGGGGTGCTGATCGCCGTTCAGCTCTACGTACCTGCTCTTTCTTTTGACCGGCCGTGGCTGACTTTCGGCCGTTTGCGCCCACTGCATACCAATGCGGTGATTTTTGCCTTTGTGGGTAACGCCATCTTTGCCGGGGTGTATTACTCACTTCAACGTTTGTTGAAAGCGCGGATGTACTCTGATGCTCTGTCCAAGATCCACTTCTGGGGTTGGCAGCTTATCATCGTTGCGGCGGCGTTGACTTTACCTTTGGGTTTCACGTCGAGTAAAGAGTATGCCGAATTGGAGTGGCCCATCGATATCGCTATTGCGGTAGTATGGGTCATTTTTGGATGGAACATGTTCGCCACTATCCTCAAGCGTCGCGAGCGCCACTTGTACGTAGCTATTTGGTTCTACATCGCTACGTTCGTAACGGTTGCGGTATTGCACATTTTCAATAACCTCGAGTTGCCCGTTACCTTCTTGAAATCATACTCCGCCTATGCCGGGGTTCAGGATGCCTTGGTGCAATGGTGGTACGGTCACAATGCTGTGGCGTTCTTCTTGACCACTCCGATTTTGGGTCTTATGTATTATTTTGTACCGAAGGCGGCTAACCGCCCGGTGTACAGTTACCGCCTGTCGATCATCCACTTCTGGGCACTGATCTTCATTTACATCTGGGCCGGCCCTCACCATTTGCTCTACACTGCATTGCCCGACTGGGCACAAAGTCTGGGTACGGTATTCAGTATAATGTTGATCGCCCCATCGTGGGGTGGTATGATCAACGGGCTGTTGACCCTTCGCGGTGCTTGGGACCGCGTGCGGGAAGACGTGATCTTGAAGTTCTTCGTAGTCGCCATTACCGCATACGGTATGAGTACCTTCGAAGGACCCATGCTTTCACTGAAGAACGTGAATGCCTTGGCTCATTACACCGACTGGATTCCCGCTCACGTGCACATCGGTACATTAGGCTGGAACGGTATGTTGATCTTCGGTATGCTTTATTGGATGATGCCCCGATTGTTCAACACCAAGTTGTACAGTATGAAAGCGGCCAACATCCACTTCTGGATCGCCACTTTGGGTATCATTTTCTGGGCCTTGCCGATGTACTGGGCTGGGTTTACCCAAAGCTTGATGTGGAAAGACTTTAATCCGGACGGAACGCTGGTCTACGGTAACTTCTTAGAGACCGTACTGCAGCTCGTTCCGATGTACATCACCCGTTCGATCGGAGGAACCTTGTACTTAGTCGGAATGGTGATGATCGCTTGGAACATCATCAAAACCGTAAAAACGGGAACGTTGATCGCCGACGAAGAGGCCGAAGCAGCTCCCTTGGCACCGACCTACAAGAAAAAACGAGGCGAATACTGGCACCACGCCATTGAGCGTCGCCCAATGCAGCTCATGATCCTCAGCATCATTGTGATCCTCATCGGAGGGGTCATCGAGATCGTACCGACGATCATGATCAAAGAAAACATCCCGACAATCGAATCGGTGAAGCCCTATACAGCATTGGAGCTCGAAGGTCGCGACCTTTATATCCGGGAAGGGTGCAACAATTGTCACTCACAAATGGTGCGTCCGTTCCGATCCGAAACCGAGCGTTACGGGGAATACAGTAAAGCCGGTGAATTTGTCTACGATCGCCCATTCCTTTGGGGATCTAAACGGACCGGACCGGACTTGCACCGCGAAGGGGGTAAATACCCACACAGCTGGCACTACAACCACATGCTCAATCCACGGAGTATGTCGCCCGGATCTTTGATGCCGCCTTATCCGTGGTTGTTCGAGAATTCGCTCAGCACCAAGAATACCGCTGGTAAGATCAAGGCTATGCAGACGCTCGGAGTACCGTACAGCGATGAGTACCGCGGCAATGCCGTCGGATACCTCGAAATGCAGGCTCAGGAGATTGCCGACGAGCTCAACAAGGATCCAAACATTGAGATTACGGCTGATCGTGAGATCGTCGCCCTTATTGCCTACTTACAGCGCCTGGGTACGGACATCAAGGGTAGCGATGATGTCTGGTTGGGACCAGAGGACCCCACCATGCCAAAACCTGTTTCACAACTTCAAAACTAAGTCGCCATGCTGAAATTCATAAAAGGACATATGGCTTCGATGGACAGCATAGAGATCTTTCCACTGATCTCGCTGGCGCTGTTCTTCCTGTTCTTCCTGGGCTGGACCATCTACGCTTTTGGTGAGAAAAAGGAGCACGTGAAGCACATGAGTAGTTTACCCCTAGACCTAAACGAAGAACCCAAACCTACTAGCCATGAATAATTACGCGGAATTACTGAACGATCCTGTGACCATGATCTTGGTCTTTGCGGTGCTTGTACTGTTGGTCACTATCTTGGTGTTGCTCAACGCAATTTCGACCATTGTTCGTCTTCAGCATCCTGAGGTTGCGGAGCAGAAGCGAGAGTCAGCTTGGACGAAGTTGATGCAGCGTATGACGAATTCAACGCCTGTAGAAAAGGAGCACACCGTGATGCTGAATCACAACTACGACGGAATCCGAGAACTCGACAACAACTTGCCACCTTGGTGGGTATGGGGGTTCTACGCATCTATTGTTTTTGCCATAGTCTACTTGCTGAATTTCCACGTATTCAAATCGTCACCTCTTCCCCTGCAGGAGTACGAGACGGAGTTGGCGGACGCCGCGGCGGCTATTGAAGAATGGAAGAAGACCGCTCCGAGCTTAATTGACGAGTCCAATGTGGTCTATTTGGCGGACGCCTCAGCACTTTCGGCTGGAGCAGAAATCTACAACGTAAACTGTACGCCTTGCCACTTGGCGAGCGGAGGAGGTAGTGTTGGGCCGAACCTCACTGATGACTACTACATTCACGGTGGATCCATTCAGGAAATCTTCAGCACGATCAAGTACGGCGTTATTGAAAAAGGGATGATCCCTTGGCAAACGCAGCTCAGCGCAGATGAAATGCAACAAGTGGCTTCTTATGTGATGAGCCTGCGTGGACCCAATGTAGAAGGTGGGAAGGATCCGGAAGGAGAACTCTTTGTTCCTGCAGTGGAAGAAGAACCCGCTGCGGATTCGACAGCAACGCCTGAAGTGGAGGAAGTTCCAGCGGACGAAGTAGCTCTACGCTAAGCAATAAAGGAGGACATCATGTCGGAAGAAATCTATGACACCGAAGAATTTCGCGACCACGTTGGCACCATAAACGAGGAAGGGAAACGGAACTGGATTTATCCGAAGAAACCGAGCGGTTCTTTTTATACCGCTCGTACCTGGGTCAGCATTGGGTTGCTGGCCTTCCTTTTTGGAGCTCCTTGGATTCGTCTGAACGACGAGCCCTTTATGCTCTTCAATGTCTTGGAGCGAAAATTCATCATCTTCGGAATCGTCTTTTGGCCCCAGGACTTTCACCTCTTCTTTTTGGCAATGATCACCGCCGTGGTGTTCGTTGTCCTGTTTACAGTGGTCTATGGGCGGATTTTTTGCGGGTGGATCTGTCCGCAAACCATCTTCATGGAGATGGTGTTCCGCAAAATTGAATACTGGATAGACGGGGACCGTGGACAGCAAAAGCGCCTCGCTAAAAAACCCTGGAACGATGGAGAAAAGCTTCGAAAACGCGCACTGAAGCACACCATTTTCTGGGCCATCAGCTTCTTGATAGCGAACACCTTCTTGGCCTATTTGATTTCGACCGACGAACTCTTGCTCTTGGTAAAAGAAGGGCCGGTGGCCAACATGGGCACCTTCGCTGCCTTGGTGATCTTCACTACGGTATTCTACTTTGTCTTCAGCTGGTTCCGGGAGCAAGTCTGCATTGTGGTATGCCCCTATGGTCGACTTCAAGGGGTTATGCTGGATCGCAATTCCATTGTTGTGGCTTATGATCACAAACGGGGTGAAGGAGAGCAGGGAAGAGCGAAATGGCGTAAAACGGAGAATCGGGCCGAGACTGGAAAAGGAGACTGTATCGACTGCGGGGCCTGTGTCGATGTCTGCCCAACGGGAATTGATATCCGGAATGGTACACAGCTGGAGTGCATCAACTGTACCGCCTGTATTGATGCCTGCGATCACATCATGGAGCGGGTGGAACTGCCCACGGGCTTGATCCGCTACGCCTCT
>CBFIEH010000035.1:0-7221 GCA_965661605.1 Flavobacteriales bacterium | reverse complement strand
CATAAATACTGGATTCTTTATCGAATTTAGCGCTTTTTCGGTCTAACTTTTTGTAAGCTTCTATCGTATCTACGATATAATCTACGGTTCTATCAAACTCCTTAGCCGCAGCTTCTTTATTTTTACCGATTTCCCACATCAATAATTCAACAACTTCTTTTCGATATAAACGCATGTGATTCACGAAAGATTCAACACAGGCAATGCGTTCTTTGACTTTCATCGTAGGCCAGTCTCCTTGCCCTCTTCCAAAAGCATTAACAGCAGCGTCTAATGCTTTTAAAGCAATTTCATCATCCATATCGGGAATCTCACCTATTTCGGTTGGTTGATCCTGCTCATCTAAAACAATATAAGAATACACCTTTGTTTGAGAACCATTCCAAGTTTCCAATTGGCCATTTACTAGGTAATGTTTCGATACCACATATGGCGCTTTATTCTTTATCGGAGTTTTCAAATCATGAATTTTTTTGTTTAACCAATATAATGATTAATTAGACTATGTTAATCGATCCCTCCAAATTCCAAATGACCTACGCCTTTACTTCCGATCGACTGGGTTTTCGAGACTGGCGGGATGAGGACTTAAATCCCATGGCGGCCATCAATACCAATCCCAAGGTTACAGAGTACTTCCCTTCGAATCAAGACGAGCGGCAAACCCCCGATTTTAATGGTCGCATGAAGGATCAATGGGTGCGGATGGGGTTCTGCTATTTCGCTGTCGAGGAGTTGGAAAGCAAGGCCTTTATTGGCTTCATTGGCCTGTCCGAACAGCACTACGAGGCCTTCTTTAACCCGAGCGTGGACATCGGTTGGCGGCTCGATCCTCGATATTGGGGTAAGGGCTACGCCACGGAAGGCGCAAAGCGCTACTTGGAATACGCCTTCGAAGTGGTCGAGCTCCAGCAAGTCGTATCGGTATGCCCTGAAATCAACAGCAATTCGGAGCGCGTGATGCAAAAGATCGGCATGTCGGAGGTCGCCGTCTTTGACCACCCCCTACTCGCCTCTTCGCCCGTTCTAACGCGCTGCCTCTTGTACCGAATGAATAATCCTCGTCACGCATGACTCCTAGAATCGAAGAACTACCGCCTAAAAAACTGATCGGCTTGCACCTCTCGATGAGCTTGGTCGAGGACCGAACCGGACCTCTTTGGGGCCAGTTTGCGCCGTGGATCAAAGAGATCGGAAACCGCACTTCTGAGGACAAGATTTCCCTGCAGATCTATCCGGAGGATTATTATAGGGCCTTTCGGCCCGATAAGCTCTTTACGAAATGGGCGGCCGTCGAGGTAGTGGATTGGACTCAAGTACCCGATGGGCTGGATACTCTAGAACTTCATGGCGGGTTATACGCGGTTTTCGACTACGTAGGCTCCAGCGCGGATCCTTCGATTTTTCAATACATCTTCAACGAATGGATACCCAACTCTGACTACCTAGTGGACGACCGACCACATTTCGAGGTCCTCGGGGCCAAATACAAGAACAACGACCCCAGCTCGGAAGAGGAAATCTGGATTCCCATTAGGTCGAAATAGATTTTCCCTCCGTAACTTATTGATCCTAATCAACCTAAAAGCATGAGAATTACACTCGTTAGCATTCCTGTTCGTGACCAGCAAAAGGCCTCAGAATTCTATACCGACATCCTCGGTTTCGTGAAGAAAAAAGATGAACCTGTCGGTGGTGGAAACCGATGGTTGACCCTGGTCGCCAAAGACTGGCAAAACGGTCCAGAACTTCTTTTGGAACCCGCTCCCAATCATTTTGAACCCTCCAAAGTTTTCCAAGAAGCTTTGAAAAATGCCGGCATCCCCTGGACCCAATTGGACGTGGATAACGTAGAAGCGGAATATGCACGATTGACCAATCTAGGGGTCGAATTCAGCGTCCAACCAACTGCTATGGAGACCGTGAAGTTTGCCATCTTCGACGACACCTGCGGAAACAACACTCAACTGGTTCAGTACCTCTAAAGTCAGCCTATAGACGAAAACTATAGTCTATGTTTAAGTTCTGCTATCCAGTTCTTTGTGTCTATTCATCTAAACATCTTTATAATTTATTAGCGTGAACAACCTCCCCCACCTTTTGCTCCTTCATGGCGCCCTCGGCAGTGAACAGCAAATCGCAGCGCTTCATCGGGAAATGGAATCCTCCTTCAACGTTCATACCTTGAATTTTGAAGGACACAGCGGGGTGCCATCGGACCGTCCATTTTCCATGGAAGGTTTTGACGAGAATGTTCTGGACTACCTGAATGCACACGGCATCAAAAGCGCGAACATCTCTGGATACAGTATGGGTGGATACGTCGCTCTTCAATTGGCTCGATCTCATCCAGAACGCGTAGAGAGGATTGTGACTTATGGAACGAAGTTCGACTAGAGTCCTGAAGCTTCTGCCAAAGAAGTGCGGATGCTGAACCCCGATGCCATTGAAGAGAAGGTGCCTAAGTTTAACGCGCATTTGAAGGCCATCCATCAAGCCGACCACTGGAGAGAGGTTTTAGCGAAGACAGCTGACATTATGCTCGACCTTGGACAACGACCTCGTTTGACGGCTTCTACTTTTACCGAATTGAATTGTCCCGTACTCGTGTGCATCGGGTCGGAAGATCAAATGGTGACCCTAGCGGAGAGTCAGAACGCTGAAGAACACCTACCCCAGGGGACACTGCTCGAGCTCAAAGGCTATGTACATCCCATTGAGCGCGTTGATTCCTCAGCACTTTCAAAAGAGGTACAAGATTTTCTCATCGGTCCTTAGAATCCTGAATTGCACCATTCAAGTATCATGCGGAATGCCCTAACTTTCATGACCTAAGTTTAAGACATGCATACACTCTCCTATTTGAATCAAGATGAAATGCCTATTCTAGGGCTAGGTACTTGGAAATCCGTGCCCGGTGTGGTTGGATCAGCCATAGTTAAGGCCATTGAAATTGGGTATCGGCACATCGATTGTGCAGCTATTTACAACAATGAAGCCGAGATCGGCACGGCCTTAAAGGAGTGCTTTGAGCGGGGATTGGTCAAGAGAGAAGAGCTCTGGATCACCTCCAAACTCTGGAACGATGCCCATCTTTCTCAAGATGTACGCCCTGCCCTTCAAAAAACGCTGAATGACCTCGGGCTTGACTATCTAGACTTATACTTGATTCACTGGCCGATTGCCTTCAAAAATGGTCTGGCGTTTCCTTCAGGAGCGGTGGATTATTTATCTCTAGAAGAAGCCCCTTTGGCAGAAACATGGAAAGCTCTTCAGGAATCACAAAATGAAGGGTTGGTCCGGCATATTGGCACCTCCAACTTCACAGTAAAGAAACTACAGCAACTGATTGGTGTCGGTGGACAGAAGCCCGAGCTCAATCAGGTAGAGCTCCACCCCTATCTGCAACAGCAGGCACTGATCGATTGGTGCCATGAGCGTCAAATTCACGCCATGGCCTATTCGCCTTTGGGATCGATGGATCGACCCGATTCCTTTAAGAAAGAAGGAGAACCCATCCCACTAGAAAGTGAAGTAGTGGTCCGAATCGCCGAGCAAAATGGCATATCCCCTGCGCAGGTTTTGATTCGTTGGCAAATTCAGCGTGGAGTCTCTGTGATTCCTAAGTCCACTAATCCAAAGCGCCTACAAGAGAATTTCGACACTTTGCGTGTGATGCTCAGCGATGAGGACATGAAAGCTTTAGCCTTACTCGATCAACACAAGCGCATAGTTGACGGCTCTTTCTTCGTCGCTCCAGAAAAAGGATATACCGTTAAAAGTTTATGGGATGAGTAAGGGTCAGGTGAGTATCGCGCCGTAGGAGCAAAAAGAGAAGGGAAAAATGACCGATAAGGAGGATTTAAAGCAGCTGAGGGAACCGACGGAAGCGGATCCACTTCGCGTGCTGATGAGCGCTTGCTTGGTCGGGGTCCTTTGCGGGGTGGATGGCAGCAGTAATGGCTCGTATCCGCACATTGTTGAGCTAGCTCAGCGACCCAATGTGAAGGTCACTTCTTTTTGCCCAGAGGACTTTGCCTTGTAACCTGGAGATACCCAGAAAAACAGTGTAATCATGAAAGCAAGTGCATTCGGTCCTAAAGGATGGACCCCAGATCAAATAAAAAGCCTCATAGGAAAAACCTACCTCATCAGTGGAGCCAATACAGGAGCGGGCTTCGAGGCTGCTCGAATTCTCCTCAACAAAGAAGCTGAAGTCGTCATGCTCAATCGCAATGAGCAAAAGTCTCAGGCCGCAATTGAAAAGCTGAAGGATGAGTTTAGCAAGGACATTATCATCGCTCATCTCAGCACGCTATTGAAGTACGCCAATCGTTTCTATAAACGTCAGTTCATCAATCGGAAAGAGCACTCGACCGACCTGCTGGAACGCTTCAATTTGCATCTTGAATCGCACTTCTCTTCCGAGGCGATTGAAAAACAGGGCATTCCGAAGATAGAGGAGATCGCCAAAAAACTGTCCGTATCACAACGCTACCTCTCCGATACACTGAAGAAAGAAACAGGGAAGAGCTCCACTGAGCACCTTCAACTCTTCTTAATCAACAAGGCCAAGAACCGCCTCTTGGCTCCAAATGCAACTATTTCAGAAGTGGTCTATGACCTTGGATTCGAGTACCCGCAATACTTCTCTCGGCTTTTCAAGAAACGGACGGGCATGAGGCCTAAGTCCTACATTGAAGCAATTTGAATTAAGAAGCGCCAAAATTGACACACTGAGGATTCATCCTTAACTTGCCGCGCAATGCGCGAAACGGCTAAAAGAATCTTTTCGCTCATTGAACTTTTCGACGGTCCGATGGGTACAGTCATTAAGAACTTATTTTAAGAAGATGATCAAGAAGATTCTTTTGTGGGTACTCGCCCTTGTTTTGGCACTTGCGGCCATGATTTACCAAAGAAGTACAGGTCCTACCTATGAGTTTAAGGGGTACTTGGAACACAATGGAGAGAAGTACAAGTACGAGCTGCTGCGCTCGCACGAAACCACCGGAGGCGCGGTCATCTCTCTTCCTCAAATTGATGGTGCGGACTACTCCGCCACCCTCCACTACAAGCGTTATCAAACCGAGGATGAAATCACCATTCTTCCTTTTGAAGCCAATGGTGCTGATCCATTCACTGCTCAGTTGCCCGTGCAACCGGCTGCTGGAAAAATGGAGTACTACATTACGGGAAGCATCGACGGAAAGGCCTTTAGCATTCCGGAGCAAGGCGAAAAAGACATTGTCCTGCGTTATAAAGACCCGGTATCCGACTTCATCTTGGTCCCTCACGTGACCATGATGATTATCGTGATCATCTTTGGGATTCGCGCCGGATTGGCGGCTATTTTCAATGATGGTACCATGCGTAAATGGACCATTGTTGCCTTTGTTTCGATGACCGTGGGCGGTATGATTCTCGGGCCCTTGGTACAAAAAAGTGCTTTTGGTGAATACTGGACTGGCTTCCCCTACGGAGGTGACTTTACGGACAACAAGATGCTCATTATGTGGTTGGCTTGGGCTTTTGCCCTCGCCATAGTAGGATTTAAAGCCAAGAAAAAAGAAGGGGTCTCCCGAATGGCCATTATTGCCGCAGCGGCCGTAATGACGATGGTGTACCTCATCCCACACAGCATGGGAGGATCTACCTTAGACTACGAACAAGTGGATCGTGGAATTGATCCTAAGGAAGCCGTCAAAACAGGTGCGGAATAAGCATTTCTTAAAACAGACTAAATAGGATGATCGCCAATTGGATACACGTCATGATCGTTCACTTGGCGGTGATCGGAACGCCTTGGTTGCTCTATCGCATTTGGATAGCGAGGAAGCTACCTATGGATGGTGTGGCTTGGAAGGTCAATTTTAGTGGCTTGTTGATTCTTGGCGTGATTGCCAGCGTTGCTTATTTCACGGGGCCGCGAGCCGCGGATTGGACGAAAGAAATTCTGGACAACTACCCTCAAGACCTAGTCGAAAACCATGCCCTGCTAGGCCGGGTGGCCTTCGTGATTCAAGTCATCGGCGCCTTGCTCGGCGTTATGGGTTGGGCCAGTATCCTTCAGGAAGAAACACCTGACAAGAGGATTGCCACAGTGCTCTTGTTGATCCTCGGGGTGAACACAGCTGTGATTCTGTACACGGCACATCTTGGAGGATTGATTCGTCGGATGGACTTGATGTTCTGATCCACTTTGAGGAGGGCTTGGACCCGCCAATCTTTCGTACTTTAACCCATCAGCGACCAGACCTATTGGCGAAATCGAACCTCGGTGAGCAGATGAATCAGTATTCCTACTTCTCCTACGAAGTGACCGAAGCGCTTCACCTTTCCAGCAAGGAAGAAGGGTTCATCGTTCAAGTCATGAAGCAGATTAAGACGGAGTGCTCTCAAAATCTAGACAAACACAGTCAGGGCTTGATTCTCTCCAACTTGGAGCTCTTGCTCAACTACTGCATGCGCTTCTACGACCGTCAATTCTCTACGCGAACCAACTTGCACAGTGACTTTGTCAGTGAATTCGAATCAGCGTTGAAGAAGTACTTCGGTTCCGAGTTGATTGTGGAACACGGTCTACCCTCAACCTCCTTCTTTGGACGAGAGCTCAATATGTCTGCCACTTATTTGAGCGATATGCTCAAGAAAGAGACCGGTAAAAGCACCAAGGAACACATCGACAGTTACATCGTACGGAAGGCAAAGAATATACTGCTCAGTTCCAATCAATCGGTCAGTGAAATTGCCTTTGGATTGGGCTTTGAGTACCCTCAGAGCTTCACGCGCATGTTCAAGAAGAATACCGGAATGAGCCCAAACGAATACCGCCAGGTCAACTAAACTCTACTTATGCGTCAGGTCCTTTTTGCATGCACCATCCTCTTGTTCTCCTGCACCCCAAAGAAGGGTGATCCCGTGCAAAGGAGACCAGTTGTTCCCAGCAGCAATGAGGTTGTAGAAGAACTTACGGAGGCGCAGGAGATCGGGCTCGATGCCTTCAATTTATTGCAAATGAATACCGATGAGCCAAACCACGTGTATTCAACCTTTCCGGGCATCCTTCATGACTGCAGTCCAGACACCAGCATTGAGCTCTCCCAAGCGGAATTTGAAGAGGTTATGATTCGTTTTGTAGACCTCTACTGCCGTGAAATGGAAGAAGAGAAACGCCACACACTGGCCGAACAAGCGTCGCGGGTATTGAAAGAGTACACG
>CBFIEH010000034.1:0-7292 GCA_965661605.1 Flavobacteriales bacterium | reverse complement strand
ATTGTGGACCTCCAATCATCCGCAATATTGATGTCGTTGCCCAAGGTGTCCACCATCGCCAGGCCAGCCGGGTCAAATCCATGACATCCCGCGCAAACGCCACTGGTGGCGAAGTAATACTTGGTATCAATCGGAAGATCGGTGGTTTGGGCCATAAACAAAGCCATCTCTTCCTCCGAGTGGAAAGAAGAACGCTTTTCCGGCCCAACGCTTCGTGCTACTGTAAGCGTTAGAACGATCAGGGAAAGTCCCAAAACATATTTTAACCGACTGCCGTTCATCGTGTATATCACCTGGGCAAAGTTCCTACTAATGCCCAAAAAAGGCTAATTTTACCCTTCAAAATTACTTGGTTCTCAGGCATGAAACAGCTTTTCGCTCTTATTTTGTTCACGAGTTTATTCACTAATGCGTTGGCTCAAGCCGGCGGAGAAGATTGTGCTACGGCTACAGTGATCTCTTCCATCCCTTTTGTTGGGACTGGATCTACGAGCGCTGCCGTAGATGATTACCAGGAGACCTGTCCTGATGTTGGCAATCAAGGAGGGGCAAAAGATGTAGTCTACAAATACACAACGGGGGCCTCTGTTGAATACATCACCTTGAGTCTATGTATTGCTGGCACCAATTACGATAGCCAACTCTATGTCTATGAGGGCAGCTGCTCCTCTGGAACTTCCTATGCCTGCCAAGAAGACGGTTGCCAAAGTCCTGCCTACAACAATGCCTACAACAGTGAGATTATTGATCTCATGCTTCAAGCCAACACTGACTACTACATTGTTATTGATGGATATTCTTCGAGTCAAAATGGTAACTATCAGCTGAACGTGGACCCAGGGGTAGCACCACCCACGACTCAAATCACCTTTGGTGACAGCACTTCCCTACTACCTACCACTACCATTGCCGCGCGCTCTGGTTCTCCTATGGCTATTGGTGATATGAATGGGGATGGATTGGATGATATCGTTCGATTACACAACTCACAGACCCTGCTTATCGCCTACCAGCAGCCGAACGGAACCTTCACGGAGCTGAGTCTTGGTAATGTGGCTCCTTTCGATAAAGTTTGGGGGATCACCATCGCAGATGCCGATACGAACGGATACAACGATATCGCCATTGGAGACTACAACGATGTTCGAATCTACTGGGCGGATTCAGTAGGTGGAAGCTACAATTCCCAATCTGTGAGTAGCTCGCTCATTTTTGCTCAAGGAATGAATTTCGTAGACATCGATCAGGATGGCCTTGCCGAGCTCTTCGTCTGTAACGATATCGACGAAAGCCATCTCTATCAATACGATGGAAGTTCTTGGAGCAGGGATACAACCTGGCTGGATATGACCACCACTCCAAGTACGGACATGTCGGGTAATTATGCTTCGATGTTTACGGATTTAGACTCTGATGGAGACTTAGACCTTTACATCACTAAATGTCGTCAAGGCGTGACGAGCCCGTCCGATGGTCGTCGAATCAACCAGTGGATTGAAAACACCGGTTCCGGCTTTTGGGCAGAAAACACCAACACTATCCTGAGAGACAGCGCGCAAAGCTGGGTAACGGACTTTGCTGACATTGATAATGACGGGGATTTTGACGCCTTTGTCATGAATCACGATCAAGTGTCCAGATTCTATCGAAACATCGGTGGTGGTCAGTTCGAGGAGATTACCACTCAAGTAGGACTTACCCAAACCGGATTTGCAGGAATTCAGACCTACTTCCGCGATTTCAACAATGACGGATTCGTTGATCTGCTGGCCACTGGATCGGAACATCGTCTTTGGATCAATAATGGTGACACTACCTTTACCCTAGATATCGACCCTTTTGGAGTTGTCAATGATTGGATGCTCAGTTCTGTGGTCGGAGACCTGAACCACGATGGCTTTTTGGACCTGTACAGTAGCTATGGAACCATTTATAATTCCGCTTCGAGCTCAGCTGTAGATCGCTTATGGATCAATCAAGCCGCTTCCGGTTTCAATTTCATTGAACTGGACCTTGAAGGTGTGGTGAGCAATGTCAATGCCATAGGCGCCAGGATTGAAGTTTACGGTCCTTGGGGTATTCAAATCCGCGAAGTTCGCGCGGGAGAAGGATACGGAACTCAGAACAGCTTCATGCAGCACTTCGGATTGGGAACCGCTACTCAGATCGACTCCATGCTTGTTAAGTGGCCTTCTGGTTCCGTAGATCACCTATACAACATCGCTGCAAACCAATTCATGACGATTATTGAAGGAGACTATCCTCTACCTCCCGTTTCTTTCTTTGGCGGTATAAGCTCCAACGTTGCGTCAACAACCGCCACAATTGACGTGCAAATGACTCTGCGTGAGGATCTGCCAACAGATGTGTTGTTTGTTTATTGGCCAGAGGGAGGTATGGACTCTACGGGCTACGGCGGGAATTACACCCTCGGGGGAAGCGGACCTCAAGTCTTCAACCCTACCCTGAACCTTTTCAACTTGTTGGAAGACACAACTTATTACTGGACGCCCATTGCAGGCTTTGATCCGAACGGACAGAACCTCACCTTTTTCTACGATACCTTGACGTTCCAAACATTGCCAGCTCAAATTGACTCCAATACAGTGCTCTTTTCCAATGAGCAATCACTGAGTATTACAGACTCTTCAGCGACACTGCAGGTCGATATGGAGCTTCGTCAAGATTACGATACCGACGTCACCTTTACGTACTGGATTGACGGAGGAGCACCTCAAGCGCTCAGTGGAGGCACGTTCAACCTCGGGGGTTCGGGAACGCAAGTATTCCAGCCTCAAGTGGATTTGGTAGGATTGACCGACGACACCACGTACCACTGGACCGTGGAGGCCGTTTTGGACCCCAGTGGGAACAACTGGTTGTTTACCAACGATACGTTGAGTTTTATGACGCCCGTTAAGGTATTTGACTCCATCCCTGTAGAATTCTCCAATTTGACGGCAAACGGAGGGATTTATGAAGTATTCGCTGAAGTTGACATGAAGCTCAGAGAGGACTCCCTAACTGATGTGAACTGGTTCCTTTCTCACATAGATTCAGCACAGTGGAGATCGGTGTACGCCGGAGTATACCATCTGAATGGAGGCGGAACTCAGACCTTCAACGCGATGAATACGCTGTGGGCCTATCCCCTTTCGCTCTATGACGTTTATGCCGAAGCGACCTTCAACGTAAGTGGAAGCAACACCAAATTCTACAGCGATACGGTACAGGTTCAAACCAATGTCAACTCCCTGAACGAGCTCGGTGAACATGCGGTCACGGTATTCCCGCAACCGACCAACGGCCCCATATCCGTGGAGCTATCCCCCGCGGTACGTTCTGTTCAGCCGACTTATGTAGTTTATAATGTTGAAGGAAAACGAATCATTGAAGGGCCCTCGGTGAGCTCAGACTTTGAATTCGACTTGAGTGAGTATCCCTCAGGGGTATACTTCCTAACCTTGACGGGAAACAATGGTGCCACGGGCACCTACCGAATCATCAAGCAATAAAAAAGGCGCCCTGTGGGGCGCCTTTTTTGCATCGAGCCGTAGGCTCAAATCATTAGAATCGAAGGAGCGCGCTGGCCCAAGTGAATCCCGAACCGAAGGCCGCGAGCATCACGAGGTCTCCGTCTTTGACTTTTCCTTCTTGTACGGCTTCAGAAAGGGCAATCGGAATTGATGCTGCGGTGGTATTTCCGTAGCGCATGATGTTGTTGTACACCTGGTCAGGCCCCAGTTCCATCTTCTTCTGAATAAACTGGGCAATCCGCAAATTTGCTTGGTGAGGGACCAACATGTCAATAACGGACGGCTTGTAGCCATTGGACATCAAGGCCTCCATAATCACTTCAGCAAAACGGGTGACGGCGTGTTTAAACACGAAGTTTCCGTTCATGTAGGGGTAATAGGAAGTATCATCCGGATCATTTTCTTCCATAATGGTATCGACCCAGCGACGCGTGGCTGGCCCGATCAGCGCCAGTTCCTCGGCATGCTTTCCTTCAGAATGCAAGTGCGTGGAGAGGATTCCTCTATCGTCGCCTTCATAGCGCTGTAAGACTGCTGCTCCAGCTCCATCACCGAAAATCACGGAAACACCACGTCCTCGTGTGGACATTTCCAGTCCTCCACTGTGGTATTCAGAGCCGATGACCAGAACATTCTTATACATACCCGTCTTGATAAACTGGTCCGCTACGGATAGCGCGTAAACGAATCCGGAACATTGATTACGGACGTCTCGGGCCCCAATTTCTTTAATGCCGAGCTGCTCTTGAACCTGGACTCCTGGTCCTGGGAAGTAGTAGTCTGGACTCAGTGTAGCAAAAACGATGAAGTCAATATCGTCTTTGGAGACCCCAGCATTTTCCATCGCCATTATGGCGGCCTTGGTTCCCATTGTACTTGTGGTGTCCTCAATGCCGTCCGCAAAACGGCGCTCCTTAATCCCCGTGCGCTCCTGGATCCATTGATCATTGGTGTCCATGAGTTCCGACAGGTCGTCGTTGGTCACCACCTTGGGCGGAACATAGTACCCCATTCCCACGATGCGTGATTGATACATGTGTGTAGTCAGTTTTGGTTACGCGTGCTGGCCTAGTGCCGAGACGACAGTTATCCAGTGTGCTCGGTGAATATACGTAAATATTGTCTCGAGGGTTCAGCCATATTGACAGCAGGCTGTCAGAATGAAGCCCTTGGCACAGAACTTGACTAAAGCAGAAACAAACCAAAGAAATACATCATGGCCAAAGGAAAGATTAACGTTCAGTCGGAGAATATTTTCCCGATCATCAAGAAGTTTCTCTACAGTGACCACGAAATATTCGTCCGTGAATTGATCTCTAATGCGGTGGACGCCACACAAAAGTTGCAGACACTAGCTCGTCTGGGAGAATTCAAGGGCGAGATGGGTGAAACCCGAATCGAGGTCTCCATCGATAAAGAAGCGAAGACCTTGACTTTCAAGGACCGCGGACTTGGAATGACTGGTGAAGAGGTTAAAAAATACATCAACCAAGTCGCTTTTTCGGGTGCCAAGGAATTCATGTCGCAATATGAAGGACAAATGGATGGAGCCGGTATCATTGGAAACTTCGGTCTTGGATTTTATTCTTCATTCATGGTCTCTGACAAGGTGGAGATCAACACCAAATCCTTCAAGGACGGTGAGGGTACCGAAGCGGTACGCTGGGAATGCGAAGGTGATCCTGAATACCGATTGACCAAGAGCAAAAAAGAAGATCGAGGAAGTGAGATTATTCTCCACATCGGTGAGGATTCAGAAGAGTTCTTGGAAGAGTCCAGAATTCGCGAAATCCTGAACAAATACTGTAAGTTCCTTCCTGTCGAGATCCAGTTCGGGACTAAAGAAATCACGGAAGGTGAAGGCGATGACGCCGTGACAGAAACTGTTCCAGACATCATCAATAATCCAGCCCCAGCATGGACCAAGGCCCCATCAAGCTTGGAGGAAGAAGACTACAAGAACTTCTATCGGGAACTTTATCCGATGCAGTTCGACGAGCCGCTCTTCAACATCCACTTGAACGTGGACTACCCGTTCAACTTAACCGGGGTGCTCTTCTTCCCTAAAATCAAGAACAACATTGAAGTCCAAAAAGACAAGATTCAATTGTACAGCAATCAGGTCTTTGTGACGGACAGCGTTGAGGGTATCGTTCCTGACTTTTTGACCTTGTTGCAGGGTGTTATCGATTCTCCGGATATCCCGTTGAATGTATCGCGCTCCTATTTGCAAAGCGACAGCAACGTGAAGAAGATCTCTTCGCACATCACAAAGAAGGTTGCAGATAAGCTAGAAGAACTCTTTAAAAACGACCGCGAGCGGCTCGAGTCCATTTGGGAAGACATCAAGGTCATCATTGAGTACGGAATGCTCAGCGAAGAGAAGTTCTTTGATAAAGCGAAAAAATTCAACCTCTACCCGAACGTAGACGGCAAGCACTTCACGTTTGACGAGTACACCGAGAAAGTAAAGGATGCGCAAACGGATAAGGATGGAAAGCTGGTCATCTTGTACACCAACAATCTCGAGGAGCAGCACGGTTTCATTGAGGAGGCCAAAGGTTTCGGATACGATGTATTGAACTTGGACAGCCCCATTGTAGGACACCTTTTGCAGCGTCTAGAAATGGACGGAGACAAAGTCTCCTTCGCCCGTGTGGATAGTGATCCTATTGAAAAGCTCATCGCCAAAGACGATGAGCATCCAAGCAAGCTTTCAGAAGAGGAAAAAGAAGCTTTGAAGCCGGTTATTGAAGCCGCTCTTCAAGGAGCAGAATTTACGGTGGCTTTGGAGGCCCAGAGTGAAAAATCTCCGGCCTTTTCCATTACGCAGCCCGAATTCATGCGTCGAATGAAGGAAATGAGTATGACCGGTGGAGGCATGATGGGCATGGGTAATTTGCCGGACAGCTTTAACTTGATCGTCAATGTGAATCATCCATTGGTGGGGCGGATCCACGGGGAATCTGACGAAGACAAGCGAACGGCCTTGATCAATCAAGGAGTGGATTTGGCTAAGCTGAGTCAAAACATGTTGAAAGGTGAAGCTCTTACGAGTTTCATCAAGCGCAGCTATGAATTGATTGACGCGTAATTAGTGAATATTTATGTGCAGAAAGGCCACCTCCACGGGTGGCCTTTTTTTGTTTCGATCCTGTGAAAAAGTGTACATTCACTTGCACTCTCAAAACAACGCTATGATCTCCACCCTTCGATACACGCTCTACGGAGCGCTATTCGGCTTGTTCTTTCCGCTCGTTGCCACGATCATCCGCGCACAGGATCATCCCGAGCTATCCATTACAGATTGACATGCATCCCGGACAGGAATTCTCCCGTTTTGTGGACCACTTCCAATCCTATAAGGAGCGTAAACAACCTTTGGACTTTCACACTCAAGTCAATTACCGGGTGGTGAACAGCGGAAAGCAGCAGTAAACCTTGGAGCATCATCTAGACATCTGGTCGGACCTGCCTACCTTCCGAAAAAATTAATATTAGCTTTTCTCTGAATTCACTTAATTTTCACCTGCTAAACTGAACCTAAAGCGTTACCGGCGGAACCATGAACCTTGTGATTTTCGATATAGACGGGACCATTACCAAAACCAATCCGGTTGATGAAGCCTGTTTTAGGACCACGGCCAAAGAGATTTTCGATCGAAAAATTGATCGGATAGACTTCAACGAATTCAATCACGTAACGGATAGCGCTATCGTTTTTGAGCTGTATCAAAAATATCTGGACCGTAATCC
>CBFIEH010000033.1:0-11813 GCA_965661605.1 Flavobacteriales bacterium | reverse complement strand
CCGAGCATTACTAATTACCCGTAGACTTTCTCAGTGATTCTCTCTTATATCTTTGTCCAAGATGTCAAACCTTATTTAAAGCTTTAGGTGATTATTGCAGTGAGGCCCACCTCTTCCCATTCCGAACAGAGAAGTTAAGCTCACTTGCGCAGATGGTACTGGAGTAACATCCGGGAGAGTATGTCGTCGCCGCTTTTCAAAAAGCCCTTCCCACTCGGAAGGGCTTTTTTTTTGTTTTACCTTCGCCCACATGCGCGGTATTTTGCCCTTTTTTCTGGTGTTTAGCGTGGTGCTCGCTCGAGCCCAAGATACGCTGCCCTTACCGCCCAGCCACAGCTACTTTACTTTAGCAGAAAACGATATTACCCAGGAGCGATACACCTTTGTGGATACGGGACTCACGGTGATTGATCAGTACCGATTAAACCCATCGCACGAGAGCCTATTTGGCTACTATCGCTTGACTAATTTGTCTCAGCCGTATCAAGAGACAGTTTTCCGTTTGCCGTATGAACAAGGCGCTTATTTGGGACAGGAATCCTTCCATACGCAGTATGATCGGCCCAATCAGGTAGCCTTTTACAACGTGCGGACACCGTATACAGATTTGAGCTATCGCAGCTCCTTTAATGTTGGAGGGGGAACCCATGTCACCCATACCCAGAACATCACGCCGGGCTGGAACATCGCTTTAAATTACAACCGAGTTCGCAGCTTGGGTTTTTATCCGAATGATGAGACGATTTGGAATCAGTTCCGTATCTCCTCGCACTTTTCAGGACTCCGCTATCGCATGCGCACTTACGCGACGCTCGTGCGGAACACCGCACAACAACACGGTGGTCTGGCTTTGGATTCGGTCTTTACGGACAACACGGAAACGGACCGGACAGTTATGCCTATGAACTTGACGGCAGCCGAGCACCGTTACCGCCATTTCCAGGCAGGCTTAGAGCACTCGTATCGTATCGGTGGATTCCAGATTAAGATGCCGACCAACGACACCATTCCAGATACGGTGTTCGTTTCCCGAGTCCGGGTCTTTCACCGGGCGAATTGGACCCGCCAGATCTTTGTGTACAATGATACAGACCCCAATCAGGACTATTACCATGACAACTTCCTTGGGCTTACTGAAACGCTAGACAGTACCTATTTTGCCCGTTTGCGTAACAGTGCAGGACTGAGTTGGGACATTTATTCGGGTCTTGCCCTTTCTGCCGGGCTCACCCATGAAGTCTTCCAATACAAAGGCGCCTGGCGGGATCAAACCTCAGGTACCAATATCCGCTTCTTTGGAGACCTACGGTTCGATTTACCTTTTGCCGTCCTCACGGGGAAAGTCGTCAAGGGAATTTCAGGGCCCGATGCCGCCAACACCTTCTTTGGCGGAACGCTGAGCTCCACCAAGGATCAGAATTCCAAATGGGATTGGAATGCCTACGGGGATTGGCAGCTCCTCACACCAGGGAAGTTCTACCTAGACTTCCGTGGGAACCACGATCAATGGACGCGGGATCTTTACTCCTTCAATGTCATCCGCATGGGAGGGGGCATTGGCCAGGCCTTCCCGCGTCAGGGGAATGAACTGACTCCGGATCGCCTCGAAGTGCACTACACGGGAATGCAGAATGCTCCGTTCTGGCGTCAAGTGGATTCAAGTACGGTGGCCACCAGCTCGGATCGCTTTGAGAGTGTCCTGCAATTCAAATTGACTAAGGGATTCCATTTCGGCATCATCGGCTGGGATAACGAAGTCATGTATCAAGCCATCTCCGCGATTTCGGTGAACCTCCCGGAAATCGTTCTGCGCTCCAGCATCTACGTCGACGCCTACCTCTTCGAGAAAAAACCACTACACCTTCAGATTGGAACCACGGTCAACTACACCTCCAATTACCAGGGAAACCTCTACCGTCCCTCAGCCGGACTCTTCTTACGTCAGGATGAATTTACCATCGGCAACTACCCCTTCCTCGACTTCTTTGTCAACGCTCAGGTCCGCGAACTGAGCGCATACCTCACCATCGAACACATCAACGCGGGCTGGTTCGACTACCGTTACTTCACAGCACCGCATTACCCGACCAACGATTTAGTCTTGCGCTTCGGACTGCGCTGGTCCTTCTATAATTAAGGGATTTGCGCCTACGGCGCGATGCATCAGGTCTTCTGCTTTTTCTTCTTCGCCGCGGGGAACAAGATGTTGTTCAAGATCAGGCGATACCCCGGTGAATTGGGATGCAGTTCCAATTCCGTCTTTGGATCACCCACCATGTGCTGGTAGTCTTCTGGATCATGTCCCCCGTAAAAGGTCCAAGTACCTTCGCCGTATTCTCCATGGATGTACCGGGCCTCACCCCAAGCCTTGTTTTCCCCCATGACCAGTACATCTGGCTTGAGTACTTCATTTCGGTAGGAGGTAGTTTGCCCCATAAAGCCCTTTACAACTCTCGTGTGGTTCTGACAAAGCATCGTGGGCACCGGATCCCATTTCGCGCTGAAATCAAAGAGAGTGAAAAAGTCCTGTTCCGGCTTTCGCGGACGAGTATTCGTGGCATCGATGTTCGAGAACTCGTACTCGTTCGGATTCATGCTGAGCTTGAAGTTCTGAAACGCGAAGGTTTGGCTATAGTCCAACTTGGATTGAGCGGCTGGATCCGCGGGATCACCATCAAACATATACTCTGCGATGTCCACGCCCTGCGCCGCCAACGCAATGTCGTAGCTGTCTGTAGCGCTGCACATGGCAAAAAGAAATCCTCCTGCGAGGGTGAAGTTCTTGATTTTTTGAGCGACGGCTAGTTTGGCTTGACTCACCTTGGTGTAGCCCAAGGCCGCTGCACGTGTTTCTGAATCGCGTTTTTGGTCAATGTACCAAGGGGCATTTCGAAAGGCGCGATAGAACCGACCGTATTGACCGGTGAAGTCCTCGTGGTGCAGGTGCAGCCAATCATAGAGGAGCAAGAGATCACTCAGTACCTCTTCATCATATATCACGTCGTAAGGGATTTCGGCATAAGTAAGCGCTAGGGTCACGGCATCGTCCCAAGGCTGGGCGGTTTTGGGAGAGTACACCGCGATTTTGGGAGGCTTTTCCAATTTGACGGCATCCATGTTCACCTCAGGAGAGGAAATCTCGGCGAGGATCTGGTTGGCCTGAACGTCAGCGATGAGATTGTAGCTTACGCCGCGAATAATGCACTCGCGCTCGATCATCTCCCCGTAGGGGATCAGAAAACTTCCGCCTTCGTAATTGAGGAGCCATTGCACGGTGACTTCGCGCTCGAGGACCCAATACGCAATGCCGTAGGCCTTTAAATGATCCTTCTGTCCAGTTTCGCCCATCGGAATGAGGATGTGGCGGGAGAAGGCATTGAAACTGAGCATGAGTCCCAGAAGGACTAAGCATATTTTAGAAAGGAGTTTGCCCATCATCGAAGGCATCGTCGTTCATTTTCGATTCTACAAATCCACCGCCTGAGTAGCCGAAGTCATCGAGGTCCGCAAATTTGGCCAAGTGGCCCACGAACTTGAGGCGCACTTCATCCAGAGCTCCATTCCGGTGTTTGGCCAAGATGAATTCCGCTTGACCTTCACAGGGGGTGTGCTCTTCGTCGTCCCATTCGGTGAGACCGTAGTACTCCGGTCGGTATATGAAACTCACGATGTCGGCATCCTGTTCAATCGCTCCTGATTCCCGAAGGTCAGACAGCAATGGACGTTTGGATCCACCGCGTGTTTCTACCGCACGACTCAGCTGACTCAGTGCAATCACCGGTACATTGAGCTCTTTGGCGATACTCTTTAAGGAACGGGAAATGGTACTGATTTCTTGCTCTCGGTTTCCTCCTTTTTGGTCGGATCCGGCGGTCATCAACTGCAAATAGTCAATCACGATGATGCCCACGTTGTGCTGGGAAACCAGACGACGACATTTCGCGCGCAAGTCGAAGATGGACAGGGCGGGGGTGTCGTCAATGAAGAGCGGTGCTTTTTCCAGATTCTTGATCTTGGCGTGGAGCTGCTGCCATTCAAAGTCTTCAAGACTGCCTTTTCGAAGTTTTTCGGAGCTCAGCCCGGTCTCGGAAGAGATCAAACGCGTAATCAGCTGTACACTCGACATCTCCAGGGAGAATACAGCTACAGGCGTTTGATGATCGATGGCCATGTTTCGGGCCATGGACAGAACGAAGGCGGTCTTTCCCATACCCGGACGTGCCGCCAAAATGACGAGGTCACTTTTTTGCCAGCCCGAGGTGAGTTTATCGATCTGCGTAAACCCACTAGGTACTCCACTGAGTCCTTGCTTCCGCGAAATATCTTCAATATTCTGAAGGGCCTGTTGGATAAGGCTCTCAGCAGAATCGTAGTTCTTTTTGATGTTCCCTTCTGTAATCTCGAAGAGTCGGGCTTCCGCCTTGTCAAGGAGTTCCAGAACGTCGGTGGTCTCGTCAAAGGCATCTCGAATAATCTCACTCGCTACACGAACGAGCTCGCGCTGGATGTACTTCTGAACAATGATGCGGGAATGGAATTCGATGTGGGCCGATGAGCTAACGCGCTGGGTCAGCTGAGCCAAGTAATAATCCCCGCCGGCAATGTCCAATTTGCCCTCCTCCTTGAGGAAATTGGCCACGGTGAGCATATCGATCGGCTTGCTGTCTCCAAAGAGCGCTTTGATGGCGCGGAAGATCTCTTGATGGCTTTCTTTGTAGAAGGCTTCGGCACTGATGATATCAATGACCTCGTTTAGCGCATTCTTGTCTATGAGCAATGCACCCAATACCGCTTCCTCGAGATCCACCGCCTGAGGTGGAACGCGACCGTGCTCCATGTCGATAACGGGCGCTTTACTGCGCTGCGGAACTCGGGAGGGATTGTTTTGTACATTAGCCATATAGCCTTCTTTGTTTCGGCCTTAAGGGCCAGGGTATCATGCAAAAGACGTTAAAAAAAGCCGTTTTTCTAAGCGTTTTCACGCTTATAGTTATTCACAGCTGCACCCCGGATGACAACACTCCACCCGTGGTCGAAATTGAGTTACCCAGCGATGGAGCTTTCGTGGATGCAGGAGATACTGTTTTGGTCAAAGCCAGCGCCACAGACGATGAGCAAATCACCCGCTGGGTGATTACAATGACAGACAATGCCTTCATTCCCATAGGACCTCGAATCGAGTTCGAACCAAGTGGGAAAAACGTCCAGATCGAGACCGAATATCCCATTCCCATTGACCTTGCGAGCGGGACTTATTACATCCGCGTGAGCGCCAGTGATGGTGAGGCCACCACCAATGCTTTTTCCCAGTTGAATTTAACGGGTATTCCGAAGGACCGTCTCGGTCTGGTTGCTATTGTTGAGTCCAATGGAAATTATTCCGCGAAGTACCGAATGGATGGTCAAGCATGGCAGACCATTGCTGATTTAGGTAATGAGTTTTTCGGAGCTGACTTGAGTAGTGAAGCCCAACGTCTGGTGACCTCGGGTCGGGAGACGGAACCCTTCCGCGTTTTCGATTTGAATACCATGCTTGAAGTCTATCAACGCGATTGCCAATCGGCGCCCGGAGAGCCTTGTGTCTCGGCTGTAGCGACCGACGGTGAATACTTCTTTATGGGGATGCGAGAAGGTCGGGCTCGTAGCTGGAGTGCCAGTGGACAGTTGGACAGCGACTTCACCACTCCTGAATTCCGATACCCTCGAGACTTTCATTTCCAAGACAACCGAATTTACACTGTGGAGCGTTCGTTCGCGGACAACTTCCAGCGTTGGGCTTCCTACAATGCGGACAACGGCTTTCCCCTTCAAGAAATAATGATCAACGGCTCGTACGTGGATGCTTTTCCCGTGACCACGAACCAGACCCTGATGTTCTCGAACGAGAATGGTCTAGGGCAAATGCGGTACTATTTCTATGTGGAAAATGGATTTCAACTACCCATTCCGGGGCCAACGGGGACCATTCAAGCGGCCGCTCAACGTACTCCTGAAAAGTACTTCTATGCGCAGTCCGATGGGATTTACAGCATTGATTTGAGTTCCACCAACAACCTGCTCTTCAAGGGTGGTATTTCGGCCGAACATTTGGCCTACGACGGGGTGACCAACGAATTGGTCGCCGCCTTTGGGAATGTCATCATTGGCTACGATGCCAACGATGGCGGACAGCGCTACTTGACCAGTCCTGGCGGGGAGGTATTGGCGGTTTTTGTTTGGTTTACGCGGTAACTCCCATCTTGGAGAATTTATCTCGACGCTTTTTAATCAGCGCGGTACTTTCCATTTCCTCCAGCTTGGTTATGTGCTTGACAATCTCTTTTTTGACCGAGGCAAATATACCTTCTGGATCGGTGTGAGCACCCCCGAGGGGTTCTTTGATGATTCCGTCGATCAACTTGTTGTTCTTCATATCCTCAGCAGTGAGCTTCAAGGCTTCAGCAGCCTGTTCCTTGTACTCCCAGCTCCGCCAGAGAATGGAAGAGCAGCTTTCCGGAGAGATCACCGAATACCAGGTATTCTGCAACATAAGGACCTTATCTCCAATTCCGATGCCCAACGCTCCCCCTGAGGCTCCTTCCCCAATAATGAGGCAAATGATGGGCACCTTGATTTTGAACATCTCAATGAGATTGCGGGCAATGGCCTCACCTTGTCCGCGCTCTTCTGCTTCTAGGCCTGGAAATGCTCCGGGTGTATCGATAAAGATAACAATCGGCTTATTGAACTTCTCCGCCTGACGCATCAAACGAAGCGCTTTCCGGTATCCTTCAGGGTTGGCCATCCCGAAATTGCGGTACTGACGAAGCTTGGTGTTCTTTCCCTTTTGCTGACCAATCAGCATATAGGTTTTACCATCGATACTTCCGAATCCACCCACCATGGCCTTGTCATCGCGAACACCACGATCTCCGTGCTGCTCAAGCCAATCACCATCAGTTAGGGCTTCAATATAGTCGAGGGTATAAGGTCGATTGGGGTGGCGGCTCATTTGAACGCGCTGCCAATCACTCAAGTTCGAGTAGATCTCTTTCCGGGCATCATTCAACTTCTTATCCAGCTCCTTCAAGGTCTTCGTAACGTCGACCTGCGTCTCATCACCGAGTTGAACGGCCTTTTCTCTTTGCTCTTCTAATTCCTTGATCGGTTGCTCAAAATCAAGATATTCCATGGCGTAGAATTTGGGGGTCTAAACTATCAAAATTTAACTGAAACGCCGCACGTAACTGCTATCTTTAACCGCATGATCTACTACCCAAACGCCAAGATCAATCTGGGCCTCAACGTCCTGAACCGACGGGACGATGGCTTCCACAACCTCGAAACGGTGTTCTATCCCGTGCCACTATGTGATATCCTGGAGGTAACGGAAGGCGAGCGTGGCATTGAAGGCCATGTCCAGTTCAGTGCCAGTGGCCTCCCTATCCCCGATGGTGGGACTAACCTCTGTGAGCAGGCGTACCGACTTCTTTTGAAGGATTTCAACCTTCCTTACACCCTGATTCACCTCCATAAAGTGATTCCCATGGGCGCAGGTCTTGGCGGTGGATCTTCCGACGCGGCCTACACCTTGATCGGCCTTAATGAGCTTTATGATTTGGGCCTACGGCCCGATGAGCTCGCCCAGTACGCCGCTCAACTCGGCAGCGATTGTGCCTTCTTCGTGCACAATACGCCACTCTTTGCCACACAGCGAGGCGATCATTTTCAAGAAATTGAGCTCGACCTTTCCGGCTGGCACCTTGCACTCGTCAATCCCAATATTCACGTCGGAACAGCGGGAGCCTATTCCGGAGTGGACAAAGACCCTGCTGGAAAGGAATTGATGCAGCACATTCAAGAACCCGTGGACCAATGGCAACACAGCATCGTCAATGACTTTGAAAGTTCTGTCTTTCCACTGCACCCCATGATTGATTTACTCAAGGACCAACTCTATGAGCAGGGAGCGGTGTACGCCTCAATGAGTGGCAGTGGTAGTACGTGTTTTGGGCTCTTCCAAGAGGCACCCGACCTTTCGCGATTCAGTGCATATTTCTGCTGGCAAGGACAGCTTTAACTTTTCACGGGCTGTCTCCAGCGCCATAAACACCGCACAGCCAGAGATCGATTGGGCCTCCAGCGATCTCCGAGCTCCTGCATTCTTTCGGGTAGTTTCTTGTCTTCCTCGAAGCCATACACTTCGCAGACTGCTTTCTTGAGCTGGTAGTCCGTCTCAGGGAATTCATCCGGACGCTCCAAAGTGAATAATAATATCATCAGAACCGTCCAGCGACTCACTCCTTTGACCGGTTCGAGCAAGTCATGTACCTCCTCATTGCTTATCGCATCCCAATCCACTTGATCGAGGCCATGTTCCATCCAATATTCGGCCCATAGCTTCAAGGACTCTGCTTTTTGTCGGCTGAGTTTTAAGGGACCCCAATAGTCGGGATCGTTGGTCAAAACAAAATCCGGAGTAATCGCAGCACCCTGCATCAACTTTTTCAGGCGTTTGTAGCGAAAGGCCGCATTGGAACCGGCATAGTGGATGCGCATATCCAGAATACAGCTGCACAGGTCTTCAAAGACATCGTGGGTATTTGGATATGATGGAAATTCAATCGAATCTATGATTCCGCGAAGGACTGGATCGGCTTGGCGTAGGGATTCTCTAGCTTCGAGCTGCTCTGATGTCATGTATACTCAACCGCAAGTGCGAGCAGAGGTTCAATTCGCCCTCCGCTTCACATACCTTCGTAAGAGGCCATTACCAAATACGGCGGCCAAGATGAGCAGCGTCCCAGCGTAAAAGCTGAGCGTCATTTTCTCCGCGTCACCGAAGATGAGGTAGGCCATGACAATGCCGTAGACAGGTTCCATGTTGATGGAGAGGACTACGGTATACGGATTCAAAACCTTCATCACGGAGACGCTTACGATGAACGCATAAGCCGTACACACCACGCCCAAGAATATAAGCCAGACCCAATCCATAAGGGGTGGGTTGAACATGGCAGAGGAAAATCCGCCCGTGAGGGCGAGGTAAATGGAAATCACCAGAACTCCTCCCAGCATTTCGTACGTAGTAATGACCGTAGGCCGATAGGTCTTGGCGAAGACCCCGTTGATCACCGCAAAAGTGGAAGCTAGAAAAGAGGATATAAGGGCGGTGAAAATGCCCCACTCGTAGCCGGAAGTCACCTCGAAAATCACCGAAATACCCGCGATGGTGAGCAGACCGAAGAACATCTCCGAGCCTTTGACACGCCTGCGAAATACCAAGGGCTCAATGAGGCTCGTAAAGAAGGCCCCAGTGCTCAAACAGGCGAGGGTAATGGATACGTTCGAAATTTTGACGGCATGGAAAAAGGTAATCCAATGACCAGCGGTGATCGCCCCTGTTCCAATCATTTGAAGAGCGGGCTTCCAGCCCAAAGAGAGATCGATTTTTTTGATTCGCGTCCAGAGAAAAAGACTGAGGGCCGCGATGAGCATGCGGTGCCAAACGAGTTGCGTGGCCGGAAGGGTGATGAGCTCGCCAAGGATGGCGGTAAAGCCCCACACAAAAATGACGAGGTGGAGCTGAATCTGACTTTTTAATTCACTCGAGGGCACGGCGGTACAGGAATAAGGCGACGACGCCAAAAGTTATGTTGGGTATCCAAACCGCAAGTCCGGCCGGAAGGTTTCCGTTGGTGGCAAAGGTCGTGCTGACCTGCATGAAGAAGATGTAGATGAAGATGGCTCCAAACCCGAGGGCGATGTTCATTCCCATACCGCCGCGTCGTTTCCGATAGGCAATGGAAACACCGATCAAGGTCAAGACGTAGGTCGCCAAGGGCAGGGAAAAGCGACGGTGCCGCTCAACGTAGTAGTACACCAAATTCTCTGAGCCGCGGAATTCTTCCTGCTCAATAAAGGTATTGAGCTCTGGGAAGGTCATTGTTTCAATAGTGTAGAGCTTGGTCACGAGGTCTTCGGGCAAGAAGGCCAAGACCGTGTCTTTTCGATTCCCGCGCTCCAAGGTTTCTTCCCAGCCATTAATGCGTCGAGCATAGTAGTTCTCCAGACGCCATATATTCTCCGTGGAATCCCAGCGAAGGAAATCGGCCAGCAATTTATACCGAAGACTATCGCCAGAGAATTCTTCCAGCGAAAAATGATAACCGGCTTTCTTGGCGGTATTGAAACTCTCCAGGTAGATGTAGGTGTCCGGCCCAATCTTTCGGTGCAGGTTTCGATACCGATTGCTCCGACCTTCGTTGATGTAGGTCCACTCAAAGTCCAGACGTGTTTCGTTCGCACGTGGAATAAAGAAGTTGTTGAGGTAGAGACTGAGCAGAACCAGAACGGTTGCGGCGATGAAGTAGGGGCGAAGGAGACGGTTGAAGCTGACTCCGCTGGCTAAAATGGCCACAATCTCCGTGTTCTGTGCCAAACGACTCGTGAAGATGATGACGGCGACAAAAATGATGAGCGCCGAAAACAGATTGCCGTAGTAGAAGGCAAAATTCATGTAGTAGTCAAAGAGAATATCGTTCAGGGGAATGTTGTGCTGAACGAAGTTGTCGACCTTCTCGCTCACGTCGAAAACGATGGCAATCAAGAGAATCAAGGAGATCACGAAAAAGAACGTGCCCAAGAATCGAAAGACAATATAGCGGTCGAGCAGCTTCACTTAGAGGCGATTTTCAAGTTTGGGCACCATCATGTCTTTCCAAGCTCGGAAATCTCCATCCATAATGTGCTGGCGCGCCTCTTTCACTAACCAAAGATAGAAGGCCAAATTGTGTATGCTGGCAATTTGCTTGCCCAGGTATTCATTGCTGTGGATGAGGTGACGCATATAGGCTTTGCTGTACGCATGATCCACATAGCTGGTCCCATTCGGGTCCAATGGACTGTAATCCATCTCCCACTTCTTGTTTCGGAGATTGATGATCCCTTCCGAGGTGAAGATTTGCCCGTTCCGAGCATTTCGGGTGGGCATCACACAGTCGAACATGTCAATCCCAAGTCCAATGCTTTCTAGAATATTCGCAGGAGTACCCACGCCCATTAGATAACGGGGGCGATCCGCGGGCAGTATGTCCGTAACCACGTCGGTCATGCCGTACATGTCCTCTTTGGGTTCTCCAACGCTCAAGCCGCCAATGGCATTAGCTTCCCGGTCCATACCCGCAATAAACTCAGCACTTTGCTTACGGAGATCCGGATAGACGGAGCCCTGAACAATAGGGAAGAGCGTTTGCTCGTAGCCGTATTTTCCTTCGCCCTGGTCAAAGTGGGTGCAACAGCGCTTGAGCCAGCGGTGGGTCATGTGCATGCTGCGCTTGGCGTAGTCGTAATCGCAGGGGTAGGGGGTGCACTCGTCAAAGGCCATGATGATGTCCGCTCCGATGGTCCGTTGGATGTCGATGGCGACTTCCGGGCTGAAAAAGAGGGCTCGGCCATCGATGTGACTTTTGAACTTGACCCCTTCTTCTTTAATCTTCCGCGTCCCGGCCAAAGAATAGACTTGGTAGCCGCCGCTGTCGGTCAACATGGGCTTGTCCCATCCGATAAACTTGTGCAGGCCTCCGGCCTTTTCGAGGACCTCGAGTCCAGGGCGCAGATAGAGGTGATAGGTATTGCCCAGGATGATCTGAGCTTCAATGTCTTCCACCAATTCGCGCTGATGTACGCCCTTGACGGTTCCTGCCGTCCCTACCGGCATAAAGATGGGGGTTTCAACCTCCCCATGCGCTGTGGTCATTTTCCCAGCGCGGGCCTTCGAGGCCGAATCTTGTGCTTCCAACGTGAATTGCATGGCGTAAAGTTAGGTATTGGCG
>CBFIEH010000032.1:0-12236 GCA_965661605.1 Flavobacteriales bacterium | reverse complement strand
TCTGAGCCGTGAATTTCTCGAAGCCGAGTTGGGCCACATCTACATTCAGGTCATAAGAGACGCGGGGCGAGAGTTCCAGGGAATACTCCGACTCACTTTCACTGTCGGTGAGTAGGTCATCGAGCTGAAGATTCTGACTCTTGAATTCAGCCTCGAGGGCCACGGGTTCGCCGGGAATCAAAGCATAGGCCAGGGTGTTTCGGAAGTATCCCTTGATCTCAAAGTCGCTTTCCGATACCCGTCCACTGCAGCGCTCAATTCTCAAATCACGGTTGGTGAAGGTAAAGCGACCCGTTAGACCTTGCACCGGATGCTTGAGGTAGTCGGTGGTCCACTGAGCACTGTTGAGCTCCAAGGAACCGTTCATCTTGGCCCCGACCAAGTCGCGTTGTTGAACCTCGTCAAGTCGGTAGAATCGGTTTTCAAAATTCAAATCGAGCTGAGCGGAACCGTAGAGTTCTCGGCTGAGCGTTGGTGGTAAGAAAGCACTGATTTGTTCTAGGTCCAAATCCGCTTTGAGCTCAGCGCGGATCAGTGGCGACTGAAAACCGTTCATGCTGTAGGTTCCACGAAAGGTAGATCCTTGCGCAGTTCCGCTGAATTCGGTGAGTTCCAGGACGGCGCTGCTCGCCTGACCGGCACCGTCGTCATAACGGCCTTCGATTTCAAGGTCTTGTAGGGTCTGTTTGCTCGAGGGGTCATACAAACGTCCGTTGTTGACGTGAAAATCGGCGTAGAACCGTGGGCGTTTTTGGGGGTCGCCCATGAGGTGAGCGCGGAAATAAAAAGTGCCCTGCGCTTCGTATCCTTGAAAGTGGTCTGTGAAGCGATCCGGCAGACGCGAAAGCAAGTGCTCCAGATTTAAGTCGTCACCGGTCAAGTAGAGATCGACCAATTCCGGTCGGTATCCCCCGTTCGCCTTAAAGGGCATTCCGTCCACCTCGAGGTTGGCGCGATCAACGAGTACGGTATCGCCAGAAACATCGAGCCGTAGGCTCCAAGACAAAGGCAAAGCTGTGGGCAATGAGGTCTCTTGGAATTGCGTCTGGACAAGCTGCCCTTTTCCGGAGGTTTCGAGCTCAAAACGACCCGCACTAAAGTTTCCGCTGACGTCCGCGTCCAAGCCACTGCCTTCAAAAATGAGTTCGTTGGCCCGATCCGTGTAACGCACCCGCATATTGTTGAGCCGGACCTTTTGCAAGTCCAATTGAAAGTCTGCTTCGCTTTCGTTCTCCGTGGCTTTGAGGATCAAATAATTCGGCCGGCCCCAAGGGTCACGGTCGGGGTAGGCGACGCCCGAACTCAGCGTGAGTCCATCGACGATGTACTGCCCGCGAATGAGGTTGAAGAGGTTGACTTCCAAGTACAAATCGTCTACCGCAATCAGCGTATCGCTCGATTCAGGAACGGGAATAAAGACGTTCTGAAAGCGCAGTGCGGCATTGGGAAAACGCCGCCAAAGCGTCAAGTCGATTTCCTCTACCGTCACCTCAGTCCGAAGCTGGTCATTCAAGGCCTGGGTCACCCGACCGATGAGCTGATCGCCGTATTGGGTCGTGATGATCCATCCGCCCACGAGGGCGAGAACCATCAGGATCAGAAGGACAGTAAGGATTTTACGGACGATGCGCATGGTTTAGAGGCTCGTACAAGAACGACGAAAAAGTACAAATATGATGCCGCCCTTGGCTCATTTTGCCTTACCCATCATGGCCATCTGCTGCAATTCTTCACGAGAGAGGAATCGCCATTGGCCGCGCTTGAGGTTGCGTTTGGTCAAATTGGCAAAGACCACGCGATCCAGGCGAACCACCTTATATCCCAAATGCTCAAAGATTCGGCGCACAATTCGGTTGCGACCGCTGTGGATTTCGATACCGATTTCCTTACGGCTCGAGGCTCCTTCAATGTAGCTAATTTCATCCGCTGCAATAGGCCCATCTTCAAGCTTGATGCCCTTCCGGATATCATCCAAGTGATTGGGCTTAAGTGTCTGGTCTAATACCACGTGGTACACCTTGCGCACCTGGTAACTCGGGTGTGTGAGGCGCTTAGCCAAATCACCGTCGTTGGTGAACATCAAAAGACCGGTGGTCATTCGGTCCAGGCGACCCACCGGATAAATACGCTCTGGCCCGTGGCCTTGGACGAGCTGCATGACCGTTTTACGGTTCTGAGGGTCATCCACTGTTGTGATGAAATCTTTAGGCTTGTTCAGAAGCACATACACTTTGCGTTCTGGCGAAATGCGTTCATTGTTAAAGCGCACCTCATCGTTGGGTTGCACTTTGTATCCCATCTCGGTCACCACCTTGCCATTGACCTGAACCAGTCCTGTGGCAATAAGGTTATCCGCCTCACGGCGCGATGCTACTCCTGCGTGCGCCAGATATTTATTCAAGCGGGTATCCGCACTTCCCTTGGAATCGTCCTTCTTGGGTCTGTGCTTTCGGAAGGGCTTGCCTTTCTGATCACCTCCGCGCCATGCATTGGGTCTTGTTTTAAAGGCCCCGCCACGACGCGAGCGATCATCACGGCGCTCACCACCCTCTCTCTTGGGGCGACGATCTTCTCCGTCCCTTTTGGGTCGACGATTTTCTCCGTCTCTATTGGATTGGCGTTCATCCCCATCACGGCGAGGACGATCTTCGAACTTCTTGCCGCCTGGGCGATTTGGGCGTCCACCTGGACGGTTAGGTTGGCTTCCTGGGCGATTAGGTCGACTTCCTGGGCGACCTCCTGATTGCGGTCTTGCGCGGTTTTCATCACGCTCGCTTCCTTCGCGGCGTGGTCCTCCAGCGGATTTACGGCCACGGGGGCTCTTGTCGCTGTTACTTTTTCTTCGGTCGGATCCGGGCTTACCTGCGGGCCTGCGGTTCTTGTTGGGGCGATCCATAGATTTTATTTTGTGCAAAGCTAGTCATTTACTGGCCGTTAGGGTCAAAACTGGGATTGCTCCTCATTCTGTTTAAACAAAATTTTAACAAAAGCATAAGGAGCGGGTAAAAAAAATGGTTTCTTCATGAAATCTTAAAAAGTAAATTTGAGCATTAAGTAAAATTGGTCTATATGAAGCGTTTTCTAGCTCTTTTTTCAATCCTTTTTTCAATGATCTCTTTCGGGCAAGTTCAAATTTACTCGCTCGATTTTGAGACTGCGGGGGGGTATACAACCTCGACACTTGAGTTTAGTGACGGAAGTGAGGACTATTTCACACGAACCGACGGGTCCAATATTGCGAGTGCAATGTCCTTCAGCAATATCCAAGGTAACTGGTTCTTCGCAGCGCATGATATTGATGGAGAGGGTGCGGCTTCGAATCAAACCTTAACTATAGAAGATATTGATATTTCCGGATACTCTTCTCTTGAACTTCGCGTCTATATAGCCGAAGATGATGATGGGGGAAGTCAAGACTGGGACGATGCAGATTTCGTACACTTTCGGGTTGATTTCGACAATGCTGGAAGTCCATCGGATGTTTTAAATGTTGAGGGAGATGGTTCCAGCGGCACCGCTTCGAATCACGAACCTGCAGTGGATACTGATTTTGACGGTGTTGGTGATGGTACGGTCATTACAGATGCCTTTGCTCTGCTAACTGCATCGATTACCGGAACGGGCAACTTACTGGATGTCATTGTTGCTTTTGATTTGGACGCTGGAGATGAAGATATAGCCATTGACAATATTGAAATATGGGGTGTCGCCGCTGTTTCAGTCCCTGAACCATCAGAACAACCTTCGGGTCTTACGGCGACTCTAACCGCTTGCGACGGAATCGAAGTAAGCTTTACGGATGCGGGTGGAGCGCAAGTGCCAACGGGTTATTTATTGATCGCTTCGGACGGAGCCAATTCTCCACCAGTAGATGGAACTGACCCTGTTGACGATACGGACCTTTCAGACGGTGACGCAGTAGTACACATTAATCATGGCTCTGGCGGTACGTACAACTTTGCCGGATTGAATTCGTCAATGAATTATAATTTTCAGGTTTGGTCCTACACGAACAGCGGTGCCAACATTGACTTTCTAACCAGCCCGGCAGGTCCAACGGCATCTGAGACCACCTTGTTGCCCCTTAGTGCAGAGGGTTTTTCAACCTGCCCCCCCAACAACCAAGCAGAGAACTTCGACAATTCCGCAGGCGCTGCTGCCGCCACTACCTGGGAGTGCGCGAATGGCTATCTCGAGGCAAATGTTTACGGAAATGGAAATGGAACGGGAGCAGAATCTTGGTACATCTTAAACGGATTCAACCTAGACCAAAGCACGAATGAAGTATTCTCCTTCAGCTCTTACACGAGGTTTAATGACGGAATTCCCGGACTTACCGTAAAGTACTCGACCAACTACTCTGGTTCTGGAAATCCAGACAACGCAGCATGGACGGATTTGAGCCCCAACTTGCCCGCAGCCAATTCATCTGTCTGGACTCTGAGCGGTTTAATGGACATCAGCAGCCTTTCCGGAACCGTATACATCGCCTTCGTTTATGAATCAACGGCGAATGGTGCGGGAACAAGCACGAGTTGGAGAATAGACGATATTGAAATCTGCGGGGTATCCACCTGTGTGACGCCGACAAATGCAATGAATGTTTCCGCTCTTGGTGAAGGGAACGCAGAGGCTGAAGTTTCATGGACGAATCCTTCCTGCTTTGATGAGGTCATAGTTGTGGCACATACCGCATCGATATCCGACAGCCCCATTGGATTGTATACCGCAAGCTCGAATGACTATTCGGATGGCGGCAATGTTCCCTTCGGGCCAGGTGGAGGGATCGTCGTTTACAACGGAGCAACAAGTCCGCAAACCATCACCGGTCTGACCAATGGACAAACCTACTACTTCAAGATTTTTTCCACACGACTTGGAGCTTGGAGCTCTGGTGTTGAAGTAAGCGCAACGCCTATTCTTCCGCCCGATGGTCTACAAGTTAATCAGAATCAAAAATTCTACGGCTCTGGATTTGATGAAACCACTTTAGGTATAAACCGAGGTCAATTTGACGGTTCTGGAATTAGCAACCCGAGTCCGGGACAATTGAGCTCGTTGGGATGGCGCTTCGAAGGATTCAGTGATGGAGATTCCAATTATGGAGACGTAATCACTTCAGGCGATTACGCGCGCGGGACATCTCCGGGAGGTGTTTCTACTGGAGGAATGTATGCCTTCCAGCGGACCGTCGGCGGATCCGTGAACCACTTCATGGGCTTCCAACCCACAGGAAGTGATTTCACCGAAGGTTCGGCCATTCTTCGCGTTCAGAATCAAACCGGTGGGGATCTTCGCAATATCGATGTGAATTTCTTGATTCTTGAGTACAATGACCAGGCCCGCTCCCAAGAAATCAAATTCTATTACTCAACGGACGACGCCACCTGGACAGAAGTTTCCTCTGTTGCGCACTATACAGGACTCTCTGCAGACCCAAGTCCAACTTGGGAAGAATTTCAAAAGAAGGCGGTAATCTACGACCTGAATATAGCTGATGGGGATTATATCTACTTCCGTTGGGGATCGGATGACTTTGACGGCAGCGGTTCACGGGACGAAATTGGTTTTGACAACATCGTATTCAAAGCCAACTTCTGGTCAGGCACCGGAACGCCGAATTGCGACGGTTGTGGCAGCAATCCTTGATATTCGAAAATTTTGAAGTCCAAAAAGCCTCCGAGTTTCGGGGGCTTTTTTATCGATTAATCTCGATAAACTTCTCGATGTTCTTGGTCAGGCCAAACAGGACAAGTGTGTCCGTTGAGTGGACGACGGTGTCCGATGTGGGAACTCCAAGGATGTGCTGTTCGCAAACTTGTTCGCCTTTACGAACCACCTTTTCTTCACGCAGAATAGTCACCACATTTAATCGGTACTTCTTGCGCAACCCGATATCCGCCAAGGATCGATTGACGATTTGTCTTGGTGGCTTGACTTCGACGATTTCAAAATCATCCGGAAGGGTCATGCACATGAGGACATTGGGATTGAGTAGGTTTTCAGCCACACTGGCCCCTACTTCCATCTCAGGGGATAAGATATCCTCGAGTCCCATTTTCTCCAAGATCTGGCGTTGATTGGGCCCAGATGCTCGCGCTATAATCCGCTTCACGCCGATCTCCTGAAGTGCGTACGTACACAGCAAGAGTCCTTCAAAGTTCTCACCAATGGCTACAACCACCGCGTCTAGATCTGCAACTCCTTGGGCTTCCAAAGCCTTTCGGTCCGTTGCGTCCATCATCACGGCATGCGCCACCTCGCTCTTGATGGCCTCTACGCGTTCTTCACTAGAATCAATGGCCAGAACTTCCGCTCCACGTCCGGAGAGGATTCGGGCAATGGCCGAGCCAAAATAGCCCAGTCCTACTACTGCAAACTTGTGTTCATTCATCGCTCAAGGCATTTAGGCGCCAAGCTGAGCAAATGCTTGACGTAAATCTTCAATCAAATCATCAGCGTCTTCAACTCCAACGCTCAAACGGATAAGAGAGTCTACAACTCCAGTTTTTGCTCGCTCTTCAGCGGGGATTGCCGCATGGGTCATACTCGCTGGGTGGCCGATAAGGCTTTCCACTCCACCGAGAGATTCAGCAAGCGTAAAATACTTGGTAGACGAAACCAATTTGAAGGCATCTTCGAGCCGGTCGCCCACGAGAGTGAACGAAACCATTCCACCAAAATCTCGCATTTGACGAGCAGCAACGTCGTGGTTTGGGTGGTCCTCAAATCCTGGCCAATACACCTTGTCCACTTGAGTCTGAGTTTTCAAGAAACGAGCAATCACAGCTCCATTCTCGCAATGACGCTGCATACGCAGGTGCAAAGTCTTGATTCCACGCAATACCAAGAAGGAGTCTTGCGGCCCAGGAACGGCTCCTGAACTGTTTTGAATAAAGGCCAAACGCTCGTTCAACTCGTCATCCTTCACTACGAGTGCTCCCATGACCACATCGGAATGGCCGCCTAAGTATTTGGTCACCGAGTGCATGACGATGTCTGCACCCAAATCAAGTGGGTTCTGAAGATAGGGCGTGGCAAAAGTGTTGTCCACGGCCAGCATTAGATCGTGCGCTTTCGCAATCTCTGACAGCTTGGCAATATCCACCACATTCATCATGGGGTTGGTCGGTGTTTCCGTCCAGAGGAGCTTCGTTTTATCGTTGATGGCAGCGCGCACCTCATCTAAATCACCCATGGGTACGAAGTGGAATACAATGCCGTATTTCTCGAAGATCTTGGTGAAGATCCGGTAGGTTCCTCCGTAGAGATCGTTGGTTGAAACCACTTCATCTCCTGGCTCTAAAAGCTTGATAACCGCGTCGATCGCCGCTAACCCGCTTCCAAAAGCAAGACCGTGCTTGCCGTTCTCCAAAGCGGCTAAACTCGACTCAAGGGCTTGCCGTGTTGGATTCTGCGTTCGCGAATACTCAAACCCTTTGTGGTCTCCTGGACTCGCCTGTACATAGGTCGAGGTCTGAAAGATTGGCGTCATGATGGCTCCTGTGCCTTCGTCCGGCTCTACACCGGCGTGAATCGCTTTTGTCCCGAATTTCATAAGTGTGTTCTTCTAGAGGAATAGTCGGCTCAAAGGTATGAAAATGACCTACCTTTGGGGGGCAAACGCAACACCCAATGAAAAAGATCTACCACCTGGGCACGTGCAGCACATGTCAGCGACTCATCAAAGAGTGGAACCCAGGACCAGAAGCCCTTCTTCAAGACATCAAGACAGAATCCATGACCGAAGAGCAAGTGGATGAAATGGCCCAACTGGCGGGCAGCTATGAAGCTCTTTTCAGTCGAAGGGCGATGAAGTTCCGAAGCATGGGATTGAATGAAATGGAGCTGAGTGAAGAAGACTACCGGAGGTGCATTTTGGAGGAATATACCTTTTTGAAACGCCCCGTAGTTCTTGTGGGAGACCAAATATTCGTGGGAAACGCCAAAAAGACGGCCGAACAAGCCGGAATTGCCCTTCGTGCCGAATAGGTATCGCGCCCATATAGCCCTCTTTGTCGTCAACCTTATCTACGGCATCAACTATACTGTAGCCAAGGATGTCATGCCTACCTACATAGAACCGCTTGGTTTTATTTTGATTCGGGTGACGGGAGCGGTGACCCTATTTTGGTTGGTGAGCACGCTCTTCCCCAAGGAGCGCATTGCGCGAAAGGATTACCCGCGACTCATTCTTTGTGGCGCTTTTGGGGTAGCGGCCAATCAAATGCTTTTTTTCGAAGGACTCAACTTGACCACCCCGATCAACGCGGCCATCATCATGACCAGCAACCCGGTCCTAGTCCTGATCATGTCCGCCCTACTCATACGAGAGCGCATTACATGGTTGAAGATTCTGGGCATTATGCTCGGAGCCACGGGAGCCATTATGCTCATCACTGGTGATGGCGGCATGGACTTGCTGGATAATGACAAACATCTAGGAAACTTCTTGGTCTTCTTGAACGCCACGAGCTACGCCTTGTACTTAGTGGTGGTCAAGCCCCTTATGAACAGCTACTCGCCTATCACCGTCATTAAGTGGGTTTTCACATTCGGTCTATTGATGGTGGCTCCCTTTGGTTGGAGTCAACTTTCGCATGTGGAGTGGGGATCCATGCCTGCGGAAATTTTCGGCGCGGTTGCTTTCGTCGTACTCGGAACCACCTTCCTCGCATATTTACTGAACACCTACGCGCTCAAAACCGTGAACCCTTCTGTGGTCTCCATTTACATCTACCTCCAGCCCGCCTTGGCGGCCATTTTCGCCCTCGCCGTAGGAAGCGACAGCCTGACGCCGATCATGTTGGCCAGTGCTGCAATGATCTTTACTGGGGTGTATTTGGTGAGTCGTAGGCCCAGCCGTGCATCGCGCCGTGAGGCGCAAATCGAATAAATAAGGCCTCAGTGGCGATTTCGTACCTTTGTGCCTTCAAAATGTAATGCCATGGTGCTATCAATGACAGGCTTTGGAAAAGCCTCGAATACGTTTGGAAATAAGAAGATTACCGTCGAAATCCGGTCGCTGAACAGCAAAGGAATCGACATCAATACGCGACTTCCGCAGGTGTATCGGGAGAAAGATCTGGAGCTGCGCAATCGAGCATCTGCTCAGTTGGTTCGGGGGAAAGTTGATCTCAGCGTTTATGTGGAATCGGAAGGAGCCGACTCCGGTCATCAATTGAATGCGGAGCTCATCAAATCGTACTACGGTCAGTTGAAGGCCTTGGCCGATGAGCTGGGAGACTCGAGTAACCTGATGACGGCTGTGTTGCGCTTTCCCGAGGTTCTGCAAAGCGAACGCGAGGAGTTGAGCGATGATGAATGGACGGCCTTAAACCAAACGCTCAAAGAAGCGATGGTTCGTTTAACGGAGCATCGGGTTGAAGAAGGGCGCGCCATGGATCAAGACTTGCGCGGAAACGTGGCCTTTATTGAAGAGCAGTTGATGGCCATTGAGCCCTTGGAGACGGAGCGAAAAGAAGCGGTTCGCGATCGCTTGCGGAAAAACTTAGATGACCTCAAGGAAAAGGTAGATGAAAACCGCTTTGAGCAGGAGCTCATCTACTACCTCGAAAAATTCGACATCAATGAAGAGAAGGTGCGTCTGCGGAAGCATTGCAGCTACTTCTTGAGCATACTGGAAGAGGAGAAAAGCCAGGGCAAAAAGCTCGGATTTATCGCTCAAGAGATGGGACGAGAAATCAACACCATCGGCTCCAAAGCCAATCACGCGGGCATTCAAAAGCACGTGGTTCAGATGAAGGATGTCCTGGAACAGATCAAGGAACAGGTCCTCAATTGCCTCTGATGAGTGGGAAAGCCGTCATATTTAGCGCCCCTTCCGGCTCGGGCAAAACGACCATCGTTCGCCAATTGATGAAGCGCATGCCCGGTCGTTTCGGATTCTCCATTTCGGCCACGAGCCGCGATCCTCGAGGCCAAGAACAGCACGGCGTGGACTACTACTTTTTATCGGCCGAAGATTTCCGAGCCGGCATTGCTCGGGACGAATTTCTCGAGCATGAAGAGGTATACGCCGACACCTTCTATGGAACCCTGAAGAGTGAAGTGGACCGCCTTCACGGAGAGGGAAAAGCCGTCTTATTCGACATTGATGTCGTCGGTGGAGTGAACCTCAAAAAGTACTTCGGCGACCGGGCTCGTTCGATGTTTATTATGGCCCCCTCACGGGCCGATTTAGAACAGCGCTTGAGAGGACGTAGAACTGAATCCGAAGAGCAAGTTCACAAACGATTGGCCAAGGCTGATTTGGAATTGAGCTACCGGGATCATTTTGATCATGTCATCGTCAACGATGACTTGGAACGAGCGGTTTCGGAAGTTGAGGAGATTCTTCGTGAATTTTTGGATTCATGAAAAAAGTAGGGCTATACTTCGGCAGCTACAACCCGATTCATATCGGCCATTTGGTCATTGCCCAGTTCATGCAGGTCTACAGCGATTTAGATGAAGTTTGGTTGGTGGTCACGCCACACAATCCTTTCAAGAAAAAAGCCAACCTTCTGGATGATCGTGCACGTTTCCATTTGGTCCGTTTGGCCTTGGAAGCACATCCCAATCTGCGGGCGTCAGACGTTGAATTCAGTTTGCCTCAGCCGAGCTATACAGCCGACACTCTAGCTCATTTACAGGAGCAACACCCAGACCATCAGTTCTGCCTTATCATGGGCGGGGACAACTTGGCCAATCTGCACAAGTGGAAGAACGCGGAGTACCTAATCGAACACTACCCTATGTACGTGTACCCGCGGCCAGAAAGTGGTGAAGGGCCTTATTCCCGTCACGAAAATGTGCGCTTGGTCGAAGCTCCATTGATGGACTTGTCGAGTAGTTTCATCCGCAAGGCCATTGCGGAAGGCAAGGACGTATCGGCCATGGTTCCCTCTGCCACCTGGCAGGAGATCCAATTGATGCACTATTACGAATAGGAATTAGGCTTCTTCGAGAATTCCGCTCAAGATGGATTCGAAGATTCGACGACCGTCAGTATTGCCCAAGTTTGCATCAGCAGCACGCTCCGGGTGTGGCATCATGCCAAAGACATTTTTACCCTCGTTACAAATACCCGCAATGTTTTCAGCTGATCCGTTCGGATTACTCTCGGCGTTTATGTCTCCATTGGAGTCGCAGTAACGGAACATCACCTGATCGTTTTCATTGATGGCCTTCAGAGTCTCCTCATCGGCAAAGTAGTTTCCTTCCCCATGAGCGATAGGAATCTCGATTACGTCACTGCCTTTAAGTTCCGCTGATGGCAAAGCCGTTCCGCTTTGAGGCTTGAGGTAGATGTTCTTGCAAATGAACTTGTGCGAAGGGTTATGCATGAGTGTTCCAGGCAACAATCCCGCTTCGCAAAGCACTTGAAATCCGTTACACACACCCATGACAAATCCACCCTTATTGGCGAAGTCAATGACTTCGTTCATAATGGGTGAAAAACGAGCGATGGCTCCAGAACGCAGATAATCTCCATAACTAAACCCCCCTGGAAGCATGATAAAATCGACGCCTTGCAAATCATGATCCTTGTGCCATAGCTCAACAACCTCGTGCCCAAAACTACGGAGCACGTAAATCATGTCTTGATCACAATTTGAACCTGGAAATATGACTACACCGAACTTCATGAGGTCTAAATTTTAGGGCAAAAAAAAGCCGTGAACGAATTCACGGCAAAGGTACGATATTTTCGTCCGGATTAAGTTCCGATCACCCCACCCAAAGTCGTAATCGCCTTGGGGTTGATCACCATCACTGGAATCTCAGATTTGTTCGTGATTAACAGCTGTTCGAAAGAGCTTCCGAGCAAAGCGCCAACGGCATCTTCGTGATTGATGATGGAAATGAGATCTGCGTTTACTTGTTCGGCAAAGGCCACCACCTCCTGATCAAAACTTCCGGAGTCTTCCAGAATATGACTTTCGTGCTTTACGCCGTCCTCTTCGAGGAATGTTTCCGCGTAGTGCATATTTCGTTGCTGCTGATTGCGCAGGAATTCATCGTTGTGGATGGGGCTCACAATATGAACCATGCTGCCGAAGAACTTAGCGATCTCCACCGCTCCTTTGAGTTTTTGCTTTTCCTCTTTGGAAAGGTCAATTGGGAGAACGATCACGTCGTAACCACCCTCTTCAATGGTGCGTTCTTGCACCACAATGAATGGAGTTGTGCTGTCCTTGATGACCCGAAGGGCATTGCTTCCAGTAAGGAAT
>CBFIEH010000031.1:0-12377 GCA_965661605.1 Flavobacteriales bacterium | reverse complement strand
CTCAAACATCCACCTACTTTTAGAGATAACTGGATGTTTCATAGAAACTTGGACTTCTGAGAAAAACAAAACCCGAAGACAAAATGTCTTCGGGTCTCGGATAGTAGCGGGGGCAGGACTCGAACCTACGACCTTCGGGTTATGAGCCCGACGAGCTACCAACTGCTCCACCCCGCGATAATTGGACTGCAAAGATACAATCTTTCTATAAACCTCCAAAGAAATGACACTCGGTTACGTAGTGTCCAAAACACACGGAGATCAGGATCTCAAATCAAATGTACCACGCTACTTTCGGTACAGTTCATTGAAAATCAAGGGCTCTGCTTCCTTTAGAACTCTGCAGTTCATTTTTCTAATCACTTAAACTTCAAAAATTATGAAGAAAGTACTGCTATTGATCGGAATATCGGCCTTGAGCTTGGTGTTCTGGTCCTGCGAAAACGAAGAGGAGGCTCAAGCCCCTCAAGTGGAATCAAAGACTGAATTATCGGAGGCAGACTGGGGTGTTCTGCAAAGCCAACTCATTGCGGTTCGCAACGCTATTGGCCAACGAGTTCTCGCCTTCCCAGAGCGTTGGGATCAGCTTGAGCAAGCCTTTCAAGATCGTGATGAAACGGCCATTCAATCAATACTGGAAATCACAGATGAAGAAGAAGCAGCTTATCGCCTCATCTTAGAGGAAATCAGGACAAGAATCATGTCCGATGGAGTCGAGATCAACTCTATCCCTCTGAACTGTGACTCTGATTGTCTGCCCAATATGTTCGCCGGTCTCAGGGAAGATCCTGTACCGTTTGCTCTTCTTTTTGGAGCTCAAGGCAATCGAGCGCCCGATGGATGCGATTACGAACAGTACATCATAGCCCTAGCTGGATGTGCCGGATTAGGCCCCTATTTGTACTGGCCTTGCGCTTATGTCGCTTATTGCGAATTCTGTTATGGCCCGACGCATGACGAGGTCTGCGAACCCCTTGAACAACTACCTGACTGGCATTAATTATGGAAAAGTATTTACCCTTTTTGACCGCGCTTATCTTAGCCCCATTAGCTCTTTACCTGGAAAAGAAATCCCAGCGTTTTAAAGCATATTGGCTAATAAGTACTGGAGCCGCTCTACTGCTCTTAGCGTATTGGAACTACACTTCTGACTGGATGGACCACGCCTACTTACCGCTCTTCTTTCTATTGTGGGGTCTCGGGCAGCTCTATGAAAGCGCAAAAGGTCCAGGGTAAACGGTATAGTTTGGGTTGACTTGAGCATCGTCGCGAAGGGTACAATTCGAGGCGGTGCTCTTTTCATGCTGACCACATTTCGTTGAAAAAGTGCATTTTTGAGGCTCGATGAGACGCCTTAACCCAACGCTACTTATAGTCCTTTTCTGTTTCCCCACTTACACTTGGGCACAGTCCTACTCCATGGAAGAGGCTGTCCAAGACGCTCGTAAACAAGGGTTTGCGCATCTTGGCATTTATGCCAAGATGAACGCGGAAGCGGAAGAAATGCAGGGAAATAGAACCTTGGATCCTTTGGAATTTGAGTACCTAAGAGGTGAATTCAATGGCCCCTATCCACGAGATTTTCAAGGTCTGATCAAACAGAATTTGGGCAACGGCTTTGATCAGATTTACCTCTCCAAATGGAACAAGAGTCGCAGAGAACAACTTCAAGTCCAATTGGATCTCGAAGCCACTCGGGCCGATGTCGCTGTAAAACAAGCCTGGTTGGATTGGCAATCTGCGGTTTTTCTGGTCAAAAGATTGGAGGAACTCATGCCGCAAGAGGAGCAGAGCGATTTTGACAATCTTTGGGTTTGGAACAAGCGCCATCTTGAAACCGCTCAATGGATGGCGGATGCAGAAAGTCGACTTGCTTCACTCACCGGGAGGAAGGACCTGGGCAATTTCGAGGAAATGACAGATGCCCCTCGCCCTTTTCTCCGCGCCGCCTTAGAAGGGCAAGTGGCTGAAGATTTCAGCTTACTCGAAGCGGAAAGGGCCGCAAATACCGCCGTTCAGAAATGGGAAAGCAGATATGCCCTAAGTCAAAAAATCCCAACAGTTTGGTTGGGCTACTACCAACTTAGCATTGAAGAAGATTTCGGTTACGACGGCACCTTGATTCAACTGGACATCCCATGGGCATCTTGGTTCGAACGGCGGGTGAAACCTATTTACGAACTGCCCAACGGTCTTCCCGATGAAAGCAGCTTCGAGCAGGACCAGCGGAAAATCAAGATTCAAGCGGCCTTAGAACAGTTCGAGGACCAATACCTCCGATTCGCTCCAGAGCTTTACAGTCGTGCTCAAACGGCAGAGGATACCGAAAAATCTTGGTCCTACTTCTCGGACTACATTTGGCTCGTTAGTGAGTACAATAAGGCCTTGGTCGAATGGCAGTTGATCTTACAGCTGTAGATTAAGCTGGCTTTTCGTATTCCTTCTTCAATAGATAAATATCTCGAATCAAGCGCTGTACATCAGCTTGATCGGTGCCATCATAGAACCCGCGCAAGCGAAAGTCCTTGTCCACCAAGACAAAGTTCTCGGTGTGGATAAAATCAGTCTTCCCTCCACTCCCTTCCGTGGTGACGGCGAAATAAGACTTGCGAGCAAGATCGTATATGGTGGGCTTATCTCCAGTCAATAGGGTCCAACGATCCGATTGAATTCCGTATTGCTCGGCATAGGCAGCCAATACAGGAACTGAATCCTGCTCGGGAAAGACCGAATGAGAAACCAGATGCACTTCTTCGTCTTCCAGAAATTCTTCTTGCACCAAATACATGTGCTTCACCATTTGCTTACAAATGGTTGGACAAGTGGTAAAAAAGAAGTCGGCCACGTAAATCTGCCCCTCCAGATCTGCTTTTGAATAGGGTTCTCCCAGTTGATTCACTAGACTGAAGTCCGAAATAGAATGATTCTCGCGTACCGCTCGAAGGGTGGTATCCACCAATTTCGGATTGATGTCCGAAGGTTGGTAGATGGGAAGTCGTTTTTCCGGAGTGAGTATGGGCATGGCAATGAGTATACCAACAACGGCTACAGCTAATACAACTCCAACGCGAATCCAAAGACTTTTCATGGGCAATTTCGTTGGTGCAAAGGTACAATCCACAACACGCTCTTTTGTTAATATTGACAAAAACAAGCGCTGTTTTCACGGAGCTTTTTATCTTGGAAAAAAATTTATCCTTCATCATGAGACGCTTATCTCTCTTTCTTTTCGTTGCGCTCCTTTTCGCGGCCTGTGGCAATGATAAAGCTCAAATTGAATCCCTAGAACAGGAAGTCCTCGAGTTGCATGATGAGGTCATGGCCAAAATGTCCGACCTGGCTAAATACGAGGACGCCCTAGCCAAAAGTGTAGCAGATACCACCGCAGCTTTGGACGAGGCAGCCAGAATAGAAATGGACAGTACACGAGCTCGGGTACTTCGTGCCCATCAAGGTATGTTGGATTGGATGCGACAGTATGATCCGCCCAGTGCAGATGAGTCTGCGGAAGCGGCAAAAGCCTACTTAGAGGGGCAGCGCGACAAAATGCAGCGCCTGAAAGAATTGACCAATCAGAGTATTGAAGAAGCCTCTGCAATCCTTAGCGAATAGTAGGCCTTACAGTTCTTAACAACCTGGTTAACAACTAACTGAACAGCGACTTTTGGCAAAGTCGCTGTTTTTTTTATCTTAAAGGGAAACTAAAGCCAAGTTATGGGAACCGAATCCAAAAGCAAGAACACGACTTTTGAGATCTCCTTGATTGTGGGATTTGTCTTGTTGGTTGCAGCCGTTATCTACGTAAATATTGCCTGATTGAACGGCAAATTACGCCACCTTTTGACATCGCCTCTCCAGGCGAAAAGGCTTTCCCACCCCTAATTCAGCGCTCTTTTTATTGCTGAGGAACTCTCCTCTGATACTCTTGCGCCCGCTGCGTGTCTCCTACCCTATTATAGGTAATCGCTAGGTTGGTCAGGACTTCTGGATCGTTAGGCGCTATGCGTTCTGCCGTGAGCAGGGCATTAATAGCCTCTTCGTAGCGTTCCTGAATGCCGTATACCGTACCCAGGTTCTTCCACCCGCGTACATCGTTTGGATTCGACTGGGTGGCCGCCTCAAAGGCTTGTGCGGAGGCATCCATATCCTTTAGCGCACGTCCGTACAGCTCTCCTTTGCGGATGAGCATTTCATAATGGCTTGGGTTCACCGCCAGGTAACGGTCGATGATCTTAATCTGATACTTGGCGCTCTTGTGCCCATTAATCACAATGAGGACGTTCTTGGGCACATTGACGTTGTTCGGGGCTAGCTCGAGAATCTTGAAGTAATATGCCAAGGCCTCTTCCATATCCTGATCGATCTTAAACGCCACATTTCCACGAAGAAGTAGAGCATCAACGTAATCAGGATGAATTTCAAGAGAGCGGTCTAGGTAACCTTGGGCCTCTAGATACATTTGTTTTTGACGCTGCGGTTCTTGAATAACATCGGCAGCTTCTATGAGGCTTCCACCAGCCGTGACATTGCTTTTCGCACTATTCTTGGAAATTTTTACGTCGTGCTGAAAAAGCGTGAAATCGTTCTTCCAATTCGGATTCCGAGTAATGGTCTTGACACTAAAGGCCAAGAGCAGGATGGCCAGGGTATACTGAGCTATGGCATCGGCCCGTACGGCCATAACGCGCGGTAAGCGCTGAACCAAAAGAACGCCGACGACCAAGGTCCAGGCAAAGGATCCGAAATACGCGAATCGCTCGTTCATGAATGCCCCAATGGGAAAGAATATGTTCGACACGATGCTCATTGTAGCAAAGAAGTACAGGATCGAAAAGCTCATGACATCCCGCTTTGGAAGGCGAATCAATGCGAATACGCCCATGCCCAAATAGGCCGCTGCACTGAGCACAAAGCGCAAATCAGTGAAGTTCGTTATCGGAATGTGATAGGGATAGTAGTCGTACGTTAAGGGGTGTGGCACGAATAGAAGCTTGAGGTATACACCCAGAGTATATATGATGGTGGCATATTTTTGGCCCACATTCATTTCAACAAAGGGGTTGTTCATGAGCTCTATAACCGTTTCTGACTTTGGAAAACCAATAATGGCAAAACGAATAGCTAGAAAGGCTGCAGCTCCCAAGAGCAAGGGAACAAAATTCACAGCGACCTTTGGGATAGGCTTATCACTAAAGAAATAATGCGCCAAAGGAATGACCGCCAAGAAGGTGATGGCGTTCTCCTTACTCAAAAGCCCCAGAAAAAGGGCCAAAGCGGAGTATACGGCATACTTTATCCCTTTTCCGCCCAGATAGTCCCAAGAGTACTTCCAGGCCAGTAGAGCACCTAATAAGGCCATCATATCATCACGCCCCTTAATGTTGGCGACCACCTCTGTATGCAGGGGATGCGCTATGAAGAGTAGAGTAACCACCAAGGGCAGGGATAAATACCATTTACTGGATGGCTCTTGGCCCGCGCCCAAGCGGCCCGCCATCATGCGACTCACCAATTGCCAGATGACAATTCCGGTCAAGGCATAGAGGAGAATATTAAAGAAGTGACTCACGCCGGGATTCTCTCCAAAGAGCTGGTATTCTATGGCAAAAGTAACGAGTGACAGGGGGCGATAGCGCCCTCCCGCAACGAGTTCCTTTGTGGTGCCGAAAAATCCAGTAAACGTATCGTACTTGAAGAGGTCTGGAATTCCCGCAAAGCCCTGCTTGGTAAACTGATTGGCGGTTATGGCGATGGCGTCGTCCAGCGCGTATTCGTTACCCAAGGTGTTTACATAGAGCACTAAACTTACCGCCGCAATGAGCGCGTAAACCGTTCGCGTCTGTTGCCACCAAGGTCCATTGTTCACCTGAGCTTTCGCCTTCTTACTCTTCTTCGCCATGATGATCTAATTCAGTCCCTTTTGGAGCGTTTGAACCCTTTGAGTTTGGCCCTCACGGGCCGATAATTCCTTAACAGCCTCATCGAGTAAGGCCAGATTTCTATTGTTGTAGGCAATCACGCCCAAGCTGTACCAGGGGTCAGGATTCTCCGGTTCTCGAGCAGCAGCGGCCCTAAACGCCTTTGCGGCTTTTTCATGTCTGCTGAACTCGTTCTCGAGTATCCGCCCTTTGGTAATCAATGGGGCGGCGTTGACCGTATCGTACTCCAGGAATCGATTGATGGCATCGAGATGACCTTGAGGGTCCTTGACACGCTCAAAAACAAAATTGATGTTCGAGTGCATGATGGCCCTGTTGTCTTGGTTGTTGCGAACTTCCATACACATCATGTAGTAATCGATAGCTTCGTCTATTCGCCCTTGATTGAAGCGAATAGTCCCCATTTCAGAAAGCGCCTCAATGTACTGTGGATAAATTTCCAGCGCGCGCTCCACGTGCCCAATACCCTCATTGAGCATTTGATCTCGTTTTTGACCGGCCGGAAGTTTCACAGCATTCTTAACGGTTTGCACCCCATAAGCCAGATTGGCTTTGCAGGAATTCACACTGGTCAATACGTCAGCAGCATAAATGGTCTCATTGTTCTTCCAATCTCGATTTCTGGAAATACTCATTACCGAGAAAACAAGTGCAATAACCAAGACCGAATAACGCAGCGCAATAGGCGCCTTTCCTCCCTCCTTGTTTCCCGTAAAGTGTATGAGCCCATAAGCAACTGCAAAAGCCCAGCCCACAGAAGACATAAAGACAAAGCGCTCATTCATGAACGCTCCAATGGTAAAGAATACGTTCGATACGATACTCAGGGTAATGAAGTAGTACAGGATCCCAAAACTCACAATACTTCGACTCGGCAGCTTGATCAGCGCCCAAATTAAAAGCGCTCCATTCGACACAATCCCTAACCAGACCCGCCAATCCGAAAAACCCAAAAGAGGAATGTGATACGGATAGTAGTCGGCTGTAAGCCCCACCGGGACAAAAAGGAGTCTTAAATAGCGCCAAAGGGTGTAAAATGTGGTTCCGTAGCGTTCGCCCATCGTCGCTTCCATAAAGGGGTTGTTGATGAGGTTATCTGCCTGACCACCGGCAAAAACACCTACTACGGAAATTCGAAGGGCCATAAACACTGCCGTTGCCAATAGGGCCGGCGCCAAACTGATGACGTATTCTTTGACGGACGGCTTGCGGAAGTAATAGAGGCTCAGTGGAATCACGGCTAGGAAGGTGATGGTATTCTCCTTGGACATGATGCCAAAGAAAAAGAGAAGTCCGGACCAAAGGAGATTCAATGGCTTTTTGTCATCGCTGTATCTGAGAGCGAACCAGGCCGCTCCCAAAGCGCCGAGTAGCGCAAAAATATCATCACGACCCTTGATGTTCGCTACAATTTCCGTGTGAAGAGGATGTACGGCAAAAAGCAGAGCCGCTATGAAGGGCAAGGACCAAAATTTGTGTTCACGATGCTGAAGAAGTTTCCAGAGCCAGAAATACAACAGAACCACTAAAAGACCGTGGTAGAGTATGTTCAAGAAATGCCCAACCGTAGGGTTTTCGCCGAACAGCGCATACTCCACACTGAAGAAGATCAAAGACATGGGGCGATAACGTCCACCAGCAACCAGATCGCGCTCATTGCCAAAAAAGCCCGTAAAGCTGTCCCGAGTCAAATGCTCATCAATTCCGGCAAAGCCCTGGACCGTATACTCATTTCCGGTAATGACAATTGAGTCATCTAAGGCAAACTCGTGGCCCAAGGTATTGACGTACACCACAGCACTAATCAAGAAAAGTACAAGGGCCATCATCCGAGCACTCAAACCCGAACTCTTGGGGCTGGCCTTCCTCGCCTGCTTCTTTGCTTTCTTTGCCATGTTTATTTCGCTAATTGCTTGTAGTAGGCTGAGCTATCTGCTTGGCCAACCTGCTCGTACAAGTCACCTAAACTCGCCTTAACCCTTTGATTATTCGGGTCCAATGTTTCCATTCGCCGAAAGTATCCAATGCTCTTTTGAAGCTGCCCCATCTCCTGATAAATGAGTGCTAAATCCTTTATTGGTTCTGTCTGATTCGCATTCAAACTGATGGCCTTTTCGTAATAGGGAATTGCCTTTCGGAACTTACGTTCTATTCGGGAATATGTCGTGGCAATTACCATATTCAGTTCGTATGACTCGGACAATGCGGGATACAATCCCTCAAAAATTTGGAGCTGTTTACTCGTTGGATCATTCGCCGTCAAGTCTTGAATATTCTTCAGTATAATCTTCACGTCTACTCCTCTGTTCAATTCCAGTAAGCGCAAATAGTTTTCGACAAATACATTCGGATCTCCTGTCAGATAATAGCCTGTGAGCGCTAGCAAGTTATAGGTGTCCGGAAGAGTAGGGTCAATTTGTTCAGACTTGACCAATGCCCTATTTGATTCTTGTAAAAGCTGTCTCTTGGCCTGTTGATTCCCATTGGCCATGGCCTCGAGATACTTCATTTTACCATAAGTGAAGTTCACTTTGGCAGACTCAGCGCTCGTTTTAATGTCTTTAGAAACTAAAGTAGCGTCATCCTTCCAATCCCTATTGCGCGCTACGGTCAGTACGCTAAAAACCAATGCTAAGCTCACAAAAACGCCTTTGGCCAAGGACGGCGCCTTGGACCAATCTAGACTTCCTTTAAATAAATATTCTTTCATCAACCAGCCGATACATAGCGCCCACCCCATGGTAGAGATGTACGCAAATCGTTCACTCATGAATACACCTACAGGAAAAAGCACGTTAGAAGTCAAGCCTAGCCCTAAGAAAAACACGGCAATCCCGAACCCCCACCACTGTCGTCGAAGTAGCCCAATTACCGCTCCTATGGTGCCGAGAACTATGGCTCCAAGAGACAATAGGGTTCCTATAGAAGTCCATTGCTGAATGGCAATGTGATACGGGTAGTAGTCATGGGTAAGCGGATAGGGAACAAAACTCAGCTTTAAGTATTGACCAAGAGTATACGCGATAGTGGCATACTTTTCGGAAGCGTTCATCTCCAAAAACGGGTTGTTCATGAGCTGATCCGCGACATCCGATTTGGGGAAACCCACCACTGAAAAGCGCAGAGCTAAGAAGACTACAGTAGCTATCCCAATCGGAATCATTCGCTGCCACGCTTTAGAATCAGCGCGAGCTACCCAAAGCGAGAGAGGGTAAATCAGCACAAAGGCAATGGCGCTCTCCTTAGCCAATAAGGCTAGGAAGAAATAAACTCCAGTTAGGTATCGTGCCGTAGGCACATCGCGAAGCATATACCACCCTGTTGCCGCGGCCAGCAAAAATGCCAATAGATCATCCCGTCCTTTGATATTGGCGACCACTTCCGTGTGCAAAGGGTGAACCACAAAAAGGACTGTAGTCAAAAAGGCCACGCTCAGGAGCGCATCTTCTTGTTTTAGCAAGGCTCGGAGCCAGCGGTAAAGAACGAGTGCCGTCAGCGCGTAGAATAAAAGGTTGAAGAAGTGACTTACTCCAGGGATCGCGCCAAAAAAGGCGTATTCAATACTGAAGGTAATAAGGCTGAGGGGCCGGTATCGGGCACCAGCGACCAGCTCTTTCTGCTTGCCGAAGAATCCGACAAAGGATTCGTTGGTCAAGTGATCCCAAATTCCACCTAAACCCTTTTGCGTAAACTGATTGTTGGACAAAACTATTTTGTCGTCCAGGGCATAGCTGTACGAAAGTGTGTTCGCGTACAACAGGCCCGCTAGGAGCATTAAAATGAGTTCAGGGCGCGAAAATCGGGCCGGTTTTATCTTGGTAGTCTTTTGCTTGGCCATGCAGAATGTGGTGAGCTACGAAAATAGTTTTTTTCGCGGGCGCCCCAAAAGAGCCATGCGGGTGGATTTTTTACCTTTGCCCAAACTTTTTTCCATGGAGATTTCGGTGGTCATTCCAGTTATGAATGAAGAGGGCAACGTGGCAGAGCTGCACCGCGAGATTGTCGAGACCTGTGTTGCACACAACTATACGTACGAGGTCATCTTCGTCGATGATGGATCTTCGGACCGAACCATTGAGATTATCAAAGGATTATCCCCGGTCAAATTGATCGAATTCCGGAAGAATTTTGGCCAAACAGCGGCCATGGACGCCGGTATTAAAGCGGCGCAGTACGATTACGTCGTTACGATGGACGGCGACCGCCAAAATGACCCTGCAGATATTCCGGCCATGCTGAACTTCATTGAGTCGGAAGGCCTCGACGTGGTGAGTGGTTGGCGCAAAAACCGCAAGGACAGTTTCGCCAAGCATTTCGTTTCTCGCGGAGCAAACCAGTTGCGGAAGCTTTTAATCAACGACCGCATTCACGATAGTGGATGCTCCTTGAAGGTGTATCGCCGTGCCTGTTTCAAAGGAATCTCCTTATACGGCGAGATGCACCGGTTTATCCCGGCCATCCTCAAAATCAAAGGTTTCAAAGTCGGAGAAGTTGTCGTGAACCACCGTGCACGGACTGCCGGAGTTACGAAATACAACTGGCGTAGAACCTTAAAGGGCCTGATCGACATGATCTCCGTTTGGTTCTGGAACAAGTACTCCGTACGCCCCCTTCACCTTCTCGGGGGATTGGGAATCTCTGCCATGATCCTCTCCATTCTCGCAGGCGCTTGGACCTTCTATCAATTCCTCATGGGTCAGAGCATGTCTGACAGCGCCTGGCCATTAGTGACCATGTTTCTCTTTCTAGGAGGGTTGCAACTCTTTATTTCTGGCCTTCTGGCCGATATCATTATCAAGAATTACTTCGAGACAACGAAGGACCACAGCTACAGCATTGCCCGAGTCATCGAAAACGAATAAACCGAGGGTCCTCATCCTCAACTATGAATTCCCCCCTCTTGGGGGAGGCGCCGCCAATGCCACCTATTATTTATTGAAAGAATTGGGCCTACGGCCCGATGATGTTTCCGCGACACTCATCACTTCGTCCGTCCATTCTGATCGGCACGAGACCTTCGCCTCAAACATCGACATTCACTTTCTGGATATCGGCAAGAACGGGAATATCCACTACCAGAGTCAAAAAGACCTACTGACCTATTCCTGGAAAGCTTACTCGCTCGCCCGTCGCCTGCACAAAACCCAACCTTTCGACGTTGTTCACGCCTTCTTCGGTATTCCATGCGGCTTTATCGCCATGCGCTTGGGAATTCCGTATATCGTTTCCCTCCGTGGAAGTGACGTGCCTTTCTACAACGAACGATTCTATTGGCAAGACAAACTTGTCTTCAAACGTCTTAGCGGCCTGATCTGGCGTAAAGCCAAGCATGTGGTCGCGAATTCAAAAGGCCTGCAAGAGTTGGCTCTCCACTCTTTTCCAAAGCAAAAGATCGAGATCATACCCAATGGAATAGACCTTTCCAAATTTCCGGAAACAGCAGTCATTTCTGGTCAAGACAATCTTCACGTCATCAGCACGGGCAGATTAATCCCTCGTAAAGGCTATAGTTTGCTTTTAGAGGCCCTAAAAGACCTTCAGGCTGTTCGTGTCTCGCTTATTGGTGATGGACCCGAGAAAATGACCCTAAAGGCCCAGGCAGACGAATTGAGTATTGACTTAACTCTTCATGGAGCTGTGGAGCATAATCAGATTCCTTCCTTGCTCACCACAGCCGACCTCTTCATTCTGCCTTCTTACAACGAAGGAATGAGCAATGCTGCCCTTGAGGCTATGGCTGCTGGGCTACCCCTCCTACTTACCGATGTTGGCGGGAGCGCCGAGCTCATCACTGACAATGGTTGGATCATCCCTAAAGGCGAGTCTAAACCCATCAGGGAAATTATGCAGCATTGTCAAGCTAACCCAGAAGCACTAGCAAATATGGGAGTCGCTTCCAGAGCGAAGGCCGAATCCATGTCCTGGTCTCAAATGGCAGCTCAGTACCTCGCGCTATACTCTTCATAAAGGCCATCCCAACAAACCCAAACGGCGCTCTTCCGTATTTCTCTTACGCACGGGCCTAAAACAAAAAAACCCCCTCCGCTATGGAGGGGGCTTTTCTATATACGATTCAGCTCTTTCCGCTTACTTCTGGATTACCAGGCGGCGGTTGTCTGAGTCTGTTCCGTTGCTGATCACGACGTAGTATACTCCGTTGGCCAAGTCAGCAACATCCAAGCGAACCTTACCCGTCAAGGCATTCGCTTCTGTTGTGCTCATGACAACTTGTCCAAGTCCGTTCACCACATTGATCTCCAAGTTTTGCTCACTTGAGAACTCATATCCTACGAACACTACATCTGATGTTGGGTTCGGATACAAGTTGATCATCTCGCTCAACGCTGGCTCTTCGATACCGATTGATGGAAGTGGGCTTCCGTCAACGACTACTGAAGCTACTGAAGAACAACCATTGGCATCAGTCACCACTACAGA
>CBFIEH010000030.1:0-14365 GCA_965661605.1 Flavobacteriales bacterium | reverse complement strand
TTTTAAATTGTGATATAACTCGAAAACCATTGGTGCTTGTTCGTAGTTGATTTTCCACATACTTTCTCCCGTCATTTGGAATAAGGTTGTTAGACGAAACGCTTGCGATGACAGAATAAAAGTTGCTGTCGTTATAAGATCCAACATCGTATCCTACTCTCGTTGATCCATAAGAACCCATAGGGCTTCTGAAACCAATCGACGAATAACCCGATGTTGGTAGACCACTAACGGTTTGGCCGTTATACGCGGCAGAACTATGTTTAATATCTGCGGTGAATTCATATTCTCTATCCCTAGAAAAAATAAGATTAAACCAGTTTAGTGATGTATCTAATGAATCTTCTTCTAAAGCTGTTGACCATAAAATAGTATCAGCAAGGATTGTATTTCTTTGAAATCTATTATCTAAATAATAGGAATAAAGAAAATCCTTGTTTTCAAGTAAGTCTATGTCGTGCCTCTTTTTTATGGTGTAGTATGCGGTATCTTGATTCAAATTATTTTTTGAAAGAAAAACCATAATGGTCGCAGAATCTCTATTTCGGAGAACTGAGTAGGGTATAGAGTAATTGCCAAGCAAATTGTGACTTAAAGTGTCATTATCAATGATTATTGTGAATGTAGCTGAATCTTCGAGGTATGTATTACTACGGACATTCAGTGGAATTGAGTCTGACGGTGAAATAAAATAGAGTTCACTTTCGTCTGAGATTAATTCTGAAGCAGGACTCGGATAAGTTGCTAATATAGTTTTGGCAGATGTTGTTAAATTAAATTTGAGAACATTTTCAAAAAAAGGAGATACGTTATACCCACTCGCATAACAAGTTGCAAGAGCAATGTTGGATAAAGCTTCATCAACCGATGAAGGTGTGCTCACATTACCCAAAGATGTTATAAAATCACTTAGTGTAATTTCAAAGGTGTTTAATACACCCTCGAGAATGGCTGTTCCGTTATATGAGGGACCATTAAAACCATGGCCTCTTGATGGGTCTTGAACACCAATTATGTTCCAGTAAGCCAAACTGTTGTAAGGAGTAGCATCTAAATCATTGACGTAAGCATGAAATACTTCCGAAAAAGTTCGCTTATAAACAAAAGTTTCATTCAAGTCGCGTTGAAAAGAATACGTTAAAATACTATCTAAAATTTGGGTATACATAAGGTTCGCAAAACCTTCTGCGAATCCTCCATTTTTTTGATTTGTACCTGTGACAACAGGGAGGCTTATTTTATCAAAATCTGATGGGTAAAAATTTCTGCCGAATTCATAGCCGATTATAATGTCACGACTGACATTTAAATCATGTTTCAAATTGAACCAAATTTTTTCAAATCCACTTATCTCAATTCCCTTGGAACCCAAAAGACCGCAACCTGAGCCACAACTCGGAAATTTTCCAAAATATACGTTCGCTTTCATGTTGTAATCTGCATTTCCTCCTAACGGCTCATAACCTAAAATATTTTTATATTTTTCATAGTAGTTATCTACACGATTTAAGATTTTAATCATGTTGATGCTATCTGAAATTTGGTTCGCGGTTATCTCATCAAAGCTAATCTGAACAACACAATATTGTGTTTCTATTAGATAGACACTATCGGTTGTATTGTTGAATTTAGTATACTCATCAAGTGAAACCGAATAGTTAGCATTATTTACTTGCCCTATTAGATTTGAAAAAAACAAGAAAGAAAAAATAAAAAAATAGTGTTTCATTGATTTGGAATTTTAATGGTTTATATGATATCTCACGATAATTGATTGAAAGGTGTCTAATGAACCTTTGAGATTTTATGATAGAACACTTCGTGTTCAGTTTTTGACTTGGGTTCGTATTAAAGATACTCAAAACATTGGGTTGATGGAATTACACGTGATTCCAAACGTGTGTTAGGAATATTCCGAATAAAAAATTCAAGCCAATGGAAGGCCTTACCGGACAATAATTCACTCAACCTGATCTGGTTCATCCATAAGATCGAGTTTCGACCTTGTCTCCGGAATGTCTACAAGAAGATAAGAGGCTACCGAATTTCGGAAGGCTTTTTTCGTACTCGTGAGTTCGATTCCATAAATTTGGTGTGATTGATGGTTTGAAACCGCATCGTGCCGCAGGCACTTAAACCTTTGCCCCCGTTTTTCTATTTTCACTTCATGAAGCAAGGCTTGCTCTTTATGGTGGTGCTGGCTGGTTTTGGTCTCCAAGGACAGGACCGGATCAAGTACAAAGACATCGTCTGGCCAGTAGATTCCCACAACATATTTGTACCGGAGAAATGGGCGGACGAACCAGCGGTTATTCTGGATCGAGTGGTCCGGTATCAGCGATACGAAGCGCGAAACCAGTTTAGTGGAAAGGAGTACGAAATTTACTACAAGATCAAGTTCCAAAACAACGAAGGGGCAGAGCAGTACCGATATTTCTTTATTCCCTACGTTCCCAATACAACCCTGGATCGGCTCGATGCTCGATTGACGAAGCCCGATGGTAGAGTAGCGGACATCGATGCCAAGTTTTTCAAGAATAAACGAATTCAAGAGGATGTGTCTGGATTTTCGGCAGAGCGCTTCATCATCTTTGAAGTTCCTACCGTGGAATCTGGGGATCAACTCGAGCTCTTTTGGCGATATCAAGGTCATCCGCTGCCACAGCATATGTACTTTGATGATTATTTGCCCGTGGTTCGGAGTACCTATGTCTTGACGCACCCCGAGTACGACCCCTATGGCTATTCGCCTTATTTGGGAGCGCCCAAAGCCGCTCAAAAGGAGGAGTTCTTCCGTCAGGAATACAAGTGGGAAATGACGGAGTTGAAAGCTCGACGGAAAGAGGAGCACTTTATTCCGGCTTTGGCGCTGCCCCATATCGAGCAAGCGTTTTCACCGACCTTTCAGGACGATTACGGTTGGCCTTTGGAATGGTGGATATTCCTGCGTCAACTTGATCGACTTCAAGAAGATGTCAATGCGCGCTACGATAAAACCCTAGAAGCCTTTCTGCAGGACTTGTGGCGACCCATTCCTCCGGACCAAATCACAGCTCGAATCAAGGCGGTGCACGACTACTTCAACAAGCATTTGACCTTGACTAAGTACGAGCGCGGCATCAACATTGGAAACGATTTGGACTACGGACGAATTCATCCGGATGCTTTGTACCTCTTTTACGACGATCTATTACGCCGGTTTGAAATTCCTTATCGATTGGTATTGGCCAAGGAGCGTTCCAGAGGAGCCTTGGACTCGACCTTGGTCAGTTTGGATGAGATCAGCCAAGCGTTTTTTGAGTTTACGGACACCACCAGCGGTCATTCACAGTGTATTAATCCCATGCAATGGGAGGGGAAGTATGCTTTGGATGAGCTGCCAGGCGATTTATTGGGTACCGAAGCCGTGTTTGTAGGGGCGCCGGATGAAGTGGTTACCGTAGAGGAATTACCCACTTTTTCACTGGAACGGAGTAAGGTGCACCGGAGTGCTATTGTCAATTTGAATGGGTATGAAGAAGAAGTTAGTTATCCTGTTCGGGAACAGTGGAGAGGAGCAGCATCTGCCTATTGGTCGGAACTGAAGTTTAAGGAGCGAAACCCTGAACGACCTGTTTGGAGGAGGTATATGAACTGGCGAGATAAATGGAAAGGCTTGGAGGATCGGCCCGTGTTGATCGGTTTTGATGGAGATGACCCGGCGTTTGGAACAGAATGGCAGTATCGTCGAACGGGAGCTAAGGTGGAGTGGAAGGGCGATACGGTGAGCATCGTGCCGCAGGCACTCTTACAGACAGAGCAGGTGTATAACGGACCCGTACAGCGTCAATATCCCCTGTTTTTGCCCTATGCGGGAATTGAACAGAGCGATGTGTATTTACAGTTTGGCAAGGACATGGTACCCTTGACTTTCCCTGGGTACAATTGGCGTTTACCAGGACTTATGGAAGCACGATTTAGCGTGGAACGCGTGGATAATCAGACCTACCGATTGCATTTTATTTGTGCCTATTTCAAGGATGAATACAGTCCTTCAGAGGCGGTTCAAATGCGTACCTTGTGGCGCGAGATCATCCGCGTATTGGATGTTCCGTTTCGAATGGCCGCACAATGAGCGAAGGAAAACACAAAGCAGGATTTGTCAACATCATCGGGAATCCCAACGTAGGGAAATCCACCTTGATGAACGCCTTGGTGGGCGAGCGATTGTCCATCATCACGAACAAGGCGCAGACCACGCGTCATCGAATCTTAGGCATCGTGAATGACCCGGGATTTCAGATCGTTTTTAGCGATACGCCAGGAGTTATTCAACCGGCCTACAAGCTCCAGGAGAGCATGATGGATTTTGTGAAATCGGCTTTTCAGGATGCCGATGTCTTGGTCTACATGGTGGAGCCAGGGGAAAAGCGCTTGAAAGATGAAGCGCTGTTCGAGCGCTTGAAGCGCAATGAAATTCCCTTGCTGCTGGTGATCAATAAGATCGATACTACGGAGCCAGTCAAGCTCGAGGAATATGCGAGCTATTGGAAAGAGCAGTTCCCACGGGCCGAGGTGATTCCGATTTCAGCCTTGGAGAACTTCGGTGTGGAGCCGTTGAAGAACCGTATCGTTGAGCTCTTGCCTGAATCTCCTCCCTTCTTTGAAAAGGATGCCTTGACCGACAAATCGGAGCGTTTCTTTGTGGAGGAGGCCATTCGCAAACAGATTCTGCTCAATTACAAGAAGGAAATTCCCTATTCAGTCGAGATCGAAGTCGAGGAATTTAAAGAGGAGGAGCGGATCATTCGCATTAGAGCCATCATCATGGTGGCCCGTGAAACCCAAAAGGGTATCATCATTGGCCATCAGGGCAAGATGATCAAGAAGGTGGGCACCAACGCGCGTAAAGAGTTAGAGGATTTCTTTCAGAAAAAGATCCACTTGGAACTCTATGTCAAGGTGGCGAAGGATTGGCGCGACAACGACCGAGATTTGAAGCGCTTCGGGTACAAGAATTGAACCTTGGCCCCCAGGGCCAGCTCCTTGCCTTTAGGGCAAGAATACGGCATCGGCCCGCAGGGCCAAAATTACTTTTTCCGGAAATAGATCGTTAAGGGAACGCCTGTGAAATCGAAGATCTCACGGAACCGATTTTCCAAGAATCGGCGGTAGGGATCTTTGATGTATTGGGGCAAGTTTGCGAAGAAGGCAAACTGAGGCGTATTGGTTGGCAGCTGAGTGATGTACTTGATCTTGATGTACTTCCCCTTGGTTGCCGGCGGCGGATTGTCCTTGATAATCGGCAAGAAAAGGTCGTTCAGCTTGCTCGTTGAGATACGCTGTTTACGGCGAGCATGCACATCCATTGCCGTCTCAATCGCTTTGAAAATTCGCTGCTTGGTGTGTGCTGAAATGAAGACAATGGGTACGTCCACAAAAGGAGCCGTGCGCTTGCGAATGGCTTCCTCGAAATGCTTGGTTGTATGGGTGTCTTTTTCGACAATATCCCATTTGTTGACCAAGATGACGACGCCTTTTTTATTCCGTTCCGCAAGGTGAAAGATATTCAGATCTTGGGTCTCAAAGCCGAGGGTTGCATCGATGACCAAAAGGATTACGTCGCTGTGCTCAATGGCGCGAATGGCCCGCATCACCGAGTAAAACTCGAGGTCCTCATGCACCTTGCCTTTCTTGCGAATACCAGCAGTATCTACCAGCTCGAATTCCAATCCAAACTGATTGTAGTGCGTGTTCAAGCTATCTCGTGTGGTACCGGCGATATTGGTTACGATGTTTCGCTCTTCACCCATCAAGGCGTTCAGGAGTGAGCTTTTGCCCACGTTGGGCCGCCCTACAATAGAGAAGCGAGGCAAGGCATCTTCTTCCTCCTCGTCTTCTTCTGGAAGCGGAATGTGCTCTACCATGGCGTCGAGCAGTTCCCCCGTTCCCGATCCATTGATCGAACTCAAGGTGTAGTACTCACCGAGGCCCAAAGCGTAGAACTCTGTGGCGTCTGCCGCGTGAATGGGCGTGTCCACTTTGTTGATGACCAAGAAAACAGGTTTGTCGGTACGACGCAGAATTGCGGCCACATCTTGATCCATGTCGGTCATGCCCGCTTGCACGTCCACTATAAACAAGATGATATCTGCCTCATCAATGGCAATCAGTACTTGACGGCGAATCTCGTCTTCGAAGACATCTTCCGACCCCGTAATATATCCACCGGTATCGACCAGTGAGAAAGTACGTCCATTCCAATCCGACTTCCCGTAATGACGATCGCGCGTCACCCCGGAAACCGAATCCACAATAGCCTGACGCTGTTGCGTCATTCGATTAAAAAAGGTCGATTTACCCACATTGGGGCGTCCGATGACCGCTACGAGTTTCTCTGCCATGCTGCAAAGGTAGGGTTTTGGCGCCTACGGCGCGATGCATCATGTTCGCTGTTTCTTACAGCCCAAACGCCGCCTTGATGTCCTCGACGCGATCCAGCTTCTCCCAAGTGAAGAGTTCCACTTCACGTTCGATGGTTTCTTGACCATTTCCACTGGGGCGAGAGAAGGTCTTGGTGACCACCTCATTGGTACGTCCCATGTGACCGTACGCCGCACTCTCACCGTACATCGGCTGACGCAACTTCAAGTTCTTTTCGATGAATCCCGGGCGGAGGTCGAACAGCTCAGTTACTTTCGCGGCGATTTCTCCATCGCTCAATTCCACGTTCGCTGTACCATAGGTATCTACAAAAACGCCCATCGGTTCAACCACACCAATAGCGTAGCTCACCTGAACCAAGATCTGGTCCGCAACACCCGCTGCCACCAAGTTCTTAGCAATGTGGCGTGTCGCATAAGCGGCACTTCGATCCACCTTACTTGGGTCTTTACCGCTAAAGGCTCCACCGCCGTGGGCTCCTTTTCCACCGTAGGTATCTACGATGATTTTACGCCCCGTTAATCCCGTGTCGCCATGAGGTCCTCCAATGACAAACTTCCCGGTTGGGTTGATGTGGTAAACGATATCGTCGTTGAAAAGAGCTTGAGTGCGCGCATCACACTTGGCAATAACGCGGGGGATCAAGATGTTGACGATGTCTTCCTTGATTTTCGCGAGCATCGCTGACTCTTCGTCAAAATCATCGTGCTGGGTACTGACCACAATGTCTTTGATGCGAATAGGTTGGTGGTCGTCGTTGTATTCAATGGTCACCTGAGATTTAGCATCCGGACGCAAGTAGGCAATTTGATCTCCTTCGCGACGCAAGACTGCATGCTCTTCTAAGATGAGGTGACTTAAAGCCAGTGCTAAAGGCATGTAGTTCTGGGTCTCATTCGTTGCGAAACCGAACATCATCCCCTGATCTCCTGCTCCTTGCTCCTCTAATGAACCACGGTCAACTCCTTGGTTGATATCCGCACTCTGCTCATGCAATGCGCTGAGAATTCCGCAGCTATTTCCCTCGAACATGTACTCGCTCTTGGTATACCCAATGCGGTTGATGACATCGCGGGTGATGTTTTGGACATCCAAATACGTATTGGACTTAATCTCCCCGGCCAAGACCACTTGTCCGGTGGTCACCAAGGTTTCACAAGCCACTTTACTTTGCGCATCAAAGGCCAAAAAGTGGTCTAGAATGGCATCACTGATTTGATCAGCGACTTTATCGGGGTGCCCTTCGGACACAGATTCTGAAGTGAAGTAATAAGACATGTTCCTACTGCTCTTTTTGCGTTCATGCAGTGGTTGGGATGTCCGATAAATGCTAGGGAAAACCTGCTTTAGCATTTTTTAGTGTGGTTGCAATCAGACAAATCCTTCCACCTGTATTGTGGCGGCAAATATAAAGACTTTCACGAGAAAACCTTGACCCTAAGCACCTATTCTCAAGTGCTTCCTCGAGTCACTTCTGGAGTTATTTTCAATTTTTCTTGGAAATTCAAGCCTTGGTCCCGTATTTTGTCCCTGCTTATCAAGAAAGACTGAGGGAAGGGCCCTTTGACGTCTTGGCAACCCGGAAGAGCCGGGTGCTAAATCCCACTCCAACAAAGGAGAGAGATGAGCGAAGTCCAACACACTTCACCCCATCCCTTACCACTTTCTCGATAAGCCTCAAATACAGAGGCCATGAGTCATTTGATAGAAGATATAGCTCGTGAGCGCATCCTGGTATTGGACGGCGCCATGGGAACCATGATCCAGTTGCATAAGCTGGAAGAAGCAGATTACCGAGGATCCCAGTTTGCCGATTGGCCAAGCGACTTAAAGGGTAATAACGATTTGCTATCCCTTACCCAGCCCGATATCATTCGCGGCATACACGAAGAGTACTTCGAAGCAGGGGCGGATTTGGTCGAGACCAACACCTTTTCGGGAACCCGTGTGGCTCAAAGCGACTACGGGACTGAAGACTATACCTACGAGATTAATCGCGCCTCTGCAGCCTTGGCGAAAGAGGCCTGTGCCAAATTCACCGATCGACCTCGATTTGTGGCCGGAGCCATGGGGCCTACCAACAAAACCCTCAGTCTTTCACCGGACGTCAATTGAGCCTGCTTCCCCAGCGCTTTCACATTTGACGATTTGCGGGAGCAGTATCAAGAGCAAGCCAAAGGTTTGCTCGATGGTGGTTCGGACATCCTCTTGGTGGAGACCATATTCGACACGCTCAATGCCAAAGCGGCCTTGTTTGCCATTGAGGAAGAGTTTGAACGCAGAGGGAGTCGAGTGCCTGTTATGGTTTCTGGAACCATCACGGACGCTTCGGGCCGGACCTTGAGTGGTCAAACACCGGAAGCTTTCTTGGTGAGCATGAGCCACATGGATTTGTTTTCCATCGGGTTCAATTGTGCCCTGGGTGCCGAACAGCTTTTTCCCTACGTGCAGACATTAGGCCGAATCTCTCCCTTCCGTGTGAGCGTCTACCCCAATGCGGGTTTACCGAACGCCTTTGGTGATTATGATCAAAGCCCCGAAGCCATGGGGCGATTGCTGGAAGAGTACTTGAAGTTAAACTTGGTGAATGTAATTGGCGGTTGCTGTGGAACCACGCCGGATCATATTCGGGTCATTGCCGAAACAGCGGCGAAGTACAGCCCGCGAGACCATCACCCAGAACACACTGCCGTATGAGCCAGTACCTTCAATTAAGCGGATTGGAGCCGCTCATTGTGCGGCCAGACAGCAACTTCGTAAACATCGGAGAGCGGACCAACGTGACCGGATCTCGTCGATTTTTACGCCTGATCAAAGAGGACAAGTACGATGAAGCTCTTGAGGTGGCGCGCGACCAAGTCGAAGGTGGTGCACAGATTTTGGATGTGAACATGGACGAGGGGCTCATTGATGGAGCTGCGGCCATGACCAAATTCTTAAATCTTCTGGCTGCTGAACCGGATATTGCGCGCATACCTATCATGATCGACAGCTCCAAGTGGGATGTGATCGAAGCAGGACTTCGTTGCGTACAAGGTAAATCAGTGGTGAATTCCATTTCCCTCAAGGGCGGAGAAGAAGAGTTCATTGAACAAGCGCGAAAGATTAAGCTCTATGGCGCCGCTGTCGTGGTTATGGCTTTTGACGAGCAAGGTCAGGCGGATACCTACGAGCGCAGAATCAGCATTTGTGAGCGGGCGTATCGAGTGCTGGTGGACAAGGTCAAGTTTACTCCTCAAGACATCATTTTTGACCCGAACATCTTTCCGGTGGCCACGGGAATGGACGAACATCGCAAGAACGCAGTGGACTTCTTCAGAGCGGCCAAGTGGATTCGTGAGAACTTACCTGGTGCCCAAGTCAGCGGAGGAGTGAGTAATGTGAGCTTTAGTTTTCGCGGGAACACGGCAGTGCGTGAAGCCATGCACAGCGCTTTCCTGTACCACGGCATTCAGCATGGGATGAATATGGGGATTGTGAACCCCACCATGCTGCAGGTCTACGATGAGATCGATAAGGAGCTACTTGAACACGTCGAAGACGTGCTGCTCGACCGACGGGACGATTCGACTGAACGACTGCTCGAGCTCGCCGAAAAGTACCGAGGAACCGAGAATGCCAAGGCGGAAAAAGACCTCCGTTGGAGGGAAGGCACCTATGCCGAGCGATTGGGGCACGCCTTGATCAAAGGAATTGTAGAATTCATCGATGAAGATGTTGAAGAGGCCCGTCAAGCATTGGACAAGCCATTGGAAGTCATCGAGGGACCTTTAATGGCCGGGATGAATGTCGTAGGAGACTTGTTTGGCTCGGGAAAGATGTTCTTGCCTCAAGTGGTGAAGAGTGCTCGGGTGATGAAGAAGGCCGTAGCCTACTTGCTGCCCTACCTCGAAGAAGAGAAGGAAACTGCCGGCCGAAAGGCCGGGAAAATCCTACTCGCAACAGTCAAAGGAGATGTACACGACATCGGAAAGAACATTGTCAGTGTAGTCTTGGCCTGCAACAATTACGAAGTGTTGGACTTAGGAGTTATGGTGGCCCCAGAGAAAATCTTGGAGGCCGCCGTTGAGCACGAGGTAGACATTGTGGGCCTCAGTGGACTTATTACCCCGTCTTTGGATGAAATGGTATACGTAGCCAAAGAGATGAAGCGTCAAGGTTTGAGCCAGCCCTTACTCATTGGTGGAGCGACCACAAGTAGAGCACATACGGCGGTGAAGATTGTGCCGGAGCGGGAAGAGCCTGTGGTACATGTTTTGGACGCCTCCAGAGCCGTCAACGTCGCGGGAAAGCTCTTGAACAAGAACGTTAAAGATGATTATTGGGCCGATTTAACAGATGAGTACACGCGCCTAAGAGAGGGCTACTGGGAACGTAATCGCGAAAAGCGATACGCCACGTTGGAAGCTGCACGGGCCAATAGAACGGCCATCGAATGGAAGGCGGAAGACGTCTATACTCCGCGCAAAACTGGGGTGCATGTTTTTGAGGACTATGATCTGAGGGAGATTGCCCTGTACATCGATTGGACGCCCTTCTTCCAGACTTGGGAGCTGTATGGAAAGTTCCCGGCCATTCTGGACGATGAGGTGGTTGGAGTGGAGGCCTCAAAGCTCTATGAAGAAGCATGCAACCTATTAGAGGACTTGATCGTGAACAAGCGATTGACCGCCAAGGCTGCAGTAGGGTTGTGGCCGGCGAACGCGGTGGGTGATGATATAGAGGTGTATGGTGATGCATCGCGCCGTGAGGCGCCGGAGCTGCTGCTCACCTTGCGTCAGCAAACGCAGAAGGCGAAGGGGCAACCCAACTATGCCCTTGCGGATTTTGTGGCCCCCAAGGACACCGGCTTAGAAGACTATGTCGGAGGATTTGTGGTCACCGCGGGGCATGGCATTGAACCGCTTTTGGAGGCCTACGAAGCGGATCACGACGACTACCATTCCATCATGGTCAAGGCCTTGGCAGACCGTTTGGCCGAAGCTTTTGCGGAGCTCATGCACCAGAAAGTTCGACGAGATTTTTGGGGTTATGCGGACGAGGAAACCCTCAACAACGAGGAATTGATCAAGGAGCGCTATCAGGGGATTCGCCCTGCGCCCGGATATCCGGCTTGCCCCGATCACCGGGAGAAAAAAACACTTTTCCGTTTGTTGGATGCCGAGGCCAATACAGGCGTGTCGCTGACGGAAAACCTAGCTATGTACCCCGCCGCGAGTGTGAGTGGGTATTATTTTGCCCATCCGAAGGCCAAGTCCTTGGGACTGGGTCGTATTAAAGAAGATCAAGTGGCGGAGTATGCCACACGGCGCGGGGTTTCTCGAGACGAAGCCGAGCGTTATTTGAGTTCAAATTTGGGATACTGAAATGAAGATTATCGAACATATCGCCCAGAGTAAGGGCACCCTTTTTTCCTTTGAAATCCTTCCTCCGTTGAAGGGGGAAACCATCGATGGTATTTTCGGGGCCATAGACCCTTTGATGGAGTTTAATCCTCCCTTTATCGATGTGACCTACCACCGCGAGGAATTCGTTTTTCGCGATCGGGGGAACGGTCTTTTGGAACGCCGTGTGACCCGTAAACGCCCCGGAACGGTAGCGATTTGCGCGGCCATCCAAAACAAGTATCAAGTGGACGCTGTACCGCACCTCATTTGTGGCGGCTTCAACCAAGAGGAAACCGAGAACGCTTTGATCGACCTGCACTTTTTGGGCATCGACAATGTGTTGGTGCTTCGCGGAGACCCCATCAAAACGGAGACCTATTTCAAGGCAGAGCAGGACGGGCACCATTACGCCTCAGAGCTCTTGGCTCAGGTCATAGATATGAACCAGGGTCGATACTTGGAGGATGAATTGCGCAATGCACAACCGACTTCTTTTTGCGCGGGAGTGGCCGGTTACCCCGAAAAGCACTTTGAGGCCCCCAACATGAAAAACGATCTGAAGTGGCTGAAAAAGAAAGTTGAACTAGGCGCTGAATTCATCGTTACACAGATGTTTTTCGACAACCAGAAGTACTTCGACTTCGTGGACCTCTGCCGCAGCGAAGGCATAGACATTCCCATTATCCCGGGTCTAAAGCCGCTGGCCACCGCCCGTCAATTGAGCCTGCTTCCCCAGCGCTTTCACATTGATATTCCCGAAGACCTCGCGGATGCGGCCCTTAAGGCCAAGAACAATGCGGAGGTCCGACAAGTGGGCATTGAGTGGGCTGTGGAGCAGTGCAAGGAACTGATTGAGCGAGGAGCTCCTGTTCTTCATTTCTACACCATGGGTAAGCCCGATAACATTGCGCAAATCGCCAAGCAGGTCTTTTAAACGGCCCTAAAGCACGCCGAATTTGTGATTTATCGCCACAACTCTGTTTGCAATTGATTTTTAGTTCTGATAATTTGAGAGTGGTTCATAACTTAAATATCAGTACTATGGGCTCTATTGGCCCATTCGACTTAAACGCCGGTGATCGATTGGAATTTGACTACGTCTACCTCTTCGGTCGAAAGCAGTTCTTTGGCCCCGCCGGGGGTGTTCAGCGCAATCAATTCTTATCCGATCAAGTGGACTCCTGGTGGGCGCAACAATACTACACCTGCTCCAGTCAGACCATTGGAATCGACAATCCAAAGCCCGATTATCGCGTCTTCCCGAATCCGACCTCAAATCGGGTCCATCTTCAGTTTGACCGACCCGTTCAAGGGAGATGGCAGCTCATCACCATCGATGGGCGTACCCTTCAAGAGGGTCTTTTGGATGACGTTCAGCTGCAGGTTGATCTTCAGGCGGCTTCTCCAGGCCTCTATATTTGGAGCCTCAAGTCAGATCAATGGACGATTACGGAGCGAATTCTCAAACAATAAAATCTACTTGGTGAGTTCCTGGAACACCTGTTCCAGGGACTTGCTTTCCTGGGTAATTTCCAGAATGGTGGTGTCCTGTTCTACGGCGAACTGGAACAGGGATTTTCGGAGGTCTTGACCACTTCCGGACTCCACCTCGAAGGTATTTTTTTTCAGTTCGCGCAAGCTTTCTATACCGCTGAGGCGCTTGAGCGCCGCTGTGTCGACCTTCCCTTCAAACTCCACGCGAACAAGCTGGCGTTTGGAGGTGAGGCCAGCCAATTCCGAAGTGGGCTTGTCGGCGACAATTCTCCCCTTATTGATGATAATCACGCGGTCACAAATGGCCTCGACTTCTTGCATGATGTGGGTCGAGAGCATGATCGTCTTGTCTTGAGCAATCTCCTTGATGAGGTTCCGAATCTCGACGATCTGGTTGGGATCGAGACCAGTGGTGGGCTCATCCAGGATGAGCACCTTGGGGTCGTGGATTAAAGCCTGAGCAAGGCCCACACGTTGACGGTACCCCTTAGAGAGCGCGGAGATTTTCTTGTGCTTTTCTGGGGTGAGGCCCGTGCGCTCGATCATTTCATCGACCCGTAGGGTCTCAGCGCCCGAAATACCGGCCGCAAAAGTCAAAAACTCACGCACGTACATGTCCAGGTACAAGGGGTTGTGCTCGGGCAAGTAACCGACTTGTTCGCGTACCTTCATGGACTCCGTGGCCACGTCAAAACCATTGACCGTGACTTGCCCTCCACTTTGAGGTAGGTAGCAGGTGATGATCTTCATCATGGTGGACTTCCCGGCGCCGTTGGGGCCTAGAAATCCGACAATCTCGCCGGTACCGATGGAAAAAGACACTTGGTCGAGCGCTTTCTGCTCGCCGTACACCTTGCTGACTTCTTTGACCTCAATGCTCATGGCCGCAAATATAGCTAACTTGCCGCCATGAAAGGGCGCGTGACCAAAAGTACGGGGAGTTGGTACTCGGTGGACCTCGAAGACGGGTCTTCGATCGAGGCGCGCATCAAGGGAAAATTTCGCACTCAGGGCATTAAAAGCACCAATCCAGTATCAGTAGGCGACTGGGTCACGATCGA
>CBFIEH010000029.1:0-14387 GCA_965661605.1 Flavobacteriales bacterium | reverse complement strand
TGGACGAGTACACGGTTAACATCTGTTTGGAGGATGGTGAAGGACTGGAGCAAGGTACTTGGCTATTCTCTGAAGTATTGGAGAAGAGAGACATCATTATGGTTTGGTAAAAATATCGCGCCGCAGGCGCAGGCGCTTACATCCGTTTTCATCCTTTTCGAGAATATGAGATATTTGTAGAGGGGTCCGTTCTTATTGAACTATTTGGACGTATCACTCCTTAGCAAAACAATGGAAGCATACGCGAACGTTCTGCTTTACGCAATCCCTGGATTTGTGGGACTGATTATTCTGGAAGCTCTGTACGGGCATTTCAAGGGACATCAGACCTTCGCGGCCATGGACACCATTTCCAGTTTAAGTTCCGGCACGACCAATACTCTGAAGGATATCTTGGGCCTCACCCTGGTGATCATCAGCTACGACTGGGTCTATCAACGCGTGGCCCTCACGAGCATGGAAACAACGTGGTGGCTTTACCTCATCGGTTTTGTGGCCATTGACTTTGCCGCCTATTGGTCTCATCGACTGAACCACAGCATCAACTACTTCTGGAATCGACACGTGATTCACCACAGTGGAGAGCATTTCAATATGGCCACCGCCTTGCGTCAGAGCATATCGGAGATTGTTAGCTTGGGCTTTATTTTTCTCTTTCCCGCTGCGCTGATTGGCATTCCACCCGAAGTCATCGCAGTAATCGCCCCGCTTCACCTCTTCCTTCAGTTTTGGTACCACACCGAACACATCGGAAAGCTGGGCATTTTGGAGTACATCATTGTCACGCCTTCGCAGCACAGGGTCCACCACGCCATCAACCCCATCTACATCGACAAAAACTTGGCGGCCATTTTCTGCATTTGGGATCGCGCTTTTGGCACCTTCCAGGAGGAGTTAGACGAAGAACCTTGCGTTTACGGGGTAACGCGTCAAGCAAATACGTGGAACCCGATCAAGATTAATTTCCAGCACTTATGGCTGCTTGTTCAAGATGCCTGGCACGCTCAAAGTTGGAAGGACAAGCTGCGTATCTGGTTCATGCCCACCGGCTGGCGGCCAAATGACGTCGCCAAACGTTTCCCCATACCCAGCACTGATTACCGCAATCACGTCAAGTACGACACCAAGCCATCCAAACTTTTGACAGTTTGGAGTTGGGTACAATTCGTCGTCATGATTCTGTTCCTAACCAATCTTCTGATTCATATTGCCGACTACCCGACCGATCAGCTTTTGATGTATGGAGCCTTCATCTTTGTGATGGTCTACAGCTTCACCTCACTCATGGACTATGAGGCCAGCGCCTTCTGGGTGGAGCTCATCAAATCGAGTCTCGGTTTCTACTTGATTTACGTCGTAGGAGACTTTTTCTTGATCGACGATCTGATTCTGGGCGGAACCGTCTTGACCATGGCTTATTTTACCCTTTCGGTGGTTGTTGTAGGTTACTTGGTTCAGTCCGAAGTGAAGCCTAGAGCCATGAGCCTACGGCTCGATAAGCCCCTCCCCTAGCCGCTTGTCAAAACCTGAGGTAAGCTCTCTTATTCTCAGTACCTTGTTCCAAAACCATGTGATATAACCTACTTTTTTTATGCCTTGAGTTCCGCATCTTTAAACAACCCTAAGTCATGAACAATCACGAGCAGCCCAACTTAGAGGCTCATGTCCAGGAGCTTGAACGTCCAAACCAAATCCTAAAAGAACAACTCAAGCTAAACGAGGAAGAACGAAACGTTTTTTTGACCTTACAGGGAAAATGAGACATCGCGCCGTAGGCGCAAATTCAAGTCTATATGACGCACCCTCCAAAATCTGAACGGCTCCACGCCCATGAAAAAACAATTCAGCTCATGAGAAAGGCGTGCATCCTTTTTTTGGCCATCATCATCGCTTCCTGCGGTAAAGATGAGCCGACGAGCGGTACTCCCTATGAGCCCACCGAACGGGAGCTGCAAATTATATCTTGGATGGAGCAGCAACAACTGCCCAATGGGCTTTTGGAAAGCACCGAGAACAACAACTTTGTTTCGACCTATGACCAAAGCCTCGCCGCTATGTGCTTCATGCTGCACGACGATTTCCAGCGGGCAGAGGCCATTTTTGATTTTTTTGAAGGTCGCCGTGCCTCGGAGCTCAATGCGGGCGTTGGAGGGTTCTCGCAATTCAGAGATCGCAATGGCGTTCCCGGAAATCATCGCTGGATGGGAGACAATGCCTGGCTCCTCTTGGCTTTGAATAACCATAAGGCCCTCACGGGCCGATCGGATTACAATGCCCTCATAGCCGATCTGTCCTCCTGGTTGATCTCCCTTCAAGACACCCTCGACGGTGGGCTGTGGGCGGGGTACAACGCCGATGATGAATTGCTGGCCTACAAAGTCACCGAGGGTAATCTAGACGCCTTCAACGCCATAGATGGCTACACGGATTTTCACGTCCGCTTGATGGACTTCTTTGACACCCACCGCTGGAATGAAGCGGACCAGGCCTTGATGTCTTGGCCAGAAAACGCGCCGTACAAATACGCTGTGGACTGCTTCAGCTGGGCCTATTGCGCCTTTCCGGGATACCCGCACACCACACTGAGCGGCGCCCAACGATTTATCAAAACCCAATCCTCTACACTAACCGGAGCTTCTATTGAAGGCTATGACATCGATGAGGATCGCGATGCCATATTTATGGAGGGAACGGGACAGATGGCGTTGGCCTGGAAAATTTCGGGCAACTCCTTTCAATACGATCGTTTTATGGCTGAGCTTGATAAAGGCTATGTCATGAGCACACTGCATACGGATGCTGGAGGTTTCCCCTATGCTTCCAATCCGGGAACAGCTTATGGCTCTGACCCCTACTGGACGGGCGCCGATACGGAAATCGCGATTTCCCCGGGAGCGTGGTATGTATTTGCGCTTCGCGGCTTCAATCCTTTTGTCCTTGGTCTCAACAAAAAAATTCCAACCGAGGATCTCTTCTGGAATCCTTAAACCGGATTGGCCAGCTTTGGGGTCCAATCCTTGGGCAATAAAAGCAGGATGAGGAGTATCGGACATGCTCTCAGATACATTTCCCCAAAAGGATAAAGGTCTTTGAACTCTAAATTATGCCCTTGCCGGATCGAGTTTAATTCTTGTTAAAATTTCAGGCTGAGCCTTGTAGGATTGAAAAGAAACTGTCACTTTTGCACCGTTATTTAGAATTAGTCTAATCTTCAATAAGCCAAAAAAGCTGCGGTGAATATGAAACGATTCATTCTCCTTTCTTTTCTGTCCATCACTACTGCATCATTCGCTCAGACCTCCCATCAAGATCAAGACGCCGAAACCATTAAGGGCATGTGTGGCTGTTTTGAAGTTGAATTCAATTTCGCTGAAACCTTTGTCTACGCCGACGACAGCAGCTACACCTCAAGCCCGGTTAAACAAGCGTCAGCACTGGAATGGGTGGAGCTTATTGAAGATACAGAAAACAAGTTGAGTTTACAGCATTTGCTCATTGTAGGGCCTCGTCACGCGCCAACCATCGTGAAACATTGGCGTCAGGACTGGCTCTTTCAGAACACCGATTTCTACGACTACCACGCGGATAATGAGTGGGTACACCTTGAGCGCACTCCGGAAGAAGTCGTTGGTCAATGGACCCAGCGCGTTTATCAAACCGATGACCGTCCACGCTATAGTGCCAGTGCCTCTTGGGTCCATGTTGACGGCCGCAGTTATTGGGAAGCGGAATGTTCCGCACCCCTCCCACGTCGTGAGTACACGATTCGCGACGACTACAATGTTACCTACCGCCGGAATCGCCACGAAGTGACTTCAGAAGGTTGGATTCACGATCAAGACAACGACAAAATCATCCGTGCAAAAGGAGAAGAGGATCTCATTGTAGCACAAGAAAAAGGTTACAACACCTATCGATTGACGGACCCTAACAGATGCAAGGCGGCGCGCAAATATTGGAAAGAAAATAAGGACATGTGGAGTCATGTTCGTACCACTTGGGAGCAGTATTACGCCAAGCACGAAGACCTTATTCTTCGCGAAGAGGTCGATGAAAAAACACTCACCCAACACTTGAATGAGGTAGATCCGAAAGCCAAACCCGAGGAAATTGACGCCCTGGTTGGTAAATTCGTGAAATGATCCGATACCTCCTTCCTGTCCAGGAAATTGACATGGGTGGCATACCCATTTTACAAGCACTACCCGCGCAACGCGTGGAGCAAGTAGACCCTTACATGTTGTTACATCATGGCGTCATCAACACCAACCCGCTGGCAGACGCCATGCATCAGGGAGTCGGGCCACATCCCCACCGCGGCTTTTCTCCCGTCACCTTCGTCATCGAAGGTGCTGTTCACCATCGAGATAGTCGAGGCCATAACCAAATTGCCCGAGCAGGTGAAGTCCAATGGATGCACGCCGGTGCGGGAATTGTGCACAGCGAGCGGCCAACCCCAGAACTAGTGGAATCCGGGGGGCACCAAGAGATCATACAATTGTGGATCAATTCTCCGGGATCTGCGAAGATGAAAGCGCCCACGTATCAATACTTGGCCAAAGAAGAGATGCCCACCTGGTCTGCAGAAGAAGGTCTTCGTATTAAACTTGTGGCCGGATCGTACGACGGACATCGGATTGCAACAAAAACGCAAAGCCCAGTGCTGATTTTGTGGGTAGAAACCGAAGCCGGAAGTACGTGGACCCTCGACATTCCTTCTGAGATGAACGCGTCGATTTACACAATCAAAGGCGATATTTCCATAGATGGCTTTGGACACATTGATGCTCGAACCCTCGCCGTTGCACCGGAGGGAGTCGATAGATTGAGTATTGAAGCGAAAGAGACGGGACAATTTCTTGTTCTGGCCGGTACACCTATTGGAGAAAAAGTGACTCAATGGGGGCCATATGTGATGAACTCACAAACGGAAATCATGGAAGCTCTTCGCGATTATCAGATGGGGAAAATGGGCGTCCTGATTGAAGAATAAGAAGATCAGGAACGACTGAAATTGACATTTTTCTGAGGATCAAGAACCGGCTCAAACAGGAAGAAAATGAATCAGAATTAACAGACGTTAATTCGCGTCCCGACAATTTGCGCTTGTTTTGCTTCGTAGAACAAAAGAATCCACCCTGTGAACCGCCTCACGACCCCGTCTTTAAGGACTTTGTAGACCATCCAGAAGACCGGAATCGGACTTAAAAAGAACAAAAGCGAAGTCAGAGGTACAATACCCAGGAATGGGGAGAAGGCGTACAGCACTAAGTAATGGGTGGCCAGGAGAATGGGCCCTTTGACGTTTTCCATAGTACAGCAAAATCCACGAGGTTTTATTGGTTCATAAAAAAACCGCCACTGGAGTCCAGTAGCGGTCTTTTGGGGATATATAGACGCCTGTGCTTAGGCGATACTGATTTGACGCGGAGCCTGCACCTTCGCTTCTTCTCTCTTCGGAATCGAAATGTTCAAGATTCCATCCTCATACGTGGCTCCGATCTCCTGCATGTCTGCGCCTTTGGGAAGTTTAAAACGGCGCTCGAAGCTTCCGTAATTAAATTCCTTACGCGCAAACTTGCCCTTGGTTTCCTCTTCCGTGCTAACCTCGGCTGAGACCACCAATGTTTCGTTTTCTAACTCAATTTTGAAGTACTCTTTCTTGAGTCCTGGCGCCGCAAAAGCCAATCCAAAGGCATCGTCGTGCTCGACAATGTTCACAGCTGGTGACGTTCCTTTAGCGCGGGTCACGAAATCGTCGTGAAAAAGATCACGCATAAAAAAGTCATCGAAGATGCTGGGGAAAGCCGGTTTGCGGTTGTGTTTGATCAATGTCATCATTGTATGTTTTAATCGTTGATTATCTGGTTTGTTGAAGACTCTTGTACGCGTCTTCCCCCTCCTTAAGTCAAGATGTGTGCCAGTAGGATTTTGGGCCTCACGGCCCGATAAAATGACTGGTTTTCATGTCATTATGGCGTTTTTGGCTGATTTTTTGCGCCTTTTTGGCAGCTTCCGGGAATTCTGCTCCTAAAAAATTCCGCGAAGCAGCACTAGTGCTCCCCATAGGACAAGCCCACCAGCAAGGAGTCGCTGGAAACGAAAAACCTGTCGAGGCCGAGCCAACCTTTTAAGACGCTCAGCGCCGAGAATTTTGAAAGCATCGGACAGAATGAAAAAGAAGAAGGTGGCACCAAAATGAAGCACTAGGGTCCGAGGCTCCAGGTTGTAGCGGCTTCCGACGAGAATAACCACGGTTACCCAAAACAAGATAACTCCGGGGTTGACAATATTGAGCAAGAAGCCCTTGACAAACAAGCCCAACATTTTACGGGTGCTGGGCACGTGTTTCTGAGACGGTCGCTGATAGCGAAAGGGTTTTGCGAAAAGATATACGCCATAGCCTATGATGGCCCCTCCCCCGATGATGAAAAAACAAGGGTTGTCTTGTACTAAATGCTCCAATTGACGCGAGGCCAAGTAGGCTAACACAAGACAAAAGAGATCACTGGTCAATATTCCCAAGTCCAACGCTGCAGCGGCAAGAGGCCCTTTAGAGATGCTGGTGTCTAACAACACAAAGAAAACCGGGCCAATGAGAAAAGCCAGAAGAATTCCAAGCAGCGCTCCCTGCACCAAGAGCTCCAACATCATTCGGTAAGGATCAGGTTAACAGCAGGACCATTGAGGGTCGGATGAAAATAATCCTTCTGCAGACTTAAACGGGCCAGGTAGGCGCCAGGCTCTGGCCATCGGTCCACAACCAATTCGTATCTCCGAGTCTCTCCCGGCCCCCAATCTAGCTGGCGCATTCGAGCGAGTTTTACGGTGTCTATGATGGCTTTATTGACCTTGAGGCTATGGGTGATCCAAATGGGATAAGCATCTGGGAAATGCACGGAATCGGCCGACTCATTGGTGATCTGAACTTCCAGGGGCAACGACGCAGCGGCCGACCACTGCTCGGGAAGTTCGACATCGACCCGTAGGGTATTCAAGGAATAATATGCGGTATCGACCATGTACCGAGTACTGTCCCCGAAACTGTGCTGAAAGCCAAACTTCTCCTTCTTGGGCATGCCTCCCACCCAGTAGACGGTTTCTCCCCAATGCAGGGTATCCAGCGGCCAGGCATCGTACTGCGTCAATCGGTATCGAATGCTGCTCTCGGCATGGGCCGGAACGCCTGTATAATACCAGTATCGGCTCGGATGCTTGTAGCCGTCGTAGAAGACAATGGGATAGTCGGTAAGCTCTTGTTGTATTTCTAAGGCCTATTTCTTGTTGAAGTGAAATTCCTTGAGCTGGCCATGCGTCGAAAACTCACCCAATGGAACGGCGACCAAGAACCGCAGCAACATTACGAATCCAGCGGATCCCCAAAATAGGGGAATACTGACGCGGCGGAGCTTAGCACTCCGCTCCTTGCTCATATAAACATAGGTAAGCACCATGGCCGGGATGAGCATGGGCGCCGTCCAGTTTCCTTCGACTAGGCCGCGAAAGCTCATGAGTAAAAAGAATCCCATGAAGCCCCAAAACTGCACCTGCATCACCCGCAGAAATCGCTTTGCGGGGTCGTTGCTGTAGGTCGGGAATCGCTTTAAAAAATGGCCAGCCGCCCGGAAAACGATCCAAAAACTCAGTGGGCCCAAGACCAGAATCTGGGTCAAGAGGTAGCCGGTGGTGAAATCGATGCGGTAGTCGACATCGGCCCGTTCCAGAAGGTGGTATTGAATGCTCGGGTAGTCGTTTTGTACTTGCCAAAGTATGTGCGGAGCATAGAGAATGGCTGAAACAATGGCAATGAAGTAGAACCTAGGGTGAACAAAGAGTCTAGGCAAGGCGATCAGGGTGAAGAAGATAATGAGCACCGCGTGATACTTAGCGTAGATCATCCCTGTAACAGCGACCAGAAGCCATAGGGTTGAACGCCAATCATCCCGTTGCAAAAAGGCCTTGAGGGCCAAAAAATAGAGTGTGGTAAAAAAGAGCAGAGGCGCGTCGGGAACCGTGATAAATCCAAAAACATGGAAGAGCGGCAGGCTGAGAAATAGCGGCAGGAATAAGCGCAGGTCAAGGGATTTACCTGGCATAAGGCGCATCAGCATCGCTAGGCTAGCTGTGGATAAAAGCGCCGTTAGAAGTCGAGTGAAAAGTGGACCATGGCCCAAGAGCTCGCCAATCGCAATCATGACCATGATGGCCGGTGGATGATCGAGATAGCCCCAGTCGGGAAACTGGGTATAGACCCAATAGTAGGTCTCGTCGTTCATCAAGCCTGTCGTCCCAGCCTGAATCAAATTCAGCAGGAACCAACTTAAGAGGATCCAAGGGGCGGATTTGGGAAGTGAAGACAGTAGGCGCATTGGAACCAAGTTACCAAACCTTTAGAAATCGACCCGCAAGGCTACCATCCAGTTTCGACCTGGAGCCACAACCCCCGAGCTGTAGGTTCGGTACCGGAGATCAAAGAGGTTCTCAACTCCTCCATTGATTTGGACGCGAGGATGCACTTGATAAAATGCCTTAAAATTCAACGTATACCAGGAAGGACTGTGGAGGTTTCCGTTCTCGTCCAATTGATAAATCGTCGGTTTGCGGCGTTCGCTCGGCGCCAATCGATCCCACGGCAGCTCGCCATTGAATTGAGCGTTGAGATCACCTTTGAAGCGTTTGGCTTGATAGGTCACATGCACCGCTCCAAAGCTCGGCGCCACGTGCCTTAGGGCATCTCCGGCCTTTGTTTCACCCCGTGTAAAATTGTAATGCGCCTCCAATGACCAATTGCGGTTCAGATCGCCCATAACACTGAGCTGAAACCCGTAAACCGTGGCACTTTCTGCATTCTGAAGGGCCTGAACCTGACTTGGCGTTCCGTCGTAAATAATGGTGTCCTGACCGTTAAAGGTATAGTCATCCCGGACCATGGCATCATCCAGAAACGTAAAGAACCCGGCCGCCTCAATCTTCCAGCGATCCGCAATCCTGCGGGTGGCGATCAGGTCGAGGTTGTAGGCATATTCTGGTCGTAAGTCTGGGTTCGGAACGACCACAATACCATCCCCACTATCGAAGATCTTGCCCATGTCATCGATATTCGGAGCGCGGAAACCGCTGCTCAAATTGGTATTGAACTGCCAGGCCTTGTTGGGACGCCAAGCCAACCCAAAGCTCCCATTCCACGCATTGTTGTTCAGTTCAACTTGACTGAAGGGAAAAGGGAAAAAAGTGGAGTCAAACTCCGCGTATAGACCTACGTAGTTGATCCGCAGACCCGTCAACATCGAGAGTCGTTCACTGGCTTTGTATTCGAGACTGGCGTAGAGCGCTGCCGTCTTCCAACTCGAACCATCCGGATAGCGAGAGGCCACCTCCTCTACTTCGTTGCTGACAATGTTCAAGCTCCGTCCCGTGGAATTCACCCGATTGAAAACATACTCTCCTCCGTAGTACAGCTGGTGTCGATCGCTCAGCGCTTTCTCAAAATCGACGTTGATGGAATACGCATCTACTTCTTCAAAGCGCTCCCGCAATAGATCATTACCAAATTTTCGGTCATGACGACTCTCCTCGAAGTGCTGGTATGCGACCGTGAAGCGCGCTTCTTCATACAGCGCTGTCGGTTTCGATAAGCGAGCGCGTAAATGATGCATGAGCCATTTCTGTGGGCCGTAGTACCACTCTGCATTAGTGAACGAACCGTTCTCTTCTTTTTGGATCAAACGATCATAACGCTGTACTTCACTGGTTTCAGAATAGTGAAATGCGTAGGTCAAATCCCAGTCCTCGCCAGGTTCGTAGATCAGCTTTTGCATGAAGTTCCACTGATCGTAGGCCGTAGGAATCTGCTCTTGAGCATCCTCATTGACCAACACAGTATCCTTACCATCAATCCGAGTCTGCCATGTAGGCCGAAGCAAAGACTCAGAACCCTCAGAGCCCATGCGTAAGTTTCCATATGTGCTGGAGGTAAAGCTGGTCACGAAGCCCCAATGATCATTTTTCAAGCGAATATCCCCGTGGTAGGTTTGTTCCATATTTGCGGAAGAGAAGCGCGCCGCGCCATGGCCGTACAGATATGATGCCTCGTTGGGTGAAGTCCCGGCATCCAGGGTGTGAAAATCCATCACTCCACCAATGGCATCTGAACCGTAAATAACAGATCCAGGGCCAAAAATGACCTCCGTATTCTGGGTGGCAAACGGATCTAGGGAAACCACATTTTGTGCGTTCCCTTCCCGAAAAATGGCCGTATTCATGCGTACTCCATCCACGACGAGGAGCACTCGATTGGTGCTGAACCCTCGAATCATCGGCGAGCCTCCCCCTAGCTGACTTTTTTGAATGTAAACCTCGCCTGAGGAGCTCAATAAATCAGCGGCGGTTTGAGGGTTTTGTAAACGCGCCTCCTTCAAAGACACCTGAGTAATCTTGATGGGCACATCAGCCTTATCTTGCTCCCAACGATTCGCCGAAAGCACCACCTCATCCAGATTCACTTTGCTCTCTTGCAGGTAAATCACATATCCCGCATTCACCACTTCATCCAAACTGATGGTCGTGGACTGATAGCTCGCATGTTGCACATAGAGCTGCTTCGCCTCGCCACTCAGGGAGGCGCGGTTGAATAACTTAAACGGCACCTTGCCTTGAAAGTCCGAAATCGCCGAAACCGAATCGCTATATACATAGGCATCCTCGATGGGCTCTAGGTTTTGAGCATCGAGAATTTGAATGCTTTGGCCTACGGCCAGATGCACGAAGCCGACGATCCCCAGCACTATGGCGATAAGTTGTTTCATTGGCATTTTTTAAACAAAAACCAAGCCGCTTATTCGGTAATCCCTTCTAGATCAAGAATAAATGCGTACTCCATAGCGGTCTCTTTGAAGCGCTGGAATCGGCCCGATGCGCCGCTGTGACCCGCCTCCATATTGGTGTGCAGCAAGAGCTTGTGATCATCCGTCTTCATCTCGCGCAGTTTGGCCACCCATTTGGCTGGCTCCCAATATTGAACTTGGCTGTCGTGCAAACCTGTAGTCACCAGCAAGTGCGGATAATCCTTGGCTTCCACTTGATCGTAGGGCGAATAACTCAAGATGTAGGTGTAGTATTCCTCGTCATTCGGGTTCCCCCACTCATCGTACTCACCGGTAGTCAGTGGAATGCTTTCGTCCAACATGGTCGTCACTACATCCACAAAAGGAACGGCCGCAATGACCCCGTTATAGGTTTCAGGGGCAATGTTGATGATGGCTCCCATCAACAATCCTCCAGCTGAACCGCCGAGGGCATACAGGTGATCTGCGCTGGTGTATCCCGCTTCAATCAGATGTTGACTGCAGGCCACAAAGTCCGTGAAGGTGTTCTTTTTGGTCAACATCTTTCCATTCTCGTACCAATCTCGACCGAGGTATTGGCCACCTCGGATGTGAGCGATGGCAAAGACAAATCCGCGATCCAATAAGGATAGCCGACTGTAGCTAAAGCCCGGATCGATGGTAGCCCCATAAGAACCGTAACCGTAGATCAAGGTGGGATTAGCACCATTCTTTTCAACTCCTTTTTTGTAGACTACGCTCATCGGAATTTGGGTACCATCATCCGCGGTCGCCCAAATGCGCTCTTCAGCGTAATCTTCTTTGTTGAATGTTCCGAGCACGCGTTGCTCCTTTTTGACGGTTCGCTCACGCGTGACCATGTCGTAGTCAATCACACTGTTCGGCGTAGTCAAGCTACCATAGCCGTAACGCAGGGTTTGCGAGTCAAACTCCGGGTTATTTCCGACCCCAGCCGTGTAGGTTTCACTGTCAAAGGCCATGTAGTGGGCCTCACCGTTCCAAGGGCGAATCTGAATTTGACTGAGTCCATTCGTGCGCTCCTCAAGCACCAGATAGTCCTTGAAGATCTCAATGCCTTCGAGCAGCGTTTCCTCTCTATGAGCCACAACTTCTTCCCAAGTCTCTCTACGCCCTTGATCCACACGGGTGCGCATCAATCGGAAGTTTTTGGCTTCCCAGTTGGTCAACACGTAGAAATGATCCTCAAAGTGAGCGATGCGGAATTCTAGATCGCGTTCACGAGGCTGTAAAACACGAAACTCCCCAGTCGGGTCATCCGCCTTCAGCACGCGGTACTCATCCGAAACGGTTGAACCGCTTCCAATGACGATGTACTCTTTGGATTTAGTTGTGTATACGTAGGTGTAAAAAGTAGCGTCCTCTTCGTGAAAGACTTCAACATCATCGCTTGCGGGTGAACCCAATTGGTGACGGAAGATCTTATAGCTTCTCAAGCTTTCATCCTTAATGGCGTAAAAGGTATGCTCATTATCGGCGGCCCAAGTTGCGCGACCCGTGGTGTTCGGTATGGAATGCTCGTAGAGGTCTCCAGTTTCGAGGTTTTTGAAATACACCGTGTAGATCCGGCGGCTCACCGTATCGACACCATAGCTCAAGATTCTGTTGTCTGGAGACATGCTGAGTCCAGTCACCTGATAGTAGTCGTATCCTTCCGCCATTTCGTTGACGTTCAACATGATTTCTTCCTCGGCGTCCAGAGAGCCTTCTTTACGGCAGTAAATCGGATACTCCCCAGTCTCGATAAAACGCGTGTAGTACCAATAGCCATTTAAGAAATATGGAACGGACTCATCCGTCTTTGGGATGCGACCCACCATTTCTTCGTAAAGCGCACCTTGAAAATCCTCCGTATGCCCCAAAACGGACTGCGTGTAGGCGTTCTCTGCTTCGAGATAGGCAATCACCTCAGGGTTTTCACGCTCGTTGAGCCAATAATATGGATCAACTCGTGTATCGCCGTGAATGGTGAGGTCTTTATTGATCTTCTTTGCAACGGGTGCATTCATGTCTTGAGTGGATTGATTTGCGGGATCGGCAGAAGGGCTACATCCGGCCGTGAGGCCGAAAATCGCGCAAAGGAATAAAAAACGATTCATAGTCTAAGTATTTAAACGGCAGCTGAGGATCCATAATCCCAAGAAGGTCAGGGCGCCGTTTAGGATGAGTAGTTCAAAACCAAAAGAGAATCCAAACCAACGGTCTGCATTGCTGTTCAGCACATAGCACACTATAGGTGAAGCTACCGCCACCGCTGGGACCCAGCGATCGATTACCGTTCTTTTGGTAAAGAGCCCAAAAGCGTACAAACCGAGCAAGGGGCCGTAGGTATACCCGGCCGCTGTGAAGACCGCCGCAATGACGCTTTGATCATTAATCTGCTTAAAGATAAGGATCACAATGACCAGGACAGCGCTGAATCCGATGTGGACCATCTTCCGCAGTCGAGGTTGACGATCCGCATCCATCTTCTCTATGTCCAAAAAATCAACGCTAAAACTCGTGGTTAGGGACGTTAGTGCAGAATCCGCGCTTGAATAGGCCGCGGCAATCAACCCCAACAAAAAGAAGATACCTACGGCCAAGCCCAGGCCGCCCTGCGTGGCAATGGTCGGGAACAAATCGTCCCCAGTGGCGTCAATTCCGGTTTCCGCAGCGTATTGATAAAGCAAGACACCAAGGGAAAGAAAGAGCAGGTTCACAAAGACCAGGATGGCGCTGAACCAATACATGTTCTTCTGCGCATCACCAATGGAGCGGCAGCTCAAATTCTTTTGCATCATATCTTGATCCAATCCTGTCATCACAATGGTGATGAAGGCCCCGGCCAAAAAGCGTTTGGCAAAATGACGACCGTCTTTCCAATCTTCCCAGAAGAAGATTTGGCTGCGGGCATCTCCGTCCACAGCCGCTACGAGTTCGCTAAAAGAGTAATCCCAATGCTGGGCCAAGAGCACAGCCGTTATCACAGCAGCCAGGAGCATGAAAGCTGTTTGCAAGGTATCGGTCCAAATAATGGTCTTGATGCCGCTCCGAAAGGTGTAGATCCAAATCAAAGCGATGGTCACAATCACAGTGACCTCAAAGGGAATCTCAAAGGCGTCAAACAAGGCGATTTGCAAAACAGTGGCCACCACAAAGAGCCTCAGCGATGCGCCAATGATTCGCGAAACCAAGAAAAAGAAGGCCCCGGTCTTGTAACTCCAGAAGCCAAAACGCTGATCTAAGTAGGTGTAGATGGATGTGAGCTGAAGGCGGTAGTACAAGGGGAGCAGAACTTGGGCGATGACCGCGTACCCCACCAAATACCCCAGGACCATTTGCATGTAGCTCATCTGGCTGTCCGCCACCCAGCCCGGAACCGAAATAAAAGTGACTCCAGAAAGCGAGGCACCGATCATCCCAAAGGCCACTACGTACCAAGGAGAGGTGCGATTCCCGAGGAAAAAAGTGTTGTTGTCGTCTTTGCGCCCTGTCAGCGCGGATATCCCAATCAGGACGGCAAAATAGCCGAGCAAAAGACTC
>CBFIEH010000028.1:16623-16877 GCA_965661605.1 Flavobacteriales bacterium | reverse complement strand
CTCGACTTCGCCTGTTTTTCCTTTAAAGAAGAGAAAGCCCTTGGAGCTTTCGACTTCAAAGCCTCGCCAATCCGAATCTTCAGATCGGAAGAGTTCTCCTTGTACGATGACTTTTGCTCCGGGTTCTACTCGGATTTGAACCTCTTTGGCAATCCACGTCTTGCCTTTCAAGGTGAGTACAGATCCTTTTTTGACGACCAAGTTGGTGTAGATCGAGCGACTGGTCCATTGTTGATCCCCTCTGACCTTTACCT
>CBFIEH010000028.1:0-16613 GCA_965661605.1 Flavobacteriales bacterium | reverse complement strand
CACTCACTTGAGGAAGGTCCATCTCCCATAGCCCTCGGCCAAAGGTAGCCGCCCGAAGGACTCGGGCATATGGATGTAATTCAAGTTCATTGACTTCAGCATAGGGAATTCCTGGTTCTTCTTTCCAGTTTCCTCCACGACCTTCTTTGACAAAAACACCAGAAGAAGTGCCCACGTAAATTCGGCCAGCATGACCGGGGTCCGCCTCTACCTCCGTTACTTTTCTGTTCTTCAGGGAAGGATCGCCTTCAAAAAGTCCAGTCCAATCTTCATAACCGCTTCCGTTGAAGTAAATGATCTTAGGATGAGGGTAAGCCTTAAATCCGCTTTCTAGTTTCCCAAACGAAATCCAACACGCTCCAGGTTGAAAGGGGTCAGGTTCAACATCAGTCACCGTCATTTTGATTTCTTCACCCCCCTCATAGGCAGAAAGCCAGGGATGCAGCTCTACCCATTTCATTTCTTTGGTTTGCTCATTCCGAATGTCATTCGTTTTCCAGATCCCTTTGACACCCGATATACTGGTGAAATAGAGTTCATTGGTGTTGTACCGATTGAGGTAGGCTTCCCAACCCTCTCCGCCTTCAGGAACAGGCCAAACCATCTCCCATTCTGTACCTCTGTTCCAAGATCGAATCAATCCTTTTTGAGCTGCGTAATACACGAGTTCCGGTTGCCGGGGATCAATGCTGTAGTGCTTCTTCCATTGTCCACCTCCAATGCGCCGATTCGGCGTTAAAAAACTCGTTTTTCCATTGGGGTCCGTTACTCCGAAGCCTGAACTCGACGAACAGTAGATGTAAATGCTCGAATCATTCACTACGGGTATGGACTTGAATCCATCGCCAAAGAAGACTTGACGCCAAATCCCAAGTGGATCGCGCCAAACATTCCCCGTGTCAAACCCTCCATAGGAGAGATGTCCAGGATGAGTCATGGACGACCCTACATTGTACATATTGGCTACACCTATTCCATGGGTCAGATCCTCCCAGGATTGGCCGCCATCAACTGACCTATTGATTCCACCGTCTGTTGCGATATACAGCTCTTGACGATGAGGGTCAAAAGAAATCCAATGCAGATCATCGTGATAATCCTTGGTCACCGCCGCTACATTTTGCCCTCCATCTTCTGTCTTGTACACCGTCAGTACATTTCCCCAATACAATTCATCAGGATTATTCGGATGTACCGCAAAGGCCTGTGATCGGCCGTGACCCAGCCTTTTTTGCACCCCTAAGTCCTTGCCAAATGTGCGTACGAAGGACCATTGCTCAGAATCCAAGTCCATCGAGTACAATTCGGCATTAAACTTTCGAGAACTATGGCCTTCATTGGCCGTGTAGGCAACCCAAAGCCTAGAAGGGGCCGCCGAACTGATGCGAATAGTTAATTGCTTTACGGGCAGGTTATCCTTTTGAAAGCCAAAATCCTCGGGAATGGTCACCTGTTCAAACTGGAAACCTCCATCTCCCGATCGCCACAATCCGTCACCCGAGGCCAGAAGTACCCGTCCCATGGAAGCTGGCTGAAAGCATAGGTCGTAGAAGACTCCTGGAGCAACTTTTTTCCACCGAATTTGATCTGGATTAGCCAGTGCATTGGTCGTCAAAAACAGCCCTTCCGTTGTGGCCGCCCATAAACGATTACCATCTCGAGGATCGATCAAGAGTTTACGTATCCGAACGATTTTCCAAGGCTTATTGAGATCTGTAAATGGAAGCGACTCTTCGACTCCATTAATCCACTCCCAAGTCTGACCTTCATCCCGGGTGCGCGCAACCCCCAATGAAAATGAAAAATCGGCGTCTCCATCTCCGTTGGCTATGAACCACGTTGAGGATGACTCCGGTGCGACTTGAATGTGTGATACCCCTGGAACCCAGAAAAAATCTGTTCCACCGTTTCGCCAAGAGGCTCCGCGGTCATCGGAAACAAACAGTCCTCCAGATGGTGAGCCCGTGAAAATGCGATTGGGAAGACGCTTGTCAAATTCAACAAATGCCAACCTTCCGGTGCCTTTAATACGAGTGAACGTTTCAGGCCTCATTTGCGCATTTTCTGGAAGATGCGTGGGCCCTAATTCACGCCATATGCCGTGCTGGGCAAAAAGCATACTCGGAAGAAGGATAAGAATAAGAAGGAGTCGTTTCATATTGCTAAAACGCCCAAAGTCGCTTATCTGTTTCGACTAAAAACAAGAAGAGCCGGGCGAACCCGACTCTCCAATGAAACAGAAACACTTAACACTTAAATTGTCGATTTAATGGTCAACTTGATCGGAGCTGTCAAAGCCCCATCCGTATCCTCAAAGGTTACGATGTACAAACCAGGAGTCCATTGTTGTGGAATTTTAAAACGAAAATCCACAGACGGACCAACTGGAACTTGTCCAACCAAGACACCTATCGTATTGTATATCGAGATGGTACCGCCTTTAATGGCCATATCACCTTCGAAATGAAAGACAACTTCGTCTACCGCGGGATTTGGATACACATCAAACGTCTTATCATCTCCTCCTGCCTGCACAGCAAGCGAGCCGATAAACAACGCCAAAATGAATAGTACTCTTCTCAACATAAGAATCTCTTTAAAAAGTATATTCTCCCATCAGTTACCTCAAATATCACATTTAATTGCCTGTTTCACAAGTCATCTTAGCAGAAATTTCATTTGAGCCCGTTCTCAAGGCCTTCGCGGATTAAGGTACCTTTGTCGGCATGTCTGAACTCACCCTCAGGGACCATATCATCAAAAATTTGAAGCTCGCTTATCCAGTTATGCTCTCCCAATTAGGGCATATCATGGTGGGCGTAGCCGATTCAGTCATGGTGGGTCGATTGGGGACGGAACCCTTGGCTGCTGCTGCTTTCGGAAACAGCATTTGGATTGTCATTTTCGTCGTTGGGTACGGTATTTCTCAGGCCGTAACGCCCATTATTGCCCGGGCACACGCGGAAAGGCAATTTCGGATGATCGGCTCCATGCTCCGGCACACCCTAGCCTTGAACCTAGTGGTCACGGTCATTTTGGGAGGATTAATGTTTGTGGCGTGGCCATTTCTGGGCTCACTGGACCAAGAACCTCAAGTTATGAAGCTGGCCTACCCCTACTTGAGCATTATTACTTGGTCTTTTTTACCGCTGATGATCTTTCAGGCCTTTCGGCAATTCATGGAAGGTCTTTCGCACACATTCCAACCCATGTTGATCTCCCTTTCCGCCAACTTTTTGAATGTGGGTCTCAACTGGCTATTGATCTACGGAAATTGGGGATTTCCAGAGCTCGGTCTAAACGGGGCAGGTATTGCGACCTTGATCAGCCGTAGCTTGATGGTTGTGGGCATCGGCTACTATTTGTGGAAGTCCAATCTTTTTCGCCCGTTTCGCCCTTACTTCTTCGCTATGCCATGGAGAAGGGACTTTTTTGGTCGTTTGCTTCAACTCGGAATCCCAACCAGTCTTCAGATGCTCTTTGAAGTGGGTGCCTTTGTGATTGCCGCTATTTGGATTGGCCAGATTTCGGCAGAGGCCCTGGCCGCTCACCAAATTGCACTGAATCTCGCTTCAATCAGTTTCATGCTGGCCAGCGGCATGGCAGCTGCGGCCACCATACGAGTTGGGAATCAACGCGGACTCAAAGACCGCCACAACCTCAGGAATGCAGCATTCTCCGCACTAATTCTGGCCACTGTTTTCATGGGCGCTGCTGGAATTCTATTTGCTACAGCTGGAGAACCACTAGCCCGACTCTACATTGATGAGCTTCCTGTCATTGAATCAGCATCCGCCCTTTTATTGATCGCGGCTATTTTTCAGCTTTCGGATGGAGCCCAAGTAGTCACCCTCGGTGCGTTGCGTGGGCTAGAAGATGTTCGGATACCTACGGTGATTACCCTCTTTGCCTATTGGGTCATCGGAATTCCCCTGGGCTACTATCTCGCCTTTAACGAAGGCCTGAACGAGCAGGGAATCTGGTACGGACTTGCGGCGGGATTAACCGTCAGCGCAATACTGCTTTTCATGAGGTTCCAGAGATTGAGCACCCGAATGACTCTTTAATAGGTTTTGAGAATACCCTTTATCGAATCAAGGAGAAAAAGCCTGTTTCGCGATGGATCGCTCCGTTGACATCCATAACCTTAACTTCCCACAGATACGTGTCTTGAGGTGCAGGCCGATCCTTCTTGGCGTCTAGTCCAGTCCACCCTTCTCCAACAATTTCAGAATAAAAAACAAGGTCTCCCCACCTGCTGAATACGGAGAACTGGTAATCCACCTCTCCAAATATTTTGGGAGCAAAGGCCTCGTTTACTCCGTCTTGATTCGGCGTAAACACGTTGGGCACATAGAGCAGATATTCAGGCTGCACGACCACAGTTCGATACATGGTATCCGTACAGCCGAATTCATTTCCGACCACTTGCCGAACGGTATAATTTCCGTCTTCCAAGTATCGGTGCTCAAAATACGAGGCGGAGTAAACCGTGGAATCCCCCATATCAAATGTGGTCCAATACGCACCAATGCTTGTGTCTTGCACCACCACCGTCGGTTCAAAGAACGAAGTGACCTCGGGATCAACGACAAACCCGGCGATGGGACTTGGGTCCACGACAACCATATCTTCAATGACCACTACATGCGTATCCACGCAGCCCTCCAGTACCTCAATGGTCAAACGGACGTCATAGCTTCCAGGCAAAGTGTAGGTATGTGTGGGACTACTGGCCGTACTCGCGGAGCCGTCTCCAAACTCCCAGAGGTAGGATATATTCACCCAAGTGTTGATGTTGTCCACGAACTGAACCGTTAAAGGAGCACAACCCACCACCGTATCCGTATCGAAATCGGGCTCTACTTCAGGAAATATTCGGACCGTATCGGTCAAGAAAGTCGTACATGCATTCTCACTAACGGTCAGGGTCACCAAATACTCTCCAGGGGCCGTGTAAGATTTGGAAGGATTGGAAACCTGACTCGTTGTTCCATCCCCAAAATCCCAATCAAAAACAGCACCTGGTGTATGCTGGCTCAGCACGGTAAAATCCAGAGCGTTGCCATCGATACAGTCAATCCCCGTATACGACCAATCCACTGGAATACCCTCGGAAATTTCAATCCAAGTGGTAATGGTATCCGCACAGTAGTATCCCGGGTTGGCAATCAGTGTGACCATATAGGTCCCAGTATCGGGATACGTGTAGGTCGGATTCGGCGATGTACTGGTATCCAAAGTGGTCGTCGGATCACCAAAGTCCCAGTAGTAAAAGGAAGTAAATAAGCTCTGATGGTTGAAGTTAAAGGTGGTTCCTGTACAGAACTGGGTCTGCGGCGTAATGCCCGCTACAGTCGCGCTTAAACAGACCGCTGTATTGAACTGGAAGTCCCTTCGGTTCTCTGTCAAAAGGACGCCATTGCGATACTCTTCCGCGACCACGGTGACCACATATTGACCGATTAAGGTCGCAGAACCCGTTAGCTGACCAGAACTGGAATCAATGACGAAGGCTGGGTTGGCATCAATGGGGTATTGAATGGTATATCCCGCATTCCACAATACATTGGGAAAAGGTGGTGGAAGCGGCGGGTTTGGGGCTGGGTTCATTTGTGAGCCACCATTGTACGGCGTGGCAAATCGATAATACAGGGAATCCCCGTCCAAGTCTGTAGCACTGTGATCAAAGTCCAGAGTGTCATTGGTGCACAGAACGATTGGTGGAAAGTTGTTGAAGAAGGCCGAATTATTGCAGTGATAGGGAGGACCTGGAATGGTTGTGGCGTAGGTAGCTCCCTGCTCTTCTGGCAAGAAAATATTGTTGATACTCGCATTCCGGCAACAGCGTTGATACACGAGGGTATAGCCTCCGGCTATGGGTGGAAGATTGACAATCTCTGCGTAGATTCCTTCCTCGACACAGACGTTCGGTGGACTGGTTAAGCAAGGGTTATTGATGTAGGGAGGAACTGTGGTAATAGCCGGGCTGAACATCTGAACGGTCGTAACCAAAACGCCGGCGCTGTCGTAAACGGCCACTGCAGCTGGATTGTCAAATGGAGCTCCTTGACTGTTGCAGTCTCGATAAACCTTAAGGGTAATGATGTAGTCGTCATTTCCGATGCACTCGTAGTAGATCTCCCCACCCACAATATGCCACGCATCTGAACCCAGTGGGATCAGAAGCATGCAAATGATTGAGTAGATCCAGAGCTTCTTCATACCAGAATTGACGAACGAGGGAGAAATGCGGTTGGTAGATTAATAGCAATCTTACCGCATTAATGTTCTAATGTACAATAATCTCTTGGGAATCTGAAGCGCTGCCGACCTGGTAGTGAAGGAGATAGGTCCCGGAAGAAAGACCCGCTAAATCAATTTCGACGGTGTGCGTACCCGGCATTAAAGTGCCGAGATGGCCCTCGAATACAACCTTCACCTGCAGGTCATGAAGCTTCGAGGTACATGCTGAGAGCTCTTCAGTAGTAAAGCGCAGGTGCGTTCTGCCTACGGCAGGATTCGGGTACACATCGGCCCGCAGGGCCTCTTCTTCCAAACTAATGATCTTGGTACCGCGAAGCAAAATCTTGTCGAGGGAGATGATGTTGTCGTCATCGCTGTTGTGTACAAAGGCTATTCGGACATTCCTGCCCTCGTATTGGCTCAAGGAAACCGTATGGGGCTGGAGTACGCAATGCCAATTCATAGAGTCGCCATCGATTTCAATATAGGTTCCGTCATATCCATGTACCCAACCCTCGCTGTAGTGATGGTTGTTGAAGAACGGGACGGGGCTGTCTGTGGTCGAGTTTGGATTCGAACCAATCCACTGGGCAGCGCGGAATAGTGTATCCGTAAAATCCTCAGGGCGGCTGCCCGTAGTACTGGCCACTACGGAATAGCCATCAAGGTAAATGGGTGCATGTCGGCTGGCTGAATACCAGCTCAAGTTGGTCCAGTCATCGACCAAGAAGAAGGCCGGTGATATAAGGTAGTTTTCGATTGCCTGGGGCAAAACCTTCTAGCCAACTCGTCGAGGCAATCACGGTATTTACCGTATCCACATTGGCGATTCCAGGGCCTAGGAACCAGTTATTGTCCAATCCATTGGCCGCAGGAATGCTGTCCAGGCTGTAGTTCTGCCAGACGGTAATGTCTGGCCGTATCTTGGGTATCCACAAAGTTAGAAGGCATCACTCCGACTCGAAGTCCAGATAGAAAATAGTGTCGTTCTGTCCAAAGGCGGTTATGAAGGCCCCTACCAAGGTGGCAAGTAGTAGAGTGCGTTTCATGTCTCTAATTTTAGAAGCGGTGCGAAACATCTGATAATGAGGGGCCTGTTTTTTCGGAAATAAAAAAAGGCCGCCCCAACGGGACGGCCTTTTTAATCTATCGATACGTTCAATTACTTCACAACGAAGTTCTTGGTGAAGCTGGTACCCATGGCCTCGATGGTCATGTTGTACGCGCCCGCAGCAAAGTTTGAAACGTCTTGCGTAGTCTCGTATGTTCCTGGAACTTGATCTCCCAAGTTCTGAACCGCAACGGCACGACCTTGCATGTCCGTGATGACGATATTGACTTCAGTAGACACGGTCAATTCGTACTCAACGTTCAAGATGGTCGTTGCAGGGTTAGGGAACATCTGGATCGAAGCTTCCAACTTGTTCTCTTCGATGCTAGAAGCATCGGTTCCGAGCAACAAGATATCGTCAATGGAGATCAAGTTGTCATCATCAGAGTTGTGGATGAAAGCAATGTGGATAGACTGGCCGTTGTAGGCAGACATATCTACAGTATGCTCCACCAACTCACCGATAAAACGAGTGGAATCTGCACCCGAATCGTACTGAATTCCGGTTCCGTCAAATCCTTGTACCCAACCAGCGCTGAATACGTACCAGTTGAACTGTGGAATTGGGCTTACTCCAGAAGAATCTGAATCAGCACCCAAGAACTGACCTGCGCGGAAAATAGTATCCGTGAAGCTCGTCTCCAAGTTATCTGTGGTAGAAACAACTACAGCGTAGCCATCGATGTACAATGGAGTCTGGCGAGAAGCTGATTTCCAACGCAACTCAGAAGCATCATTTCCCAAAGTAACTTGTGGAGAGATGAAGTAGTTGCGGTTTCCTGGCAAGAATCCAGCCAACCATGAGCTTGAGCCCAATACGATGTTGGTTGAATCTACGTCAGCGTATCCCAAAGTCAAGAACCACTCTTGTGGACGACCGTTAGCATCTGCCAATCCGTCGAAATCCAAGTTGATCCAGTTTGGGTCATCATTCCCAGATGGCGCTCCGGCCACGATCAATGCAGTATCTGCATTTTCAAAGTTCATCCACAACAGAGTATCGTTTTGAGCGGAAGCAAATCCGAATGCGATAACTGCTGCAAAAAGCATAGAAATTCTCTTCATAAATAAGTGTTTGAGTTAGTAAACGTAGCGTAAAGTTAACAATTTCTTAGCGCAAAGCCGTAAACAATTGTCCTGCTTTCTTACGGACCATCATGAGTCCATCGCGCAGAGGAAGAAGCATATTCTCTACGCGGTCGTCGCCCTGAACCTTGGCATTAAAGGCCTGTAATCCAGCGGTGTCCACATCCCCAGCCGCAGCGGGCTCCAAAACCTTTCCGCTCCAAAGTACATTATCCGCCAGAAGGTATCCTCCCGGCTGAAGGTCGTCGATCACCTGATCGTAGTAGTGGCTATAGTTCTCCTTATCGGCATCCAAAAAAACCAGATCCCAAGGACGTTTAAGGTCTTCCAAAATACCGCGTGCATCACCGATATGTGAATGTATGCGGTCCCCACCGTCGGCCTCTTGAAAATAGCCGTAGACTCGATCGGCGAGTTCTTCATCACGATCGATGGTGTGGAGTTCGCCATCGGGCCGTAGGCCCTGAAGCATGGCAATAGCACTGTAACCGGTGTAGGTTCCCACCTCAAGAATGTACTTGGGCTGAATCATCTGCGAAATCAGAGACAAAAAGCGGCCCTGAAGGGGGCCACTCAACATACGGGGGTTGAGGACCTGCATGTGCGTTTCGCGATTGATGCGCTGCAGGAGTTCGCTCTCTGGGGAGCTGTGCTGCTCGGAGTAGTCTTCGATTCTGGGGTCTAGAAAATCCATGTTATTTGGCTTGATAGACCAAGGTACTCAATTGACTAGGGTCAAAAATATCATTGGCCAATTCTTGTACTTGTGCGGCACCAACCGCTTCAACTTTGGCAGCGAGCTCCTCAATGGAATCAAAGCGATCGCGCTGCAGGAGACTCTTGCCCAAGGCCAGCATGAGGCTGCCGTTATTCTCGGTGGCAATGGCGAGTTGTCCGAGCAGCTGCTTCTTGGCCCGACTGAGCTGCAAAACACCCAGAGGCTTTTCACGAAGCTTCTTGAGCTCTCGCTGAACCAAATCCAGGGATCTTTGCATCTGTCCTTTGTCGGTTCCCAAATAGATACCGAACACCCCCGTGTCGCTGTAGGCTTGGTAGTAGCTCTCGATGTGATAAGTGAATCCGTAACGCTCTCGAACATTGAGGTTCAAACGGGAATTCATACCCGGCCCGCCCAGCAAATTGTTGAGCAAGGCCATCCCGGTGAGGCGCTGATCAAAAGCATCGTAGCACCGGTTACCCAGAATGCAATGGCTTTGATAGGTTTCCCGCTGGATGATTTTTTCTTGAGGACGATGCGCCTGCGGCGCGATGCGCGGCTCTGAAGACATCGCCGGCAGCTTATGTCCACCCAAATGTTCTTCCAGGTGCTTGCGCAGCTTCTTTTCGCTGATCCGTCCAACACTGGCGAAAACGAGTTCCCCTGGGGCATACCTCCGCTTTCGAAAGGCACGGAGCATGGGCGCCTTAAAGCTACGCACGATCTCCGGGGTACCCAGAATGTTCTTGCCAATGGCATCGTCGAGGAAATGCATTTCTTCGAAGTCGTCGAAAATGAGGTCGCTTGGCGAGTCTTCGTAGCTGTAGATCTCATCGACAATCACCGCCTTTTCCTTGGTGATTTCTTTGGCCGGAAACACGGGATTGAGCAGGATATCGCTCATCAGCTCAATGGCCCGTCCGTAGTACGCAGATAAAAAAGACGTGTGCAAGGTCGTGTCTTCCTTCCCCGTAAAGGCGTTCAATTCACCGCCCACATCTTCCATTCGGCTCAAGATGTGGTAGGCTTTTCTTTTGGAGGTCCCTTTGAACATCATGTGCTCAATAAAATGGGCCATCCCCTGCTCTTCCGGACGCTCATCTCGGCTGCCCGCATCGATGAACAGTCCGCAATGGGCTACGGGCCGATCTATCGGGGCATGAACGACACGTATGCCGTTTTCAAGCTCAAAACGCAAGACATCCATGGGCGCGAAGATACGGGAAAGAAAAAGTCCCGACCACCACAGTCGGGACTCCCTACATTAACCAAAACAGACTACTCCCTATTAGGAAATAGAAAAACAGTATTTGTTCGCGGCGATCAGCTCTTCAGCGATGGCACGGCGTACTTCTTTGACGTTGATGTTGGTCGGCTTGGTGAAGCGCTTCAATCCCATCATCAAGAGTTGGCGCTCGTCACCTTCTGCAAACGAACCGACCGCCTCGCGACCCGCACGCGCCACTTCTTCAATGGCGTTGTAGACGTACAATTGGGTCATGGCAACCTGTCCTTTCACCTTGTCCTCACCGTTCTTTTCGGCCAGCTTCAAGGTGCGCAGGATAGCGCTTTCCGCTGCGTAGGTTTCAATGATCATGTCGGCCACGTTCATCATCACCTCTTGCTCCGCTTCGATGTTCATTCCAAAGGTTTCCACCGCCTTTCCAGCCACCATCAAAATGGCCTTTTTCAGCTTGCCCAGCACTTCGAGTTCAGCCGCCAATAGAGCGCTGTAATCTGGAGTATCAAAGCTTGGAATCGACATCAGTTCGTTGGCTACGCTCATCGCAGGAGTCATCAAATCCAACTCTCCCTTCATCGCCTTCTTCAAAATCATCCCCACGGTTAGCATGCGGTTGATCTCGTTGGTTCCTTCATAGATACGTGCAATACGAGCATCTCGGTAAGCCGCCGACATCGGCGCATCTTCTGAGAAGCCCATACCACCGTATACCTGAACGCCCTCATCCACAACATAGTCCAAGACTTCCGATCCGTGGACCTTAGCAATAGCACACTCGATGGCGTACTCCTCAACACCCTTCAACTTGGAGGTCTGTGGATCTGCTCCTTCGGCGACCAATTGATTGATTTTATCTTCAATATCCTGACCGGCACGATAAGTCAAGCTTTCAGAAGCGTAGATTTTTGATGCCATTTCCGCCAGCTTTACTTTGATGGCTCCGAAATTGGAAAGCGGTTGACCAAACTGGTGACGCTCATTGGCATATTGAGTGGACAGGGTCGAAATACGGCGAACGCTGTCTAAACAAGCTACGCTCAGCTTAATTCGACCAACGTTCAACGCGTTCATGGCGATCTTAAAGCCATTTCCACGCTCACTCAACATGTGGCTCACCGGTACTTTCACATCGTTGAAAAAGACCTGACGGGTACTGCTAGCGCGAATTCCGAGTTTATCCTCTTCCTCGTTGAGCTCCAATCCCTCTGCTCCTTTCTCTACGATGAAGGCAGTGATGTTTTTGTCGTCTTCGATCCGAGCAAACACGATAAACAGATCGGCAAATCCAGCATTGGAAATCCACATTTTTTGACCGTTGATGATGTAGTGTTCCCCATCATCCGTCAACACAGCCGTGGTTTTACCACTGTTGGCATCCGATCCGGCTCCTGGTTCAGTCAAGCAGTAACAGCCCATGAATTCACCGCTGGCCAGCTTCGGCAAGTACTTTTGTTTTTGCTCTTCTGAACCGTAAAGCAAGATGGGCAGTGTTCCAATTCCCGTATGCGCTCCGTACGCCGTAGACAAAGATCCACTGATTCCACTCACGCGATCGCAAATCAGCATGGTTGTATTAAAGTCCATTCCGAGTCCGCCGTAGTTTTCGGGAACCCCGATGCCCAACAAGCCCATTTCACCGAGCTGCTTCATGAGCTCTTCGGTCCAGGCATAATCCTTCTTCTCGAAGCGCTCGCGCTGAGGCACGACTTCTTTTTCAATGAATTCCGTGGCGGCATCCGCCATCATGCGTTGTTCTTCGTTGAAATCTTCGGGGATGAAGACTTCTGCTGGTGTTGCGTCTTTAATTAGGAATTCTCCTCCTTTGAGTGCCATTATATCGTGTATTAAATCTGTTCTTAATTGATGAATTCATAGATGCCCGCAGCACCTTGTCCGGTTCCCACACACATGGTCACCATACCGTATTTGTTGCCCCGTCTTCGCATCTCATTGAAGAGCTGAACGCTCAACTTGGCTCCCGTACATCCGAGTGGATGACCCAGTGAAATGGCCCCTCCATTCACGTTGACGATTTCTTGGTTGATGTCCAACTCGCGCAAAACCGCCAAGGACTGAGAAGCGAATGCCTCGTTCAGCTCAATGAGGTCAATGTCGGCGAGCTTCATGTCCGCTTGTTTCAATGCGGCAGGAATCGCCTTTACTGGACCAATACCCATGATTCGAGGTTCTACACCCATGGCGGTATAGCTCACCAAGCGTGCAATGGGCTTCAAGCCCAATTCATTGACCATGCGTTCGCTCATCACAATCACAAAGGCCGCCCCATCACTGGTCTGTGAGGAGTTACCCGCGGTCACACTTCCGCCTTGAGCAAATACAGGACGTAGTTTCCCCAATGCAGCCATATTGGTCCCGGCACGAGGTCCTTCATCTGTATCCGCGACATGTGTGCGGGTCTGACGCTTTTCGTTTTCGTCCAAGTAGACTTCTTCGATATCGATCGGAAGAATATCATCCTTGAATCGTCCCTCTTCGATGGCCTTCAAGGCCTTCATGTGGGAGTTGTAGGCAAACTCATCCTGATCCTCTCGGGCTACCTTAAACTCGTTGGCCACCGCCTCGGCGGTCAAACCCATGGAGAAGTACCAATCTGGATTGTGACGGGCCACATCCAAGTTGGGGGTTACTTTATATCCACCCATTGGGATGTAGCTCATGCTTTCCACACCACCAGCTATGATGCAATCGGCCATGCCGTTTTTGATCTTCGCAGTAGCGATGGCAATGGTTTCCAGTCCACTGCTGCAGTAGCGGTTCACCGTCATTCCGGGAACGTCTACTACATTCAGTCCCATAAGAGAGATCAAACGTCCGACGTTAAGGCCCTGCTCCGCTTCGGGCATGGCATTTCCGACGATGACATCATCGACCCGTTTAGGGTCTAATTCTGGAACCGCTTTCATTAGACCTTGAATGGTCTCGGCGGCCAAGTCATCCGGACGCTTGAAGCGGAACTGTCCGCGATTCGCTTTCCCTACTGCTGTTCTGTATCCTTTAACGATATATGCTTCCATCTTTGTCGTCGATTTTTAGTTGCGCAAGGGCTTACCGGTTTTCAACATGTGCTGGATGCGCTCGAGGGTCTTGCGTTCCCCACAGAGGCTCAAGAAAGCCTCGCGCTCCAAATCCAAGAGGTACTGCTCACTTACATGGGCGGGTTCGCTCAAGTCTCCTCCGGCCATCACATAGGCCAGTTTGCGAGAGATCAGCTCATCGTGCTCGCTGATGTAGTGGCCACTGGTCATGGCATGGGCTCCGATGTAGAACATTCCGAGCGCCTGCTTACCCAACACCTTCACCTTCTTGCGAACCGGTTGCGTGTAGCCCAGTTCGGCCAATTCAATGGCTCCAGCCTTTGCATCGGCGATTTGGCGATCCTTGTTCAAGGAAATGTGGTCCTGACCTTCACGCAGAACCTTCATATCGAAGGCCTCTGAAGCACTGGTCGCCACCTTGGCCATTCCGATGTTCAAATAATACTCGCGCAGAGCATTGAGCTCCACGTCATCTTTCATGTAGCGTTCGGCGGCACGCAAGGTCATTTCCTTGGTTCCACCTCCACCTGGAATCACCCCAACACCAAACTCCACAAGTCCTATGTAGGTCTCTGCAGCCGCTTGAACGCGGTCCGCATGAAGGGTCATTTCACACCCGCCACCAAGGGTCATACCATGCGGTGCTACAACCACCGGAATGCTTGAATAGCGCACACGCATCATACTGTCTTGGAACATCTTAATGGCGAAGTTCAACTCATCGTAATCCTGCTCTATGGCCATCATGAAAATCATACCCAAGTTGGCTCCCACGGAGAAATTCGCTGCCTGATTCCCGATCACCAGCCCACGGTAATCCTGCTCGGCCAAGTCAATGGCCTTATTGAGTCCTTGAATCACGCCACTTCCCAGTGAGTTCATTTTGGAGCGAAACTCGAAGTTGAGGATACCGTCTCCCAGGTCTTCCACCACGGATTCGGCATTGCTCCAAACCGTCTTGCTTTCGCGGATGCGGTCGAGAATAATGAATCCTTCTTGTCCCGGCACTTTTGCCGTCGCCTTAGCAGGAATGTCGTAGTACTCTAATTCACCGTCGGTGATTTGGTAGAAGGCCTGACGGCCCGATGACACCATCTCGGTCACCCAATCTCCCACGGTGAGTCCTTCAGCCTCAATCAATTCGAGTCCTTTTTGCACTCCGATCAAATCCCAGTACTCAAAAGGTCCGAGCTCCCATCCGAAACCGGCCTTCATGGCGTCATCGATTCGGAAGAGGTCATCTGAGATTTCAGGGATTCGATGGCTCACATAGGCAAACACACCGGCGAACATCTTGCGGTAAAACTCGCCCGCCTTATCCTTGCCTTTCACCAACATCGGAACGCGCTCGCGCAAATCCGTTACCGGCTTAGTCATTTCCAAGGTGGCGAACTTGGCGCGCTTCTTCTCGCGGTACTCAAGTGTTTCTAGATCCAAGGTCATGATGGAAGACTTCCCGTCCTCTCCTTTGACCTTTTTATAGAAACCGGCTCCCGTTTTAGACCCGAGCAGTTTGTTGCCGATCATGTGCTGGATGAAATCCGGAAGCGTAAAAAGCGCATTCATTTCATCGTTGGGCACGGCTTCTTTAAGACCATTGGCCACGTGCACCAGGGTATCCAAACCTACGACGTCCGAGGTGCGGAAGGTTGCCGACTTTGGGCGGCCCAACACGGGTCCGGTGAGTTTGTCGATTTCCTCTACAGTCAAGCCGAGTTCTTTGACCGAGTGGAACAAGCTCATGATGCTATACACTCCAATACGGTTGGCGATAAAGGCCGGTGTATCCTTCGCCAGAACGGTCGTTTTACCCAGGAAGAGGTCGCCATACTCCATGAGGAAATCTATGATTTCCGGATCGGTTTCGGGAGTGGGAATAATCTCCAACAAACGCAAGTAACGCGGGGGGTTGAAGAAGTGTGTTCCGCAGAAGTGCTTTTTGAAATCATCACTGCGTCCGTCCAACATCAAGTGGATCGGAATTCCAGACGTATTACTCGAAATCAAGGTGCCCGGTTTGCGGTGTTGCTCCACCTTATCGAAGACCTGCTTCTTAATGTCAAGGCGCTCAACAACGACCTCGATCACCCAATCTACATCCTTGATGCGGTGAGGATCATCATCAAAGTTTCCTAGAGAAACTCGATCGGCGTATTTCTTTCTGTAAATCGGTGACGGGTTCGATTTCAAGGCTCCCTGAAAAGATTCCGTCACAATGCGATTACGCACGGCCGGATGCTCTTTCGTCAAGCCTTTTTTCGCTTCAGCTTCCGTCAACTCAAAGGGGACGATATCCAAAAGGAGCACTTCTACGCCAATGTTGGCAAAGTGCATCGCGATGCGTGACCCCATGATCCCCGAACCGAGGACCGCAACTTTTTTGATGGTACGTTTCATACGTCTGCTAAGTGTATTTGCTTTTCGTTGATCATTTGTTGAATGGCGTCCATGACCTTAAAGAAGGACTTCATGTCGGCGTCAGGTACAACGGACTTAATCCGTTCATTGAAGTTGACTACGGCATCCTTAGATACCTTTCTCTTTTTCTTTCCCTCGGCGGTCAAAGTCACCAGTACACCGCGCCCGTCTGCTGGATTTGGATTGCGCTCAATGAGAGCTTTCTCTTCCATATTCTTCAGGGTGCGAGACAAACTGGTCGGCTCCATTCCGATGCGGGGACCCAAAGCCGTCGATGGCGTTCCTTCTGGATCGACATTCAAGAGCACGTAGGCAATTGTCAAGGTTCCTCCGTATTTCTCGGCCTCTTCATTATACATCCGGGCAATGCTGTGCCAGAGCGCTTTTACCTGGAAATCAATGGTCTTTTCTCTTTTCATCGTTGTCGAAGATATAAAAAATTTACTATGCAAGCATAATACTTTGTCTTGAATAAAAAAGAATCCGCCCGAATGGTTCGAACGGATTCCCTTGAATCTGAGGTATTTCGCTTATTTCTGCATCGGAGCCTCTCCGTAGATCTTCTCGTAATAAGCGGCGTATTTTTCGAGTATGGGTTTGCGACGTAACTTCATAGTCGGCGTCATCTCCCCTCCTTCGACCGTCCAAACTTCAGGAGTCAACTCAAAGCGCTTGATCTTCTCCCAATTTCCGTAGGGCTCGTTTTTCTTGTCCACTTCTTTGTGGTACCGCTTG
>CBFIEH010000027.1:0-18557 GCA_965661605.1 Flavobacteriales bacterium | reverse complement strand
GAAGGCGGATTCATGATGTGCGTAACCGGATGGATCGACGCTGGTTTGTACGCACTGACCAGGCCACCCCATTCCGGGACGATCACGCAGTCGTGACGGTACAGCAATTTTCCAACGTAGTCTTCCAGCAGCATAAAGGACTAAATTAAGCTTTTTCAGCAAAATGGGCCTCGACCCGAGCGAGGTCCCCTGGGGTATCAATCGCCCAAGTTTCGGAGTTGGTTTCCGCACAGTGAATGCGGTACCCGTGTTCCAACCATCGCAATTGTTCCAGGCGTTCAGCACGTTCCAAAGGCGAGGGCGGCAAAGCTACCAGATTTTTCAAAACACCAAAGCGGTAAGCGTAGAGGCCAATGTGCTGCCAATGCGCCACCTGGCCAACACCATCGCGATCATGCGGGATGGCCGAACGGCTAAAGTAAAGGGCTTCGCCATTGAGCGCCCGCGCCACTTTTGGGGTATTCGGATTGCTCAAGACCTTTGGATCATCAATCCGTCGGACAAGCGTTCCTATGCTCACCGTCTCGTCTTTGAAGAGTTGACGAACCGCCGTAATTTGTTCAGGTGCAATGAAGGGCTCATCGCCTTGAACGTTAATGACGACGTCCTTATCGTCTAGTCCAAGGCCCGATACAGCTTCGCCGATGCGGTCGGTTCCACTCGCGTGATTGGTTGAGGTCATCGCGACCCTTCCGCCGGCTTCACTGACCACGTCTTCAATGCGTGCGTCGTCCGTAGCCACCAGGACTTCGTCAAAAGCCTTCTGTGCTTGAGCAACAACCCGTAGAATCATGGGAATTCCCAATACTTCAGCCAACGGTTTGCCCGGAAAGCGCGTACTTTCATAACGAGCGGGTATGACAATCATCGTTCTCACGGGCGCTAATTTAGTACCTTTCGCCCGCAAAACCTTTTACTATTTGGTCATGAAAAAAACCACTGTCGTCCTTGTCTTGGTTTTAGTCGCCTTTGGAACCTTTGCTCAGGACATCCTGGTCCTCAAAGACGGCACCCGAATCGAAGTTGTATTGGAGTCCATTTCCGATGATGAAATCCGCTATCGCCGCTACGGCCAAGTAGCCGGTCCCCTGTATTCCAAGAGCCGTAAATCTGTTGCCGTGATCGAATATGAAAACGGAATGGTAGAGCAGTTTGGGAGTACGAAAGCCGTGATGGAAATCACCGATCGAAACTTGATTGGCTATAACTATTTTGATCTCGTGACGCTCAATTTTGCCTTTAGCTATGAGCGCCTATTGGACGAAGAAGGAACCGTTTCCTTGTACTTGCCTGTGCGCGTTGGATTTGCACAAGACAATAGTTACCTGGAAGACCCCAATGTATTTGGAGTCGGTTTAGGATTCAATGTCTATCCCTTTGGACAGCGCAAGGTTTCCTACTACACCGGAGCTATGATTCATTATTCGATTCGTGATACCTACGTCTACATGGACTATTACGACGACGAACTCGAACAGTGGATTTACAACTCCTACCGCGACAACCACAATTTCCTTGGGGGCTACGTCACCAACGGAATGAAGCTCAACTTCAACGATCGATTGGGGCTTAACTTCAACCTAGCCCTCGGTTTCTTAATGGACCTGGACTACGAAGACCCTAATTCTCAGTATTACTACTACAGCGACCGAACACGATTCCACGCTTTAGGGGAAATCGCGTTGTTCTATCGTTTCTGATTTATTCCACGATCCATCGAATGGCCCTACGGGCCGATGGAACCTGTACGTCCACCACATACACACCCGCTGGAAGTTCCTGCGGCAGATTCAATTCCTCTCCGGACCAGTTTGCGGTTTCAAAGACCACGCGGCCCTGAAGGTCAATGATGCGTAGCTGAGCCTGTTCTACAGTGCGGCCGAAGCTCAGCTGAGCGGTGCCGTGAGATGGATTGGGGGAGATGGACCATCGGGCCGTGAGGCCCTCAGCCAAACCGATATTCGTAATTGAAACACAAGCGCTGGTATCTTGGCAGCCATCGTCTGTAATCACACAGGCATAATCCCCATTCGTCGTGGCCGTGTAGGACTGGCTGGTACCGATGACCTGACCGTCACTGCAGTCAATCCACTGGTAAAGCAAGGCACCAGAATGGGCCGCGGATAGGGTGCTGCCAGCTTGATTGATGCTCAAATCAAAGTCGATTATGGTCAGGTCCAAGGACACGATACTGTCGCACCCGGCCGAAGAAGTCAGGCTGTCCGTGTAAACTCCCGAGGTGGTGTAGGTTTGCCCACCCGCCGTAGTATAGCTGAAGCAAGCGCTCGCGGTGTCTGAGGCAAATGTGGCGCCATTCCCAGCAACAAAATTCGAACTGGTTCCGCTCATTTGGAAGCCGGAGTAGGTTCCATTCTGCGTCCCTTTGCTGTCCGTGGCTGTGGTCACTCCGGTATTGGTTCCGCCAGCCACACCGTCTTCAAACTCGAAGAGCATGGTCAAGTTTGGGGAGTTAATGTCGACCGAGCACGAGCTGTACAAGGTGGCCACTTCTGTCGCCGATAGCGCACGAGTCCACAAAGCTGCGTCATCAAATCGGCCCACCGTCCAAAAGGGAGGTCCGAACTGGGTTTTTCCGACCTCGAAAGCGACATTTCCGTTGCTGATGCTGCCGTTGGCTGGAGTTGTGGCTACACTGACGCCGTTGTGAAAGATTTCCGTCTGCGTGCCGTTGTAGGTGAAGACGAAGTGATTCCAGGCGTTCATTTGAAGCCCGGTGAATACGATGTCGAAGGCGGTTCCCAAGTTATTCCGAAAGCGACATTCCACATTCGTGGTGGAGAGTTGAAGTAAGTAGAAGTCAAAGCTGGTTTCGGTTCGGAAGCCGGCGAATCCGTCAAAATCAGGAAATCCTGGACTGGGGTTGGTCGGGTAGATCCAGAAGGCCATGGAGATGTTCTGGTTGACAAAATGGCTGGAGGCGTTGGGGACGGACATCACATCGTCCACTCCATCGCAGGCGATGCCGGTTTGTGCCGAGGCCGAGAGTATCGCCATTGCGGCGAATAGGAGCAAAAGTCTTTTCATGGTTCATGGTTAAGGTTTGGTCAAGTTAAGAATTAACTAATTTGGCCCCATGTCCATTGTCTCCAATCCTGAGCTTTGGGCGCGAATGAGTACGGATACCAATTTCCGCTTCTTCCCGTTATTTCATACAAAGTCAGCTGGTAATGAATCCCCACAACAAGACTGCGCGCTTTCTATGGTGCGCGCCCGATGAGGACCTCGAAGATCGTTTGGACGAGGGTTCGGAAGAGATGGAAACAGAGTAAAAAAGAAAGCCCGGCCGCAAGGCCGGGCTTTTATTCAGAAGCTCTACACTTTAGTCTGGGTCTATGACTTTTTACTCCTGAATGATAAGTTTTTGAACTTTGTAGTCTGAAGCTGATTCAACAACTACGGTGTACCAACCAGCTGAAAGACCGCTTGTATTCAATACCGCTTCCAGAGCATTAAGTTCTGGCTGAACGGTTTGAACCACTCGACCTTGAGCATCTACGATGCGAATCGTACGCTCACCAGCCTGCGCCCAAGTAATGGTTACTTGATCTTGAGCTGGATTCGGGAACAGATCAAATGCTCCTGCCTCTTCTTCCAATCCAATGGTAGAACATGCATCACAGCTGTTCCAGCATACAGTAGGTATGATCATATCCACAGCAGGCAATACCATCATACGATTGACGTAGACATTTGTTCCGTCAATAGTGGTCATAGTACAAGGGTCACCATCCGTCAAGTTTTCTTGATCGGTCCATCCATCAACAGTGAACTTCCACTCAATGGTATCACCAGGAGTGATATTGGGGAAGTTAACGATGATGTCATAGACATTGTCACCATCTGGATCAGCCATTGTAGCACAGCCGCCGCACCATCCGTTGAACGTACCGTTCAAGTTCACATCGGTGTAAGTTCCAGTATATCCATCCATATCCACTTGGAATGTGATGTCCACGTCGATTGGATTAGCAGGACATGCAGAACAGCTGGTGTAACATACTACTGGCATAGTGGTATCAGCTTGTACATCCAAGTAGCGGTTAGTGAAACCTCCGGTAGTAATTACACATGGATCTCCTGGCGTTAGCGCTTCATCTGTAGCCCAGTTATCGAGACTGTATTTCCACTCAATTGGCCCATTAGGTATATCGGTAACTGTGATTTCCCATACACCATCGCCATCTGAGTCATCCATTTGAGCACAGTCGCCACACCAATTGTTGATGCTACTGCTGAAGTTTACATAACCGAAAGCAGTACCGTAAGCGTTCATGTCCACCTTGAAGGTTACATCAGAATCGGTATCAGCTACATCAAGCATGACGTCGTCGACGGCAACACCGTCGGCCCAAGCACCACCATCGTCGTGCTTGAAGACAAAACCTACAGAATCAACACCAGCCAACATGGAAACATCTAGCGTGCGGTTCGCCCAAGCTGTTGCAGGAGAGGGTGGCACAGAGTCTAAAAGTACGAGTGGGCCACCATTCATGGAATACCATACTGTGGCAACAGATCCGTAATTCTGGTCTCCGTAGTATTCAAAAGATAAGTTCAATGACTGACCTGTATAACCTGAAAGGTCAAATGGAGGAGTCCACAATAAATCATTGCTCATATCACAATCACATGCGTCATCATTACTCGCCATAAAGTTGGTGTGAGCAGGAACCGGCCAGAACTGTGACCCCATGGCTGTAGCATCACCCCACATAAACCCTGCTGATCCTGCGTTGTGCGTTGTATCCCAACATGCAGGCATTCCTCCAGTTTCGAAATCCTCTGTGTATGGAAGAGTCATCACCATACATGGATCTGGTGCAACGCTGACAGAAACATCATCTACAGCGACTCCATCTGCCCAGGCACCGCCATCATCATGCTTCCAGACGAATACAACTGAATCCGAACCGGCAACAGCAGAGACGTCAAGCGTACTTACTGCCCATGCCGCAGCAGGGGAAGGTGCCATTGAATCTAGAAGCATCAACGGTCCTCCGTTCATGGAGTACCATACTGTTCCAACAGAACCATAGTTCTGATCTCCGTAGTATTCAAAAGAAAGATCAAGGAGTTGACCAGCATAACCGCTCAAATCGAATTGAGGAGAACGAAGCAAATCATTGCTCATATCACAATCACATGCGTCATCATTACTCGCCATAAAGTTCGTGTGTGCTGGAACCGGCCAGTACTGTGACCCCATGGCTGTAGCATCACCCCACATAAACCCGTTGGATCCAGCGTTTTGTGTGGTATCCCAACATGCTGGGAACCCAGCTTCAAAATCCTCTGAATACGGCAACATGCTGACCACACATGGGTTTCCTGTGTTTGCACAGTTACTCGTATGGGTTCCAAGGTCGGTGTAGGTATCTGTTGGATATACATCCCATTGTGTTGCACCTACTACCCAATCAGTTTCGCCCATGTCTACGGTTGCCATGCGAACCAAGGTGTGGTTCTGAGTGCTTCCGCTTCCCACTGGCCAGCTGCTTCCTGGATCAATATCAACTTCTCCAATAATGTCTAGTGTGTCTGATCCCTTCACGAGAAGAATAGCATCGTCTCCGTTGAAATTCACCGCACTAAATCCAGACAACAAGGTGTCGGCCATGGCTGCCAAAGCTGAATCCGCATTGGAGTTTACCATTACGTACGTTCCGTATGGAGCAATCATTCCTTGTGGGCTCGACAAGTTGTTGAATGAACCCGCGTTTACATTGCAGTAAACAGAATAGAGAGAAAGATCAATGGCGCTTGATGTGGGATTATAAAGTTCTAGCGCTTTATTAGAACCAGAACCTTCAATGTACTCGCTGATGATCAAATCACCACAAGCTGTTGGGTTGGTTCCTCCACCACTGGCCATCATCACGTTGTCGCAGTAGTAAGTTTTGTCACCAGCCGTGTTTCCATCAGTTCCGAAATTGTAGAAAATGGAGGCTTTATCGTATGTGTTGTTGTAGTCTATAGCTGCGGTTCCTGTCACATGATTGGTGAAATCGAAACTCAACATTTCCCATGCATTTGCCATGGTCGTTAATGCCTCAGTCTCAACAGAGATATTTGGGTCTGTGGCATCCTCTACTTTCAAGCGTACTGGAATTCCAGTATCTGGAGAATATACCATAACAGTCATGATATTGGCTGTAGCGCTAAAAGGTATAGCTGTTGCCAATCCTGCATTTGTACTCAAGGTGGTTCCTGCCCACAATTGCGCGCCGACAGGTTTGTTTGACTCAAGCACCATGTTAGTGCCGCCCATTGGGTCAGCGACGAGTTGCGAAATGTTTCCACCAAAGTCAGAGACCGTGTAGTTTACTGTGGAATCATCAAATGTGATCGGAAGATCAATTTGCGTGAGCACTGGACCAGCCGCACAGGCAACACAAGAATTAAAACAGACTACGTCGAGAACAGTATCCGCGGAGTAAATAATGTTACGATTCGTGAAACCGCTGTTGGTAACGGTACATGACTCGCCACCGTTGAATTGTTCTTGGTCTGCCCATCCGTCGATGGTAAATTTATACTCCATAGAACCGGCAGGTAGTGGAGCAACCAATTCGTAGATGCCATCGCCATCAGGATCGCTCATTTGAGTTCCTGCACAGCTTCCGCACCATCCTGAGAATGGTCCGTTTACGTGAACGTTGGTGTACGTACCCGTGTATTGGTTCATGTCTACTTTAAAGGTTACGTTCACAATAGGTGCAACGAATCCGCAAGAGTTGCAGCTTTCCCAACATACTGAAGGCAGTACAACGTCTGCTGTCACATCCATGCTTCGGTTGGTGAATCCACCATTTGTAACGGTGCACGGGGTACCAGACAAGAAGTTCTCTTGACCTGCCCAAGCATCGACTTGGTACTTCCACTCAATAGGTCCAGCAGGAACAGAAACAACAGCCTCATAGATTGAGTCTCCGTCTGCGTCTAAAAGTTGATTTGACGTTCCGCCCCAGCTATTAAATGTACCGCTAACATACACGTTGGTAAACGTGCCTGTGTAATCACTCATGTCGACCTTAAAGGTCACATTGTGATTGGTTTGCGCAGTCAATAACATTGGAGCGAAAAGAAGAAATAATAATGCTCTCTTCATAGTTATTGGATTTTCAATTGATTACAGTTTAGGATAACGACGGTGAAATTATAAAAACTTATGGTATTATTCACCAAAAGTTCCTACATTTCGACAACATTTTTTTCATCATCAGTTCACAGAACTTCCGGATAGAGCGCTATTAAGCGTTTAAAGTACAATTAATATTCAGTCTATGGACCCTCAGGCCCACGAGAGCATTAGAGCCGAATACGATATTTATCCCATTGCTTTAGAAGATTTCTTCAAGGCGGCATTTTCTGTGGATTGTACCGTTTTTGGATTTGACGACGATGACCTGAAGGTTCTTTTGGTGCAACGGGATGCCGAGCCTTTTAAGGATGCTTGGGCACTACCGGGTGATCTAGTCTATCCAAAGGAGGATTTGACTGATGGGGCTTCTAGAGTCCTCAATGATTTGACTGGAATCAACAATTTATACATGGAACAGGCGCACACCTTTGGTAGTGTGGGGCGTCATCCGCTCGGTCGAGTCATCACGGTTGCGTATTACGCACTGGTTAATATAGGTCATTATAATCCCCAAAGTTCTTCGTGGGCCAAGAACGCTCATTGGCACGCCGTTTCGGACTTACCGGAACTTGCATTTGACCACGGAGAGATCATCGTCAAAACTTTGATGACGCTTCGTGCGACGGTCCGTCATCAACCCGTAGGGTTTGAATTATTACCAGCTACTTTTCCGCTGGGGGCGCTGCAACGCCTTTATGAGGTCCTATTGGACAAGACCTTTGATAAAGCCAATTTCCGCAAGAAGATCTTATCCATGGGGCTTTTAATAGAAACAGGAGAGCGGGAGCAGAACGTATCTCACCGTCCGGGTAAACTCTATCGATTTGACCAAGAGCGTTACGACGAGCTAATCGCCAAGGGCTTCTCCTTCGAGCTATAATTCTATTCTATGGGCGGCGAATTCAATGCATACGACTATTCGGTTCTTGCCGCTTACTTCCTGTTAATTTTCGGGATATTCATCTTCTTGTATTTGAAGGATCGCAAGAAGGGTTTGGACTCTGACAGTAGTGCATACTTTTTAGGAGGTCGAGACCTATCTTGGTTCATCGTTGGCGCTTCACTTTTTGCTTCTAATATTGGATCAGAACACTTAGTCGGTCTGGCAGGCGCTGGTGCTGCAGGTGATTTTCCTGTTGCACAGTTCGAATTACTGGCCTCATTCATGCTCCTGCTATTGGCGTGGGTATTTGTTCCAATTTATTTGCGCACGGGCATTTTCACCATGCCCCAATTCTTGGAGAAGCGCTATAACTCCTGGGCGCGCTCCTACCTCACTTGGATTTCCATCATCGGATATGTGTTGACAAAAATTGCGTTGACCATCATGGCCGGTGGTATCATTTTCAAGGCCCTGCTGAACATTGACTTCTGGTTCGGAGCGATTATAGTTGTCGTGGCAACGGGGATCTACACTCTTTTTGGAGGTCTGAAGGCCGTAGTCTACACGGACATGGTTCAGATGTTTATTCTCTTGGGTAGTTCCATTGCCATCACTTTTATCGGTTTGGATAAGCTAGGTGGGTGGTCCAACTTGGTGGCTACTGCAGAGCCAGGCTATTTGGACTTATGGCGATCCATGGATCATCCAGATTTTCCCTGGACAGGAATTCTCTTCGGAGCCCCGATTTTAGGGATTTGGTATTGGTGTACGGACCAATTCATTGTGCAGCGGGTGCTCGCTGCTCGAAACTTAGATCATGCCCGAAGGGGGAGTATTTTCGCTGCATATCTTAAAGTCTTGCCATTGTTCCTTTTCGTTGTGCCTGGGGTCATAGCATATCAGCTTTCGGTTGGGCCAGACGCGGTCATTCAATTTCCAGTCGAAAATGGAAAGCCCGTTTATGATGCTGCGCTTCCATTGCTTACCATGCAGTTGCTCCCTACCGGCCTCAGGGGACTGGTAGTTGCGGGACTTTTGGCAGCCTTAATGAGTTCTTTGAGCTCGGTTTTTAATTCTTGCTCTACCCTCATTACCATGGATGTCTATCAGAGGCGATTCCCGGAGGCGACAGAAAGACGTCTCGTTGCGGTAGGTAGATGGTCGACGGCAGGCTTGGTCGTTTTAGGAATTACTTGGATTCCTGTCCTACAGCTTTTGGAAGGAGGACTTTTTCAAAAGCTACAAAGCCTACAGTCCTACATCTCCCCGCCTATTGCCTCGGTTTTCATTTTGGGTATTTTTTGGAAAAGACTCAATGCCACGGGAGCAAAATATGCCCTTCTCACAGGAGCGATCCTCGGTGCATCGAGGCTTGTTTTGGAACTGAGCAAGGAGAATTGGTCTGGCTTTCTGCTTTGGTTTATAGAGATTAATTTCCTGCATTTTGCCCTCCTGCTTTTCTTGATATCAAGTGCTGTACTTGTACTCGTGAGTTACAGGACATCTCCACAAGAAGACGCCATTGGTCCTATTGATTCCGATGAATCTCAAAAGGCCCCATTAGCCCACATTTTACACACAATTATAGTCGTATTCCTGGTCTTTGGACTGTGGTGGTACTTCTCCTAATCTGCAACTATGAAGAATAGAGGTATTATGCAAGTTGCCCTGATTGTAGCCCTTGGTGGCTTACTCATGGGGTTTGACGCTTCGGTCATATCGGGCGTAGTAAAGTTTATTGAGCCCGAGTTTGAATTGACCAAGCTTGAGCTGGGGTGGTCAGTAGCCTGTTTGACCTTGACGTCTACTCTGGCCATGATGATTGCCGGGCCTATCAGTGACAAGTATGGGCGAAGAGCGGTGTTGCGCTGGGCGGCCATCTTATATGCTATTTCGGCTATTGGCTCGGCTTTGGCTCCGAATTTTGTCCTTTTGGTCATTGCCAGAATGATTGGGGGATTCGGAGTGGGCGCCTCGCTCATTTTGGCACCTATGTATATCGCCGAGATTTCGCCAAAAGAATTGAGGGGACGATTAGTTTCCTTCAACCAATTGAATATCGTAATCGGTATTTCCCTGGCGTTCTTCACTAATTACGCCATTCTTCAATATGCACAAACGGATCTCTCCTGGGTGAAGACCGTGGGCATGGACCAGAATCAATGGAGATGGATGTTGGGAATTGAGACGATTCCCGCCGTGCTCTATTATTTAGGACTGTTCTTTGTTCCTCGAAGTCCGCGCTGGTGCCTCATGCATGAAAACATCAGTGAGGCAGAAGCGGTCTTGGCGCGATTCAATGGACCCGAAAAAGCGCGAAAGGAAATCGATCGTATTACACAAGCTATCTCTCAGGATGAAGATCAATCGGAGGGCAGTTTCAAAGATCTATTTAAACCGGCAATGCGTCTCGTTATTACTATTGGGGTCGTTGTTGCGGTTCTTCAACAGATTACCGGGATCAACTCCGTTTTCTTCTACGCGCCCATGATTTTCGAGCAAAGCGGACTGGGAACAGACGCCTCGTTTATGCAAGCTATTTTGGTTGGCCTCGTCAATCTGTTATTCACTATTCTGGCCATACTGTTCATTGATCGTCTGGGGCGTAAACCTCTCTTGATCTTTGGTGTGGCGGGCATTGTATTGTCCATGTTCACCCTGGCTTATGGCTTCAACGCTGCGACTTATAGCCTAGATGCTGCGGATATCGCTTCCTTTGAAAATACCTTTCCGGCATTAAGTCAGATAGAAGGAGAAGTTTATAATTCGGAGGTGGGCTTTCAGGGTGCCGTCGAAGGACTGGAGGGAGGTTCTGAGTTTTATGTAGAACAAAAGCAATCGTTGTTAACGGCCAGTATCAATTTGAATACCGTACTCATCTTGGGTGCGATTCTGGCCTTTGTCGCCTCCTTTGCCATTTCTATTGGGCCCGTCATGTGGGTGCTATTTTCTGAGCTTTTTCCCAACAAGATTCGAGGTATTGCCATTTCCTTCGTGGGTCTTATCAACTCTGCCGTGAGCTTCTTGGTTCAGTGGATTTTCCCCTGGGAGCTCGAAGTTTTAGGGAGCTCCTTGACATTCTTAATTTATGGTCTGTTTGCCTTGGCGGGCTTGTTCTTTATCATTCGAGTGATTCCGGAAACTAAGGGAGTTTCTTTAGAAGAGTTGGAGAAAAAACTAGTAAAAGCCTAAGCATGAAAAGAGTATTTATTCCAGCGGTTTTACTTCTTTTTGCCGCATGCCAAAACCCTCCGACGGAGGAATCGATAGAAAGCGTAAATCAAGGAGGGAATTCTTGGGCCGTTGATCTTACCGATGGCGGGGGAGAAGCGCCCTTAAAACTGCAAGCTGGAGAGCACCTTGATCTTGAAGTCAGCGTGCCCACTTGCGGCCGCTATCGAATAACCTTTGATGCAGCAGGAACAGATAGCTCCTCGCTTTGGATAGAGGATTACATTATCAACACCGATGGCCGGACGTACAATATTACGGGAAGTATCAAACCACATGGTTGGAGCGATTTCGCTTCAGTAGATGGTAGCCCCTTGGACACAGGCCTTCACCCAATGCGGTTGCATGTAGATGGAGGAGCAGTCGAGTTAAAGTCCCTTGAGTTTGAATTGATTCAAGAGCGAGAGGCAAGCCCAAACATCCACGTTCAGAATATGGAGGGCGATCAGTGGGAACTGGTTTGGAGTGATGAATTTGACGGAGAGGGATTGCCGGATTCGAGCAAATGGGCGTACAATATAGGCGACTGGGGTTGGGGAAATAACGAGCCTCAATATTACACGGATGGTCGAATTGAAAATGCGCGTCAGGAGAACGGCACCTTGATTATAGAGGCGCACCAAAATGAGGTAGGTCCCGCTTGGACCTCTGCTCGTTTAACGACTCAAGGAAGGCATGCCTTTAAATATGGAAAAGTAGAGTTTCGAGCTAAAGTTCCACCTGGTAGGGGAACATGGGCTGCAGGTTGGCTTCTTGGAGAAGCCTATCGAGATGAAATTTCATGGCCGTATTGCGGGGAGATTGACGTATTGGAATGTGTGGGTTACGAAATCAATGATACGACAGGAAAGGGGTTGAACCACGCGACCTGTCATACCCGCGCGTACTATTTCAAACAAGGCAATCAAATCGGATCAGAAATCGAGCTAGACAGCATGTACCAGCAGTTCCACAACTACACCATTGAATGGCATCCAGACCGCATTGAGGCCTATTTAGACGGTGAATATTACTTCACCTATGATAAGAACGAGAACGAATTGGAATGGCCATTCGACAAACCTCAAAATATTATTGTGAATCTCGCCGTAGGCGGTGGCTGGGGAGGGGCTCAAGGAATTGATACTTCTTGGAAATCTCATCAGTACATTCTCGACTATGTCCGGGTTTATCAAAAAGTGAACTGATTATGACGGCAAGACTGACCCTAGTCCTTTTGACGTTATCCTTGATTTCATGTAATCAAGAGCCGCTAAACTATGAGTTATACCGAAGTTCGGCAGAAGGGGAACGATTGGCGTCTGTTGCTATAGAGCAACACTCATCACAAGGAGCTCATTCGTGGTCCATCTTTCCGGATACCACTTATCAAGAAATCAGAGGTTTTGGAGGTGCGTTTACGGAGTCTTCTGCTCACCTATGGACACGATTGAATCCGGGACTGCAAGACGAACTTATTCAAGCTTACTTTTCAGATTCGGGAGCTTCTTACAACATGGCCCGGACCCACATTAACTCATGTGACTTTTCGCTGGGTTCATATGATTATCTAGATGGTGCGGATACAAGTTTGTCCAGCTTCAGTCTCGATCCAGATCGGGAAGACATCATACCGATGATTCAGGCAGCGCTGGACCTGCAAAAAGATCTTCAAATCATTGCTTCCCCCTGGACAGCGCCTCCGTTCATGAAGGATAATCAGGAATGGTATGGCGGAAAGCTTCAATTGGATTTTTATGATACCTGGGCATCGTACTTTGTGAAATACCACGAGGCTATGCGTGAAGAAGGAATTGAAATTTGGGGGTATACGGTGGAGAATGAGCCCCTGGGTAACGATGCGAATTGGGAAAGCATGCATTATACGCCTGAGGAAATGGCCGAATTTATCAAGCATCATATGGGCCCACAGTTTCAAGCTGCTGGTATTGATGCAGCCATTTTGACCTATGATCAGAACAGGGGCGAAGAGCTTGAGGAATGGGCAGAAGTCCTGTTGACGGATACCGCACTACTGCCCTATATTTATGGAACGGCAGTTCATTGGTACACCTCAACATATGACTGGTTTCCAGAGAGCTTGAACCACACACATTCGTTAGCCCCAGAAAAAGGAATCATCCAAACAGAGGCCTGCGTGGATGCTGAAGTGCCACATTGGAATGACGATGCTTGGTACTGGAAGAAGGAGGCCACCGATTGGGGATATGACTGGGCAAAACCGGAATCCAAGTACTTACATCCCAAATATGTCCCCGTCTTTAGGTACGCACGGGATATCATTGGGTCCATGAATTCATGGGTTGAGGCTTGGGTTGACTGGAATATGCTATTGGACCCTCAAGGCGGTCCAAATCACGTAAAGAACTGGTGTGTGGCACCGGTGCTTGCGGATACGGTAAAGCAGGAGTTGTACTATACTCCTTTGTATGATGTTATGCGACATTTTAGCGCGTATATCCCAAGAGGATCGGTTCGTATTGGACATTCGGATTTGCCCGAAGAGATAATGGCCCTGACCGTGAAGCGACCGGACGAAAAAGTCGTTGCCATTCTGTTGAATACCTCAACAGAGACCTCCACGTTGAAGATCTATTTAGAAGGTAGAACAACGACAGTAGCCATACCTCCCTCTTCCCTTCAAACACTAATTGTCAACTAGAACAACTGAATATGAGCAAGGCTATTTACTTAGGTAAACAGGCTTTACAGAACCACCCTAAACCTGTTGATGGCTCCTTTCTCTCCATGGATGGTGACCGATTTTACAGAATCGCTAACTATCAGGAAATGACGCCTTTTTTTATGTCCTTGGTGAGTCCTTCTGACCATTGGCTCTTTATTGCGAGCAATGGGGGACTAACCGCCGGGAGAGTTAATGCAGAATCATCGCTGTTCCCTTATTATACAGATGATAAGATAATTGACGGGGCTGAGTATACAGGCGCGAAGACCATAATCCGGGTTCTAGGGGGAGATCAACTGCTGCTCTGGGAGCCATTTTCTGAGTATGGAAAAGGGTTTTACGCTATAGAATCCAACTTATACAAGAATACTCACGGAAATCGACTGCGCTTTGAGGAGATCAATCACGACCTCAAGCTGCGCTTTGCGTACGAATGGTCATTTTCGGATCGATTTGGAATTCTTCGCCAAGCGTGGATTGAAAACTTAGACGATGCCGAACGATCAATTGAACTTCTTGACGGCATTCAAAATATACTTCCAGCAGGTGTAGGAAGTGCCCTTCAAAATGGAAGGAGCACCCTTGTAGACGCCTACAAAAAGAGCGAGTTATTGAAGAACGGGCTGGCGGTATACAGCCTTAGTGCTCGAATTATTGATCGAGCCGAGCCGAGCGAGGCTTTAGTAGCCAACACTATTTGGTCGACCGGTTTGGAAGCCAAGGGGTACTTGCTATCAAATCATCAATTACCGGCGTTTCGCAATGGTTCTGAAGTGAAGCAGGAAGCTCATAACAATGGATATAAAGGTGCCTACTTTGCTCACGCGCAAATGAACCTGAAAGCCGGGCAAACTACTACGTGGTTCCTCGTTTCAGAATTGAATCAATCCACTGCCAAGGTGATGGATTTACAGTCCCTACTTGGCCAGCACTCAATGGAGGAACTCCAAGAACTTCTCCATAGCGAACGCGATTTGGACCAGGAACGTTTGAGGGCCATTGTTGCGAAAGGGGATGGTCTTCAATGCACACAACTCGAGACCGTGACCACACGACACTATGGGAATGTCCTCTTTAACGTGATGCGTGGAGGGCTGTTTGAATCCGCCTATCACGTCGATCGAGAAGATTTTCGCCAGTATGTGAATCAGGTTAGTACGCGTACCGGGATGAAGTGGGACGATTTACTTCGCTCCTGGCCTGAGGAGATACACTATAACGATCTACTGAATGAGGTCAGGCGCCAAGAAGACCCAGAATTGGAGCGAATTACTCTGGAGTATTTGCCACTGTCTTTTAGTCGACGTCATGGGGACCCAAGTCGCCCCTGGAACATATTCAACATTCATACGCGTGGTGAAAATGGAAAACGCCTCTTGTCCTACGAAGGAAACTGGCGCGACATTTTTCAAAACTGGGAAGCCCTGGCTTACGCTTACCCACGGTTTGTCCATGGGATGATTTCGAAGTTTTTGAACGCGTCGACTATTGACGGCTATAACCCCTACCGAATTTCTAAATCGGGTATTGATTGGGAAATCATTGAAGAAGATGATCCATGGGCGTACATAGGCTACTGGGGAGATCACCAGATTATTTACCTCCAGAAGCTCTTGGAACATTGGGAGCGTCATGAAGCTCAGGCCATATCCTCCGAATGGAATAAGCCGCTCTATACGTATGCCAATGTTCCGTACCGAATCCGTTCCTTTCAGTCAATCCTGGAAAATCCAAAGGATACCATTGACTTTGATGCGAAGTTGGATTCTACGATTAAGTCTGAAGTAGAGCATCTAGGTAGCGATGCTCGGATGATCTGGAAGGACAACCAACTGCTCAAAGCCACTCTGGGTGAAAAGCTTTTATTGACAGCCTTGACCAAGTTGTATAATCTAGTTCCAGACGGAGGAATTTGGATGAACACGCAGCGTCCGGAATGGAATGATGCGAATAATGCTCTGGTTGGAAATGGAATGAGCATGGTTACGCTTTACTATCTAAGGCGATACCTAAATTTCTTACGCGATAAATGGCAAGGTGTCAATTTAGAAGTAAATGAAGCCATTCATGAATTACTTCTGTCGATTAAAGGTCATCTAGAAAGCCATAAATCTTTTTTGACGATTGGGTTCGATCCTCGATCTCGATACGAGTTTGTCCAAGGCTTAGGGCAAGCGGGAGAGCGCTACAGAATCAAGGCCTATGGATCAGAGCTTGGAGGAAGAACAGCGATCGAGTCTTCTGAATTACTCGAATTCCTCAATTTGAGTCTGGCCTATTTGGATGCGAGCATTGCCTCAAATCTAAGAGAAGATGGATTGTACCACGCGTACAATTTAATGCAGATCAATGGGGAGCAGATTGATTTGCGTTATCTCTACGAAATGCTCGAGGGCCAAGTTGCTGTGCTCAGCGCCGGTTATTTGAAACCAGAGCAGAGTCTTGAGCTACTCGATACTCTAGAAAAGAGCACCCTTTTCAGAGAGGATCAATACAGCTACCTTTTGTATCCAAATCGCGACCTAAAGGCATTTGAAGCGAAAAATAATATTTCTGAGGAAGCGGTTTCAAGCTCAAAACTCCTTCAAGAATTAGTGGAGATGGAGGGCAATGGAGTAATCGAGCGGGATGAAAGCGGGGGTTTCCATTTTGCCAAGGAAATATCGAATGCCTCTGATTTAGAAGAGGCCATTCGATCACTAGATCACGGTTCTCTTGCTCAGATTGCGGAATCCGAACGCCAGCTGGTGCTTCGTGAATTTGAGCGAATTTTTGACCACCAATCTTTTACCGGAAGGTCAGGAACCTTCTATGCTTATGAAGGCCTTGGGTCCATTTATTGGCACATGGTTTCTAAGCTATTACTGGCCGTCAATGAAACTCTGGTCTCTGCCCACCAATCCAATTCAGATGAAGAAGTTATTGGTCGATTGATTGATCATTACTACACCATTCGAGCAGGCGTAGGTCTGAACAAAGGACCGGAACTCTATGGGGCATTCCCCTTTGACCCTTACTCCCATACTCCATGGAATCAAGGAGTCAAACAGCCTGGAATGACCGGTCAAGTCAAGGAAGATATCTTGAACCGTTGGTCGGAGCTCGGGCTTCAAGTAGAAAATGGTGAAATGGTTATTGATCCATTCTTCTTTGATAAGAAGGAGCTCCTGGAAGTTTCCGTTGAGTTTCACTATTACGACCATCAAGGGGTAAGACAAGTCGTTGATCTTGCTCCAGGTGAGTTAGCGTACACGTACAATGGTCTCTTGATTCGATATTCCAAAGCTGACCAAGCGCGATTAGAACTTATAGATTGTAATGGTCAGGTGGAGGTGATGCCAGAACTGCGAGTCTCCAATGAGCATTGTAAAGGCATATGGAGTCGAAAACATAACTACAAAGAACTAAGACTTAGCTATTCATTTTAATTGATAATCCGTCCAAGCTGATTGTCCTTCAATACCATTATGAGTAAATCACTTTTTTCAAGAATCGCAGTCTTTGGACTGTTCGTGCTCGCGTGGGCTCCTTCTGACGCCCAAGTGGTTCAGGTGGGGCAAGGTTCGTACACAACCGTTTTTCCAGGAGTAGACGCCGCGGGCAGAAACAGCTTTCCTTCGGGTACTCCTTTTGTTACTGGACCTGCTGCGAATAAGCCAGTACCCACGAATGAATGGTGGTCGCATAAGGTTAAAAATGCACACTCCTCGAACCTCTTCAATTATCCCTTTACAATGGAGACCAAGAATCAAGGCTTGGTCGCTACCTATGTGCCTTGGGGCCCCATTGATGCATTCGATCCCGTAGAAGTTGGCGTCGTTGGGCTCAACGCCTCTTCGGTTAAGGTTGCGGACTTTGACGATTGGACGTTCACCATGGATTGGCAGTCCGGGAATCATCATTTTCAGGCCAAGACGGGAATTGGAATGCCGTTCATTTATTTCGAAAAGGACGCTATGAGCTTGGCCCAAGTTGTGGTAAACCAAGGAACCGTTACGGATTCTGGTTCTTACCTCATAGTTAAAGGAGTCAATCAAGGAGCGGATTTTGCCATTTACGGTCCAAGCGGCTCTACTTGGTCGCAAAATGGAAACACCTATACCTCCACACTGAACGGCAATACGTACTGGTCTCTTGCTTTTTTACCCATTGGAGGGAATGCAGATGCACTGGCCCAAAGCTTCAGGCAGTACGCCTTTGTTTTTCCTGACGATTGCAACGCGAATTGGAGTTTTGACGAACAGTCATCAGTAGTGACCACTACGTTTGATGTCCAAACGGAGATCAAAGAAGGGTCAGATTCTCTTTTCCTCCAAGGACTGTTGCCCCATCATTGGGCAAACCTTGCATCGGGGAATGCCGTTAATACGAGCCATGAGTACCGAACCGTTCGGGGCGATCTCAAATTGATGGAGGGAAATTCGTTTACCGTAGAAAACACCTTTTACGGGATTCTCCCAACCTTGCCCCATGTGAACTGCCGAAGCTTGACCTTTGACCCGGCCAGGCTCAAAGAGAAGATTGACTTGATTAAGGGAGATCAATTGGCCACTTGGACGGATTCTTACAACGAGGGGCAAATGATGAATCGCCTG
>CBFIEH010000026.1:0-18974 GCA_965661605.1 Flavobacteriales bacterium | reverse complement strand
TATTCGAGAGCTCTCGAAAAGTATTTTGCACAACCACGAAAAAGTGACGATTGCACCGGAAAAACCCACAGCAGAGCGTATTAACCAATCACTTTATCGAGTAGAGAAGGTCGATAAACCCAAACTCTTGCGCGACATCCTCCTGGATCATCAGGATGGAGCCACCTTGGTTTTTTCCAGAACGAAACACGGCGCGGACAAATTGGTCAAAAAATTACACCGCGAAAATATTAGAGCCGCCGCTATTCACGGAAACAAGTCTCAACCTCAGCGCCAAAGAGCGTTGAACGACTTCAATTCAGGAAAACTCGGTGTTCTAATTGCCACAGATATTGCGGCTAGAGGTATTGATGTGGACGAGCTAGGTTTGGTGATCAATTACGACCTGCCTAATGTGCCTGAGACCTATGTGCACCGCATTGGTCGTACTGGACGCGCCAGTGCTAGTGGCAAGGCCTATTCTTTTGTTGCTACCGAAGAACATGGGTTGCTCAAAGACATTGAAAAGTTACTCGGAAAACGAATCGACGAAGTAAATGGGCATCCATATGAAGGCCCGGCAATAAAACGCTCTGCACCGGGTCAAAACAAGAATGGTCAGAGGAAGAGTGGCCAAAAGAAGAATAGTCAAAAGAAGTCTCCTTCTTCTCAAAATCGCGGCAGAGATTGGAATAAAAACCGGAACAAGAACCGCAACCGAAAGCGCAGCTCAGCCAAAGGTTAAGGCATTGAGGTCATCCACGACCATCGAGCCAAGCCTTGAAACGAGCACTCCGATCAACACTGACAACGGCGTCCTCAGGATTTGCGCCTACGGCGCGATGCGACAGGCCAAAGGCCTTAGCAAGTACTGCGAGGAAGAGGGAGGTTTTCATTGTTGGTTAAATCAAGTTGCTATTCAAATCCTGCATGGCACCGAACGGATGAGCGCCGTATCCTCGTACACGATCATTCCCTCGTTCATCACTCAAAGTAGCGATGAATTCGTGATCTCTGCGTTCTATGCGAATCAGACGGAGCATTTGCAGCGGAATGTCAATACGAATGGCGTTTATGGTCGTTCGATTTTACACAGGCAAAGGAATAGCACCTTGCTCGACCATAATAACAGCCGGGAGTGAACGGGAAATATTTCGGTATGAACCGGAAAATTTAGGCGTAATACCGTTTTTTCAACCAATAGCTCACCTGTACCAGGCCGATGAGCGCTGGTACCTCAACAAGGGGGCCAACAACGCCGGTGAAGGCCTGACCCGAGTTTAAACCGAAGATGGCGATGGCCACAGCGATGGCCAATTCAAAGTTGTTTCCCGCTGCCGTGAAGGCAATGGAAGCGTTCTTGGAATAGTCTGCTCCCATTCTTTTGGCCACAAAGAAACTGATGAGGAACATCAGGGCGAAGTAGATCACCATCGGCACGGCAATACGCAGTACATCCCCGGGTATTTCTACGATGAGCTCCCCTTTCAAGCTGAACATCAAGACGATGGTCGCCAACAAAGCGATGAGGGTAATAGGGGAAATCGCTGGGATGAATTTTTCCTTGTACCAATCTTCGCCAAAACGACGAGACAGTAAGATCCGACTCAAGAATCCAGCGACGAAGGGAATCCCGAGATAGATCAGTACACTCTCCGCAACGGTCCCCATCGATATATCCACCAAGGCACCTTCGAATCCCAATTTGGGGGGCAACCAGGTAATAAAGAGATAGGCGTAAACGGAATAGAAGAACACTTGAAAGATACTGTTAAGGGCCACCAAGCCCGCGGCGTATTCACGACTACCATCGGCCAGCTCATTCCATACGATAACCATAGCAATGCATCGCGCCAGACCGATCAAGATCAAACCAGTCATGTATTCGGGATAATCGCGAAGGAACAAAACGGCCAATCCAAACATGAGCAAGGGCCCCACAATCCAGTTCAAAAAGAGGGAAATACTCAAGACCTTGACATTGGCAAAGACCTTGGGCAAGAGTTTGTAGTTCACCTTGGCCAATGGGGGATACATCATCAAAATCAATCCAATAGCAATGGGGATATTGGTGGTACCGGACGATGCGCTCTCAAGTGTTTGGGCCATGGAGGGTACAAAGTATCCCAGGCCAACGCCTACGGCCATGGCCAAGAAGATCCACAACGTGAGCCAGCGATCGAGAAAAGACAGTCGAGGTTTAGTTTGCATGACGTTAGTTCTGGAGGAGTCCGTTCAAATGGTGAAATGCATACATCATCTCGGCGGCTATTTGTCGACTGCGTTCATCGTAGGTCGCCGTCTGCTCTGACGTTCCATCGGAGATCTTGGGATCGTCGTAGTTCAACGAAATACGTGCATTCGCACCTGCTACGAAGGGACAGTTCTCCTCCGCATGCCCGCAAGTCATCAAGGCCATAAATTCTGATTTGGGATTGGGCTCATCCTCATAAACCTTACTGAACAGTTCTGTGGCGACCCCTCTTGCCTTTAATCGTGCAAGGTGATGGGCGTTCTCGCCTTCGCCTCGTTGAATCGCGATTCCCGCCCGCTCTAAGGCCACCAGCGTATTGGGGTGGCAAGCAGTAACCTCTGTGCCGCCAGAAAAGGAATCGACAAAGCGCATTCCGTAATAGCGACTGGCGGCCCAGGCCCAGACTTGTCCGAACTGGGAGCGTCGACTGTTGTGGGTGCAAATGAAGTTCAATCGAATGCGGCGTCTCGAGCGTCGCTCTTCGGCCATTTTTTCGGCCCAACTTTCGAGTACGGCTCTTCGACCAGCGGAAATGGTATGCGCATCTCCGGCACGCTCATCCAAATAGCGATGGAGTGGAGGTAAAAAAGTCATCTCAGCAGCACTTTTTGTCAATGGAAGGAGAAAAGATGAAATCGCCTAATACCTTTTGGAGGACTTTCCAACGGTCGGTATCGATGCAGTAACACACCTTGGTGCCGTCTATATCGCCCCGGATCAGGCCGGATTCTTTCAAAGCTTTGAGGTGTTGGCTTACGGTTGGCTGAGCCAAGCCCAAATCGTCCACCAAATCCCCGGTAATGCAGGAATCCGTGTCCAATAAAATTTGAAGAATGCGGATACGAGCAGGGTGTCCAAGGACTTTGGCCAATTCAGCCAGCTCGTTGGTTTGCCCGTCAAATAAGTCGTTTCGTGTGATGCCCATCAGCAGTATATTGATATTGCAATATTACGATGATAAGGTGAAGTTGGGGTATGGGCGATGTTAAGTTTTTGAGAACCTATCGATACTCTTCGGGAAGTTCAACGCCGTTGCGATCGCTGACCCAAAGGATGCTGGTGATCCACCAACGTGTGCCATCAAAGTAGAGTTGATAGCTGTTGACGCCTTTCTCTTTGCCACGGGGCACTTTCGACTTGATACTCCTGGAAAACTTGGGCAATACCGTTGTATTCGTTTACCGTAACATCAATGGTGGATACTGCGGCTGAATCCGGCTCGTGTGGAGCTTGCGCTTGAACCAAACTGGCCCAGGCTAAGCCCAGAATAAAGAGTGCTTTTTTTATAGGTTTTTGGTTTGTAAGATTACCCCTTCAATGCTCTGAATTTCTTCGCCTATCCAGTGTCCAGGAGTTGCAAAACCGAGGGGCCCCTGTCCTTTCACAATCTGATGACAAAGAAGGAGCAGGCACTCTGCGGTAAAGACGTAGGCCTCTGGACCTTTGAGTTCGACGGCCGATTTTCGGCCATCTTGAGTAGCTGCTTCTGCGTAGACGAGGGTGTACCCCTTTTTCATTTGCTTTTTCGATGGACCCTCGGGTAGCCAGTGCAGTCTTTTCATCAGGAAACGACGCAGCCATTTGAGCTTGCCTTGCATCATGGAGATGGCGAAACCGGGCAGCTTCATATAGGACTGGTAGTTGGCTACACCAGTTCCGTGCGGGACGGTTAATATATCGGCCCGAAGAGGATTGTTTACGCCCTGAACGCTTTGACCTAAAATACTCCGCTCCACGCGATCTTGGGCCGGCTGAGCAATGGCCCATTCGCGATTTACCCACTGGACTCCGGCCTGATCGACTTCGCTGAGTACGGAATATAGTGTTCCTCTCGAAACACCCCCAAAGGTCGCGGCCAATGCGAAGGCATGGCCGGCATCGGGAAGTTGTTGAATAGCCAAATGGGCGGCGATATCTGGAGGTGCTACTCCAAAACCAGCAGCGGGAATAAGAACGATTTCGGCTTCCAGAGCTCTTTCATGGCGCTCCAAGGCCCGTTCGACTTCTTTCTTTTTACCGGAGACATCTAAGTAGTGCGTTTTGCTCTGGATGCAGGCATCCATCAACGAACCCTGAGTGGCGGCAAAAGGTCCTGCCGTATTGATCACGAAGTCAACATCTCCAAGGTGATCGGAGGCTTCCTCCACATGGAAGATTCGTGCCTCAAGTCCGAGAATTCCGGCAAATTGTCGAACAGTGTTGGAGCGACCGGCCAATATCGGACGTAGGCCTCGGGCGCGGAAAAGGCGCGTAGTCAATCGGCCTGTATAACCGTTGGCGCCGTAGATCAAAATATTCTTGTTGGCCAGAGCAGATAGGTCCACAAAAGGAAGGCTTGGGTTAGCGTAATTTCGAAGGTAGGCTTTTCACCTCGAAGCGCGTGAGCCTACCAGGATCGGTCACCATCCGGAATGGGAATCTGTGTTGTATTAGGACTTCTCGGCTCAAGGTGAGTCCAACAGCCTGACCGTCTTTCTTGGTGCTGAAGAAGGGCTTGAAGAGTCGATCTGCGCAATTTGGAGGTCCATTTCCGCCTTCTCGACTTCTTCAGCCGTTCCAACTCCCACTTTCAAGAGTTTTTTCTGATCCTCGACCAAGGCTTCCAGTCCGCGAATGCGCAGACGCTTGATCGAAATGGCGGACTCCAAATCACAAATGGACTTCTCCTATTGCAAACGCGTCTTTTCGTAGGTTGCCTCGCTCATGTTTAACCCATCTGCTCGGGAGGCCAATTGGTTCTTCAGCTTCTGGGAGCGAAGATGTTGTTCTGACAAGGGGCGGTCCATGTTGGTTCGGTTATTCGAACCTAGTAAAGCCAAGGCTGTGCCAAAGGGGGGGGAAATCGCTGAAAAACAGCACACAAGGGTTTGCGGGTTTGCGATGCGAACGCGCGGTTTCGAACAAAGTGTTCCGAATCGCAACACTGCTCATGGGAAGTTTTTATCTTTAACGGAATAATCGTTTGATCATGATGAGAATCTTACTCGTTTTACTGTTGGGCACTTTTGGCCTTGCGACCCAAGCCCAAAATGCCATTGAACTTCAGCCCTATGTGGGATTTCAATTCGGTAATACCATTCACGCTTACGACGGGGTCGTCAAAACCCAAGACGGTTTGGACTGGGGAGGTTCTTTGAGTATTGAAGTTCGCCCTGGGGTTTATTTGGAAGTGATGTACAGCCGGATGGAAACGGACATGCGTATCGACGAGTATTACGGGCCTTCAACACCACTGTTTGATATCGATATTCAGTACTTCCAGATTGGGGCCCTAGTGGAACAGAGCATTGGTCAAGTAGCCCCGTACGGTACTTTTACCTTGGGTGCGGTTGACTATGACCCTCAGGACACACGCTATGTAAATGAAACCCAATTCGCCATCACCTTCGGGGGTGGAATCAAGTACTTCATTTCCGACAATATCGGAATCCGCCTTCAGGCTCGCGCCATGATGCCCCTTTACTTTGGAGGATTTGGCTTCTTCTGCGGAACGGGAGGATGTGGCGGTGGCGCATACACCACCAGCTACACCTTTGCGGCAGATCTCACCGGAGGTTTGATCTTACGCTTAGGAGGTGACTCTCGAGTCTACTAAGATTTTTTGATTTTACTCTTCTCCTTCGACAGGTAGAGGTCTAACCGGAAAGTCGCGGAACATGCGGCGCAATCCTTCCTCGAGCACTTCACTCATGTAGCGCGTGTCTTCTTCAATCTCAGCATTGAGGATTCCCTGGAAAACAATGGTATTGGTGTTGGCGTCTACGAAATCGCAGAACACATACCCGTCCGTGTATTGGTTGACGTCGGTATACGTCGTGCCGTAGGCACCTCCCCAACCTGGACCATATCCGTAGCGGTAGTACCCACCGTAGTAGTTGGTATTGGTACTCACGGATACCTTCTCCTGAGTGCGCAAGTACAAGTTGATGAACATGTCGGGATTTGCAGAACGCACAATGCCTCGGGCGTTCATTTGTGCTTCAATAGACCCGAGGAAACGATCGTAGAGCATCTTGTTCTTGGGTGTACGTTCCAATACTTCTGGGGCAAACTGAAAGCTCTTGTACTGGGTAAAGTTGGCGTTGGGATCCTTGTCAGTAGATACTCTCACGCTTGGGCCACAAGAAGTGAGTACAGCGGCGGAAAAAATCATCAAGGCAAGCAATCGTTTCATTTCAAGTTCGTTTTTTGAACTACTAAAACTACTAAAAAAACCCCGCTGACGGGGAATCGCCTATCTTTGCTTTATGAAATTTTTCTTGAGAATTCTGGCCTATGCAAAGCCCTACAGCTTCTTTGCGATTCTGGCCGTTTTCTTTAACATACTCAGCGTCATCTTTTCTTTGGCTTCGGTCACGCTGGTGATTCCGGTTCTCGGGGTGCTGTTTGGCACTCAGGAACGCGTGTACGAGCCCGCGACGTTCACCGGGTCCTTAGAGAGCTTGGAGCAAGCCTTCAATTACCAAGTGACGCTCATCATCGAAAATGAAGGACCCGCCCGGGCACTAGCAGCCATCTGCGCCCTGATTGTCGGAGCCTACCTAGGAAAGAACCTCTTCCAGTATGCTGCCTTCTATGTGACGGCCATTCTCCGAAACGGGACCATCCGCGATATTCGAAATGCCCTCCACGAAAAGATCCTAGCCCTTCCTATGGGTTTCTTCAGCGATCAGCGAAAAGGGGACATCATGGCTCGAATGACTTCGGATATGTCGGAAGTGGAATGGACCATGTTCACTTCCTTGCAAAAAGTCATTCGCGACCCTTTAACGGTGATTGGCTCCTTGATCATCTTGGTGTACATGAGCTCTGAACTCACGGTAGTTGTAGGGCTGATGCTTCCCGTGACCGCCTTGGTCATCAGCGTCATTGGGCGCTCCTTAAAGCGCAAGAGCACCAAGGCACAGAATCAGCTCGGCTTCCTGTTGTCCCTGGTTGATGAAACCGTCAGCGGTCTGCGCATCATCAAGGCCTTTAATGCCGAAGCCGAGAAGCACCGCCAGTTCCGAACCACCAATACGCGTTACCGCCACCTGATGAATCGCGTACTCTGGCGCAAGGATTTATCGAGCCCCATTTCTGAAATGTTGGGCGTCATTGTCGGGGCTATTGTGATCTGGTACGGAGGAAGCCTAATCCTCGAAGGTCAAGGCCTCAAGCCCGAGGTCTTCTTCGGTTATTTAATGGTCTTCTTCAACGTCATTACCCCCGCAAAGTCGGTAGCGAATATCTCCTACAACATTCAGAAGGGTAACGCTTCTGCACAGCGAATTTTTGAGATCCTCGACGCGGAAAATCCGATTCAAGATCCAGTGAGTCCCGTCGCCTTGTCGGAGTTCACTTCGGCCATTGAGATCGAAAACTTGAGCTTCCGCTACGGCAAGGATCCCGTACTTTCCGACATCAACTTGACGATTGCAAAAGGGGAGTCGGTAGCTCTGGTCGGGCCTTCTGGCTCCGGAAAGACGACCTTGGCCAACCTCATTCCGCGTTATTACGAAGTAGTGGAGGGGAGCCTACGGCTCGATGGACATCCAGTCGCAGACTATTCCCTGCGTGACCTTCGCGCCCAACTCGGCATCGTGACTCAGGAGAGCATTCTGTTCAATGACTCGGTCATCAACAACATTCGACTCGGCAATATTCACGCTTCTGAAGAGGAGGTCAGAACGGCGGCGAAAGTGGCCAATGCGCATGAGTTCATCGAGCACTTGCCGGAAGGATACTACACCAACATCGGGGACGGCGGAGGAAAACTCAGCGGAGGACAAAAGCAGCGCATTTCCATTGCACGTGCCGTCCTAAAAAATCCTCCCATATTGATCTTAGATGAGGCGACTTCGGCCTTGGATACCGAAAGCGAAAAGCTGGTACAAGACGCCTTGAATCGACTCATGGAAAACCGGACGAGCGTAGTCATTGCTCACCGATTATCAACCGTTCAACACGCCGATAAAATTGTGGTCATGAAGGACGGGCGCATTGAGGAAATCGGGACGCACGATTCACTCATTGCTTCAGGTGGAACCTACCACAAATTGACGCAAATGCAGAGCTTCGTTTAAGCCTTCTGGCGTACCTTTACGGAAGCTAAAACAAGGACTTATGTTTAAGAATATTGACCACATCGGCATCGCTGTCCGGGACCTCGAGTCGTCTAAGGAACTCTTCGAAAAACTCACGGGTCATTCCATTGCGCATGAGGAAAGTGTGCCTTCTGAAAAGGTGAATACGGCCTTCCTTCAAATTGGGAACACAAAGCTAGAGTTGCTAGAGCCCATCAACGGGGAAGGTCCCATGCAAGGATTTATTGACAAGCGCGGTGAGGGCATTCAGCAAATGGCCTTTGAGGTAGAGGACATTCGCGCGGAGATGAAGCGCCTGAAAGAGGCGGGCTTCATCTTGCTTAATGACGAACCAAAACGCGGGGCGAACAACACCCAAGTCTGCTTCATTCACCCTAAAAGCGCCAATGGAATTCTCGTCGAATTGCTCCAGAAAGTGTAATGGGCTGTTGAAAAGAACTTTTGTGACGACCGGGCGTAATCTGTAGGTTTGCGCTCGGTTTTTAATACTAATCCTTTGTCTTTATGAACCTCAAATCCATTCTCCTTTTCCTTTCCTTCGGTCTACTTCTAGCAGCATGCTCAGATGAGGGCGAGAATAACCTCGCACCTGGAACGGCAGCATATACAGTTGTCGGTGATACAACCTATACCGTGGCTGGAACGGCGACCGTATTATTCGTTGGAGATACCCTTGCCGGTGTGACCATTAGCTCTTCAACGGGTGTTGTCTTAGCCGTCAACATTAAAGGCGACAATGTCGGCTCCAAGGGAACATACTCCGTAAATAACAACGGTGTTACAGAGCGCGGTCAATCCAATACCAATTTGCAAGACGGATCAAACACTGCGTACAGTGGGGTCAATGGCACCATTCGCATTGACAAGGGCTCATCTAGCGACTTTCAAGGTGAAATTCGCAACATGACTATGGAGAACTTCGTCGGTGAAACCATCACCGTCAATGGAAGCTTTCGCGCCAGCGGAAATTAAGTCTTACTGCTCCTGGAAGACACGCACGTAGTCCACGACCATTTGTTGTGGAAATTGTGTACTGGCATCAGGAGAACCCGGCCAATTTCCTCCAACGGCAACGTTGAAGATGAAAAAGAAGGGCTGCTGAAATTCATCTAGAGCTGCAGGCGTAATGTCTATGCTGCAGAACTGAATGTCATCTCGGTACCATGTGATAGCTTGATCATCCCAGATGATGGTAAAGACGTGAAATTCCTCCGCGAAAATACTTCCATCCGTCAATGCATTGCTGCATCCATAATCAGCCTTGGTCCCATTCTGGTCCCAGTGCACCGTGCCGTATACGCGATTGTCTTCTGCTCCACCGACCAACTCCATGATGTCGATTTCGCCGCAGTACGGCCATCCGACGGTATTGAAGTTGTCGCCCAACATCCAAAGTGCGGGCCACAAGCCTTGTCCGAAGGGTAAAGCTGCACGAATATCAATTCGTCCGTATTGGAAGCTTTGATTTCCCTGCGTCACGATTCGCGAAGACGTGTAGTTTCTTCCACCGACATTTTCTTCACGTGCTTGAATGATGAGGTAACCGTCGTTTACGGTCGTGTTTTCTGGTTGATAGTATTGAAGCTCATTATTTCCCCAACCGTTGTTTCCAGTTCCAATTTCGTGGGTCCAATCTGAGGTAAGACTGGTTCCATCAAATTCGTCACTCCAGACCAAATCATATCCGGGGTAGCTGGTTGGTGTTTCATATCCGGTCGTTGGAATTTGACCGATAGGAGGCGTGTTGTCCTCGTCGATTTCAACGGTGACGGTGGTTTCTTTTTCAATGTAATACTCATACGAGGTATGGGCGCGGATAACCACACGGTAGGTACCTGATTCTGTGTATAAGTAAGTCGCCTCTCCTTCTGAGGATTGAATGAATTCCGAGTCAGAGGAATCGGCATTGAAAAATTCAAAACTGTAGTAATTGGCCATGATGGCCGTTGCGGTCGCTTCGACCAACCCTTGTGGGTCTTCTGACACTTCAATAGTATAGGTCAGGCTCGCGGGTAAGGATACCGGCGAATTGCCAGCTTCTTCGGTACAACCGATGAGGAATAAGCTTGCAATGAGCGAAAAGGAGATGAGTTGTTTCATTTAGTTTGCGGGGTTAAGTCAGAGAAAAAAAGGGGGCAGCGGATGGCGCTCCGCATACCCCCATTTCACTACTACACTTTATTGTTGGACGATGTCGTCTACGTAGAATACTCCACCGCTACCCACATCCCATGAAGGGAAGATGACTAGGCGGTCAAAGACATTAGCCGACCCGACGAAATCGAAGGTAATTTCTTCCCAGGCATTGGCCGTGGTTACTGTAGCATCCAATTCCACAAAAGAGTTTGCGTCTGCTTGCTCTTCTAGCTTCATACGGAAGGTTCCAGTAGCTGGAGCCCATACCTTGAGCTTGATTGTGGTTTGTGTTGAGAAATCCAATGGATCAACGAGGTCAACATACTGACCTGCCCATCCTTCATTCCCTTTGGTCGTTTCCAATACACGTATGCTGGTGTTGATACCGCTTTGATCAGGATTGTCCACATACGTGTACGCATTGTTACCGAACGTAGTCCAATCTGGCTCGAACGACTCAAAGTCCAAAGGCAAAGAAGCCGTTGGGGGTGGTGGAGGCGTTCCCGTATCCGTATTAAACCCTTCTGGAATCAAGCGGATGTACCATGCTAAACCAGGATCCGCTTGATCCTCATAACGCAAGTAAAGTTGATTCTCTTCGATGTTCAAGACACGGTAGGTCTGAACCCCCGTATAGTATCCGATGAATGACTGACCACTTACTGTTATAGTAGTGTCCGCTCCTTCAACAATGTTCCAGGACTCGTTTAACTGATCTGGGAATGGAGACATATAGTCACCAACTCCAGTTTCAACGGCATTTGGCCAGTCTCCAAGGCTACCAGTGTTGAGGTAAATATCTCCGTTGGTTACTTGGTCGAATCTGAATCCACTCAAATGGAAAACAAATCGGTCGTTGTAGAATCCAGCTCCCACTTTTTCATTGGCTTGAGCTGAATACCATTCTGGCCAATCTCCATTCTGAGAAGGGTTAGGACCTACACCAAAGTGACCTGCAGCGGCAGAGTCAACAGCCCAAGTCTTAGATCCTGGCCCATCAGTCCCACCCGTCAAAAAGTCATAGAGTGGATTGTCCAATAGACCTGGATCGTCCTGATCAATTGTAATGACTTGAGAACTTGAGTTAGATCCGCCCGAATTGTATACGGTTAGTGTAACGGTGTACGTTCCCGCATTCGGATACTCTGCAGTAACCATATGCCCCTCTGCAGTAGAACCATTGTCAAAGTCCCACTGATTGGTGTAATTCGGGTTTGCTGCCGTGAATTCGATAATGTTATCACTCGTCGAAGACGCTTGATACGTAAACTGAGCATCTGCATTACTGGGTGGATCGTCCAAAGATGGTTCGTCCTTCTTACACGAAGATCCTCCTACCAGAAAGCCGACGCTGATTGCGAAAGCCATTGCTTTCATCCATTTGTTCGTGCTCATCATTTTGCTTAGTTGTTAATGAATTAATAGTTCGGGTTTTGTTGCCAATTCCCACCAGCCAGATCAATTTCGATCTGAGGAATTGGAAAGAGTTCATGTTTTCCAGCAATGAAGCCGTCAATTTCTAGTGGTGCTCTTCCCGTGCGGACGAGGTCCCAGAAGTGATAACCTTCACCACCAAGTTCTAAAACGCGTTCGTTCCAAATATCGTCGGTCAATTGAGACCCACCGCTGCTCAATGGCGGCATGCCTACACGGTCGCGAACTTGGTTCAACAATGGAAGTGCTGCCCCATCATTTCCTGAGCGGTTATGAGCTTCAGCCGCCATTAAAAGAACGTCCGCATAGCGGATAACTTTATAGTTCACTGGCGAAGTCAGATCGTTGTCGGGCAAGCCAATTTCTCCTTGACGTTTCAGATACTTGTTGTTGTAGTACCCGGTGTGACCACCTCCACCAATGGCATAACTTATGCTTCCCGGGTTTGATTGATCAGCAATCCACGCATCGATATCCAAAACAGTGATATCGCGACGAGGGTCGGCCGCTGCAAAGGCATTGTACAAGTCTTCGGTTGGCAGATTATAGCTATTTCCATCTCCGTAAACCGGTCCGTCAAATTGACGAATTCCATGGAATCCAACAGCTGCATTTCCTTCCAAACAAACGAAGCACCCGTATGATCCTCCTTCGAGTCCTGTGTATTCGATATCAAATACGGTCTCTTCATTGTTTTCGTTGGCTACTGGCCAGATGTCTGCAAACTCAGGGACGAGTCCGTATCCACCCTCTGTAATAACTTGGTCTAGGACATTTGCCGCTTCCGTAAACTTGTCTTGGTATAGGTAAACTTTACCGAGAAGTGCTAAGGCTGCTCCTTTGTCCGCGCGCCCTTTTTCGAAACGACCATAACTCAAGTTAGCCGCTGCAAACTCCAGGTCTGCCTCGATTTGAGCATATACTTCAGCCGCAGAGGCTCGATCAATTTCCGTGACCTCATCAGCTCCCAATCGTTTATCTACGATCAATGGAACACCACCAAAGTATTTCACCAATTCAAAATAGTAGTACGCACGGAGGAAACGGGTTTCACCGATGACGCGATTCTTTTCGTCAAATTCGATGTTATCCTTGTTCTCCATGATGTAATTACAACGCGCAATTCCCGTATACTGGAACTGAAAGAGAGAGCGCAACTCATTGTTTTGAGCATTGTGCGTCATATTCTCGATCTCGTGTAACCCTTGCGTATCCGTCACACTCTCCCCACCGGCGATGGAATGCCCAGAGGCAATCTCTCCAATCCACTGAGTCAGGAATGAGGTTTGAAGCAAATCATACGCGCCAATCAGGGCCAATTCGTAGTCCTGAGGACTTAAAAAGTAATTCTCTGCATCCTGAGTGAACTCAGGTTCTACATCTAGGAACTTCTCACAACTCAACAAGGCCATGAGCGATCCAAAAACGATAAAGTACTGTGCTAATCTTTTCATGTCTGTGTTGTTTAGAAGCGAATACTAAATCCTCCCATGTACGTGCGAGCTTGCGGATAGAATCCGTAATCCACACCGGCATTCAACGGCCCACCGTTCGATCCAATGTCTGGATCGAAGCCTTGGTAACCCGTCAGAGTGAAGAGGTTGTTGGCACTTAAGTAAATGCGGAAGTAGCTGGCCTGAATGTTATCCAACCAGTCACCTGAGAAGGTGTATCCCAATTGAATGTTCCGAAGGCGCAAGAAAGATCCGTCTTCTACGTAGAAATCACTGAACTCTGTGTTACGCGTGGCCCCTGTCGTCACTCGTGGAATGTCTTCAGAGCTGAAAGGTCCGGTCCAACGGTTGATCCAGTAATCCAACTGGTTGGCATAAGGCTGCTGACGCTCGTAGTTACGAATGATTTCGTGACCGATGGCCGCGTAAAGGTTCACGCCCAAATCCCATCCTTTCCAACGTCCGTTCAGGTTCAATCCGAAAGTAAAGTCAGGAATAGGAGATCCAATTTGTACACGATCACTATCGTCTCCAAAGCTAATGACACCGTCGCCATTTTGATCTACATACTTTAAATCACCGGGCTGAGCTCCTGGTTGGCTAACACCTGAAGCATCAATCTCGGCTTGACTTTGGTAAATACCATCCGTTTGCAGACCAATGAAGTATCCAATCGGGAATCCTTGCTCGAAGCGCGTAGCGATGTTTCCACCAACACCGAAGTTAGCCCCGGGGATGAAGTCTACACCGTCTGGCACTTCTACAACTTCGTTCTTCAAGTACGCCCCATTCAAGGCTGCTGAGAAGATAAAGTTGTTGATGGGTTTGGTTTGATAACCGAGTTCCAATTCAACCCCAGTATTCTGTACGTCCCCTGCGTTCACGAACGGCGGGAAACCACCGGCCCCGTAGGTTCCGAGCAATCCAGATACTTGTGGTTGGAAGAGCAAATCGTTGGTACGCTTGATAAAGTAGTTTACCGTGGCGTTGAAGTTTTCGAAGAAGGTAAAGTCTAATCCGACATTGAACTGACGGGTTGTTTCCCACTTCAAGTCAGGGTTGGCTGCACGTCCAATGGCTACCCCTTGCACGATGACATCATTGAAGACGTAGTTTCCTTCCCCATTTAATAGTGCGCGATAGCTGAAGTTCGGAATCTGATCGTTTCCAGAGATACCGTAGCTCATACGCAGCTTAGCAAAGTCGATGGCTTCTGAGTTGAAGAAATCTTCTTCAGAGAAAATCCATGCTCCAGAAATCGATGGGAAGATACCCCAGCGGTTGTTCTCTCCGAACTTGGAAGATCCATCACGGCGAAGAATAGCTGAAATCAAGTAGCGATCATCCAAGCTGTACTCAGCGCGCAAGAAGGCCGATAAAAGGCGCTCTTCAAATTGGAAAGATCCCGTGTTGTTCAAGAATCCACCCGGCGCTTGGTTGGCGCTAATGTCGGCGAACTCGACCGAGTTGTTTGGGATGTTGAAGGCTGTACCGTTCAAACCTTCCCCTTTACGAGTGAAGACTGAAGCTCCCAGTGTACCGCGGATAAGACTGCGCTCATTGATGCGGTGGTTATAGTTCAAGAAGCTCTCGAAGTTCAAGTCGATATAGGTGTCGCGACTCTCATAAACGCTGGCACCACGCTCAATAAAGACGCTATCCGCAATCTCAACTATTGTTGGATCGAGGCCTGCATTCAAAGCCGTGTTCTGCGCTTTACCAGGACCGTACCAGGTAAGTGGTCCAAAGGTCTTGAAGTCCACACTGGCGTAGTTGTAGTTGAAGCGGTTGGTCCAAGTCAACTCATCGGTAAAGGTGTATACAAACTCCTCTTTGCCTACAAACTTGTTCACCCAAGCGCGGTTGAAGGTATTCTCCATCTGCGCGATGGGGTTGATAATATCGTTCACCAATTCCAAGTAACTGAAGCTTCCGTCTGGTTGACGGATGGGCTCTGTTGGGTAAGCATTTACAGTGTTGTAGAGAACGGAACCAATACCGTTTTCGGGCAAGGTTGAACGTTCCTCATGCGTGAAGAGGAATACGTTGTTGAACTTCAAGCGAGGAGACAACTGTAGTGAAAAGTTCACACGTCCATTCCAACGCTCAAATTCGGCTTTGCTTCCGCCAACAATTCCCTCCTGATCGAAGTACGAACCTCCAATGCTGTAGGTGGCTTTGTCCGTACCTCCGGTAATACTCAAGTTGTAGTTCTGGATGGGTGCGTCTTGAAAGACGGCTCCTTGCCAATCCGTTCCTTCTCCCAACTGGGTGTTGTTGAAGGGCGGTTCTTGACCGCCGTTGGCGAAGGCGTTATTCTTGATGACCGCGTACTCGGAGGCATTCAGAAGTCCCAATTGACGAGCCGTTTGCTGAATACCATAGTATCCGCTAAACTCTACTTGAGGCGCTTCACTTGCCTTACCTTTCTTGGTCTCAATGATGATAACCCCATTGGCGGCCCGTACACCATAGATACCCGCAGTACCGTCTTTCAGGACGTTGATCGAGGCAATGTCATTCGGGTTCAAGGCATTCAGACCTTCTGAATCGTAGACAATTCCGTCTACCAAGATCAGAGGGTCATTATCCCCAAAGGTGCTCAGTCCGCGAATCCGTATCACGGAGGAGCCTCCAGGAGAACCCGAACTAGTTGCGATGTTCACCCCGGCTACTTGACCCTGCAAGGCAGCGTCGAGTCGCGGAATGTTCAACTTGGTGACCTCTTCTCCTTTCACGGTCGAGGTCGCCCCAGTTAATTCTTTTTTCTTCACGGCTCCATATCCCACCACCACGACTTGGTTGAGTACTTCGATGTCCTCTTTCATGGAGACGTTGATGACGTTCGTGACGCCGACAACTTGTGTGACGTCCTTGTAGCCTAGAAATGAAAAAAGCAGCGTATCACCTGTCGCTGCTTCCAATTGATAGTAGCCATCGAAATCGGTGGCTCCTCCAGTGTTTGATCCTTTAACCAAGATGTTTACCCCTGGCACAGGTTCACTGGTCGCCTTGTCAAGTACTTGACCCGTAATCGTTCGGGTTTGTGCACTCACCCAAGTCGGGCACATTAGTAGGAGTGCCAAAATGCTCAGATAGTAGTTTTTATTCATAGTTCAGTTCGTAAGTGTGTCTTTCACATTTTATAGCCTGTTCCGAAGGTTAAATACGGATTAATGCAACATGAAGGATTGGCAAAGTAGCAACTTTTGGTGAAAAATACCATAAGCTTCCGGGGTTTTTTTAATCTTTCAGCCGCTAAGCCCCGTAGATCCTCAGTAAAAAGGGTACTTATTACATTTTTACAAGCCGAATGGGAGTGCTTTTGTTCCCTTGTGTGTGCAAGAAGTAGAGTCCTTTTGCCCAGCCTTCGGTGTAAATGTGGTTCACACCCGCATCGAGCCGTAGGCTTTGAATCAGAATACCTGTGCTTGAAAAGATATGGGCCTCACGGCCCGATGTGCCCTGTTCCACGTCAATCATAAAGTCGTTGATGTGGGGGTTGGGATAGACCTTCACCTCGGGCTCCGACTTCGATTCCTCGAGGCCCACGGCACTGGATTGGTAGACCCGCACGTAGTCGATGACCATGTCGCTTTCGACGAAGGCTGAAGTGATGTCCGGGTTGATGGCCACGTTCAAGAGAATGTACTGCTCGGCAATGAAAGGCCAAGTGGCCATGTCCTGCACGGTGGGCTCGTAGGTGTAGAAGATGAATCCATTGACACTGAAATCCAATCGATCGGGGTACCAGTCCAAAGCGTAGACATTAAAGTTGTTGCTGACACCAGGAAGGTTCAAGCCGCCCGTGTTGACCGTTCCCCCAAAGCTCGAGGGCGTGTGGACCGCACTAGAGATGTGGTCTTGATTGACGCCCCAATGTTCCATCACGTCCATCTCGCCGCAGGCGGGCCAGGGGGTGGTTCCATAATCATCGGTCCAATAAGCGCCAGGTTCGTCGATGTTTTTCCCAAGGGTCCAGATCGCTGGCCAGGTTCCAGCTCCAGTAGGCAGTTTGGCGCGTACTTCAATTCGACCATAGGTGAAGGCGAATTTCGAATTCAAACGTGCTGAGGTGTACTGCTTGTTGACTCCTTGATCGGTGAAGCTCTCGCTTTTCGCCACAATGTGAAGATTCCCTTGGTCTACATAGCTGTTGTCCGTTCGATCCGTGTAGTGCTGAAGCTCTCCGTTGTACCAGCTGCTGCCGTTGGGAAGTAAGGTCTGGTGAAACCATTTGGAGGTATCGATCATTCCCGGGGTATCGAATTCATCGGCCCATACGAGCTGATCGTAGAGTACGGGGGGTTGATTTCCTGCCGTGTCCAGGATTCCGTCGTAGCTCACGTTGTCGATGTAGGCCAGAACCATGTCGTTGTTGTTTTCCCCGTTGAACTGGAAAAGAACACGATTAAAATCCGTGCGCGTGGATGGATCGGCGGAGCCCGGATCCAAGTTGACCCAATTGTCATTGACCCAGTCAAAGGTCAAGGTCTGCCATTGGTCCAAAACGATCGGTTTGATGATTTCCGACTGTGTGGTCCAAGGTTGACCCAGGGTTCCATCTTGAAGCTTTAAGGACAGTTGGTTGGGCTGACTTCCCGTCAATCCTGCCGAGGGCACATACACATCCACGGAAAAGGTGTGTCCCGAATTGAAGATGAAATTATTGGCCGCGTCAAAACGAACGTTGGCGTATTGGCCTCCTTGATCGTGGTACTCGAGTACAGTCGTCGAAGTATTGGACCCTTGATTGTAGGGGTTTCCAATAGTGGCATTCATACCACAGTCATCGCCAAACCAGGTCACGATGTTCCCATTGCCCTCGAAGTCATCAAAGACGGATTGGGCAGTAATGGCGGGGCTTACGAGCACTAGGCTCATTAAAACAGTTACTCGGCGGAGCATACTTATGGTAATTTTCACTATAAATGTACGTATTACGTTTTTAAAGGGTTGGGCGGATATTTCTAAGCGGGGCTTTTCTCCGGTTTTCGGATTGGGAGAAACGGAAAAACCCGCCCCGCATTCGCGGAACGGGCTTCGCTTCTGGTTGTGGTCCCAGCAGGGCTTGAACCTGCGACCCACAGATTATGAGTCTGTTGCTCTAACCAACTGAGCTATAGGACCAGCAAAAAAGTCTTGCAAAGTTAGACCATCAAAGACTATCTTGCAAAGAGTAATCACTTACCGAATGATTCGCAACCTTATCCTCGACCTTGGCGGTGTTCTCCTTGACATCGATTATCGCCGTACTGAGGAGGCGTTTAAAAATCTCGGGTTTGACGACTTTGACGAGCGCTATTCACAGCTCAAGCAATCCGAAACGTTTGACTTATTCGAAACTGGAGATTTAAGTGCTGATGAATTTCGCGACGAAATTAGGTCCATCAGTGCTAAAGAGTTAAACGACGACCAAATCAATGACGCTTGGAACGCCATGCTCTTGGATCTACCCCAGAAGCACATCAATCTGTTGGATGATTTACGCGATGAATATCGACTGGTCTTGCTGAGCAACACCAACGAAATTCATCTGGACAAGATATATGAGAAGTTTGGTCACGAGTACAGCGAGTTCGAGTACATCTTTGAACGTACCTACTACAGCCACCTTGTGGGATACCGTAA
>CBFIEH010000025.1:0-19798 GCA_965661605.1 Flavobacteriales bacterium | reverse complement strand
ACCACTGCCCCATCACCGCTGTAATCAAGAACATCGGGAAAGCCGCTTTCTTTAATTCCCATTACCTCATAATTGGACATAAAGTCATTGAATTGAGCGAATTCTTCCTCTAATGATTTGAATTCATCTATCTCTGAGTTCATGACGTCATAAAACCTTGTTTCTGGTGTATAGTGGCTTTTAATACTGTCTAGTATCCCAGACTCATATGCCTGATAAAGTAAGCGTACTTTTGAGACATAAGGATGATCTTTATAGATAACTCCGTTTTCGTTGGTGCCGTATGCATCCCAATTTTTATCCCACAGGGATTGATCATCATTAATAAAAATCATGCTGATTTTTTTTCCTTTACTATCCATCCTATAAGTGGCATACCTGGGCATGTTTAATGTCACTCCTGTGTTTCGGTCGTATCCCGTCATCCATTCGTATGTTTTGACATCTATTGTACCATCTTTATCATATTCGAGGACATCTGGATAAGATCCACCGTAATGCTTGATGTTAAAATCTATTATATTCTTACTTAACCAATTTGAAGTTCCAATGATCCAATCGGCATCATTTGATTCACGATCGCTTAACGTATAAACTTTCACGTCATCGGTCATAAGTTCTTTAAGCTTTTCCAGATCACCGGTAACGTAGGCTTCATTAAATTGTGAAACTGTTTCGATCGCAGGGTGCTCGATATAAATAACACCGTTGGTTTTCTTTTGCGCAAATGCCGAAGCAAAGGCAATTAAAAGGATACTTGTAAAAAAATGTTTCATGATATTTAGTTTTAATTAATGAAATAGGTTTAGGATTTTCAGTAAAATAGGTGAGGAGAACAGAACAATTTAGATGTTGTAAAAAAGCAGCCTTAAATATGGGGAGTATATATCATCCCGCAGTGCCAGCGGCGAGATTTACGTCGAACTCGCTTACTTGATGATGACCAGTCGCTTTCGAAGCGTCCCGGAGGAGTTGTCCAACGTAACCGTGTAAGCACCAGAAGGCCACTGCGAAGTGTTAATCAGGTGTTTAGTCGCTCCTGTCCTAGGAATTTTGGTATCATAAATAATTTGACCATAGGTGTTGAAGACTTTTAGTGTTAAATTGGAAGGTTGCAGTACCGTCCATTCAACATTAACTTCATTTTTGGCTGGATTGGGGAATAGGTTTACTTCTTGCATAGCACCCTCACCAATTCCAATAGGGTTTCCAACTAAAAACTTAGATTGCCGATAACCAACACCCGGTGGACATGGCCCTGTTGTAGTTAATTCAACAGTTTGCGCAACAGGCATTGGATAACCGGCTACCCACCAGTGCCATTGCTCAAGGAATAAATTACAGGTAGGCGATCCCACCTGACCATCATTCCAAGTCCGGGTAGAATATACTAGCGTCGCGGTATTATGCACAGTTCCATCCGGCATGGTTAATGTTCCTGAGGATAAAGATTCAGAATATACAGCGTCATTTCTCTCCATAAATGGCGGACATCCACTACACGTAAACGATATGTCCAACTCTGAATCAGAGTGAGAATCACCGATAGCAAAGGGATATGTATGGAGAATTAGCGGATTTTGATATGAGGTTGTAATGACAGTTCTTTCCCCATGAAACGTGTATTCATCTATATCATATCCTAAGAAAAATATTCCTCCATCTTCATACTTGACGTGGGTCGCATTTGGATAACTACTAGAAAACGGAGTTGAAGAAATAGATTCAAATTCGACGGTTCCAGTTGCATCTGTAGTAACATTGGAAAAATCCCAACCGCCTTGGCTAGGATGAGGAACGGTATCATTTTTAATAGTCACGGGATAAGTGACGCCTAAAGATGGAATAGTGGGCATATTTAAGGTCTGCCCAAACAACGTGTAATTTGAAATTATTAAAATAAAGAATAACGTTTTTTTCATGACTTAAAAGGAATTGTAAGAATCCTGTAAACTTAAAAGAGCAAATGAATTTAGGCTTTAACTTTAGTGCAAAACCTAAAGTTATCTTTTTTTTATTTCTGTAGATCAGTAAGTTACGCATAATATAGATACAATTGCAAGGATAGAAGTTTCCTAAATTTTTGATCCGCGTTCGAGTCGCGGCGGGGCTACAAGTGCATTGAGAATCCGCCACACGTTTCGTGGGGCTTTCCTTACCTTTGCGGCCATGCAGCGCGTAATCCTAATTTTTGCTCGATCCGTAGTGGTTCTTTTTCTGCTCTCCGCATTCGGGTGGGTGGTCAAGGGCGCTGTGAAGGGCGACTTGGGGTGGGGGCCAAAACTGAATTCGACAGTGGTCACTTTTGTCAGTTTCTTTGATCTGTTTGAAGAGACCGTGGAAGAAGTCAAGGAACTGCCCAAGACCTTTGTACCTACGCCGGAAAACTTTGAGCCGATCAATCGATTGGACCGAGATGTTTGGGGATTAGTTGCGTACTCCACCGGTGATTTCGAACGAAAGGTGGATGTCTTGAATTTCCGCAACGACTCCCTAGCGCATTCTTGGACCATCACCAATATCCAGCGTGCGCAGAACCGAATCATCCACCCGATCATGACGAAGAATCGGGATCTGATCTATTCCTTAAATGGAGTCACGGGCTTGTTTGCCGTCAATGCAGACGGCGAGCGACTCTGGAAACAAGACACCATTGCCCACCATCACGGATTGAATTTCGATGCGGACAGTATGATCTGGGCCTGTACCTATGATAAGGAGCCCAAGGGATTCATCATATATCGAGGTCTGGTCAAGCTCAACGGACGAGACTTGAATTATATTGACAATACCGTGAGCCAGATTGACCCTAAAACGGGTCATATCTTGTACCATAAGTCGCTGACCGATATCCTGGTGGAAAACGACTTGACCCATTTGTTGATGAAAACCGGTCAAGCTTGGGATCCACTGCATTTGAACGACGTGGAACCCATCCTTGAGGATGGTCCGTATTGGAAGAAGGGAGACCTGTTTTTGAGCATGCGGTGCATCAGCGTGGTCCTGCACTATCGACCTTCAACGGGTGAGGTGATTCGTGTGCTGGAAGGACCGTTTTATACCCAGCACGATGTCGATGTGGTGAATGATTCAACCCTGAGTATCTTCAACAACAACGCCCATGTGACCTGGCAGAAGACCAAGACCAATCTTCCCATTGGACTAGAGCGCAAAGATGCCGGAGATCATTACTCCAACATTGTATTCTACCACATGGATACCGATGAGGTTGAATTCATTGAGAAAGAAACTTTTGAGACGAACCGCATTTACTCGACGACCGAAAGCCTGGCCGATTGGCTGCCCGATGGATCTGTTTTTGTTGAAGAACAGAACAGCTCTGTTTTGTGGGTCTTGAAGGACGGTGAGGTCTTGTATAAAAATGTACTTTCTTCGCAGCACGAAGGATACCACCACTTGTCCAATTGGACGCGAATTATACCTGAATTATGAGCGCACCATTGCTTTACATCGGCCCGGGACTCGGAGCCGGAACCATTGTACTCATCTTGGTCATCACCGGGATCGTGGCGTTTAGTTTCGGATACATCATTTGGATCCGAATCAAGCAACGTTTCCGCAAGAAGGACTAATGGCGGATTACCTGATCATCGGCTGGGCCGGAGTCGTCTTTATGGTGATCGTCCGCATTTTCACCAAGCGCTTCTTCGCCTTGGCGGAATCTAGCGTGCACTTACTGGACATCTTCTTGGCACCGGGAACGGATGAAGAAAAGCTTCCGACCATTGAGCGTCGTACCAAGCGTCTAACGGGAGCCTTGTTTGCCGTCATCGGAGCACTGCTGCTCGCCTTTGGAGTGGCCGCGGCCTTTCCCTATGCTTTTCAAGAGTGGTTTATCGAAGATCGGCCCTTTGCACCGAGTGGGGTGTGGAACGTGGTGGCCCTCTCCGTGGGTGCTACCGTGCCCTTAGTGCTTCCTTTTGGCCCTAAAGGACAGCGTGCTTCTGGATACTCGCCTTTAGCCCAGTTGCTTCATCACTTGGCGTTGGATAATCCTCATGTGGGCCTGCGCCTTTTACGGCGCGATGTCCACGCTGCGCGGAAAAAGAACATCGAGCCGAAGGCTCAATTCCTCATCATTTCTGGACTTGCCCGTGCGGGAACCACCAGCTTTTTGAATGCCGTCATGAACCGCGGTCCCTTCGTCTCATTGAACTATGCCAATATGCCCTTTGTGCTGGCACCAACGACGTGGGCAAGGTTTTATAAACCCAAGGCCGAAGTTCAGGTGGAGCGAAGCCACGGCGACGGAGTCATGGTGGGTCTTGATTCCAGCGAAGCTCTCGAAGAGGTCTTTTTTAAGGCAGTGACCGAGAGCGAGTACGTGGAGGAGGATTGCTTGCGAAAGCACAATCTATCGAAGGAAGCGTATGCGCAGTATCTGGACTACCAGGCCGTGGTGCGCGGGGGAAAGGAAAGTGTGTACGTGGCCAAGAACAACAACTTCTTGCTCCGCTATGCATCAGTCCGGGCCTTGAATCCGGATTTTCGAATGTTGGTTCTCTTCCGAGACCCTCTTACACAGGCGGCCTCGCTTTTAGAAAAGCATCTTCAGTATATCGAGATGCAAGAGGAAGATCCCTTTGTCTTGGAGTACATGAACTGGCTGGCCCACCACGAGTTTGGTCGGGGTCAAAAGCCCTTCTGCTTTGGGGAAGACGAGCCCTTGGAGGGTGACCCTAGGGACATCAATTATTGGTTGAGGCTTTGGATCGAGGTATACAGCTATGCCGCCGAAATAAACGATGACCAAACGGTTTTCGTGGCCTACGAGGACTTTTGTGCTGAGCCAAATGAGGTGGTTGAGCGCGCTTTGGGAGGATTGTTATCGGCCCGTGAGGGCCAAAATCTGGCCCCGCATACAAGGGTTCGGAAGGTAGAATTCGAAGCTGACGCAACACTTCTTGATCAGGCGAAGAGTCTCTACGACCAGCTCAGAGCTAAGGCTTGAGCACCTTCAAATAAACTTCTATAACCCCCCAACCTTTCGCAGTCAATCGGTGTTAAAACCTGATAAAATTCAGTTCGCTGCTTTTGACCAGCCGGGCCATAGAGGCTATCTTTGCGCCATAAGAAAGATTGATTCTAAATAAAGCGCAAAAGCCTTGGCCGAATGGGTGTTGGCCCCTAAATTCGCGGCGTTATTAAGAATGGTTCTAAACAAATAAAATGAAACAATCAGTACTTCCTTTACTCCTCCTTGTCGCTTTCGGAGTTACTGCACAACAGATCGATCAAGTATCTGTCGGCGCTGGTTACATCAATCAAACCTATTATAGTCTTTCAAGCGGAAATACTACGTCATCTTCTTTGGAAGCTTGGGACATAGGTTTCAACGTTGATCCCATGATGGCCAGTGTATTTCTCAACGAAGGGGTAGCTTCCGGAGCTGGAGCACAGGGTCCGGTTTCTGCATGGTTGACCAGTGCAAGCGATTTCAATACGGTCACCATCAACGATACTGTTGATTACCTCCGCAATCCGGATGTATCATGGTCTGAAGGAGCTTTCAATACTCCTGCAGCCGCTGGAAACCCTGCTGACTTTGGATGGGGACTTTACGATTTTGTCACACACGAAGTGAATGGGAATCGCGTATTCATCATTCAACTGCGCAGTGGAGCTTACAAGAAGTTTATGGTTGAATCCTTGATTACAGGAACCTTTACCTTCAAGTGGGCAGACCTAGATGGAGGGAATGAAGTGACCAGCACATTGGATCAGACGGCCTACAGCAAAAAGATTGTCTTTTATTCCTTGACCAACAATGCAGCAGTTGACCTAGAGCCAGCGAACTGGGACATGATGTTCACGCGTTTCAGCCAATCCTTGGATGCCGGAGACGGAACCTTCTTAGAGTACAATGTTGGAGGTGCTTTGATTGCCCCTAATGTATATGTGGCACAAGCGAATGGTGTGGATCCATCAAGTGTTGAATTTGTTGATCACGAAGCGGAATTGACGGATAGCATTGACGTGATTGGGCACGACTGGCGCTACTTTGATTTGGGTTCCTTTAGCTGGATCACCTTGAGCGACCGCGTATATTTTGTGACTACCGAAAGCGATAGCCTCTTCCAAATGCAGTTCATCGACTTCGAAGGGTCAAGCACGGGAATCATCACCTTAGAGAAAGAATACCTCGGTCAGTACGTGAGCACTCCTGGGTTCGATGACTTGAACGGTTTTGCCATGTACCCGAATCCAACCAGCAGCAATGTCAACTTGACCTTGGATTGGGCGGATGCAGGAACAGAGGGCTCCTACCGCATCGTTGATTTGCAAGGTCGCGTTGTGGCAGAGGAAAGCTTCCGCGTTGAAACCGGATACAACAGACAAGCCATTCAACTTGACGCTGCACCGGGAATGTACGTAGTTACTATGACCGTAGGAACAGCACAAACTACTGAACGTCTGATCATCCAGTAATTCTGAAGACAAGAACGCTCATAACGATCTTATTCGGACTCTCCTTTACCTGGGCACAAGCTCAAGTAGAGGAGGCTCCTGATTCTACAGATCCGGTTCGCACGTACGAATTGGAAGACGTTGTCGTGACGGGCGAGTTTGAACCAACCTCTGCTGAAAAGGCAGTTCACGAAGTCAAGGTTATTGACGCGGAGCAGATTCAGACCATGGGCTTCCAACAGCTCGATGAGGTCTTGGAGCAACAGCTCAATCTTCGGGTCAATCAAGATCCTTCACTTGGGGCCGGACTGACCATGCAGGGAATCGGTGGAAACAATGTTCAGATCATGATCGATGGGGTGCCCGTGATCGGCCGTTTAGACGGGAACATTGACATCTCCCAACTTCCGCTGTACAATGTAGAGCGCGTGGAGATTGTCCAAGGGGCCATGAGCAACCGGTACGGAACCAACGCGGCCGGAGGCGTTATCAACCTAATCACCAAGAAGAACGACGGCGCAGAGTGGTCGGTCACTACACAAAATCAATGGGAGAATGTGGGGCTATTGAGCAATACACTGGGCCTATCTGGTCGATTGGGGCGCGTAATGCTCTCCGGAAGCTTCTTTCGCTACAAATCACAGCTCTTCTCGGACGACAGCTTACGTTCCTCTCAAAGCATGTGGAACCCAAAAGAGCAAGTCGGGGGAGATGCTCAGTTCAAGTACTACGGCAAGAAAAGCCTCGAGTTCGGCATCTCGGTTCGATACTTTGATGAACTGGTAAGAGATCTCGGAGAGGTCAAGCGTCCACAATTTGAGCCTTACGCTTTTGATCAGTACTTCTATACCCGTCGGATCGATCCGCGGGCCCATTTGAAGTTTGACATGGGGCGAAACCACAAATTCAACAGCGTAACGGCTTTTAACCTGTACGATCGCGTCAGCGAGAATCGCCGTATTGACTTCGAGAATGATTCCAATTACGTGCTGGACGACGGTCAGGACACTTCGAAGTTTACCACGCTCTTGAACCGGACCATCGTCACCGCGAAATACGGAAATCGCTGGAAGGCGGAGTACGGTTTGGAAACGCAGTACGAAACCGGAGCAGGGGACCGAATCATCGACAGTTCTTCTACGCCCATCAATGAAACCCGAATGATGAACATCGCAGGATGGGTAGGGGCTCAATACATGCCCAACGAGCGATGGACCATTCAGCCGAGCGTTCGTGTTGGTTGGAACAGTCGATTTGATCATCCCGTTTTGCCTTCGATCAAAGCGGTGTATCGAGGAGATAAAAACCTAATTGTACGCGCGGGTTATGCCCAAGGATTCCGTGCTCCGGATCTCAAAGAACAGTACTTCGAGTTTGTCGACGTGAACCACGACATTCACGGGAACCCCAACCTAGAAGCAGAGACGTCTCACAATGCCTACATCGCTGTGGAGCGCGAGTTGTTGACCAATGAAGCCCATCGAGCCTTGGTTCGGGGACGCATCTTCTACAACTACATTGAGAATCAAATTACCCTGGCCCAGACGGCCCCGCTGTACTATGAGTATATCAATGTAGGCCGCCTGTGGACCGATGGAGTGAACGCCGAATTGGACTACAAGCTCTACGATGATTTTACCTTCCTCTTTGGAGCTGGATATACTCGGGCTAAGTCCTTCTGGGATGAGTTGACCGAGCCATCGGATTACATCGGTACGGTAGACTTGAACCTTCAAGCCACCTACGTCATTCCCAAGATCGAAACCAATGTAACGCTGAACTTTCGCTACTTTGGAAAACAGGGGAATTACTTCCTCAGCGATGAAGTGTTGACCTTGAACGAGCAGAGCCCTTACAACATGACCCACCTGAGCTTCTCTCGCGGCTTCTGGAACAACCGGGTCTTCGTGTCTGTAGGAGCCAAGAATCTCTTCGATATTCAAACGGTAGAGGTAAGCCAGGTCAGCAATTCTACCCACAGTCCGAGCGGAGCGCAACTCGTCAGCTGGGGGCGCAGTTACTTCATCAAGCTCAACATGAGTTTGGGCCCTGAATACCGCAACTAATGCCGGCCCTGGTCAAAGCCGAGGTCCTCGATCAATGTATAGCGCTCCTACAAGAGCAACTCTCCGGAATTCAAGATCAAATCAATGCCCTCAAGGCCGATTTAGGCAGTGAAACGAAAAGTAGTGCAGGGGACAAGCACGAAACTGGCCGAGCCATGATCCAGCTGGAACAGGAAAGACTGGGCGCTCAATATTCCGCTGCTAAAAAACAATGGGAGGTTCTTCAGCGCATCCCAAAAGAAAACACCGACCGCATTGTACTGGGCGCCTTGGCCCGCATTAGCGATCGGTGGTATTATTTTGCCACGGGCATGGGCTCCGTAACCGTGAGCCATACCGAGGTTATGGTCATTGGACTCACAAGTCCGCTTGCTCAAGCCTTGAAGGGCATGCCGGTAGACGGCTCCGCTCAGTTCCGCGGCAGCTTATACCGCGTTCAGGAAGTACTTTAATTCGTCAATTCCGCCGTCCGCTCTTTGATGAGCTCGTTGACAACGATCCTTTTGCCATCCAGTTCAGGTGTCGCCTCAAAGAGCAATTCCTTTTTGCCCATGAATTTTTTCCCTTTGGGATAGAAATAGAATTTCTGTCCCACCGCCACGGTCACGCCGCTGTTGCTGAAAGGAGAAAGATTGGGATTCATAACTCCTGGGATGACGAGTGGAATAGACGTTGCGGTGTTGTTGCGCAAGGTCATAGATACGCGATCTGGAGATTTTGCTGGCCCCGCCAAGCTCGCCAGAACAAAGGCGAATGTGAGTGCTAGTGTTTTCATGTTGAAAAGTTTAGTGTTGTCTGAGTAACGGCGAAGTCCGATATCGAATTCATAATGAGGTGTTAAGGGCCACAAAGCCCCCTTGAAGGCCTATTTCCTGTATCTTTGCCCCATGGAGAGTCAACGATTAAAGAAAGTCAACAGCGTCTTGCAAAAAGACCTCGGAGAACTGCTCGATGCCTTTGCTCGCGATCATTTCCGCGGGACCTTGGTCAGCGTCAGCGAAGTACGGGTAGCACCTGACTTGAGTTACGCGAAAGTATTCGTCAGTGTTTTTCCTACGGGGAACCAGGGCGCTATCATGAAGCAAATCACGGACAGCACGGGCCATCTCCGCCATCAATTGGGTCAGCGAATCCGCAATCAAATGCGCGTTGTGCCCGATCTCGATTTTCGATTGGATACCACCCTGGATGAGCGGGATGAAATCGATCGCCTACTCAAAGGGGAAGGAGACAACCCTCTGAAGTGAACCTGAGCTGGTACATCGCCCGACGATACCTCGTTTCTAAGAAGCGCACAAATGCTGTGAACTGGATCACGCGCATTTCCATGCTCGGCGTGGCCGTGTGTACCGCCGCCCTATTCATTATTCTCAGCGTTTTCAACGGCTTCGAAGGCCTACTTCTGAATCTATACGGAGCCTTTGACCCCGACATTCGCATCCGCCCAGCCTCAGGAAAGGTTTTCTCTACGGACAGTTTGGATGTAAGTGCCTTACGGCACGATGATCGCGTCGTCCACTTTTCCCAGGTCCTCGAAGAAAAAGCCATTCTTCGGTACCGTGAACGTGAGTACGTCGCCACCATACGAGGTGTAGACACTAGTTTCCGCGGATTAACTGGACTCGACAGCCTCATGTGGCAAGGCCGTTTCTTTCGGGCCGATGACGATCAAGACCTCGCCGTCCTCGGGAAAGGCGTTTCCTACTACTTAGGCCTCGGTCTTCAGGACATGTACAACCCTCTGTTCCTCTATATACCCAAGCCCGGCGCAACAATGAGCACTCGGCCCGAAGATGCGTTTCGAATCAACGGCCTATTTCCCATCGGTATCTTCTCGGTTCAATCTGATTTTGACGGAGAATATGTGCTTGTTCCCATTTCCTTTATGCGGGGAACCCTAGGAGTTTCGTCAACGACCGTTTCTGCCCTCGAATTTCGATGCACGTCCGACAAGGCCATGGAGGAACTACACGCCCAGTGGAAAAAGGATTTAGGACCGGACTATATCGTTGAGAATCGATACGAACTCCACTCGGTCTTTTACAAGGTCATGCAGACAGAGAAGTGGGCTGTCTTTGCCATTTTCGCCTTCATCGTCTTGATCGCCACCTTCAACCTGATCGGTTCCATCACCATGCTCCTCCTCGAGAAAAGACAGGACATTTCCACCTTTCAGAGCATGGGCGCTCAAGGAAGTACCATTCGGCGGATCTTCTTTGTTGAGGGTCTTCTGATCAATGGCGTCGGTGCCCTAGGAGGACTACTCTTTGGGATTGTCCTCTGCTGGGGCCAGATGACCTTTGGATGGGTTCGGCTCGGGACAGACGGTGCCTTCATTATCGACGCCTATCCAGTAGCCATGAAGGCCACGGACGCCTTGTATACCCTTTTGATGGTTCTGATTATTGGCTCCTTGGCTGCATACCTGCCTGTCAGGCAGCTCGCGAAGAACTCCTGAGGAGCCAAAGGTTAAAGCCTACTAAAGCAAGGCTGAGGACGGCCATAAAGGCTCCGGACTCCGGAGTCCCAACTTGATTTACCGCTTCTTCTGGAATTCCATTCTTATGTAGAATGAAGGTAAAAATCAGTAGCAGACTATTATTGGTGTAGTGTGCGAGTATCGGCAGCCACAGTGACCCGCTCCAGACACGGAGGTAGCCCAGTACGCCGCCGAGCAAGGTCAATGGAATGAGGTTAATCAAGTTTTGATGCATCAGTCCAAAGAGGAGTGAAGAAATCCAAATGGCAGCATGCACATTCATTCTTCGTGCTAAAGTGGGCTGTATCACTCCGCGAAACAGCATCTCTTCTCCAAGCGCAGGAAGGACAGCCATCACGAAGAGATTCGCCATGAGGCCTCCCAGACCATTCATGTCCAGAAATCGCTCCATCAGGGCCGTATTGTCTTGTCCGAGTTCCACCCACCATTGAAGCCAGGAAGGATAATTGATTGAATCAAAAAAATAAATCAGGGCATTCAAGGCTGGAATGGCCACGACCATGAGCAGGACGCCATTGATGACCTGACCTCCTTTGATAGACTTGTTCAAGGCGAGCTCTTGAAGCATTCCGCGTCGTCGGACCGCCCAGACCAGGGAGGGTACCAAGAATAATCCAATACTGCTCAATGACTGTGTGATGAGCAGGGCACCTCGATGCTCAAAAATACTTGCTGGGTCTTCGAAAACAGGAACGCCAAGTAGGAATTGAGCAATTAACAGACCCAGTATGCTAAAGAAAAGTAATCCCAAGAGCACCCAGAACATAAGTTCTACGAGATCCGTTCCTATTCGTCGTTCTGGGGTATGCATCTGATTAGCAGCTTAATTCGTAATTTTGCAACCCCAAAGATACGTTTCGAATTCTATGGTAAAGATTGCCGACATCGAATTGGGAGACTTTCCCTTACTGCTTGCGCCCATGGAGGATGTGAGCGACCCACCCTTTCGCGAATTGTGTAAGGAACAGGGAGCAGATTTGATGTACACGGAATTCATCTCATCAGAAGGACTCATTCGAGATGCCGCCAAAAGCCGCATGAAACTCGACATTTTCGAGTACGAGCGACCCATTGGCATTCAGATATTCGGAAATGAGATTGAATCGATGAAGGAGGCCACAGCTATCTGTGAGGAGGCTGGTCCAGACATCATCGACATCAATTACGGATGTCCCGTAAAGAAGGTGGCCTGCAAAGGTGCTGGTGCGGGAATTCTCCAAGACATTCCGAAAATGGTGAAAATGACAGCGGAGATCGTGAAGTCTACATCTTTACCCGTTACCGTCAAGACACGCTTGGGTTGGGATGAGAACACCAAGTACATTGTAGAGGTGGCTGAGCGACTTCAAGATGTGGGCATCAAAGCCATTTCCATACACGGACGAACCCGTAAGCAGATGTACAAGGGAGAAGCGGACTGGACCTTGATCGGAGAGGTCAAGAACAACCCGCGCATGAATATTCCTGTATTCGGCAACGGAGACATCGATAGTCCGGAAAAGGCTGTGGAATGGAAAGAACGTTACGGAGTTGACGGCGTCATGATCGGCCGAGCGAGTATTGGGTACCCCTGGATATTCCGGGACGTCAAGCATTACATTGCCACCGGAGAAACCCTAGACCCACCGACCATCGAAGAGCGTACGGAAATGGCCCGTCGACTGCTTCAAAAGGCCGTGGCTTGGAAAGGTGACCGCCTAGGTATAGTAGAAACTCGTCGACACTACACCAATTACTTCAAGGGAATACCAAACTTCAAAGAGACCCGATTGGCCTTGTGTACGAGTGAAAGTTTGGATGATCTCATGGGAATCTTAGACCGCATTCCTGAAGAGTTTGGTGAGCACGTCTTCGCCTAAGCCACCGGTAATATTCCCTATACTAGAGCAAAAAAAATCCCCGCAGTTTCCTGCGAGGACTTTGTAGTATTCAAATCCACAAGACTATTCCAACGTACGACGAGTTGCGTAGTTGATCTTGTAGGACTGTGCTTTTCTCAGTTCTTGCTTGATGTCCGTGATGATTCCCATCTTAACATCCGTATCCGCTTTGATCGAATTAATCAGCTGTTTTGCTTCTTGCTCGGAGCGCGCTTCGCGTTCTTGAGCAACAAACTCCTGGATGTCGTCTACAGATGCAAATGCATCATTCAACTGAACACGTGGTTCTTCACCATAAGTAGCGCGAATTCGCTGAACGGGTTTCCCTACATAAATGTAGCTCACCAAGTTCTTGCGCTGAATCTTCTGAACTTCACCCGCTTCAGGTAGGCGAACTTCTACGACCAACGTTACTTCACGCATTACGGTGGTTACCATAAAGAAGAACAGAAGCATGAAGACAATATCCGGTAGGGATGCTGTAGAAATCCCCGGAGTATCTTTTGATTTTGAATCTTTAAACTTTGACATCTTCTTATGATTTAGGACCCACCAACGTCTTTCGGTTCAGCCTCTGAGATCAACTTCGGATACATCGCTTTGATTTCCTTCTGTTGGTCATCAGTCAAATCACCGTACTCCTTGCCGTATTCTTCCATACTCACTCGATCGCGTAATTCCGTGTACGCTTGGGCCAATTGGTCTTGAACCGTAATGTACATTTCATAGGAAGTCCCGCGGTCGTTTTGAAGCGAAACAATGGCCTTTTCCGGATTGTCCGATTTGCGCGGATCACGAGCTCCTTGGCAGTGTGCACAAGAGCCGTCCCCGTTGTTATCGATAAAGGCTTTTGCCTTCTCCTTTAGGTCATCTACATCGGTTGGCTCTTCGTTGACCAACAACTGGTCATATGCATTCACCAATACGATAAAGAGGTTTCGCTTATTCGCTTTCTGGTCGTCGGGCGGAGGGGTGTTCTCATCTGGCATAGGAGGTAGCCTACGGATAATACCCGTATCTACGTCCATAGTTGTCGTTACCAGGAAGAAAATCAACAGCAAGAAGGCGATGTCGGCCATCGACCCTGCGTTAATTTCAGGTACTCCTCTTTTCTTACGAGCCATAGTGATTAATTATCGACGTACTATAGATTTCACTGAAGAAAGAATCACAGCCAAGATGGCCACACCGGCCAACAAATAGAATGTGATTAATCCCATACCTACTCGCTTAGAAGTAGTTTCCGTTACGCCACCTTCAACGCGGCCCATCGCCTCTGTCACATTCCCTGATGCGAGGAGGTAAGAGATACCGATGACCACAACCAAAGCTCCGATTCCAATCAAGGAGTTCTTCGCGTTCTCTGGGTGGGTAATTAAATAGTATACTGCAAAGCCAATGGTCAGCAATGAGGCCAAACCTGCGGCAATGTATGCCATGAACATCATGGGATCAATGATCGACGCTTGAACAGCAGCATCGCTCTCGATGGTATCGTCTCCCTTCACCAAAGCCAAGGCAAAGAAGATGACTGCACCGACCATGAATACATAGCTTAATATTTTTCCAACCTTTTCCATGGTAGGAGCTTATTTAGAGTTCTTCACTAAGATGTCTACCAAGCTGATAGAAGCATCTTCCATGCTGTTCACCAAGCTGTCCACCTTGGCCACGATAATGTTGTAAAAAATCTGAAGGATGATCGCTGTAATCAAACCGAATACAGTGGTCAAAAGTGCAACCTTAATACCACGCGCAACGAGTGATGGAGAGATGTCTCCAGCAGCTTCAATAGAATCGAAGGCAGAGATCATACCGATTACTGTTCCCATGAACCCAAGCATTGGTGCCAAGGCGATGAAAAGAGAAATCCAAGAGATACCGCGCTCCAACAATCCCATTTGTACGGAACCGTAAGAGATAACAGATTTCTCTACCATGTCGATTCCTTCATCAGAACGCTCAAGACCTTGGTAGAAGATGCTGGCTACTGGCCCGCGAGTGTTGCGGCAAACTTCTTTTGCAGCTTCAACACCACCGCTTTTCAATGCAGCTTCAACTTCGCTAAGCAATTTACCCGTGTTGGTGGTCGCGAGGTTCAAGTAGATGATACGCTCGATGCAAATAGCTAGACCGAGGATCAAACAAACCAAAACGATACCCATGAACGTGGCACCACCTTCGATGAATTTTTGTTTGACGATCTGGTGGAATCCGCGCTCACCTTCTGCGGCGGCTGCTTCCATCATTTCAGTATCCTCAGCTTCGGCGGCTGCAGGAGCTTCTTCTGCTGCTTCGTCCTCGATAGCAGCAACTGAATCCGTAGCAGCAGAATCTGCAACCATTTCAGTATTATCTGTAGCAGTGCTGTCGTCTTGCGCATAAACGCCTACGGCGCCGAAGCTCAACAAACCTGCAATTGCCAGAAGTGATAACGCTTTTTTCATTTTGGCTTTTTGTTGATTAGAAATATTTAGGTTTTCCTATTAATTACACATTTAACTCAGCGGAGAGAGGGGGATTCGAACCCCCGATACCGGGTTACGGTATACACACTTTCCAGGCGTGCGCCTTCAGCCACTCGGCCACCTCTCCTCACACTGGCGATTAGCCCTTCTCCGTAGAGCACGCCAAAATACAAAAATTTAGCAACCGCGAAAATTATCTGTAGGTTAACAGTCACTCCAAAACCCGCATTGGCATTGACTTTCCGTTAAACTCCTCTGATCTATTTCAATCCGTCAGTTCTCCGCGTAGATTTTTCTCAAATCGCTTGCGGAAAGAACGACCGTCCCAGCCTTTTCCTAAGACGAACATAGCTTTGGTTACGGCTGACTCAAAAGTGATGTCTTTTCCCGTCACCATACCCAGTTCCATGAGGAATTCACTGGCCTCGTACCGACCCATTTGAACTCGCCCACGAAGACACTGCGTAACATTAACGAGATGCAGGCCTCTATCTTGTGCCTCGCGAAGGGTTTCTAAAAAGGGCTCCGCTGTGGGAGCATTTCCAGACCCAAAGGTTTCAATCACCGCACATTTGAGTCCTGGAGTTTCGAGCATGTGCGCGAGGTGCTTCGCTTGCATGCCCGGGAATAACTTAATACCGATGACGTTGGTGTCGAGATCGGTGTGAAGATGCAAGGGCAACTTCGGAGCCTTCAACATCTGCGATTTCTCAAAATGTAAATCCACTCCTGCCTCGGCCAGTGCCGGATAGTTTGGCGAAGCAAAGGCTTCAAAATGGGAAGCGCTCATTTTTGTGGCGCGATTCCCGCGATAGAGATGGTACTCGAAATAGATACAGACCTCTTGAACGAGCGGAACCCCTCGGAGCGATTTTTGAGAGGCAATCTCAATACTCGTAATGAGGTTTTCTTTCGCATCAGTCCGCGTAATTCCGATGGGGAGTTGGCTTCCCGTAAAAATGATGGGTTTGTGCAGATGCTCAAACATAAAGCTCAAAGCACTCGCCGTATAGGCCATGGTGTCCGACCCGTGCAAAACCACAAAACCATCGTATTGTTCCATGCGGTTGTAGATCTCAATAGCGAGACGCGCCCAATAGGCCGGCTGCATATTCGAGGAATCAATAATGGGCTCAAGCACTTCGAAATCGAGGCTGCATCCAATATGGGCCAATTCCGGAAGGGTGGTCTCCAGGTCCCTGAAGTCAAAAGGGATCAACGCCGGAGAATTCGGACTTTGGACCATTCCGATGGTCCCCCCGGTGTAGATCAAGAGGATGCGCGGCTGTTCGCTCATACGCCAAAGAGTCGTTTGCTGTTTGCGGTGGTGGCCTCGGCCACTTCTTCCAAAGATATTCCTTTTACCGATGCGAGCTTTTCTGCGACCAATCGAACGTATCCCGATTCGTTTCGCTTCCCTCGATGCGGCGTCGGTGCCAAGTATGGACTATCCGTCTCCAGTACAATGTGTTCCATGGGAATTGCGCCTACGGCGCGATCCACACCACTGTTCTTAAAGGTCAACACCCCGCCGAGCCCAAGCATCATCCCCAGCTCCACTGTCCGAAGCGCCTGTGCCTCGTTTCCGGTAAAGCAATGCAGTACCCCGCGTAAAGTCCCGTCTTGAGTCTCCTCCAAGATCTCAAAGATCTCGTCAAAAGAGTCGCGACAGTGAATCACAATGGGCAGGTCCATTTGCTTGGCCCAAGCAATTTGCCGCTTGAACGCCTCAACCTGCCAAGGCAAGGTGCTTTTGTCCCAATAAAGGTCAATGCCAATTTCACCAACCGCAACATAGTTCTCAGCCCGCAGCTCTTTTTCAATGTCGTCCAGAACCTCCGACCAGTTCTCTTGAACCGAGCAGGGATGAAGCCCCATCATGGGCCAGACTTTGCCGGGCCAGTTTGCCGCCAGATCCTTCACCGCACCGATGGAGGACAAATCAATATTGGGTAAAAAGAAACGTTCTACCCCGGCATCCATGGCGCGTTGCATCATCTCATTCCGATCCTCGTCGAATTGGTCGAGGTATATATGCGTATGTGTATCGGTCAGTGTCATGCTTCAAAATTAAGGTAAATTGCCCCCATGAAAGTCCTTGTGGTTCGTTTCAGCAGCATCGGCGATATCGTCTTGACTACACCTGTGGTCCGAGTCCTTAAAGGACAAATCAAGGCTGAAGTTCACTACTTAACCAAAAAGAGCTTCATTCCAGTGCTGGAGCACAACCCCTACATCTACCGTCTTTGGGCCATCGAAAAGGAGATTGATGAAATCACCGAGACCTTGAAAGCGGAACGTTTCGACCACGTTGTGGACCTCCACAAGAACTTGAGAACGGCGCGCCTTAAGTCTGCGCTGCAAGTGTCTTCCACTGCATTTAAGAAACACAATATCGAGAAATGGCTTTACGTCAACTTTAAGGTGAACCGCATGCCCGACGTGCACATTGTAAAACGCTATTTGGATGCCGTCTACCCTCTAGGGGCAAAAGACGATGGGCGAGGATTGGACTACTTCTTGTCTCCTGAAGATACTCCCGCCTCGGACCGCTTACCGGAAACCCATCGCAAGGGCTATGTGACCTTTGTTATTGGTGGACAACACCCCGGTAAAATGCTCCCCGAGCAGAAGATCGCTGAGATCTGCGCGGGCAGCGATCGACCCGTCATGCTTTTAGGAGGTCCAGAAGACGCCGCCAAGGGGAAGCAGATTGCTTCCCAAGTGGGCCCTAAAGTCTTCAACGCCGCCGGAAAGTTCAAACTAAACGAAAGCGCAGCCTTGGTGCGTGATGCTGAGGTGGTCATCACCCACGATACGGGGCTCATGCACATAGCCGCCGCGTTTCAGAAGCGCATCATCAGTATTTGGGGAGCCACGGTACCGGAGTTCGGCATGTACCCCTTTCGGCCCGGAGTGGGCAGTGTGCACATCGAGCCGCAAGGCTCTTGGGATCGGCCTTATTCGAAATTAGGCGACAACAAGTGGTACAAGCCCAACTTCAAGGGAATGGAAAAAATTGATGTGGCCGAGGTACTACGGGCGCTTAATCAGCCTCCGGTGCAAAAAGGGCCTTGAGCTCGGTAGCATCGTCCGGATTCATCTTTCCAGAAAGAATCAAACTCAATTGACGACGGCGCAGCGCTCCGTCAAAACGCTCCTTTTCAAGATCTGTTTGGGGGTCCAAAGCAGGTACCTGGATCGGGTTACCCAATTGATCCACCGCCACAAAAGTGTAGATGGCCTCATTCGCCTTCGTCTTGGTGTCGGGATTGTTGTTGTCCTCGACCCAGACGTCGCAAAAAACCTCCATGGAAGAACTAAACGCACGGCTCACCTTGGCCTCTAGGGTCACGATGGCGCCCTGAGGGATGGCGTGGTTGAAGGAAACATTGTTGACCGATGCCGTCACCACGATGCGCTTGCAGTGGCGATGAGCGGAGATGGCGCAGGCAATGTCCATCCAGTGCAACAGGCGTCCCCCCATCAAATTGTTGAGGTTGTTCGTGTCGTTCGGCAGGACAATTTCAGTGAGTATGGCAAGAGAATCTTGCGGAGTTCTAGCCTTCATAATGCGTGTGTTTCTGGCGCTCATTTGCGCCCTGCAAAAGTACGGCTATTTTTTCAGGAGCCAAGCTTCAGAGCTGTGCTCGCGCTTGATCTGTGACAGGCCTTGAAGCGCCTCACGGCGCGATGCGTAACTCGCATAAGTCACAATGTGAAGCCCTTTGGCCGTCTGTCCAATACGGCGAGCTGGAAGTCCTTCTCCGCGCAACTGAGCGAGTAGTTTGTCTGCATTGGCTTCGTTGCTGAAACACCCAGCAATGACGTGGTAAGCGCCACTTGCCACGGGTTGAGCCTCGGCTTCCGCCATATCAGTACTTACCGGCACCCCTACGACGGGCTTTGCATTCTCGTGTGCGATGGCCCACCAATCTTCCACTTCGGCAGCCTCAAGAGGCTCCCATCGCGTTCTTTCTTCTCGCGGCTGATAAAGTTCTGGACCAGTCGCTGTGAAATTTAAGATGCCTGCGTGAACACCGCTGCTCACGGCATCTCGTTGCCAGTAGCTGATGGACGCCAATCCGATCAGGGGAACTAAAACGGCGGCTGCTCTCCACCACCCTCTTCGGGATGACTTTGCCGTGGCCTCTGGCAAAACAGAGTCACGCGTATCCATGGTGACGACCTTACGCTCTTCTCGCTGTATGGCGGGCGAACGCAGAACACTCAATCCAAAGGCATCGCTTAGGTAATTGACTTCGTGGTGTGCTTTGAAGACGATTTGATCTTCAGCGCCCAATTGAAAAACACCAATGTGCTCCCAATCGACCGCTCTGTGGTGCTCAAGTTCGGCACGCATTTTTCGGACGGCAGATCCAATTTGCTGCATCGCTTCTTCAAAGGAACACTGCTCTCCAGCGGCCCATTCGTTGGCCAGTAGCCCATCGTTGT
>CBFIEH010000024.1:0-21383 GCA_965661605.1 Flavobacteriales bacterium | reverse complement strand
TTATCAGGAACGGGAGGGCAAAGTTACAATGCTTTTGCAATCCTGCAAACACCTTGCGATGTTTTTTATTCCCTCCGGTTATCAACAAAGAACGTTGCTTGTAAAGCGGCTGCAAATGTACGCACTCTTTTGACACATGCAAGCCCTAGGCAATAAAAATTTCGAACTTTTTTATACACCCCTGATTACCAGGGGTCATTAAGGAGTGCTGCTTGAGACCTGGAGGGTCTTCCCGTTGAAGAACTGTCCACCCTCAAGGAGGAATCGCGCCGTGTAGGCGCCCATCTCTTCGGCCGAAACGGCCGCTTTAAATCCAGGAAAAGCTTCTTCGAGCATTTGAGTCTGCACCGATCCAAAGGCCAAACCGTTAAAACGGAGTGGTGAATCTTTGTATTCTTCGGCCAGACATTCAGTGATTCCAATGACGGCCGCCTTGCTCGAAGAGTAGGCACTGAGTCCTGGGAACTTGACCGAACCCTGAATCCCTCCCATGCTACTTACATTAACTATATGACCGGAGGACATATAAGGTAGGAGGAAACGGGTGAGTTTAACGACGCCAAAAACGTTGACCTTATATATAAGGTGCCAATCTTCATCGCTCAGCTCCTCAAAAGGACGGTTGATGAGTTTACCGGCGTTATTTAAAAGACCATCGATACGGCCACCACAGAAACCTTCTATGGCCTCCTGTAATGGGGTGTAGTCTTCCTGGCCTAAATCAAAGGCTAGGGGTAGGATAAGATTGTCCTTGGATGGGTCCTCTGCATCGGCCCGTAGGGCCTGAAGGGCTTCTTCCGATCGAGCAAGCGCGATAATGCGACGTCCTTCACCCTCGGAAGCAAGAGAACGCACGACTTCATAGCCGACTCCCCTACTCGCCCCGGTGATGATGAAGTGCCTCATTAGGCCAACATCGCTACGGGTTGCTCCATGTATTGCTTGAAGGTCTGCAAGAATTGAGCTCCTGTGGCTCCATCGACAACGCGGTGGTCACAGCTCATCGTTACCTTCATGATGTTACCGGGTACAATCTCTCCGTTTTTGACAACGGGCTTTTGGCTGATACCGCCTATGGCGAGAATACAGCTGTCCGGCGGATTCACAATAGCCGTGAATTCATCGATACCGAACATACCGAGGTTACTAATGGTAAAGGTGTTTCCTTCCCATTCTGAAGGTTGCAGTTTCTTATCGCGAGCCTTTCCGGCCAATTCGCGCACCTCAGCGCCAATTTGCGTGAAGGACTTGCTGTCCGCAAAACGAACGACAGGTACCAAGAGGCCTTCATCTACCGCTACGGCCACTCCGATGTGGACGTGGTTGTTGCGGCGAATGGTATCGCCCATCCAAGCCGAGTTGACGGCTGGGTGTTTGCGCAGACTCATCGCCACGGCCTTAATGACCATGTCGTTGAAGCTGACCTTAGTGTCTGGTAGCTCGTTGATTTGTTTGCGCGACGCAATGGCATTGTCCATATCGATCTCTACGGTGAGGTAGAAATGAGGTGCGGTGAATTTGCTGTCGGTCAATCGGCGAGCGATGGTCTTCCGCATTTGCGAAACGCGCTCTTCCGTATAGCTTTCTTCTAGATGTGCCGATGGCGTCACCGCTGCAGGAGCAGCTTGTGGTGTTGGTGCTAAGGCGGGATTGAATCCGTCGACATCGCGCTTAACGATGCGCCCTCCGTCGCCCGAACCTTGTACGCGACCGAGATCGATGCCGCGGTCCTCTGCCATTTTGCGTGCCAATGGAGACGCCTTCAATCGGCCATCATCCGATGCAGTCGCTACTGGAGCAGGGGCTGGTGCAGCGGCAGGAGCCGGGGCTGGTGCTGGTGCTGGAGCCGCTTCGGCCGCAGGTGCAGGAGCTGGTGCTTCTTCGGCTGCTGGAGCCGGAGCTTCCTCTGCTGGGGCAGCATCACCGCCAGCAGCATCTGCAGCAATCAAGGCTGCAACGTCTTCTCCTTTTTCTCCGAGGATGGCCAATATAGAATCGACTGGGGCGGCATCGCCCTCACCTACTCCTATGTGGAGCAAGGTTCCTTCCTGGAAGGATTCGAATTCCATGGTCGCTTTATCCGTCTCGATCTCGGCGAGCAAATCACCTTCGCTCACTTGATCTCCCACATTTTTGTGCCACTTCGCTACAACACCTTCTTCCATGGTGTCGCTCAATCGCGGCATCTTGACGATTTCGGCCATCGCTTATTGTTCTTTAATGAATGGGTAATCTTCTTGCTTGTACACGGTCGCGTACAGATCTTCCACTGTTGGGAATTCTGACTCTTCCGCAAAGGTAACCGCATCGGCCACCGCTTGTTTAACGCGCGCATCGATTTCATCCAGCGCTTTCGCCGTCGCGTACTTCTTCTTCACGATCTCCTCGCGGATCACGTTGACCGGATCGATCTTCTGGTACTCGGCTACTTCGTCCTTGGTACGATACTTTTGAGCATCACTCATCGAGTGACCTTTGTATCGGTAGGTTTTCATCTCCAACAAGGTTGGTCCCTTTCCGGCGCGGGCGTGATCCACCGCTTCACGGGTTTCGTTCGCTACCGCCATCGGATCCATTCCGTCTACCGCACGGTGAGGAATACCGTATCCCGATCCCAATTGGTGTAGATCCGTCACGTTGGTTTGACGCTCCACGGAAGTACCCATGGCATATCCGTTGTTCTCAATAATGAAGATCACCGGCAAGCTCCATGTCGCCGCCAAGCTCATGGCCTCGTGGAAGGCTCCCTGACGAACAGCACCATCTCCCATAAAGGTCAAGGTGACGCCACCGGTTTCGTTGTATTTGTCTGCAAAGGCAATCCCGGCCCCGAGTGGAATCTGTCCACCGACGATACCGTGACCTCCGTAAAATCCTTTCTCTTTGGAGAACATGTGCATGGAACCACCATTACCTTGACTGGTACCGGTCTTCTTACCCATGAGCTCCGCCATCACGTACTTGGGGTCCACACCCATCGCAATCGGATGTACGTGGTTCCGGTAAGCCGTGATCATTTTGTCCCTGCCCATTTCAACGGCAGCGGCACAACCGGCCAAGACTGCTTCTTGACCATTATATAGGTGGAGAAATCCCCGAATCTTCTGTTGGATGTACAAAGCACCTGCTTTGTCCTCGATCTTGCGCCACAGCAGCATGTCTTCATACCACTGTAAATAGAGCTTTTTGCTTGCCTTGATCTTTGCCATATCTAGCTTATTAAGTCCGCAAATTTAATACAAAAAGGCTTACTCCCAATCCCGGAACTTGAACGTAAAAGGAAGGAGGGCTTCAACGCTGTCGGCTTCGAGAATTCGGCCGGTGGTTCCGCGGAAAAAAACACGCATGGCGTGGCTCTGACTTTGCTCGGTTTCAGCCATGACTTGACGGCATGCACCGCAAGGCGCCACCGGTTCGGAAAGATCATGATCTACGGCGCGGGCCGTAATGAAGAGGGCCTCTGCCTTCACGGCAGGATGCTCGGCTCCAGCGGCAAATAGCGCCACGCGCTCCGCACACAAGCCACTCGGGAAAGCGCCGTTCTCTTGATTGTTGCCCGTCACCACTACTCCATCTTCCAAGAGAACCGCCGCACCTACTTTGAAATGGCTGTAGGGCGCATAGGCTTTTTCGCGAGCCTCTTCGGCCCGGAGCATCAAAGCGTGTATTTCCTCTGGAAGTTCTTCAGGAGTATCGTACTCCACAAAACGAGCGGTCCATTCGAATGACTTCATTCCATCTCTATTGGGACCGAGAAGTTAAGCTTTTAATCGCGAACAATCATCGCAACGGCGTGCACCGCCATCCCTTCTTCGCGACCGACGAAGCCGAGTTTTTCGCTGGTGGTCGCCTTCAAGCTGATCTGGCCTTCGGAGACGTCCATGACTTCGGCCATACTGGCCTTCATGTCGGGAATGTGTGGATTGAGTTTGGGACGTTCCGCCACCATGGTCGCGTCGACGTTGCCGAGGGACCATCCGGCATGGCGCAGTAAGCGCATCACTTCCTTCAAAAGAATCTTGGAGTCGACCCCTTTGTACTTGGGGTCGGTATCTGGAAAATGGTAACCGATATCGCGAAGATCCGCCGCGCCCAGGATAGCGTCGCAAATGGCGTGGATTAGTACGTCCGCGTCGGAATGTCCTTTAAGACCGTGGGTGTGATCGATTCGAATACCGCCGAGCCAGAGTTCTCCGCCTTCTTCCCAGCGGTGAACATCGTATCCCAAGCCGATTCGAAAGGGCGTCATTATTCGATGCCTTCAGAAAGTCCCATCAAGTTCTCCAGGTCGAAGAACAGAGTAAAGCGAAGGGTATTCTCCAGTGGACTACGAACCGTGCTCGTCGCCGGAATCAAATAGGCGAAGTCCAATCCGAAAACGTTGTACTTGATACCCGCTCCAAGCGTGAAGTACTGACGTCCTCCTTTTTGCTGAGACTCGTAGAAGTAACCACCGCGAACGGCGAACTGCTCGTTGTACCAGTACTCTGCTCCCACGCTGATGGTGATCTCGTTCAATTCTTCTTGGAATCCTCCCGGTGCATCACTGAAGCTCTGGAACACTCCCTGTACGGGCGGTACGTCTGGGTCTTTTCCTGACTCGATGATCAGGTTTCCATCCGCATCGCGGATGAATTGCCCGGTGCTGTCACGAGCATATACCGGTGGGGTGGGCACCAAAAGCTTGTTGAATTCCAAGTGAACGGAGAAGGAGTTGTACTCGTCTACTTCGAAGAGCATTCCCGTTCCCAAGCCCAAGTTGGTCGGGATGAAGTCCGCTTCACCGGATTCAGTGTAGCTGATTTTCGCACCCAAGTTCGTCAAGGACAGACCCCAAGTCCAACGGGCGTCCATGTCTCCCGCGTCAAATTCTTCACCCTCGTAGTACAAGCCGATATCTGCGGCAACGGACTGACCTGGGCGGCTTTGAAATCCTTGTACAAACTGACCACCGGTCAAGTTCGAATAAATGTAGCGCAAAGCCACACCTGCAGATAGGTTACGTGACAATTGAAGGGCGTAGGCCGCGTCGATCGCAAACTCGTTCGGGTTGAACTGTCCAATATTGTTTCCCTGGTCATCGGTAAAAGTGATGTCTCCCAAGGAGAAGTAGCGCATACTGACCCCAAGCGTCTGGCGACGTCCCAAGGTGTGGTAGTAGCTCAAGTACGCCAAGTTGATGTCGGGCACTAGGCGAGAAAGCCATGGTGTGTAGGACAAAGAGAGTGCTTGTCCTTCTGGAAGGAAGGCCAACTTGGCCGCGTTCCAGTGAATGGAGTTCGCATCTGGCGTCGTGCTGACCCCTGCATCTCCCAAACCTCCCGCACGGGAATCCGGTGAAATCCGAAGGAACGGAACCGCTGTGGTGATGGTGTTGTACTGATCCTGATCACCAAAGGCGTTCTGGGCATATCCTTCCGTGAGGAAGAGCGAAAAACAAACCACCGCGAGTGCGGCTAATCTGCTATACTTCATAGGGTCAATTTATTGGGCTGCAAATATAAGGGAATTCCGTCATTCGGGTGCTTAACGCAAAATGACCAGCTTCTCGTATTTCTCGTCCGAAGAATTATCAATCATCGAACGGACTTTAACGCGGTACACATATACCCCACGACCAATTTCGTCTCCGTACTCATCGAGTCCGTCCCAGGTCACGGGTACAACGCGGAATCCGTCCGAAGTGACATTGGCATTCAGGGTTTTCACCAGCTTACCGGAAACGGTGAAGATCTGCACCTGAACCTCCAAGGGCTCGGCTGGGCGGTTGTGTTCGAAATGAAATTCTGTGTAGGTCGTAAAGGGGTTCGGATAATTCAATACGTGATCCAAAGCGAGGTTGGCGCTTTCAGCCACCACAAACTCCGTTTCGGCTTCTGCACTGTTGTTCGCCACATCGTAGGCCTTCATGTATAAATGGTGACGACCCGGAGATAAACTCTGAAGAGGGTAGCGCACATTTCCGCGGGTGAAGTCATCCACATCCGCCTCGTAGAAATCATTCAAGACAATGGGACTGGAACTCTCTCGATCAATGACCGAGATCAAATCGTGCCCAATACCATTTCCGACCACATTGATTCCAAGTGAATCGTAGAGCAAGGCAAAGATATCCGGATTCTCATCTGTGATTCCACCGAATACAAAGGCCTCGTCGTTCATGTACAGTTCAATTCGGGGACCTTCGTCATCGAGCAGCGGATCATCGCTGGTTCCTCCAATCAAGATGCTCTTCTCTGCACCAACGGCATCGGTCTTTCCCTGCAAGGCGTAGTGCGAGAGTTTTCCAAAATCAATTTGGTAGGCGATGTCAATAGGTACGACAAACTCATAGCTCCACTGACCATTGACCACGGACGCTTTACCTTTATATATGGTGTTCTGACGATCAATGAAGGGAATCGGAGCTGCCGCGCCGTTGTTGTCCAAGGTCTCTAAAGCAGAGAACTTATCGAACACCGTGGCATTCAGAATTCCATTGAAGTCGGAGACCAGTTGGCCGTTCAAGTCGTTGATGGTTCCGCTCACCTCTACTTTGCTCAGAGCAGAAAGGGTGTCGGTAAAGGCACTCACTGCTGTTTGGTTGATGGTGCTCACGTTGACCGAATACTCAGGACGGTGGAAGCGCATGGCTGGATCACCGAGAAGTCCAAAGCGACGACGGTCTTGAGAGGTTCCCGCCCCGTTCTTCGTGAAGCGCATGATTTCTCCAAAGGTGTAGTCCTCACCATTGGCGTCTTTTTCGAAGGCATAGTCGTAGAACAGGTTGTTCAAGACATCCGCCGGACCTACGAAGACCACCCGCATGGTACTGAAGAGCGCCACAGAAGTTCCGTCGGGGTTCAATAAGGCATATTCACCGGCCGATACCCGGTTCGGGTCATCCATCCGGCTAAACTCACAGGTGATGGTCAACATCACATTCAGCTTGTCAATATTCTGGTAGGAACGGACATCGTTCACGTTCAAGATACCTTCACTAGCCCAACCTACTTCTCCTCCGTGCCCCACGTAGTTGATCAAGAGTACTCCGCGCTCAATTTGATTGCGCAGCTCATCCATCACTTCTGGATACTGCTCCCCGGCCGCAGAAGTCACCTGAGTGTAGGCATCCGAGTAAAGCTTGCGTACATTGAGTTCCGGGTACAAGGTATCCACCTCCACCGCTAAGCGGTCGGCGTTACCCATTAATACAGTTTCCCATCCTTCATCTACGTCGTCGGCCACGAAGAGCACACGCTGCGTCCAGTCTCCGTAAGATCCTTCTTCATAGTAGCGGATAATCTTATCGACCACGGTGCGCGCCTCAGATACATTCTTCACCGTCAATCGTCCCACGCTCAAATCGAGTACGTCGTTGAAGATGCGCTCCCCTTCATCGGGATCCAGGCATCCGAAGTAGTCATCGGTACAGAAACTCTCATAGAGACTAAAGCTCGGAACACTCTGGTAGGTGGCTACCAAGTTCGTGTTGTCGTTCAAGACGTCCTTATAATCATAGGAACAGTCTCCAAAGAGCAAGAGGTGCTTGGGTAAATCCTCCGGTGTTGTGGCACGCTCGTAGAACATGCGCATGAAATCGCGAATGGCCGATGGATCTTGTTTACCCGATCCAAATTCGTGATAGATCTGCTGTGGGGTCACCACCGTGACCGTCATATCATCTTCCACCGCGTGGAAATCCGCTAAGCGTTGTGCTTCTTCCAAGAAAGGCTTTGGAGCCACGATGAACATGTCCGCGACCGGAAGGCCGTGCAGGTTTTGATTGTCGACGGACCCAAAGAGAGCTGGCGTGGGGAAATTGGAACCGTTGAATGCAATGTACTGACGCAAAGCCGAGGCGTCGCGCTGCCAGGTAACGGTTTGTTGCCCTGAATTGGTGACGACCGCACCGGCGTTGAGCGGATCTGATACCTCCCAGACGGTTGCGCCTGAGGCAGCGGTCATGGTGTACTGCGCTAAATTCCCCGAACCAATGACATCAGGTTGAGCTATGCGCATGTAGTTTCCGTAGTATTCGAGATCACGAACCACGTTCACCGCCAAGTAATCCAACCAAGCGATGGAGCCTGGGATTCCGTTGTCCGTGTAGATAGTCGATAGAATGATGTTGCTGGGATTGCTGTTGTTGTAGGTCCCGGAGACTTCGTCTTCCTTGACGTAATCCGCAGATGGACTAGAACTTACCCCAGTAAAGTTCATAGTCACGGGTACTGCCCCGTTGTTGGAGCGAATCTGAATGTTGGTGTTGCTCGAAGAGCGCGCCACCGAACGGGCCTTCACCCAAACGGGCTCCACGGTGACCAGATTCGGGAAGTTGAAGGTGAAGTTATAGCTCGGCGTCACGTCGAAATACTCACCGAACCACTCACGTCCAGATCCAACCAGGTTGGTCCAATCGTTCTCGTGGTGTACGTAGTCGACAAATTGATTCACCGTATGGGTCGGTGTTCCCGGATCATCGCTGAGCGAGGCCACGCGCTTTCCATTCGCCCCACCGGCCGATACATAATAGTAGTTGGTATCGCAGTACGAGTTCTTCTCAAACTCGAAGTTGCCGCCCTCAATCAAATTCCATTTTCCAGGCCCTTCGGCATAAAAGAGGATGTAATCTCCTCCATCGAGGCTTCCGTCGGCCTCCCCTTGCACCACAATGGCCAATTCTTGAAGGTCATCAACACGCGGATCATCATTGGCTGGAGGCACCATGCCACCGCCGCCACCGTAAACTTTTAAAGTACGTGGATCCAAACTCCCAACGCCCAAGCCCAGATCGCTCAGTGCATTACGATCCAGTTTATAAAGACCGTCCTCTGTCACCCCAACGCGGAACCAATTTCCGGTAGCGAGTGCACTTTGTGCAGCCCAAGAGCGGCTTTTGCCCTGACGGGCCGATGCGGCCTTAGCCTCCACGCGGCCAAACTTCCAGGTAAAAGAGGTCAATTTCTCCACTTGCCCCGTTGATGGGTTGCGGCGAAGCGGTATGAGTTCGATACGGGCACGGGGTTGCTTGCGGGACCATCCGACCGTAGGTCGCACTTCCACTGCCGGAGGCAATTCAACATTGCCCAAGGTTTTGCGCTCAGCAGCGGTCAGGCTTTCGTAAACGGTATTCTCCAACACCACTTCGAAACGGGCGGGGCGCCCGGACATGTCTTTCTGCACCATCAAATGTGGCAAAGCACTGCCGGGCAGGTTGTAATACGCGCCGTCAAAATGTAAGGCCGGGACCGTAACGTCTCCACTGGTCAGCACCGTGGGTGCGTTCCAGTTCAGAATGACCGCGTTTTCTTGGGCTTGAGTAAGGCCCGTCAACGCGACGAAGACTAGCATGAATAATTTCCGCATGTGAGCTATCGTTTACCTCTACTCCAACGAGACGAATGTCGTCGTAGTATGGTGGGGGCAAAATTAAGAGAATGTGCCCAGAACCCCACCCTTTTAAGACGACTTGCGTCCATATTTAAAGGAATTCGTATTATTGTTGGTTCATTAACCTGATCAGATGAAACACTTATTAGCAGTTGGTTTTGCACTTCTACTTGGTGCTGGAGCAGCACATGCGCAGGACCCTCACTTCTCGCAGTTCTATGCTAATCCTCTGTATTTGAACCCGGCGATGGCTGGTGCTTCAAAGTGTCCACGGGTAAATACTATCTACCGAAATCAGTACCCCGCACTTGGTGCTTTCCGCACTATTGGCGCGTCGTACGACCAGTTCGTGAATGGTATCAGCGGTGGATTGGGATTGTTGGTCACCAATGACAACGCCGGTGACGGAACGCTCGGGATTACAGAAGTAAGCGCAATCTACAGCTACCACTTGACCGTGAGTCGTGAAGTGAGTTTGTTGGTTGGTTTCCAAGCTGGATATCGTCAGCGTACGCTGGATTGGAGTTCATTGCGTTTCGGTGATCAGATTGATAACTTATACGGGTTTGTACGCCCTACTCAAGAAGTACAAGGTGAAGACCAAGTGGGACACGTTGATCTTTCAACGGGTTTTGTGTTGTTCACTGACATTTTCTACATCGGAGGTGCTTTCCACCACTTGACACAACCGGATGACCCATTTCTCGTAGAGTCCACTCTTCCCATGAAGATGACTTTCCACGGGGGTGCGCAAATACCCATCGGCGGTGGCCGTTTGGCCTCTGGCCCAAGAACCACTTTGAACCCTGGAGTACTCTACCAGCAGCAAGGAGAGTTCCAGCAGATGAACTTCTTATTGTCTGTGACACGCGACGTATTGACCGGAGGTTTGGCCTTCCGTCACAACGTGACCAATGCTGACGCACTTGTCGTTTTGATTGGATTCCAGCCTACAGACGCTCTTTCCATCGGCTACAGCTACGACTTTACCGTAAGCGAATTTTCGAACCAAGAAGGTGGCGCTCATGAGATCTCATTGAGCTACCAGTTCGACTGCAAGCCTAAGAAGAAGAAATTCAAAACAATAAACTGCCCAAAGTTTTAGTTTACCTTTGTGCAGCGAAACGTGCCTAAATCTCATGATTTTGAAAACCAAAAATCTTGCGCCCATCGCTTTGGCCTTCAGTGCCATGGTGTTCTTTGCGGCGTGTAGCGAATCGAGCGAGACAACCGGTTGGAGTTATAACGACACCAAAAACGGTGGATTCGAAGCAAATTTGAACTATCAGGGTCAAGAGACCGGTCCTGGATTGGTCTTCGTTGAAGGGGGTACCTTCACCATGGGCCGAGTTGAGAACGATGTGATGTACGACTGGGACAACATCCCACGCCGTGTGACCGTGTCTTCTTTCTACATGGACGAGACTGAAGTGACCAACTTAGCGTACCGCGAGTACCTGTACTGGCTCAACCGAGTATACTACTACAGCTATCCTGAAGTATACGAGAAGGCATTGCCAGACACCCTCGTATGGCGCTCAGAATTGGCGTACAACGAACCTTATGTAGAGACGTACTTGCGTCACCCAGCATACAACATGTACCCAGTAGTTGGAGTAAACTGGTTGCAAGCGAACGATTTCTGTGCTTGGCGAACGGATCGTGTGAACGAGCAAATCCTCATCGCTGAAGGCATCTTGCGCACGAACCCTAACCAGTACGACGATGACAACTTTGATACCGATGCTTACCTCTACGGTCAGTATGTGGGAGAAGTGAAAAAGAACCTACCGGACCTCAATCCTGATGGAGCCGGAGATGCTGGTCGCCACGTAAAAATGGAAGACGGTATTGTATTGCCAAAGTATCGACTCCCAACGGAAGCGGAGTGGGAATATGCGGCTCAGGCATTGATCGGGAACACCGAATTTGAGCGTGTAACGGAAAAGCGTCGTTACCCTTGGAATGGTCATGGTGTTCGCAATGCGGACAACAAAGTTAAAGGTCAAATGCTCGCCAACTTTAAGCGTGGACGAGGAGACAACATGGGTATCGGTGGATACTTGAACGACGGATGGGATGTCACTGCTCCTGTACGTAGCTTCCCTCCGAACGACTTCGGTTTGTACGATATGGCTGGAAACGTAAACGAGTGGGTAGCTGACGTATACCGTCCCTTGAGCATGGAAGACATGAACGACTTCCGCGCCTACCGAGGTAATGTATATGAGACTTGGGCAACCGACGAAGAAGGGTACATTGAGCCTGTTGACTCTTTGGGTAACATGGTGAAGCGCGAAGTGACCGAAGAAGAGGTTTTGGGACGTCGCAATTACAAGCGTTCTGATGTGCGTAACTACTTGGACGGAGATATTGAGTCTTCGATCTTCTACGACCAAGGACAAGTTCCTGAAGGAGAAGCAGCGATGTACGATTACGGTCGCACAAGCTTGTACAACGATAATGTTCGCGTGTACAAGGGAGGATCTTGGAAAGACCGCGCGTATTGGTTGGTTCCAGGTACGCGTCGTTACCTCGAAGAAAACCTCGGAACGGATGATATTGGATTCCGTTGTGCGATGCACCGAGTTGGTGACCCACGAGGTAACTAAGCAAAGAAATTATGTATTAGATTTATCCCCCGGCCCAATCGCCGGGGGATTTTTTTATGTCATCAATCGAAGACCTCTACGAACTCTACAAGCGCAACCCGCGGATCAGTACGGATACGCGGAAGATTGAACCGGGTTGCATCTTTGTCGCCCTGAAAGGCGATCGCTTCAACGGCAATCAGTACGCAGAAGAAGCCCTAAACAAAGGGGCCGCGTACGCGGTCATCGACGAACCGGAATACAACGGCAAAGACCGCGTCTTGGTCGAAGACGGACTCGCGGCACTGCAAGAGCTCGCTCGTCACCACCGTCGTCAATTGGAGATACCGGTCATTGGGCTGACGGGATCCAATGGAAAGACAACGAGTAAGGAATTGCTCCGCGATGCGCTGGCTCAAAAATTCTCGGTTTACGCTACCAAGGGCAACCTCAACAACCACATCGGGGTACCGCTCAGCATATTGGAAATCACGGACGAACACGAGATTGCCGTGATTGAAATGGGGGCTAATCACCAGAAAGAAATTGAATTCCTCTGCACCATCTCCATGCCGGACTTCGGCTTCATCACGAACTTTGGAAAAGCCCACTTGGAAGGCTTTGGAGGCGTGAAGGGGGTGATCAAAGGGAAGAGTGAATTGTACGCCTGGTTGCGCAACAATGGGGGTACAGCCTTTGTCTGTTCGGACGACAAGAAACAGATGAAAAAGAGCAAAGGCATAAAACGCATTACCTTTGGGGAAGAGGCCGGTGACTTACGCATCGGGCCGCAGGCCCAAGATAAGTTCGTCGGAGTGCTGTGGGAGGAACACAGTGTGCTCACCAAGCTTACCGGGGGGTACAACTACCGAAATTTGGCCTATGCCGTTTTGATTGCGCGGCACTTTGGCGTCAAAGACGAAGATATTGTGAGTGGACTTGAAAGCTATAATCCGACCCTGAATCGCTCGCAGTACCAGAAGGGACTGCTCAACGAGCTGGTGGTGGATTGCTACAATGCGAATCCCAGCAGTATGAAGGAGGCCATTCTGAACATGCGACAGTTCGACAACCCCGCAGTGATTCTTGGCGACATGTTGGAACTCGGCGAGCTCAGCGGAAAGGAGCACAAGAAGGTGTGTAAGTTGCTGCAGACGGAGGGCATTGATCAGGTGATCCTAGTGGGGGCCCTTTTTGCCGCATGTAAGCGCCCGAAGGAGTTCTTGAGCTTCGCCAGCACGGATGAGGCCTTGGCCTACATCAAAAAGCATCCTTTTGAGAACCGAACAGTTCTTTTGAAGGGATCGCGCGGTGTGGCCTTGGAGCGATTGATTCCCTTCCTTTAATAGATCGCAGAAGCCCGTTGTCCTTAACTTTGGGCGGTCCAGGTATCACGTTGGGCCCCTGCCGCCGACCATTCCTTCCGGAACGTCTTCTCCGCCAACAGGTCTTCGTATATGAGGATCTGCGCCTCACGGCGCGATGAAAAACTGGTCACACTAATCGTCTTTGGCACCAGCCCCTTCTTCTCCATCAGAAGACTTTCTTCAGCATTTCCCGACCCCCCAAAGTGGTGGAAATCGAAAATGCCCGATTGAGTCAAAGCTTCACATTCGCTGAGCCACTCGCCGAACCACTGCTCGCGCTTATCGCGCACCGGCTGTGGATAAAGGGTGGCACTGGACCAGATGCGAGGTTTGGACGCATCCAGCGGGTTGTGGTGCAAGGTCTTTTCGTCCCAGCGGAACTCGTGCAAGACGCCCTCTTCCGCCCAAACTAAGGTGAAGGGCTCCAAGTCGTGCGCGTTGTAGTTCGCGGCAAATTCTTCTAGGGTATCGTAATCAAAGCTCTGCAGGGGCACCAGGCCACGGCTGTGTCGGTAGGGCGGCTGATGCTTGTGCCTTTCGTAAGCTCCGTTCAAGAGGCATCGAGCCCGGCCGTCGTGGTGTAGGGCAATCCAGCTTCCACTCCCTTGCGGATCGCGAGGAAAGAGCACTCCGGGCCGGTTCGGATCATAGGTGTCGGGCTCTTGCGCTCGGGCGCGGTTCGGGTCCTCGTCTCGATTGCTGGTGAGCAAGAAACCGTCAGCCAGGGGCAAGTAGGTGACCGTACACATTAGAAGGACACGGCATTGCGATGGTTGACCGTGGAGGCGGCCACGCCAAAGGATTCATCCATAGGTTGATCCGGACGGATGGCCGACCAGGCGATGCGCAAAATAGCCATGTAGTTGATGCAATGCTCCACATTGTAGGCCAGTTCGCGGAAAAGGCTCGTTGCCGCCGTAGTGCTCTCCGGTGATCCAGGCACCAAGCGACCTTCCCACAAGAGGGGAATGTCTTCCCGGAGGGCATTCACCCGGGCCATGATGTCCCCAATGATGGAGCGCATGAGCTCACGGTCGGTTTCCCTCTCCGTCTTCCGGGCCCTTAGGTCATAGTTGACCACGGCCTCGGCTCGATTGAACAAGAGGTAATAATTTTCAACGATGTGCCGACAGTGTTGGCCTATGGAGGATCCGCCTAAAAGCGGCATGGGCTGTACATATTCTCTATCGGTCAAAAGGGACAAAAGACGGTCCAACTGGGACAGTCGAAATTGATTAGCTTTTATCAAAGGACTCATAGGTAATAGACAATGGTCCGCAGTCCTTGAACAAGGTCCAGGTTGCAAAACGAACATAACGCCCCTGAAGATAAAAAAACCCCTCGACCGAGGGCCGAAGGGTTTCCTAAAAATCGATGTGAAAAGTCTTAGTCGCGGAGACAGTCACGAGAAATAACGATGCGCTGAATTTCAGACGTTCCTTCGTAGATCTGCGTGATTTTGGCATCGCGCATCAAGCGCTCTACGTGGTATTCTTTTACGAATCCGTATCCACCGTGCACCTGAACCGCCTCCGTGGTCACCCACATGGCTGTTTCTGAAGCGTGTAGCTTGGCCATGGCACTCGCCGTGTCAAAGTTCTCGCCGGCATCTTTCAAGGCCGCCGCTTTGTAAATCAAGAGGCGTGAAGCTTCGATCTTCGTGGCCATATCGGCCAATTTGAAGGCAATGGCTTGGTGCTGTCCAATCGGCTTGCCAAAGGTGGTGCGCTCCTTGGCGTACTGTACCGCCAACTCATAAGCTCCTGAGGCAATCCCGAGGGCTTGAGCCGCAATTCCGATACGACCTCCGCTGAGGGTCTTCATGGCGAACTTAAATCCAAATCCGTCTTCTCCTACGCGGTTTTCTTTCGGCACCTTTACGTCGGTGAACATGAGGCTGTGGGTATCGGACCCGCGGATACCGAGTTTGTCTTCTTTCTTACCGACCACGAATCCTTCCATGTCTTTCTCTACGATGAGGCAGTTGATTCCGCGGTGACCTTTCTCGCGATCGGTCTGAGCGATGACCAAGTAGATCGAAGCGCTGTTTCCGTTCGTGATCCAGTTCTTGTTTCCGTTGAGCAAGTAGTGATCTCCTTTGTCTTCAGCAGTGGTGCGCTGAGACGTGGCATCTGATCCCGCTTCTGGCTCACTCAAACAAAAGGCTCCAATGATTTCTCCTGAAGCGAGGGGCTTCAAGTACTTCTCTTTTTGCTCTGGCGATCCGAATTTGTCGAGTCCCCAGCAAACGAGGGAATTGTTGACCGACATGGCCACAGAGGCCGAAGCATCGATTTTACTGATTTCTTCCATGGCCAGCACGTAGCTCATGGTGTCCATTCCACCACCGTTGTAGGCGGGGTCCACCATCATGCCCATGAAGCCGAGCTCACCCATTTTTTTGATCTCCTCGGCGGGGAAGCGCTGTTCGTCGTCGCGCTCGATCACGCCCGGCAACAGCTCAGTACGAGCGAATTCGCGGGCCGTGTCACGGATCATCTTGTGCTCTTCGGTCAGTTCGAAACTCATTAGTAAAATTTTTGCGTTGTGTAGTGCTTTTACAGAGGCGCAAAGGTAATGGTTTTACGGATATTGGTTACTATTGAAGTATGGACGGAACGCGCACCGTACGGGCCTTAGGCACAATGTCCGGCACCTCGCTTGACGGGCTGGACCTCTGCTTGGCTGAGTTTTCAGCGCCTCACGGCGCGATGGCCTCTTGGAACTACCGCATCCTCCGTACTGAGACCGTCCCCTACTCGGCCGATTGGCGCCGCATCCTCAGCCACAGTCACCTCCTTCCTCAGCACGAGCTCTGGCAGCTGGATGTGCTTTATGCCAAGTGGATGGCCACGCAGGTCAAGCGCTTCCTGAATAGGGAGACCGTGGACGTCATCGGGAGTCACGGACACACCGTGCACCATAGGCCCGATCAAGGGAAAACGGTGCAGATCGGGAACGGTCAAACCCTGGCCGATGAAACGCGTCTTCCGGTCATCTACGATTTTCGACAGCCCGATGTGGACCTGGGCGGTCAGGGAGCGCCACTGGTGCCGATCGGCGATGAGCTGCTTTTTGGGGACTATGAAGTGTGTTTGAACTTGGGCGGCTTCATGAATGCCAGCTGGCGCGAGGAGGGCGTTCGACGGGCTGGGGATATTGGGCCGATGAATATTGGCCTGAACCACATTGCGCGGCTCTTGGATCAGGAGTACGATGCCGGCGGGAAGCTGGCCCGGCAGGGGCAGCTGATTCCCTCGCTCTATGATTTTTGGAATGGTCTGAGCTTCTTTGCTGAGGCGCCGCCGAAGTCTTTGGGGCGTGAGTTCATGGATCAGTACTACCTCCCCTATTTCAGCGATCACGCGCCACAGGATGTGCTGCATACCTTGACGCGTCATGCGGCGCTGCAGTTGAGCCGAGCGCTGGCGGACCGGCCCCGGAAGGTGCTGGCGACGGGCGGTGGGGTGTACAACGATTTTTTTAGAGAGTTGGTGGTCGATTACGGCGGGCCGGAGCTGGTGGTTCCGGAGGCCGAGGTGGTCGAATTTAAAGAGGCACTGGTGTTTGGCTTTATGGCCGTGTTGAAGCAGCGCGGGGAGGTGAACGTGCTGAGCAGTGTGACGGGTGGTCGGGAAGATCACGCATCGGGCCGTGAGGCCCATCCGCCGCCTACGCCGAAGGCGTAAATTTCATTTGTTCGTAACGCGCGGGTGCGTTGGTTTTTTACCTTTGCGGCACTACACGAAGGACTTATGAAGGAACTGCTCGAAAAATTCGAAAACAAAGCACCCGAAATCGTCTTTGAATGGAACGATCCAGAGACGGAAGCGGAAGGTTGGGTGGTCATCAATTCACTGCGCGGCGGGGCTGCCGGTGGAGGTACGCGGATGCGTCCGGGATTGAACCGCCACGAAGTATTGTCCTTGGCCAAAACCATGGAAGTGAAGTTCACGGTGAGTGGGCCGGCCATTGGTGGTGCTAAATCGGGCATCAACTTTGATCCGCGCGATCCGCGCAAAGCAGGCGTACTGCAGCGCTGGTACAAGGCGGTGATTCCACTCTTGAAGAACTACTACGGAACGGGTGGGGATTTGAACGTGGATGAGATCCACGAGGTAATTCCCATCACGGAAGAATACGGATTGTGGCATCCGCAAGAAGGGGTCCTTCAGGGACACTTCACGCCACGCGACAGCGAGAAGATCAAGAAGATTGGTCAGCTGCGCCAAGGGGTCTCGAAAGTCCTCGAGGACACGAACTATTCGCCGGACCTCTCACGCAAGTACGTGGTGGCCGATATGATCACCGGATATGGGGTCAGTGAAAGCGTGCGCCACTACTACGATATCTACGGCGGTTCGGTCGAAGGTAAGCGCGTGATTGTGCAAGGTTGGGGAAATGTGGGCGCTGCGGCGGCCTTCTACATGACCCAGGCCGGAGCCAAGGTGGTGGGAATCATCGACCGCGTGGGCGGATTGATCCAGGAAGAAGGCTTTAGCTTCGACGAGATCACTCAGCTCTTCTTGGAAAAAGACGGAAACCAGCTGGCGAGCTCCCAGCATACCTTGCTCTCTTTTGAGGAAGTGAACGAGCGCGTGTGGGATATGAATGCCGAGGTGTTCTTGCCTTGTGCGGCTTCTCGTCTGATCACCCGCGAACAAGCGGACCGCATGATTGCGGCGGGTATGGAAGTGATTGCCTGCGGGGCCAATGTGCCTTTTGCCGATCAAGAGATCTTCTTTGGGCCCATCGCTGAGTACGTGGACAACCAGATCAGCGTTGTTCCGGACTTTATTTCGAACTGCGGGATGGCGCGGGTCTTTGCCTACTTGATGGATACTGATGTGGAGCTGAGCGATGATGCCATCTTCACCGATACCAGCGAGATCATTCACCGCGCTTTGGCCATGAGCCACAGCAAAAACGAAAGCAAGACGAAGATTGCGCAGACGGCCTTCGAAATCGCATTGAACCAACTCCTCTAACGCTACTCTAAACTCCTTTTTGTCATGTACATCGCAATGGTTGTCATCTTCGTGCTCGGGTACTTGTTCATTGCCCTTGAGCATCCGTTGAAAATTGACAAGGCGGCATCAGCCCTAGTCACGGGTGTGGTGTGTTGGGCGCTCTACGCGGCCATGGAGCACTTTGATGTGAGCCACGGCTATGAGCACCATTTACTGGAGCACTTGAGCGAGATTGCGTCCATCCTCTTCTTCTTGATGGGGGCGATGACCATCGTAGAGACGGTCGATGCGCACGAAGGATTTTCGGTCATTACCGACCGCATCAAGACCACGAACAAAGTGAAGTTGCTTTGGATCGTGGCCAGTTTGACCTTCTTCTTCAGCGCGGTATTGGACAACTTGACAACGTCGATTGTGATGGTGTCTTTGCTGCGCAAGCTGATCAAAGACAAAGAAACGCGTTGGATGTTTGCGGGTATCGTGGTTGTTGCGGCGAATGCCGGAGGGGCCTGGTCTCCCATTGGGGACGTGACCACGACCATGTTGTGGATCGGTGGACAGATTACCGCCGGAGCCATCATTGTCAACATCTTCTTGAGCTCGCTGGTGTGTTTGTTGGTACCCATGGCGGTCTTGAGCTTCACCATGAAAGGAACGGTTGAGCGCCCGGAAAAAGTGAACGATCACCACGAAGTCGAGGTGGCGCCGAAAGAAAAGATTTTGATTTTCATCTTAGGGGTGGCCGGACTCTTGTTCGTGCCCGTTTTCAAGACCGTCACCCACTTGCCTCCCTTTATGGGGATGATGTTCAGCCTAGGGGTCCTTTGGGTGGTGACCGAGCGCTTGCACCACGGTAAAGAGTGGGAAGAGCGTCAGCAACTGATGGTGATCCACGTACTGCGCAAGATTGATACCGCTTCGGTTCTCTTCTTCCTCGGAATCCTACTGGCCGTAGCCTCTTTGCAGAGCGCCGGACAGTTGGGCCAGATGGCGACTTTCCTCGACGGAAGCATCGGAACTTCTGAGGCCAGCGGGGTATACGTGGTCAGCATGATCATTGGACTACTGAGCGCCATTGTGGACAATGTTCCGCTCGTTGCTGCAGCTATGGGGATGTACGATATCGACGCGGCCGGATTCTTCTCTCAGGATGGACTTTTCTGGGAATTCTTGGCCTACTGTGCCGGAACGGGAGGTTCTGCCCTCATCATTGGTTCGGCGGCCGGTGTAGCGGTCATGGGTCTCGAGAAAATTGACTTTATTTGGTACTTGAAGCGCATCAGCCTGTTGGCCATTTTGGGCTACTTTGCCGGAGCGGGTTGGTACATCCTCGAGGTGGCCCTGTTCCGATAAGCCTGAGCCCAGCTGCACAATAGCCGAAGCGTTTCGGCCGTTTTACGAACAACCTTAATTCCAAGATCTCGTGAATCTATTGCAGATCAACAACCTGAGTGCTGGCCAAGACACCGTGGCCGTAGCCCAGGAACAAACGCTTTCCATCATTGAGCTCATCACCTCCGGTGGTATCGGCGGAAACATCATCATGCTCGTGCTTTTCATCCTGAGCATCATTGCCGTCTATATCTACGTGGAGCGCCACAACGCCATCAAAAAGGCGAGCAAGGAGGATGAGAACTTCATGAACAACATTCGCGACTACGTGCGGGACGGACGCCTCGACAGCGCCACGGACCTCTGCAAACGCACCAATACGCCGATTGCCCGGATGATCGGCAAGGGCATTTCGCGCATCGGAAAACCGCTAGGAGACATCTCCGCGGCCATTGAGAACGCCGGTAAGCTCGAGGTCAACTCCATGGAAACCAACTTGGCCACCTTGGCCACGATTTCCGGAGCAGCACCGATGATTGGGTTCCTAGGAACCGTAATCGGGATGATCCTCGCCTTCCACGAGATGGCGAATGCCGGTGGGCAGATCAACGTTGAAATGCTCTCTCAAGGAATCTATACCGCCATGACCACCACCGTGGCCGGATTGATTGTGGGTATTGTGGCCTTTATTGGATACAACCTACTGGTGGCCCGCGTAGACAAAGTGGTCTTCAAGATGGAAGCCCGCTCTACTGAATTCTTGGATCTCCTTCATGAACCGGTCGCCTAATGAATTTGCGCAGCCGAAATAAAGTCAGTGCGAACTTCTCGATGTCCTCGATGACGGACATCGTATTCTTGCTGCTCATCTTCTTCATGTTGACCAGTACCCTGGTCACCACGAATGCCTTGGACTTGGTATTGCCCCAGAGCAAGGCCAAGACGGTGAAGAAGCAGAGCACCAGCGTGAGCATTGATAAGAACCTGAACTACTTCATCGACCGCGACCGCGTGGAGCCTGAGCTGCTGGAAAGTTTGCTCCTAGGCCAATTGGGCGGGGACGATGAAAGCACTATAGTATTGCGCGTCGAGCAAGGCGTGCCCATTGAGTATGCCGTGACCGTGATGGACATTGCGTACCGAAATCAATTCAAGATCGTGTTAGCGACCGATCCGAAGTAATGGTAGGCGACCAACAAGACAAACGGAGAGGCCTGTACTGGACCATCGGCGTCCATGTGGTGATGCTGATCCTGTTCTTCTTTTTTGGCTTGAGCTATATGGTTCCGCCCCCTGAAGAAGGCATTGCCATCAACTTTGGGAATGTGGAAGCCGCCTTTGGCCCTACCTCCCCTACCCGGACCACGAGCACCCAGACCAATGAAGTGGAGCGCGATGTGCCCGACGTGCCCGTGGAAAGCGAGCCGGTGGAGCAGATCGAAGACGTAGCCACCCAAGATGCGGTAGAGACCGTGGCCATCGACAACGAAGAACCTCAAGAACAGGCCGCTCCCGAAAAGGAAAAGAAGCCCAAAGAACCCCAGCCCAGCGATGAGCTGAACAACGCCCTGAACGACTTCTTCAACAACAGCAACTCATCCAACGAAGGCGATGCCCAAGGTTCCGGCGATATGGGTGACCCTACCGGAAACCCTAACTCACCGAATTACCAAGGTAATGGCGGGGTCGGCAACAGCGGGGACTACAACCTCGGAGGACGTGCAGCCTTGACCAAACCGAAGCCCGATTAC
>CBFIEH010000023.1:0-24697 GCA_965661605.1 Flavobacteriales bacterium | reverse complement strand
CTTTTTTTATGGTGTTTGATTACTCACCTCCTTTGGTTCCGAGTAAATCGTATTCTTCCAAAAACTTGGTCGTGTAGTTTCCGTTAATGAATTCCTTGTGCTTGAACAGCGCTTGGTGGAAAGGAATCGTGGTCTTGATTCCCTCAATAACAAACTCATCCAAGGCGCGACGCATTTTCGCCATCGCCTCATCACGGGTCTGGGCCACGGTGATGAGTTTGGCGATCATAGAGTCGTAGTAAGGAGGAATCACGTATCCGGCGTACACGTGCGTGTCAATGCGGACACCATGACCACCTGGAGCGTGGAAGTTGGTGATCTTTCCAGGACTTGGTCGGAAGTCGTTGTAGGGATCTTCGGCATTGATTCGGCACTCAATTGCGTGCAATTCTGGTTCGTAGTTATTGCCTGAGATTTTCTCTCCGGCAGCCACCTTGATTTGCTCCCAGATCAAGTCATGCATAATAACCTCTTCCGTAATCGGGTGCTCGACCTGAATACGGGTGTTCATTTCCATGAAATAGAAGTCACCGTGCTTATCCACGAGGAATTCAACCGTTCCTGCTCCTTCGTACTTCACAGCTTCGGCGGCCTTAATTGCAGCCTTACCCATCTTGCGACGGAGCGATGAAGTCATAAACGGAGAAGGGGTTTCTTCTACGAGTTTTTGGTGACGGCGCTGAATGGAGCAATCCCGTTCACTCAAGTGACAGGCTTTTCCTCGACTGTCTCCAACGACTTGAATCTCGATGTGGCGAGGCTCTTCGATGAACTTCTCCATGTACATCCCGTCGTTTCCAAAGGCCGCTGCGGCCTCTTGACGTGCGGAATTCCAAGCCTTTTCAAGCTCATCTTCGCTCTTCACCACGCGCATCCCGCGACCACCACCACCGGCAGTTGCCTTAAGCATAATGGGGTACTTGATTTTCTTGGCGATGCTTTGAGCTTCTTTCAAGCTTTCCAATAAACCGTCAGAACCTGGGATGGTTGGGACTCCAGCTTTCTTCATGGTTTCTTTAGCGGATGCTTTATCGCCCATTCCGTTGATTTGCTCTGGAGTGGCTCCAATAAACTTGATGCCGTGTTCCTCACAAATCTTAGAGAATTTTGCGTTTTCACTCAAGAACCCGTAACCAGGGTGAATAGCGTCCGCGTTGGTAATTTCCGCAGCAGCGATAATGTTCGGGATTTTGAGGTAGGACTCTGCGCTACTAGCAGGCCCGATGCACACCGCTTCATCTGCGAAACGAACGTGCAGGCTTTCCTTATCAGCCTGTGAATAAACCGCGACGGTTTTAATATCCATCTCTTTACATGTCCGGATGACACGAAGAGCGATTTCACCGCGATTCGCCACAAGCACTTTATTGAACATCTTTTTGCTCATGGGTGCAAATTTTGGCGCTCGGGGAGCGGTTTATGAAGGGTCTACGAGGAACAGTGGTTGATCGTACTCAACTGGACTGGAATCCTCTACCAATACTTTGACAATCTTACCTGAGATTTCAGATTCAATCTCATTGAAGAGTTTCATCGCCTCAATCACGCAGACGACTGATCCTTCACTGATCTCGTCACCTACATTGACAAAGGTGTCGTGATCTGGAGAAGGGCGGCGGTAGAAGGTTCCAATCATTGGAGACTTGATCTCCACATATTTAGAATCGTCACCCGCTGATTCTTCTGGTGCTGCTGGAGCAGGAGCCGCTGGGGCCGGAGCCGCAGCAGCAGGTGCCGCAGGGATGGCTTGTACTTGGGGTGCTGCGGCAACAGGCACGTGCTGAACCACAGTAGTTTCTTTAATTTCCCCATCTCCTTTCGTTTTGATGGAGATCTTCACTCCATCTACTTCCAGATCTACTTCCGTAGCACCGGACTTAGCCACAAAACGAATTAAACTCTGGATTTCTTTTAGATCCATATTGATTCGGGTTTAGCGTATTGAAACAAAACTAACAATTATATCAAGAATCGTAGGCCCACTTCAGATAGAGTGATCCCCATGTAAATCCACCGCCAAAAGCAGCGAAAATAATGTTGTCCCCTTTCTTCAGTTGGCTTTCGTAATCGCACAGGCAGAGCGGTAGTGTACCGTTAGTGGTATTGCCGTACTTATGGATGTTTAACATCACCTTTTCGGGACCAACCCCCATGCGTCGAGCTGTGGCGTCAATAATGCGTTTATTGGCCTGGTGGGGCACCAACCACGCTACGTCGTCAGCAACCAGATTGTTGCGCTCCATGATTTGAGCACTGACATCCGCCATGTTGGTTACGGCGAATTTGAATACTTGCTGTCCTTCTTGGTGCACAAAGTGCTCGCGGGCAGCAACCGTATCCGCATTGGGCGGATACATAGACCCCCCAGCTTTGATATTTAAAAACTGACGTCCGTGACCATCGGAACGAAGGATTTCATCTTGAACCCCGAGTCCTTCCTCATTTGGTTCCAGAAGAACGGCTCCTGCACCGTCACCAAAGATCACGCAAGTCGTACGATCTGTGTAATCGATGATCGAAGACATCTTGTCTGATCCGATTACCAGGACTTTCTTGTACTGACCGCTGGCGATAAATTTTGCTCCTGTAGCCAGTCCATAAAGGAAGCCTGAACAGGCAGCCATCAGGTCATAACCAAAGGCATTGACTGCGCCTATTTCTGAAGCTGTATAGTTTGCTGTGGCAGCAACGGGCATGTCAGGTGTGGCTGTGGTGACCAAAACCATATCGATTTCAGCCGGATCCAAATTCTTCTTGTCAATGATTTCTTGAGCGGCTTTGATGGCCATGTAGCTGGCTCCAAGCCCTTCGCCTTTGAGGATGTGGCGTTCTTTAATTCCCGTGCGGGTGGTGATCCACTCGTCTGTGGTATCTACCATCTTCTCAAGTTCCGAATTCGTCAGAACGTATTCAGGAACATATCCGCCTACGGCCGTGATGGCTGCTGTGAGATTTTCCATAGGTTTCAGTTCATTAGGTCGCCGCTAAAGTACGGTCTAAAAAGAAAGTAGATTCGGCTCCAGGAACCAAATCTACTTAATCTGTTTTCAATACGTACGAGCGAGGGCTTACAATTCCTCTTTCTCCATCACCACTTTGCCCTTGTAGTACAACTTACCTTCGCTCCAGTAAGCACGGTGATACAAGTGAGGCTCTCCTGTGGTCGGACAAGTTGCAATTGTAGGTGCCGTAGCCGTGTAATGCGTACGACGCTTATCGCGACGGGTCTTCGACTGTTTGCGCTTTGGATGTGCCATTTTTATCTATTTACGTTCGTTGCTCAATCGTTCAATAAATCCTTTAGTTTGTCCCACCGGGGATCGGTTGCTTCCCCTTCTTTTTTTTCCTCTTTAATTTCGGGACTCAGTTCATCCAAGCGATCCAAAATCTCCGATTCCAAAGTACCATTTTCAACTCCCGGGTGCACCTTTTTCATGGGTATGGCCAGGGAAATGATGTCTCGAATAAATGGTGCTACATCCACCTCTACGGCTTCATAAGGCAGCACCAATACTTCTTCGTCATCATTGTTGAACTCAGGTCCGAATTTCACGATCCAATCGACGTGCTCGTCAAAAGGGTGGTTAAAGGGTTCATCCGTCAGGTCGCAGCGCAACTCAACGGAACCTTTGAAAGTGAACGCCAGCTCAAGCATACGCTCGCTTTTATCCATTTCCATGTCCACCTGGATGTCAAAATTTCGATACTCCAGCGGTCCAAAAAAACCAAAGAACTCATCCCCAACATGGAAATCGAATTGATGCTTTCCAAGCGACAATCCCGTGAATGGGATGCTGAACTCCTTCAAATCCTTCATAGCATCGCGATTTCAATGGGCCTGCAAAGATAATAAAAGAATGGAAAAACCGAATCCTATTTGGACTCTTCTTGCTTGATTAGCGGATTTTTAGCCGCTTCTGCATGCCTCTGGCGACGGACATAAACATCCTTGGCCAAATAAAGGGCTTCGCGGAACGATTCTTCATTGGCGATTCCTTTCCCGGCAATGTCATAGGCCGTTCCGTGGTCGGGAGATGTTCGAACCACGGGTAATCCAGCAGTGAAGTTAATTCCGCCACCAAAGTTTAGCGCTTTAAACGGGATCAATCCCTGATCGTGATACATGGCTAGAATGCCGTCGAATTCCAGGTGCTTTTGCGCTCCAAAAAACCCATCCGCGGCATAAGGCCCATATACCATTATACCTTCATCGAAATGCTTTCGTATGGTTGGTTCAATGATTTTAGACTCGGCATCACCGATGAGTCCTTGATCGCCGGCATGAGGGTTCAACCCTAAGACGGCAATGCGAGGTTTGCGGATTTCAAAATCGAGCCGTAGGCTCTGCTCAAACAAGCGGAGCTTGGCGCCAATGGATTGCGAGGTGATCTGAGATTCGACCTGGCTCAAGGGAATATGTCCGGTGACTAGGGCCACGCGAAATTCTTCGCGGCACAGGATCATCAGGCTTTGGCCGCCGCCAAATTTCTGTCCTAAGAACTCCGTATGTCCGGGAAACTTAAAATCGTCGGACTGAATGTTGTGCTTGTCAATCGGCGCCGTCACCAAGGCCTGAACGTGACCTGCTTCCAAAGCGTCTGCAGCAGCGCGGAGACTCTTTAAAGCATATTGTCCCCCTTGAGGAGTGGATTGTCCGGGCTCAATTTTTGGCTGATCGGAAATACAATCGTACAAATTCGCCTGGTCGTTTTTGATTTCGTTCCAGTCCTTGATGACCCGAACAGGCAATTCTTTGAGGTCGAGTTGTTTTCGGTAAAAGGAAAGGACGGAAGAAGATCCGAAAATAACAGGGGTCATCAGTTCATTGATGCGCTTGTCGCTTAAGGTCTTGAGCACGACTTCCATGCCGACTCCATTGAGGTCTCCGACCGATATTCCGACGCGGATTCTATGGCTACTTGGGTTAGCGCTCATTGTAGCGGGTGCGTTGCAAGAAGTATTCGAAAAGCAATCTTACTCCAACTCCAGTAGCATTCTTGGTGCGGTACTTGTCCTTTTTCTTGAGCCAAGAAGGTCCGGCGATGTCAAAGTGGACGTACGGATAGTCTGTAAAGTGTTCTAGGAATTTTCCGGCTGTGATGGCTCCGCCTTCGGGGCCACCGATATTCTTTAAGTCGGCAATATCACTGTCCAATAGATCTCTGTACTCCGGCCAAAAAGGGAAAACGGCAAGGCGTTCATGTACGGTGTTGGCCGCTGTGTGCAATTCATTCCACACTTCGTCGTCCGCGTTACCCATGGCGACAATACCGTATTTGCCAATGGCCATAGCCGCCGAGCCAGTAAGCGTGGCGAGATCAATGACGAGTTCGGGATCAAATTTTTTCGCATAGGCCAAGGCGTCCGCCATGATCATGCGCCCTTCGGCATCCGTATTCAGTACTTCGACTGTGCTTCCGTCAAACATTTTGATGACATCCCCCGGAGCATAGGCGTTTTGACCTGGTCGGTTGTCGGTTGCGGGGATAAGACCGATCACCTTAATTGGCAACTTGGTTTCGGCAACGGCAACCATGGCGCCCACTACGGCCGCAGAGCCAGCCATATCGACCTTCATGAAGTCCATGCTGTTCGCCGTTGGCTTCAGCGAAAGACCTCCAGTATCATAGACAACACCTTTCCCTACTAGGATAACGGGCTGCTCATTCACCGCGTCCCCAGGCGACCATTCCATGATGGTGAAGGTCGGGGGGTCCATACTCCCTCGGTTCACCGCTAAAAGTCCACCCATTTTGAGGGACTCAATTTGTTTTTTCTCGAGTACCGTAACCTTGATGCCCAGTTCATCTCCCCACTCCTTCATGATCTCGGCGTATCGCGGAGCCGTGAGGGTAGATAGCGGTTCATTGCTGAGGTCTCGTGCCCTCAATGTTCCGTCCAGTACGGCATTTAGGTGGTCCAGTTGTTCGTCTGAACATCGAGAGATGACCGAGTATTCAGTGAGCGAGCGCTTGCGGTCGGGATTGGTGAAGTACTTGGTAAAGCGGTAATTCCCCAATACGAGTCCTTCGAGGACGTATAATCCTGCTTCCTGGTCTTCGGTGAGGTCGACCAAGGTGATGTTTTTAGCCTTTTGACGATTGAGCTCTTCTTGAAGCTCATCACCTAGACAGCGCCATGCTTCCAGCGTTGCAGATCGCTCGTCTTTGCCGACAGCGCGTGCGGGAAAGTGGACGTGAACGGTTCTGTCGAGGACCAGGTATTTCTTGCCAGAAGTACCGGTCGTTTGCTCAATATGATCCCGGTCTTTTTGCTCCGGAATGTAATACTCCAATTGGGCGGCGTGATCGAATAAGAGAATCGCGTCATCTCCCGCATCCAGCGTGGCTTTCCTGCGAACAAAAGTCCTCATTTCTTTGTAGTTTTATCTAAGCTAAAGTAGGTAAATTCAATGAATACAGATCAGTTGTTGGGACGGGCGCTGGAGCGCGATTTCCTAAGTGCAGAGGAAGGTCAATTGTTGTTTGAAAAGGTATCGACGCCGGAGTTGATGTTCGTGGCAAACGAGCTGCGGAAAGAATCGGTTCCCAGTGGAAAAGTGACGTGGATTATCGATCGCAACACCAATACCACGAACGTGTGTATTGCCAACTGCAAGTTTTGCAACTTCTTTAGACCCCCTGGGCACCCGGAACAGTACATCACGGACTTAGAAACCTACAAGCGAAAGATTCAAGAGACCTTTGATTATGGTGGGGAACAGTTGCTTTTGCAAGGCGGTCATCACCCAGATTTAGGTTTGGACTATTACAGTCAACTCTTTCGCGATCTAAAAGAAATGTTCCCAAACCTCAAGCTTCACGCTTTGGGGCCACCCGAAATTGCGCATATTGCCAAACTGGAAGGGGCCTCTCATACGTATGTATTAGAGAAGCTCAAGGAGGCGGGGTTGAATAGTCTTCCAGGAGCTGGTGCGGAAATCTTGAACGATCGCGTTCGCCGATTGATTTCGAGAGGGAAGTGCGGTGGACAGGAATGGCTGGACGTGATGCGCGCCGCACACCAGTTGGATATCACTTCTTCAGCCACCATGATGTTTGGACACATCGAAACGGTTGAAGAACGATTTGAGCACTTGGTTTGGTTGCGTGAAGTTCAGAGCGAAAAGCCTGAACATGCCAAAGGCTTCATTGCCTTCATTCCATGGCCGTTCCAAGACGATGGTACGCTCTTGCGCAAAATTCGAGGTGTGCGAAATTCGGTGACCGATGATGAGTATGTCAGAACCATTGCCATCAGCCGGATTATGTTGCCGAATGTCCAGAACATTCAAGCCTCATGGCTCACCGTTGGTGAGCAGGTTGCGCAAATGTGCTTGCATGCTGGAGCTAATGATTTTGGTTCCATCATGATCGAAGAGAACGTGGTGTCTGCCGCGGGAGCCCCACACCGATTCACCTCGGAGGGAATTCAGCGAGCCATCCTTGAAGCTGGCTTTGAGCCCCAATTGAGAAATCAGGAATACGAGTATCGAGAGCTTCCTGAACAAATGATGCAACAAGTCATTGATTATTAAAATATTCCGACCTTAAAGTCGGTTTTACTAAGTACCAACCCGAACACATGAAAAAGTGGATCTCCTTTGTCGCCCTTTTGTTGTGGTCGAGCACTGTCGTGTTCGCAACGCACAATAGAGCTGGTGAGATCACCTACAAGCACTTAAATGGGTTGGAATACGAGTTCGTTTTGGTCACCTACACTAAGGACTCTGCTCCGGCGGATCGCCCTGAACTGGTTGTTTTTTGGGGTGATGGTACCAGTGATACGCTGACGCGTAGTAATGGTGGTGGAAATGGTCAGCCCATTGGGAACGACATCAAGCGCAATATTTATATCGGCCGTCACCTGTATCCTGCACCGGGTACCTACACGGTGACGATGGAAGATCCGAACCGGAACGCGAATGTGGTCAACATCCCGAATTCTGTTCAGATTCCCTTTGCTATCAGCACAACCCTAGCGGTTAACCCCAACCTTGGATTCAATAACTCCCCTGACTTGTTGTATCCACCGATTGACAACGGATGTGTGAATGTACCCTTCATTCACAACCCAACGGCCTTCGATATCGACGGTGACAGCTTGAGTTATGCTTTGATTCCTTGTGCAGGGGCAAACGGCGCTCCTATTCCTCTTTGGACCTTACCTGCGGCGAGCAGCAGCATCACCATTGACCCTGTTTCTGGTGAATTCCTTTGGGATTCGCCCATCCAAGCAGGGGAATACAACATAGCTATTGAAATTACGGAGCATCGACAGGACGATAATGGCAATTGGTCCATTGTGGGGCGGATGGTGCGGGACATGCAAATCGACATCGCCGGATGCAACAACAATCCACCAGAAATTCAGCCTTTGGATGATCGTTGTGTCGAAGCTGGGGACTCCATCTTCTTCCCCGTTGTGGCGATTGACCCCGACGCGGATGGGGTGTCCTTGATGGCCTTTGGTGGACCATTTGAGGTCGATGACCCGGCCTTTTTCCCACCGAACTTACAAGGGCAAGGACAGGTGACTGGAATTTTCGGATGGCAAACGAGCTGCTTGCACGTGCGTAAGCAACCGTGGCAAGTAGTCTTCCGGGCTGAAGATATCGGAGTATTCCCTTCCCTTGTGGATCAGGAAACCATGAACATTACCGTCGTGGGACCTGCGCCACAGAACCCTCAGGCTATTCCCGCCGGGAATGCCATGGATGTTTCGTGGGACGCATCAGCGTGTACCCAGGCGATAGGCTACGATGTGTACCGCAAGAACCAATTCTTTGGCTTTGTGCCAGATGAGTGCGAGACCGGGGTTCCCGCGTATACGGGATATCAGCTAATCGGTTCCACAAACGGCTTGAATGCCACGAGCTACTTTGACGATAATGGAGGTGCGGACTTGACCAAAGGGAATACCTATTGCTACATGATTGTTGCCAAGTATCCGGATGGTGCAGAAAGTTATGCTTCGGTGGAGGTGTGTGCGGAGCTTTTGCGCGATCAACCGCTCATTACCAATGTCACGGTCAACAACACGGATGCGGCAAATGGTGAGATAGAAGTTCGCTGGGTAAAACCGATCGAGTTTGACAGCGTGCTTTATCCAGGGCCATATGCTTATCGGGTAAATCGCGCCGTAGGCGCAAATGGAACCAACTACACGGAGTTAGCCACCCTCAATGGAATCAATGACACCTTCTATGTGGATGCGGGAATCAATACAGTAGATAATGGCTATCGCTATCGGATCGACTTCTTCCAGAACAATGGAGGAATCTTGGAGCCGATTTCCCAGTCCGATCCAGCATCGAGCGTATTTATTAGTCTGGTTCCGACAGATCAAGCCATGATTGTCAATTGGTCGGTCAATGTGCCTTGGATCAATGCGGAGTATGTCATTTACCGTCAGGATCCTGGTGCCACTACCTACGATTCCGTGGGCGTGAGCTCTACCAATAATTACTTGGACGGTGGGCTGGAAAACAACCGGACCTATTGCTATTATGTGGAAACCCGAGGAGCGTACTCAGGCTCCGGATTGCCCGCGCCCCTGATCAACTTGAGTCAGGAGACCTGCGGAGCACCGAATGATACCACTCCTCCTTGTCCGCCAATCTTACGTGTGGAAAAGAACTGTGAGGAGAACTTTAACCAACTCAATTGGGGATTCCCGGATGATGAGTGCGCGATAGACGCCATTGAATACGAGGTGTATTACACGCCTATTGAGGGAGGAGAGTTCGAGCTTTTGACCGTGATCACCGATCCTTCCGATTCGTCCTTCACGCACAACGATTTGATGAGCATTGCAGGCTGCTATGCCGTCTTAGCAGTGGATTCATTCCAGAACGTGAGCGACTTCTCCAACGTGGTTTGTGTAGATAACTGCCCGGAATATGAGCTTCCGAACGTCTTCACGCCTAACGGCGATATGGAGAACGACCTCGTTGTACCCATCAGCAATAAGTATGTTGAAGGGGTTGAGGCGACCATTTACAACCGCTGGGGAACCATCGTATACCAGACAACGGATGTGGACATCAACTGGGACGGCACGAACTATCAGACCGGTGAGGATGTTCCCGAAGGCATATATTATTACCTAGTTCGTGTGAATGAAGTGCGACTTACAGGGCTCGAGGTCCGTGAAATTACCGGCTTCATCCACTTGTTCCGCGATTAAAACACAAGCACATGTTTACTGGCATTATCGAAGAAATGGGCGAGGTTTTGGGCCTACGGCCCGATGGCACAAACGTTCACATTCGCGTCCGCGCAGCGATGACCCCAGAACTCAAAATTGACCAAAGTGTAGCGCATAATGGCGTTTGTTTGACTGTGGTTGACATCCAAGACGATACCTACGAAGTGACCGCCATCGAGGAAACCTTGAAGCGCACGAATCTCGGCGATTGGAAGCCTGGCTCTAACGTGAATTTGGAGCGATGCATGACTGCTGGGGGACGTTTTGACGGACACATTGTTCAGGGACATGTCGATACCACTGCCACGTGCGTTTCCGTTGAAGAGCGCGACGGCTCTTGGAACTTTCATTTCGAATACGATCCAGGGGAGGGCCGAATCACGGTAGAGAAAGGAAGCATCACTATCAATGGGGTTTCCCTGACCGTTGTAGACAGCTCAAGCGAAGGCTTCTCGGTGTCCATCATTCCTTTCACTTACGAGCAGACCAACTTCAAAGACATCCAAAAGGGAACTCGAGTCAATTTAGAATTTGACATCGTCGGAAAGTACGTCGCTCGTTTACTCGGTAAGTAGGGGGCTGAACGTCTAGCGCATAAAAAAAGCCGGCCCTTTTGGAGCCGGCTTTCTTGTCGTCTTATTGGACTTAGTCGTTACGAATCAGCATCAAGGTACCTTGAGCTTCGAGTTCTTCACCTTCTTCACCAACGGCTTTAACGACGTAGTAATACGTTCCTTCTGGATGGCCTTCACCACTCCAACCACTGCTTGGGTTCTCCCAGTCGGTCCATTCGTAAATCATGTTCCCCCAACGGTTGAAGATTTGACCTTGGAACTCAACCAAGTTTTGTGTTGAGTCATTGGCCGTAACCGCGTTGTAGTATGGGAAGTTCCCGTCTGGCGTGAATACGTTCGGCATTTTCAACCTCGGCTCACGCTGATATACGATGAACTCGCAGTAGTTCGATTGGCTGACGTACACACCGCCCGTATCGACGAACTCAGCCGTTTGGATGCGTACGGTATATGTATCTGCATCATACGGCTTTTCAATCGTCGTGCTGGTTGTAGTTGTCGTGTCCATGGTGTTCCAAACGCCATTTGAACCCTGGATTTGTACGTAGTACTCTGGATTCGGCCAACCCCAATAGTCACTCCATTGAAGGTCTAGGAACAAGGTGTCGCTGTTGTCTGCGCAGTCCAATAGGATAGTTGCAATAGAATCAGATTGACGTGACTGTCCTCCGTCATATACAATGCGCACATAATAGTTGTACGCGTTCGCGTTAACATCGGCTTGACCAAGAGTCAAATCCTCCCAGCTCGTCGCATTGAAATTATTCTCTGTTCCAACAGGTGCATAAGGCCCTCCTGGATTCAGTGCACGGTAGATTTGGTATTCTGTAAATAAGCCGGAAAGTGCGCTCCAGTTTGTATCCGTAGAAATACCCCATTCGACCATCGGGTGATCGTCATCGACCACTGTTACATTCTTCAAATCAATGTCTACGTCGTAGCAATTGAAGATATTAACCAATACCGTGTCGAATTCGGGAAGTGACCCACATTCGGAGGTCAACGAGTTTTGGTCATTCCCCAATTTTGACCAGAAGACGTACTGTCCATTGGTGTTCATAGGGAAAAGGGTTGTGATGGCAATCTGCTGCGTTTGTCCGTTCTGGCAGTTGATCCCTTGAGCTCCCACTACTGGAAGTGGATTACCTCCTGGGAAAGACATACGGAAATCCGAACCGTCAGCGCTAATGGAGTTACAGTTGATCGGACGGTCGATGGTGATCACAAAAGTGCTATCTCCACATGGAATCGTGATATCCGGTCCAAGAGCTGGACGCGGACTAACCGTAACGTTTACGGTGTCCGTTACCGTATTTCCATTTTGATCCGTCGCCTGTACCCAGTAGGTGGTAGATTGAGTAGGTGCTACAGTATCCGTTGTTGTTGTGTTACCCGTACTCCAAATCAAGTTTGGTGGGGCGCAACCAATCAATACTTCATCAATTCCCCATGCATCAAATCCCGTGCTACTGGTCACCAGCTGGGCCCAACGGAACGATGTAGCGTTTGTCACCGCTGCTGCTGGAATCGGGCAACGATACAAGTTCCAATGGTAGAGTGTACTCTGCTGCTGCTGGGCCAAAGAAGAAAATGGTTGCCAGTATCCTCCGCTTCCAGGAACAGTTGTGATAAATGGCGGAGCAGTACTGAGGTTTCCAACTGGTGCTAGGTTTGGTCCAGGGAAATCGGTCCAGGTCAGCCCGTTGTTTGTTGAATACTGAAGATGTACACCCTCCGTGGCGGCATCGGGATCTTCACAAGGCCCATTGCCAGGCACGAGTCCGTACCTCATCCAAAATTCAATATAACACGCACCACCAGCCGTAAGATCATAGGTGTTCGTCACCAGAGTCCGGTTGTTTGATGGCGTGGTTCCTACCCACAGGTGAGAACCCACGGGGCCAGGACCACATGGGTTGGTAAATACCGGATTTGCCTGAGTTGAGCTCCATCCAATACCAATGGTTCCGTTGTTAAAGTCATTGAACAAGAATGCTGAAGTACATTCCAAGAATACGGTATCACCCTCGCAGATCGTCGTGTCTTGTCCCGGTGAAATAATCGTGATGTTCAGTCCTTGACCGTAAGACCAAGAAAATCCGAACGCCAGTGCTGATACGAGTAGAAATTTCTTCACAGTAGTCGTTATTTAAGGGTCACAGTCAAGTTGGCCAATTCCAAGTCGGTCAGCTCACGCATATCGTCCTTGTCCGTAAACCTCTTATACTCAGATAAACTTTGATCGCCACAAGTTCCTTCCAGTGCTGAACCAGCGGGAAGAGAAAAGCTTGCGCCGCGCTCGTCGTCCGAATTTGAATCAAAGGCGGGCTTGTTATCATGAAATGGATGAGGAACCCAAGAAACCTCAGCATCTTGATCATTGGTGTTTACAACCTTAATCAAGACATACTCTAAATAAACCCCATTGGCAGGATCGTCACAAGCCTGCTTTTTCATATAGATTTCGACGCCATTTTCCGTGGTGTACAAGGTCCACTCAAGGCTGTTGATTCCCTCCGGAGCTCCTGCTACAGCTGTGGCCATCCATAGAGCACCCGCTAAGGAAAGAATCCATTTTTTCATATTCCGTCGATGTTTAGGTTTGACGCTATTTCGCCAAGAACAGCAAATATAATAAAAACTGCTTCGGCCCTCCAATAAACGAAAGTCGTCCTTGAATGGTTGGTTACAGAAATGAATGAGTCTTTGAACGCAAAATCAGAGCGGAAAAAGGCGTAATTTCGCGGCTTATGAAGAATATCCGGAATTTCTGCATCATTGCGCACATTGATCACGGCAAGAGTACTTTGGCCGATCGACTATTGGATGCAACCCAAAGTGTATCGGATCGCGAGAAGAAGGACCAGATCTTGGACAGCATGGATTTGGAGCGAGAGCGTGGAATCACCATTAAGTCTCATGCGATACAAATGAGCTTTTCAAATGGAGGTGAGGATTATACCCTCAATTTGATTGATACTCCAGGGCACGTTGACTTTAGCTATGAAGTGTCTCGTTCCATTGCGGCCTGCGAAGGAGCTTTGTTGGTGGTAGATGCCGCTCAGGGAATTCAGGCTCAGACCATCTCCAATCTATATCTCGCGTTGGAACATGATTTGGAGATCATACCGGTTCTGAATAAAATCGATCTGCCTAGTGCGAACCCTGAGGAAATTTCTGATCAGATCATCGATCTAATTGGTTGTGATCTAGACGAAATTATTCCGGCTTCAGCAAAAGAGGGTATCGGCATACAGGAAATTTTGGAGGCTATTGTTGAGCGTGTTCCCGCCCCAATAGGAGATCCTGAAGCTCCATTGCAGGCCCTAATTTTTGACTCCGTGTACAATCCGTTTCGCGGTGTTGAGGCGTACTTCCGCATAATGAATGGTTCCATTCGCAAGGGGGAGATTGTCAAATTCGTCAACACGGGGAAGAAATACAATGCGGATGAAATCGGTGTGCTCAAACTAAACCAAGAGCCGCGAAAAGAAATTAAGACAGGTGATGTTGGCTACATCATTTCCGGGATTAAGGACGCAAGAGAGGTGAAGGTTGGAGATACCATCACGTCATTTGAACGACCGACTCCTAAAGCCATTGCGGGATTCGAGAATGTAAAGCCCATGGTTTTTGCTGGAGTTTATCCCGTAGATACCGAAGAGTACGAAGAGTTGCGGAGCGCCATGGAAAAGCTTCAGCTCAACGATGCCAGCTTGACCTTTGAGCCGGAGAGTTCTGCTGCCCTTGGATTTGGATTTCGCTGTGGATTCTTGGGAATGCTGCACATGGAAATTATCCAAGAGCGCTTGGAGCGAGAGTTTAAAATGACGGTGATCACAACTGTTCCCAACGTATCTTACAAGGCGTATTCGAAGAGTAGTGGTGATCAATTTGAATGGGTGAATAACCCTTCGGATCTCCCTGATCCAAACCTGTTGACCAGTGTTGAGGAACCGTACATCACTGCGCAAATCATTACGAAGTCTGAATTTGTTGGCTCTATTATGACCCTGGCAATTGAAAAGCGAGGAATCATGAAGAATCAGGTTTATTTGACTTCAGATCGCGTTGAGCTCAGCTTTGACTTGCCTTTGGCTGAAATCGTGTTCGATTTTTACGACCGCTTGAAAACCGTTTCGAAAGGATATGCCAGTTTCGATTATCAACCGATAGGTTACCGAGAGTCCAATTTGGTCAAAGTTGACGTTCTTTTGAACGGAGACCAAGTAGACGCCCTTTCTGCTCTTATCCACCGAGACAACGCCTATGACATCGGTAAAAAGATGTGTGCTAAACTTCGCGAGCTCATCCCGCGCCAACAGTTTGACATTGCCATTCAAGCGGCCATCGGGGCCAAGATTATTGCCCGAGAAACCGTCAAAGCTCTTCGCAAAGATGTGACGGCTAAGTGTTATGGAGGAGATATTTCTCGAAAAAGAAAGCTCCTTGAAAAGCAAAAGGCTGGTAAGAAACGAATGCGTCAAGTCGGGAATGTTGAAATTCCACAGCAGGCCTTTTTAGCAGTGCTTAAATTGGACAATTAAGTCCCTTTTGTTTGCTACTTTAGGGGTCCATTTCAACGACAAATAAGGACCGATGTCCGATAAATTTCAGGAGCTCGATAATAAGATTGCCGAAGCCCAACTAGGGGGAGGTGAAAAACGCATACTAGCCCAGCACGATAAAGGAAAACTCACGGCGCGTGAGCGGATCCATTTTCTCTTGGATGAAGGTTCATTTGAGGAGATCGGTATACTGGTCACCCATCGCTCAATCAATTTTGGTTTAGACAAGCAGAAGATTCTTGGCGACGGCGTCGTCACCGGATATGGTCGGGTGAACGGTAGGTTGATCTACGTATTCGCTCAGGACTTTACCGTTCTCGGGGGATCCCTTGCAGAAGCTCATGCTCAGAAAATTTGCCGCATCATGGATTTGGCGATGCAGAATGGAGCACCCATCATTGGATTGAATGATTCTGGAGGTGCCCGTATTCAAGAGGGTGTTGTTTCCTTAGGAGGATATGCGGATATTTTCTTTAGAAATACTCGCGCGAGCGGTGTAATCCCTCAGCTCAGTGCAATTATGGGTCCTTGCGCTGGTGGCGCGGTTTACAGTCCTGCTTTAACGGATTTCATTCACATGGTGGAAGGAACGAGTTACATGTTCGTTACGGGTCCGAATGTTGTAAAAACCGTAACGCACGAGGAAGTCACGGCCGAAGAGCTTGGAGGAGCTTCAGCGCACTCTACGAAGAGTGGAGTGGCTCATTTTACTGCTGCTAATGAAATAGCTCTGATTCAGCAACTCAAAGAGCTTCTCGCGTTTATTCCTCAGAACTGTGAGGAGGAGCCGCCGGCATTACCTTATGAAGCAGGTGATGAAAGGCGTCCTGACCTCAATCAGATCATACCGGAAAACCCGAATCAGCCTTATGACATTAAAGATGTGATCAACGGGGTGTGCGATTCGGAATCTTTTATGGAAGTTCATAAAGATTATGCTGAAAATATCGTCGTTGGCTTTGCGCGACTGGCAGGTAAGAGTATCGGTATTGTAGCCAACCAGCCAGCCTTCTTAGCGGGAGTTTTAAACATCGAGGCTTCTCAAAAGGCGGGTCGATTTGTCCGCTTCTGCGATAGCTTTAACATTCCTCTTTTGGTATTTGAAGATGTGCCGGGATTTTTGCCTGGAACCGACCAAGAGTGGAACGGAATCATTACCCATGGAGCCAAGTTACTCTATGCGTTCAGTGAAGCGACCGTTCCTCGTGTGACTGTAATTACGCGAAAAGCCTACGGTGGAGCTTATGACGTAATGAACTCGAAGCACATTGGAGCCGATATGAATTTTGCATGGCCTTCAGCAGAGATTGCTGTTATGGGGGCTAAAGGAGCAGCGGAAATTATTTTTAGAAAAGAAATTGCGTCAGCGGAAGATCCTGCCGCCAAGCATGCGGAGAAAGAAGCGGAATATGCGGAGCTCTTTGCCCATCCATATAACGCTGCGGCACGTGGTTACGTAGACGAGGTCATCAAACCTGAAGTTACCCGAGAAAAGTTGATTCGCGCGTTTGAGATGCTCAAAAACAAGGTGGACGTTCTTCCCAAAAAGAAACATGGGAATATTCCGCTCTAAATATGAACCGATATAAATTGAACAGAAAATGAAAAGAGTATTTGCCCTAGCTACCGCTTTTGTGACCGGTTTGGCATTGATGTCTTCTGCCCCAGCCGGTGATAAGCTCGAGATTGGAGATTCCATGCCCTTACCCCACGTGAAAATGACCAATGTAGACGGTACCGAGCTCAATCTTCGCGAGGCCATGAAGCCCGGCGGGTTGGTTGTCATTTTCTCCTGTAATACTTGTCCTTTCGTTATTGAATGGGAGGAAACCTACAATGATATTAATGCGGTAGCTTCCGCAAACGAAGTGGGCATGATTCTCGTCAATTCTAATGAAGCCAAACGCGATGGAGACGACAGCATGAAAGAAATGATGGAGCACGCCAAAGCTCAGAAATACAGCATGCCATATGTTGTGGATAAGGATCACGTCATTGCGGATGCTTTTGGGGCGAACACGACTCCGCATGTATACTTCTTTGATAAGAACATGACACTAGTATATACCGGCGCCATTGACGATCGGTACGAAAACAGCGCTAAAGAGGTTACGCAAAGTTATTTGACGGATGCTATCCAAGCCTACATGGGAGATGGAACAATAGATCCAGAAACCACTCAGAACAAAGGGTGCAGCATTAAGCGCGTTAAGCAGTAATTCACATTTAACATTTTGGTATGAAGATCCTCGTTCTTGGATCGGGAGGTCGAGAGCATGCGCTGAGCTGGAAGCTGGCGCAGAGCCCTCGAGTTGAGCACGTGTTCATTGCTCCTGGTAATGGTGGTACTCATGAAGTAGGCACAAATGTAGCCTTAAATCCCAATGACTTTGATGCAGTGGCCTCCTTTATCCGTGAAGAAGGAATCAATGGTCTTGTTGTTGGGCCAGAAGACCCTCTGGTGAATGGAGTGCGTGATGCCTTAGAATCGGAGTTCTCTACAAATGAGCTCTGGATCATAGGCCCTGGTCAGAGCGGGGCTGAATTGGAGGGTTCTAAGGAGTTTGCAAAGGACTTCATGGAACGCCATGGAATTCCCACTGCGAAGTACAAGAGCGTCAGCGCCGAGAACATTTCAGAAGGTATTGCACTCCTGGAGTCATTCAACCCCCCGTATGTGTTAAAGGCAGATGTATTAGCTGCGGGAAAGGGCGTTTTGATTCTAGATGATATTGAAGAAGCAAAGTCGGAATTAATGGCAATGCTCGACGGAAAGTTCGGGTCGGCAAGTTCAAAGGTCGTCATCGAAGAATTCTTGCCTGGGATAGAACTTTCGGTATTCGTTTTAACCGATGGGGATACCTATAAGCTCTTGCCTTCTGCAAAGGATTACAAGCGAATTGGTGAAGGAGATACAGGATTAAACACCGGAGGAATGGGTGCCATCAGTCCTGTTCCTTTTGCAGATGAAACATTCTTGAGCAAGGTCGAAGAACGTATTGTCCGACCAACTGTTGAAGGTCTACAGAAAGACCAGATACCCTACTGTGGTTTCATCTTCATCGGATTGATGAATGTAGATGGAGAGCCTTATGTGATCGAGTATAATGTGCGTATGGGGGATCCAGAAACGGAGGTGGTCATGCCTCGACTGGAGGAGGACCTAGCCGTGATTCTTGAAGCTACTGGAACGGGCAAGCTAGATGAGGTCTCGACTACTTTTGGTGATAATACAGCCGTCACCGTTATGCTGGTCAGTGGAGGGTACCCTGAGGCCTATGATAAGGGAATGACGATTTCAGGTATTGAAGGTGTTGAAGGTAGTACCATCTTTCACGCCGGCACGAAAGATGCGAATGGCGAACTGCAAACTGCTGGAGGTCGCGTTATTGCGGTGACCTCAATAGCCCAGAATCGTCAAGAAGCGCTAAAAACCAGCTTTTTGAACGCTGAACGCATCAAATTTGAAGGAAAATATTACCGAAAGGATATCGGCTTTGACCTGGGGTAAGCTTTACTCTTGCCCAGTGCGTTTGAACTTGAAGAGCTGCCCCATCCAGTAGATGAAGGCTGCGGATATGATCAAGACAAAGGCCAAGTTGGCGCTATTTCCCAAGGTTGGGAAAATTTGAAAGGTGAATTGTAGAAAATCTCCGAGTCCCGTCCAGAATTCCGTCATGGCAAGTTCTTTTGAATCGGGTCATAATTAAGTAAAAAAAGCACAATGTTGATCAACGTCTTTAGTAATCAAAAGCCCGCTTCGGCGGTCATGGTTTTGTTGATCTTCTTGCTTCTTTGGATACCGGGCTGGTGGTCTTTGGACCAAGTGCGCTCCAATGGCGGAATGCCCTTATTTGGCCTTCTATTCGAGTTGTTGGGCGGTTCGGTCATTCTCTTCAGGGTGTTGACCGCGGCAATGCTGTTTTGGGCCTTTATCGTTTTCAGTAATGCCGTGAATCGTCAGGACATGTTCAAGGTCAAGAACAATTTTGCCTTGTTCTTTGGCGTGTTCCTTGCTGCCGCTATTCCTGAAGTCTTGGCTTCCTCACCAGCTATTTTGGCACTCCCATTTTTAGCCTTGACCATGCGCGAACTGTTTCGCTTGTATTTTGATGAAGGCAGTTTGATGATCGCGTTTAACGCAAGCATTTTCCTGTCCTTGGCGACCTTGATGTACGCACCTTCTGTAACGTTTTTCCCCTTGTTGTTCATTGCCATTTTGATCAATGGTCATACCGATTGGCGACATATCTCGGTCATTTTAATTGGATATGTAGCACCGGCTTTCATTGCCTACTCGTTCTGGGTTTGGTACCCGGACTTAATGGAATTTAATTACACCAACTATTGGAGTGCGTTTCAGCAAGGGGCTATTGATATAACCCTATCTCGATCTCGACTTCCCTTGATGGTCGTTGTACTGATTCTGGCCGTGACAGGAGGTGTAGAATTAGCCCTTCACCTGAGCAAAAAAAGGGTGAGCAATCGTAAAAATTTCCTTCTCATGCTTTGGGCCACGGTAGCTGCTCTGGTCGGTTTTGTCCTGGCCCCGGCAAATGAGCTTTCCCATTTTGCCATTTTGGGCCTTCCTGTTTCTTTGGTTTTGGCCAATCTGTTCTACTACTTTCGAAAACCTTTCTGGGGAAATGTCCTGGCGCTTACGCTCTTGATTACGGCCTTGATTTCTGCGTGGTCGACCTCAGGAATTTGATATCTTCGTTTCCATGGGTCAAGAACCAAGGGAAGAGGATCTGGAAAAGATCAAAGACAAGTTTTTCTCCAACATTACGCATGAGTTTAGAACACCATTGACCCTTATTCTAGGGCCAGTAGAACAGCTGCTGCGTACCGAATTGGACGCGCATACGCGCCAGCGCTTGTTGCTTGTTCAACGAAACGCGCTTCAGCTTCAAAGGCTCATAGACGAGTTGCTGGACATCAGCAAAATCGAAAATGAAGACGTCGTTGTCGAAGCCTCAAACGCAGATTTCGCCCGATTCATGCATGGGCTTTTTCTCTCTTTTCAGCCCATTGCTGAGGAGAAGCAATTATCGCTTCAGTGGGAGGGACCCGAAGATGATCTTACGCTCTTTTTTGACCATCGAAAATGGCAAAAGGTACTCTATAACTTGATCTCCAACGCCATCAAGTTTACCGACGGCGGGGGCAGCGTATTTGTCCGTCTGCACGATCACGGCGATGAGGTAGAGCTTCAAGTCAGTGATACCGGAATTGGCATTGTGGAGAGCAAACTCCCCCATGTATTTGATCGGTTCTATCAAGAAGAAACCCATGTGCGCCTCTACCAAGGAACAGGTATCGGCTTGTCCCTTGTTAAGGAACTGGTCGAAATGATGGCTGGAACCATTGACGTTTCCAGTGTAAAGTTTCAAGGCACCACTTTTACGGTTAAGTTTTCCGCCTTACGGCGCGAAGGTGATCTGCCCGAAGACTGGGTCGTCCTGCCTCCTCAACTCGATGAAGTGCCGGACACCACCGATGCCAAACCTAAGCTGCGATCAGACGTATATCCCATAGTCGATCCCAAAACCAAGGGTCAAGAAGCTCCTCTTGTCTTGGTCGTAGAGGACAATAATGAAATGCGCGAGTTTGTTCGAAGCCTTCTCGACACGGAATACGAGGTTATTTCAGCGCGGAACGGTCAGGAAGGTCTTCAAATGGCCATTGAGCAAGTTCCGGATTTGATTGTCAGTGATGTCAATATGCCCGAAATAGATGGTTTTGAAATGCTCCGTCTGATTCGGGAGGAGGAAATCATCGACCACGTCCCTATTATTTTTCTGACAGCCCGCCGCGCGGATGAAGATCGACAGCAGGGTTGGGACGAAGGCGCTCAGGCCTATTTAACAAAGCCCTTCAACGAAGACGAATTGAAGAGCGTTTGCCGAAGCATGATGGACTTGCGGGACAAAATGTTCAACCATTTGCGGAAGGTGATTGAGCATCAGAAGCAGGAAGAAGAGCGACCGCTTACCAAGGCTGAAAGTTTCCTGCTGCGTATCCAACAGGTGGTTGACACGCATTTAGATGAAAGTGAATTTGGGGTGGAGGAGTTGAGTCAAGAACTCTTCATGAGCCGTACTCAAGTCCACCGAAAAATTAAGGCCTTGACGGGGCTAAGCACCAGTATTTACGTTCGGAACTACAAGCTTTCCAAATCAATGGAACTTCTTCGGGATGTAGATAAACCTGTCAGCGAGGTGGCCTATGAACTCGGATTTAGCAGCCCGGCCTATTTCAGCAAGTGCTTTAGCGAATGGTGCGGCAAAACGCCTACAGAGGTTCAAAAAGAAGCCGCGAATGAATAAGCTCTTCTTCGCTCTCTTCCTACTCGTCTCGGGAGTTCTTAGTGCTCAGCCGATTCTCAAATCCTCGCAACTTGAAGACCCTGGTCGCGAGATTCCACTAGACGATTTCCTAGTTGTTTGGAAAGACACGACAGGAGAACGAGATGTTCGCTGGGTTTGGCTCCGGGAGCGCACCAGTTTTGTCCCTTTAGCGGATTTAAATTTTGAGCGGCCTTTGAATGGAACCTATTGGATGTTTTTGAAGTACGAGCCATCAAAAGGTTTCGAACCCTACATAACCTTCAACGGATCCAAGGCACACTTGTATTACAGGGGTTCCAGTGGTCGCATTTTAGAGTATACCGGGCCAAGCTCCGTTCGGCTCCAGTCCAGAAGGAAGGGTGCTACCACGGGAGATGTACAGGTATTTCAGCTCAAAGGACTGCCCGATAAAGCGCAATTTCTATTGTTCTCGGTGACCTACGACCCCGAGTCGGGCTACAGTGAAATTGGTGGGAGGTATAGCTCTCGATCCTACGAGATGATTGATTTGATCGCGGGGCAACAGAATTCCTTTTATGCCTTCTTCGGTATCCTGGTGACCTTCCTCCTGTACAACTTCTTTTTCCTCTTGGTTACCCGATCGAGTTCGAATGCCTATTTCCTCATCTATGTGCTAGCTGCAACGGTTCTGCTGTATCAGCTCTTTCAAACGGATGTTTTATTCGCCACCATAGAGGAAAGCCATACCCTTGGCCCGATACTCAATCGACTACTCGGACTTATGCTCTTGGTCAGCTTTGGTGCCTTCACCATGAACTACATGAACCTCAGGGACCGACACCCAAGGATTCGACAGGTGATTCTTGGGCTAATTTTCATTTTTGTCATCAATTTCGTCCTGTGGCTCTTCAATCCAGATTACGAAGAAACCACCCGAAACATCAATGTCCTTTTGGCTCTTGTGATGTTCTTTTGCGCTGTCCTTGCGGCCCTTAAAATCTACCTTAGTGGGGTTAAGCACATGCGATTCGTGATGTTGAGCTTCATCGTCATGTTTGTTTTTCTCGTTTTGTTTGGTCTCGATTTTTTTGACATCGTTCCGACGAATTTCAACTTCTTTTTTACGGGAATTACCTCTCAGATATTCTTGTTCAGCCTCAGCTTTGCCGATCGCTTTAACCTAGAACGGGCCAAACGGCTCGATGTCCTCAGCCAACAAAAATCCGTCCTCGAAATGCGCGTTCGGGAGCGTACCAGAGAAATCAAAGAAGAGCAGGAGAAATCGGAGGCGCTTCTTCTCAATATTCTCCCGGCAGAAACCGCCGAAGAGCTCAAGATCGAAGGCCGTGCTCGGGCACACCTCTACCCGGAAACCACCGTTCTTTTCAGCGATTTTGTGGGCTTCACCAAGCTCGCGGAAGAGTTGGAGCCCCAGCGGTTGGTGGACCTGATTGATTACTGTTTTCGGGGTTTTGATGAAATCATTGACGACTATCCTATAGAGAAAATCAAGACCATCGGCGATGCCTACATGTGCGCATGCGGACTTCCCCATAAAGAGGAGCAACACGCGCAAATCATGGTAGAGGTAGCTCTTAAAATGCGGGAATTCATGATGCGCCTACGGCGCGATAACCGAGCGCGCCAAGAGCCATACTTCGACGTTCGCATCGGATTGTCCAGCGGTCCCGTTGTTGCAGGTGTAGTCGGCACCAAGAAGTTTCAGTACGATATCTGGGGAGACACGGTAAATACGGCGGCTCGAATGGAGCAACATTCTGATCCTGATAAGATTAATATCTCCCAGAGCACGTACGAGCTAGTGAAAAATGTGGAGACCTTGTATTTTGACCCCCGAGGTTCACTTCAAGTCAAGAACAAGGGTTCTATGCACATGTACTACGTTGAAAGAAGTGAACAAGAGTGAAAGTAAATGCAACATTATTCCGGATGCTTCCCGCTACTTGAAACGACCTTAGCGCATTAAGTTTATGGCGAATTTTGAAAAAGCGAAGGAGGCCATTCTCCACTATCTCGAGGAACATCTCCCCGATCATCTGAGCTACCACAGCTTAGACCACACTTTGGACGTGTATCAGGTCTGTATGAAATTGGCCGAACACTGTAGCCTGTCCGAAAAGGATCGTGAGCTTCTTGGGATGGCCGCTCTGCTTCACGATATCGGTTTCGTCCGCACCTACAGAGGGCATGAAGAGGCTAGTGGGGCAATGGCCCGTGAACTCCTGCCTCAATTCGGCTATGAACCGGACCAAATCCAGCGAATTATTGAGCTGATCATGGTGACCCGAGTGCCACAATCACCTTCGGACCTTCTCGGGCGTTTGCTGTGCGATGCCGACCTGGACTACCTTGGACGCTCTGACTTTTTCGTTACTGGAAACCGTCTGTTCGATGAATTCAAAAGCCTTGGGATCGTCCAGGATGAGCGCGAATGGAATCATCTTCAGGTCCAGTTCCTGTCTGTACATCACTACCATACAGATTATTCCCGTACTCATCGAGAGCCGCTCAAGCAAAAGCACCTGGAACAGGTGAAAGAGATTGTTGCAGGCTATGTGGACTAATTCTATCTTTGGGTCTAGATCAATTTGAATACCATGAGCAAAACAAACTTGGTCGTGCCGACCGATTTCTCCTCTGTCGCTAATACGGCCCTGAATCACGCGCTATACATCGCAAAGCCAATGGACGGAAAAGTCGTCTTGCTTCACATCTTGAAGAGCGATAACGACCGAGCAGAAGCTGAAAACAAACTGAGCGATATTGCCGAAGCCGCTATTCAGGATTCCGGTGTTGCAGTTGAGTATTTGACCCACGTTGGAAGCATATTCGATGATATTGGAAACATTGCTCGAGAATTAGAAGCTCGATTGATCCTCATGGGTACACACGGTATGAAGGGATGGCAGTTCCTCACGGGAAGCAATGCACTTCGGGTGATCAAGGACAGTACAACGCCCTTTATCGTGGTCCAAGAGCGTAAAATTGAAGAGGGCGGTTACGACGTAATTGT
>CBFIEH010000022.1:0-26459 GCA_965661605.1 Flavobacteriales bacterium | reverse complement strand
CGGCCCCAAGGCAGAAAACAGCGGCCATGGCATTCCCATCTCCAATTCCTCCCGCGGCGATCACTGGAATGTCAAGAGCAGCCTTCACCATCGGAATCAAGCAAAGGGTGGTGGTTTCTTCGCGTCCATTGTGCCCTCCAGCCTCAAACCCCTCGGCAACAACCGCATCCACGCCTGCCTCTTGGGCCTTCAGTGCAAATCGGACGTTGCTCACAACGTGAATGACCGTGATTCCATGGCTTTTAAGGTGGGCCGTCCAGGTTTTTGGATTTCCAGCAGATGTAAACACGACTTTTACGCCCTCTTCAACAATGATCTCCATGAGTTGATCAACGTCTGGATAAAGCATCGGGACGTTGACTCCAAAAGGTTTATCGGTAGCTGCTTTGCACTTTTGAATGTGGGTACGCAGGATATCGGGGTACATGCTTCCGGCGCCGATAATGCCCAATCCACCAGCGCTGCTGACTGCACTGGCCAATTCCCATCCCGAACACCAAATCATTCCGGCTTGGATGATCGGCAATTCAATTCCTAAAAGTTGGGTGATTCTATTGTCCTCCATGTCTTCGGATCACTTTTTTAACCTCCTGACGCTCGCCATTGGCCCACCATTCCAATAGGTAGACTCCGGCCGGCAAGTCGGGAGGTAAAGATAACCGAAGATAATAGTCGCCTCCAAAAGCCACATCGGAGATTCGTTGACCGTGGATGGTCGAGAGGCGAAAGACCGCATCGAGAGTAACCGGTCCACGCAGCACTATATTCAATTCATTGATGAAGGGATTTGGAAAAACATTCCAAGGATCCCGCACCACGGCTAAGCTGTCTGTAGCGTTCAACAACAATTCATAAGCCAATCCGTAGTCTGGTATTCCATAGCCCATTTCGTTATTGGGTCTCTGAGCTAGGTGTGCACTGGCTTCAACCGCCTTCATCACCTTCCAGTTGCTGTGTTCGGGTAATCTTCCCCAAAGAGCGGCGGTCATTCCCGTGATCACCGGAGCTGAAAAACTAGTTCCATTACCACGAGCAGTTCCACCGTTCAACGTAGAGATGGTCGCCTGCTCTCCTAGGGCAGTGACATTAGGCTTGATTCGTCCATCATAGGTAGGACCCACGGAGCTGAAGGAAGCGTATTCCTCATCCCGATTGACGGCACCTACGGAAAAGACAGAATCTCCATCGGCCGGGGCACCCATGGATCGCCATGAGCTTTGCGCGTAATTCCCGTTGCTGTTGACTACCAAAATCCCTTTACTGGCAGCCATATCTGCACCTCTTGTCACGATAGTGGTATTGCCATCCATGTCCTCATAGGTGTAGCCCACATCCCCGTCAAACCGAGTGTAGCCCAAACTCGAATTGATCAAGTCCGCTCCGGCGGAGTCCGCCCATTCCGCGCCGGCCACCCAATTGTCTTCTTCCACCATGGTTTCGGATCCCGTGTCTTCCGTTCGGGCGAGGAGATAGTTTGCATCTGGGGCCGTTCCGATCATTACGCCAGGCTGGTGAGCAGCCATAATGCTCCAGACGAAGGTTCCATGGGTACTGGAAACGTAGACGGAATCGCCTCCGTCCACAAAATCTTTTGCGCCTACTAAGCGACCAGATTCTCGGACGTGATCAAAAACAGCCATGCTTTCCGCACCGAAGAAACCGCCGTCCAATACAGCTATGGTCATGCCTTCACCGCGATACCCTGCTGCATGGAGACCCAACCCGTTAATCATCTCAATTTGCTGAAGCGCGTCTCCATAATCCGCATCGCTGGAGCCGAATGCCTTGGACGGTGGAACTACCTCATCACCGAGCTTATAGCTCCATTGACGAACCGGTTCTACTCGATCAACAAAATCGGGAAGGTTACGCCGGTTCCAGCGCTGGAAGGCATCATCTGCGCGGACGGAGACCGCATTGAGCCATCGGCTATACTGGACGACGTGCAAACCATCGGCCCGTAGGGCCAAAATATAATCCTCGAATACCGGAAGGTCAGAAGCCGTCCACGAAATGTTTTGCCGCTTGCGGCGCTCGATCGCGCGGTCTGAATAGTGATCGGCAACCCGCTCAAGACGATTAGCGACGGGGCCGCGATCGCTGAAGTAGATCCACATCTTACCCGAATCCTGCGCTCCAACGAAGGAGGCGGCACTCAAGGCCAGAATGAGGAACCATTTTTTCATTTATTCGCTGATGACACCTGAGCCGATCAGTTCGTCGCTGATATACCAGGCGGCGAATTGGCCCGGGGTGATGGCGCTTTGCTTCTCGTCAAAAATCACATACAACCCGTGGTCGCGCATGTAGAGCGTTGCTCCGCGAAGAGGTTGTCGGTAGCGGAAACGGGCATCGACCCGTAGCTCTTCACCGGGAGCCAGACGCAAATCCTTGCGCACCCAATGCACCTCTTCGGTTTTAATGAAGAGACCGGCCCGCCAAAGGCCAGGGTGCTCATGGCTTTGCCCCGTGTAAATTATATTCTCATCTACATCCGTCCCCACCACAAAGAGCGGTTCTGCGGTACCTCCCACGGCCAAGCCTTTACGCTGTCCGATGGTGAAGTAATGCGCTCCAGAATGCTCGCCCACTACTTTTCCATCACGTCGCTCGTACCGGAAGGGTTTGCTCTGATGAGCCAACCATGCATCACGATCCTCGGCAGAAGGCTCCGCCCCGTTGGCATATACTTCTGCGTCCGGAGCGATCTCCAGAATTTCACCCGCTTTGGGCTTGAGCTGCTGTTGTAAAAAGTCAGGCAAGCGAACCTTACCGATAAAGCAAAGACCCTGGGAGTCCTTCTTTTCCGCAGTTACGAGGTCCAGTTCTTTAGCCAGGCGTCGCACTTCAGGTTTTTCCAAATGCCCAATGGGAAAAAGGGCCTTTGAGAGTTGCTCTTGACTGAGTTGGCAAAGGAAATAGCTTTGATCCTTATTGGGGTCTTGACCCTTAAGTAAATGATGCACGGGCTGACCAGCCTCGTCCAGCGTCGTGATCTTACGGCAGTAGTGCCCCGTCGCCACAAAATCGGCATTGAGCTTTATGGCCGCTTTCAAAAAGGTATCAAACTTGATTTCGCGGTTGCATAAGACATCTGGATTCGGTGTTCTTCCATGCTCATACTCGTAGAACATGTAGTCCACAATCCGCTCCTTGTACTCTTCACTTAAATCTATGACCTGAAAGGGAATACCGAGTTTTTCAGCGACCAACATGGCGTCGTTCGAATCTTCCACCCAAGGGCATTCAGCATCGATGATCACACTGTCATCCACCCAGTTGCGCATAAACAGCCCAATAACTTCATGCCCCTGCTCAATAAGCAAATGGGCCGCAACACTGCTGTCTACACCTCCACTAAGTCCTACTACAACTCTTGCCATCACAAATCCTCCGCTTCTATTTCCTTTCCGCGGTCATACAATACCTTACGGACGGGCTTTTTGTTCTCATAGAAGATCCACCATCCGTCCTTCTCACCCTGATAATACTTGCCCTTCGAGTCCATATCCCCCGTCGGATTATAGTATTCAGCCACTCCGGCTAAGGCTCCATGATCATAAGTGCCTGCGGCACGAAGCGTACCATCGTCGTAATAGATTCTCCAGTCCCCATGGAGTTCACCCATCTCGTAATGCGTGATCTCAGCGACCGCACTGTCCGTGTAGAAGGAATACTGTTTTCCATCTTGAACTCCGTCTACGTAGTGCTCCTGTGAGACAAAGTTCCCACGTGCATCCCAGTAATTCCACTGTCCAATTTTGAAGGTATCCACGTAACTTCCTTGCGCAAAGAGCTTTCCGGTAACGTGGTACATAGTTGCGTAGCAGTCTCCAGGCCCTACACCGTATTCTTTAACCGCAGCTTTAGCCCCATCGGGATAGTAAAAGGTGAAGGTCCCGACTTCTTCGCCGTGCTCAAAGGTACCCTCATAGCGCACCCCTCCATCCTTGAAATTTTTCTTCCAAGGACCGTGACGGCGGCCTTCGGCGTCGAGTTCGTTGAAACTCGGCTGCGCGCAAATCCATCCGCCCGTGAGGGCGAAAAATAAGGTGATGAAGTGCTTCATTTTCACCGTGCAAAGATACGGAAACTACTTGGTGCAGAAGTAGATGATCTCTCGTCCGGGCAATGCGTAGTAACGCCGCTTTTCGGGACCGAGCTCCTCTAAGAAATGGTCTTCTTTCACGTTAAAGCCTGCTTTGGCCAGACGCTTACCGTAGTCTCTACCGTACAAACGCACGTGATCGCTTTGCCAGTATACGCGCTCTCGTTCTTTGGGATCCGTAATGGTAGGATCTTCCAAGGTCTCTTCTCGATCGTAGTCTTGTGGTACCTGCATAATGGCCCATCCACCCGGTTTGAGGACCCGGTGAATTTCACTCATGCATTTGATGTCATCGTCTACGTGCTCCATCACGTGGTTGCACACGACAATGTCAAAACTATTCTCTGGAAATGGAATGTCGTGAATGTCCATCTTGACCTTCGCTAACGGACTTTCAATATCCGCGGTAACGTATTCAATATTGGGTGCTTCCTCAAAGTGATCCATGAAACAAAGCTCCGGTGCTACGTGTAAGAAGCGGACTTCTTCTGAAAAGAGGTTGGTCTTTTCTTTAAAGTAAAGCCAAAGGAGTCGGTGACGTTCTAGTGAAAGGCTGTCGGGACAGAGGGCATTATCTCTCGGCTTCAATCGTCCGTAGGGCAAAAACTTGCGGTATGTGCGGCCATTGACTGGACACATGACGTTGTTTCCGCGATAGAAAACGGAGATAACCCGAAGTCCAATGTGGCTCACGCGCTGTAAATGCTTGCGGGGCACATATCGGATCAACCAAGAGATGATTCTTTTCATAAGGCGCAAAAATACAAAAGATTAAGGGCTTTCTTAGCCTCGGTAGGTCTCCGCCCATTCAAGGTATTTGACCTCTTTCATGGTCCACCGCTTCCAAAGCGAAAAGGCCACGCCAGTACCGTATCCATACATTTGAATGGCCGTTGTGACCATAGACAAAAGCCCTACAACAGGTGAACTGTTTTTCACTGTTGCGTCTAGGAATACGAGAGAAAAGTAAATCAGGTAAGGTCCGAGCATCCATTCCTCACCTAAAATGGCGCCGAGGACCGCCAATATGAATCCGGCCGTGAAGGCCGTAGGAATCAAAAAGAAGGGCTTAAATGTATCGGGATACATCGCGGAAATGACTATTCGCACAAAGCCAAAGCGATAAACCTGACGCTTATACTGTCTCAGACTCGTTCTTCGCTTGTGATATACGTACGCCTCAGAGATCAGAGCGGTTTGGAATCCTCCGCGAATGATTTCAATGGCCAAGATCATGTCCTCTCCCGGGTGGAGTCGGGTATCGGGGAAACCACCCATCTGCTCGTATACCTTGCGCGAAAAGCCCAGGTTAAAAGATCTAGGATGAAACTTGTCCACCTGTTTTTTTCCTCCGCGAATCCCTCCCGTGGTCAGGAAGCTAGTCAGGCTGTAGCTGATCGATTTTTGTAGTGTATTAAAGCTCTTATCCGCCATGTCTGGCCCACCAAAAGCCTGTACATCAGGATGATCGGTCAAGTACCGACGCACTTCGGCAACATAATGTGACGGGAGAATACAGTCGGAGTCCACAAAAAGGAAATAGTCTCCCGAAGCACGCTCGATTCCGTAATTCCGAGCGATGGAAGGTCCGGCATTCTCTTTGTAGAAATAATGGATGCGCAAGTCTACATTGTACTTCTCAACGACGTGCTTACTGTCGGAGTCACTTCCGTCCTCAACCAGAATTAATTCAAAATCTGGATCCGTCTGGGTCTTTAAACTGGAAAGGAGTTCCTCGACCTCATCCGGTCGATTGTACACCGGAACAATGAATGATAGCCTTAAATTACTCATGGCTACCAGCCGAGCTTTTGCCCAATATTGTATTGACTGCGCTCTCTGTTGTTTTGATGCACCATTTCGGCAATGAAGCCTGCCAAAAAGAGTAGCGTTCCAAGGATCATGGTCGTCAATGCAATGAAGAACCAAGGGTTATCGGTAACCAATCCTGGTTTCAATCCAGCATTGAGCGCCCATAACTTATAACCTCCAATCCATCCGGAAGCCACAAACCCTATGAAGAACATAATGCTCCCTAAGAGTCCAAAGAAGTGCATTGGACGCTTTCCGAAGCGCGAAACAAAGTACAACGAGAGCAGATCCAGGTAGCCATTGACAAAGCGATCTAGGCCAAACTTCGTTCTACCGTACTTCCGCTCCTGGTGGTGAACAACCTTCTCTGTAATCTTGGCAAATCCGGCGTTCTTCGCTAAAAATGGAATGTAGCGGTGCATCTCCCCGTAGACCTCGACATTCTTGACCACATCGTTTCGGTAGCTCTTGAGTCCACAATTGAAATCATGAAGTTGAATGCCGCTGATTCGACGGGTAGCCCAATTGAAAAGCTTCGTTGGAATCGTCTTGCTGATGGGGTCTTTGCGCTTTTTCTTCCAGCCGCTAACGAGGTCAAAACCATCTTCCGTAATCATGCGCATTAATTCCGGAATCTCGTCAGGGCTATCCTGTAAATCGGCGTCCATCGTAATGACGACTCCCCCTTCAGCCATGCCAAAGCCCTCATTCAAGGCTGCGGACTTTCCGTAGTTTCTACGAAACTTAATTCCTTTTACTCCGGGAAACTCGAAGCGCAATTCCTCAATGACCGCCCAGGAGTCATCCGTTGATCCATCATCTACGAAAATGACTTCATAGGTAATGCCGTGTTCGACACATACGCGATCAATCCAAGCCGTAAGTTCGGGCAAGGATTCCGCCTCATTCAATAAGGGAACAACAATGGATAAGTCCAATCGAGTGTATTTTAGTCTTCGCTACCTTCAGTAGAACCGGCGTCCATGAATTCAGGTGCCTTTTTCTTGGTAAAGGCCGCTATAATCAATGCCAGTACTCCGTAAAAAATAAGGGCCATACCGAAACCTTTAATCTGGTTGCCAAAGCTGAACTGACCACCTTTTGATTCCATGGTTTCGATTTGTTGGGTAATGGTTTCTTCGGGAGCACCCATGCGCTCCATCATGCCCACAGTGCTTTCTAAAATAGCCTGGTTCAATTCATCTGCAAATCCAGGGTCAATGACGTTGAACATAAGAATGTTGAATACCGTGCTGATCAAGCCCGCCAAGAAGAGGATGAGGAAGCTGACGGTGAAGGCATCTTTGAAGGACATGTATCCATCTTGAGTACCTTTATACTTATTCGTTCCTAAAACCGTAATCACTATACCTACTGCGGCAATAGCTAATCCAATATACCAGGTCGTAAACAGGCTGGTTGAACCGGTGATGTACCCGATCAACGTATACAGAATTCCAATCCCTGCACTAATGAGCGCATAGTTAATGGCGATCTTTTTCATGTCTTGATTCATGGTCGGGAGGTTTGTTATGATGGGCAAATATAACCAACTATTTCCGTACCTTTGCGCCCTTAAGGGGCAAGTCTCGTACGGCCAGCTCCCTCTGAATCCCCCAGGACCGGAAGGTAGCAAGGGTAAGAGGTTGTAGCGGCGCGATGCGAGTAGCTTGCTCCTTTTTTTATTAGCTTCGGTAAGCCATGGCCAACGTACCCGAGATAACCCTATTCGGCACCTTGATTCAAGAGCCAACGACAGTCCTAACGGATTGGCTTATCACGCTTTTCACCTGGAGCTTTGCCCTTCGATTGAACCGCAACGGTGGCAAGCTCAATAGGATGTATGCCTTCTTCTTCATTTTCATGGGCCTCTCCACTTTTGCCGGGGGTATTGCACATGCCTTTAATTATGAGTTTGGCCGTTCTTTCCATCGATTCCCTTGGGCACTTAACGCCATTGCCATCTGGTTATTTATGTTGGCGTCCAATATGTATTTCCGAGATCGAGGAGTGAAACGGGTCTGGGAATGGACTCCTCACCTCTATTTGGCCGCTTTTTTAGCATCCGTTTTCTCGACCTTGAACTTCGCTGTTGTCGGGATTTTCACGGCCCTCGGAATTTTGGGGTATGTACTTCCCCTTCATTTAAAGCAAAACGGACCCTCGGCAGGAAAACGCGAGTTTTTCTTAGGGCTTGGATTCCTGATCGCCTCTGCTCTTGTGGCCGCGCTTAAATTGGCTCCTTCTCCTTGGTTTAACCACAACGATATTGGCCATCTTCTGATGATTGCCGCCTTACATCAATTCTATTTACGTGCAAAAATTCAGGCCGCGGATGCGCCTTGAGTTTCTATCTTTGCACCTATACTTAAAACCCCAATCATGAAGTTCTTCATCGACACCGCAAACCTCGACCAAATCCGTGAAGCTCAGGATCTCGGAATTCTGGACGGCGTAACCACCAATCCATCTTTGATGGCCAAAGAGGGAATTACTGGTCAAGAAAATATTATCCAACACTACGTTGATATATGCGATATTGTTGATGGAGACGTCAGTGCGGAAGTTGTGGCTACAGACTTTGAAGGAATCGTGCGTGAAGGGGAGGCCTTAGCAGCTCTGCATGATCAAATCGTCGTGAAAGTGCCCATGATCCGCGAAGGTGTTAAAGCTATTAAGCACTTTTCAGACAACGGAATTAAAACAAACTGCACCCTGGTTTTCAGTGCCTCACAAGCCTTGTTAGCGGCAAAAGCAGGCGCATCCTACGTAAGCCCGTTCTTAGGGCGTTTGGATGACATCAGCAACGACGGTCTTCAGTTGATTGAGGAAATCCGTATCATTTTTGACAACTACGGCTACGAAACTGAAATCTTGGCCGCTAGTATTCGTCATCCACTCCACATTAAAGAATGTGCGATGATTGGAGCCGACGTGATTACTTCTCCACTGAGTGCAATTGCTGCTTTGTTCAAGCACCCACTAACGGACATTGGACTCGAAAAATTCTTGGCCGACCACGCCAAAGGGAATTCGTAATGATCCACGGGCGCTTCTCTTTCGTCGCCGTTCTCTTGTTGACTACCCTTGTAGGATGCAGAAGTGAAGATCCGACCGAGAAAGCTGAAAAAACCGCACCGGACCAAGTCGAAACCCGAACCTTTGATGCCGAACTCTGGAATACTTGGGAAAAGGGCCAGTATCCCTATCGACCTTCTATGCTGGAAGCTGTGATGGAAATAGACAGCCTACGGTACTTGAAGGAAGCGGAAATTACCGAGGTGTTGGGGAAGCCAGATCGTCGAACAGATGGGTACTTGTATTATAGAATCAGCGACACCAAGCTGGTAACCTGGACCTTGCACGCTCAGACCTTAGTCATTGTACTTGCCGGTGATACTGGCCCACACAAGATGCTCATCCACGAGTAAGGGCGTTTTCGTTTTTCCATAAAATGAACTAGCTTAAGGAGTCCGTTCGCGTTCCGCTGTAGGAGCCGAACTTCCCTAACCCACAAAATGCTATGTCAGAACTCCTTAGGATTTACCCAGAGAATCCACACGACAGCGCCATCAACAAAGTAGTGGAAGCGCTGCGCAAAGGCGGAATTGTCATTGTTCCCACGGATTCGGTTTACGCGTTTGCTTGTGATCTCAGTCAAACCAAGGCTATGGAAAAGCTAGCTCAGTTAAAAGGAACTCGTTTAGAAGAGGCGAACTTTTCCATCGTATTTGACGACTTGACCATGCTTTCGGATTATACACGCCCCATCCCCACTGCGGTCTTCAAGCTCCTCAAACGCACTTTACCCGGCCCGTATACCTACATCATGAGCGCTACAAATAAAATCCCAAAGCTCTTTCACCACAAGAAGAAGACGGTTGGGATTCGCATACCGGATAACGGGGTGCCCTTAGCCATTGTAAAAGCACTGGGCAATCCAATTGCGGTAAGTTCCATCCACGATCCGGACAATGTTGTGGAATACACGACAGATCCTGAATTGATCCACGAAAGCTACGCTCGTATGGTTGAGATCACCATCAACGGAGGTATTGGAGACAACGAACCCTCCACCATTATCGACTGCACCGGAAATGAACCGACCCTCATCCGGGAAGGAAAAGGGTCGGTTGCTGAGTTGTAAGCTTAGTTGGTCTTTTTCGGCCTCATTTCCGCTCTTAGCGCCGGGAAATATTGAAGTCGCTGTGCTGAACTGAAGTCCGGATGATGGGAGCCGCTTTGTCGTTGACGGTAATGCGGTACTCGTTGCTGTTGAATCCCGTTTCTTTCTCTCTAATCTCCATCCCTGAAGCCCCATCCACGTCGGAGAAGCTCGCCTTAATTTCCATACGCATCCGGGCTTGTTCATTAATACTGATTTCAAAATCAGAGCTTCCGGTCGCACGGTGTTGAATCACGACCACCCGAACATCGTAGTCCGCCGACCTGAGTTGGCGGGCAATGGCCAAGCCGTCTCCCCCGTTGTTGCCCATCCCACAGTATATGGTGAATGGAGTGTTGGGGTCAAATATTTCGGTGAGTCGGTCGGTGATGCCGGCGGCCGCACGCTCCATGAGGTCAATGGAAGCGATGGGTTCTCGTTCAATGGTCAGCCGATCGGCCTCACGAATTTGCTCGACGGATAAAATCTTCGTGCAAGGCCAAAATTTGCGGCAGTACCAAGTGGTGACCGTCGTTGTTGATTTCGTGTTGACTGTGTGCTCGCCGCTCTTCTTCGCTCCATTGACGCGCCATTCGCTGACGAATTTCAGGTGCTGAAAGGCCATCCCGATTCATGACGCGTTCCAGGCGCACCTCCACCGGAGCACTGACTAAAATGACCTCATCCAGTGCCAAATGCGACCCGGATTCAAACATGATGGCCGCCTCCTTTATTACATACGGCGCGTTCTGCTTTTTCAACCAGGCATAGAAGTCTCTGCCTACGGCAGGATGCACAAGCTTATTCAGGGCCTCCAATAGCGCTTGGTTGTTGAATACGCGTTCGGCAATCCAAGGTCGGTTCAGTCTACCACCTGTATAGGCTTCTTCACCGAGCAGTTGGATGACTTGTTCTTGCAGAAGAGTATCTTCAGTGTATAGGGCTTTGGCTCTCGAATCGGCATCGTAGATGGGAATGCCTAAGTGCTGAAAGACTCGCGCAACGGTGCTTTTGCCCGATCCAATGCCTCCGGTGAGCCCTACCTTGATCATTTGCGCAGGATTAAAAATTCAACGCGCTCAGGCTCAGTTCTCACCAGGTCGGCAACGTCGGGTATGGTTGTCCAGTTTGGTCGTACCCGATCCCCGGTGGTTTCACGGACTTGCTGAAATTCGACTACGGCCGTGAAATCGGCCTCGGAAAGTTCCTGATACCGGGAGAGCGGTACCCGACAAATCGCCTTAACGCGCGATGGGAACAAGCGCAAACCAAGGGAATCTGGGAGGCCGAGTGTTTGAATGGGTATCTCATAGGCGACCTCGGTAAATTCTTCGACGGGTAGGAGCACTTCAACTTCGGAAGGTCTGAAACGAAGGGTACTGTCCCAGGCGGCCAGTCTGAGGGTGGCCCGTAGGGTATCTTCCGCGTTTTGAACCGTCCATGATTCGGTTATCGCCCGACTCAAGGTGTCCATTACTTCGCTTCGGCCCGATACCCGTACCGATGGCGGATCAATAATGACATCCGTGGTGGCTCCAAAGCCCGTTTTATAAACGACAGCAAGGTCCACCTTGACGGGAAGAGGCTTATCGGCCCGTAGGGCAAAAGGAAAATATAAGGTATCCGGGTAAACGGAAAGGACGTTGACCGATCCAGAGAGTTCATCGGCCAATCCCGCACGGAACTCGCTCAATTGCACATAGGCCCGCTGCTGCTCACTTCGCCTTTGGCGAAGTTCAACCCGGTCAAAATCGAGGACTAGATTATTTCGATTGCGGTAGCGGTAGCCCAGGAGGTCGAAACCGTAGCCTTCGACTTCTAGAGTGATGGTTGGCACTCGATCGAGCAGCCAAATTCGATCGTCCGGTAGGTGCTCGTATTGAATCGGCAGATCTATAACGGCGGTGTAGGTCCGGGAGAGTTTGCTCAGAATCCAGAACAGTGAGGACAGGGCCACGCAGAAAAGGAAAATGGACCGCTTTCGATCGTCTTGAATCAAACGGAAGAGCGGATTTCGAAATGTGGAGGCGGCCATAGGATAAAAATAAAAAAACGAGCCCAGCAGAGGGGCTCGTTCCTTAGAAACCTTTTGAAGAAACGCTTAGGCGTCCTTCTTCTCTTCGACTTTCTTCATGTCCTTTTTCTCGGACTTCTTATTCTCGGTCTTGAGGTACTGGGCGCTCAGCTCCTTGCTGATCGCGGCCTTCTCCATCTTGATCTTGATTCCATTCTGGACTTCTAGAGTCACCGTGGTATCCGACATTTCCGAGATTTTTCCATGAAGTCCACCGTTGGTCACGACTCGTTGACCTTTGCGAATTTCTCCGCGGAAGTTCTTCTCGTCTTTCTGACGCTTCATCTGTGGTCGAATCATGAAGAAATAAAAGACCACAATGATAAGAAGGAAAGGCAAAAACCCACCGAATCCTCCTGCTGCTTGCAATAAAATCATATTACTCGGCAGCTTGAGGTACCATCACCTCAGAAGTAATCTGAAGCACTTTGGTGTTTGGAGTGGTGTTGGCCACGATGGTCACAGACTTCTGCTGTTTTCCTTGGCGACCTTTGCTGTCAAAGCTCACCGCAATTTTGCCTGTTTCACCCGGAGCAATCGGCTCACTTGGCCAATCTGGAACGGTACATCCACAGCTTCCACGAGCACTGGTAATGATCAGTGGAGAATCTCCCGTGTTGGTGAAGGTAAAGACGGTCTCCGCCTTTACTCCTTGCTCGATTTGACCGAAATCGTGGAATTCACGATCAAAAGAGAATACTGGAGTACCTTCTGTATCCAAGATGTCCACGTTGGTTTGTTGCGCTTGCTCGTTCATCACGGGCTGTACCTCTGGAGTACTTGCTGCCGGGGTTTCTGTAACTACCGGAGTTGCGTTTCCGTTTTCTACACGGTTTGAGGCTTTCTCTCCGCAAGAGATCATCATCAAACTCGCTCCTGCCACTAGGGCCAAAGTCTTGATATTCATTGTCTACTGGATTTATTCAATTAAACCGCGGCCCAATTTCCGTAATTCGCCGCTATCTTTCAATTCTGCCACCAATTTATCTAGGATTCCATTGATAAAGACTTTACTCTTATTCGTGCTGAAGTCCTTCGATAACTCGATGTACTCATTCATACTCACTTTGACGGGAATGGTTTCGAAATAAAGGAATTCTGCCAATGCGAGTTTCATCAATAGGATGTCCATCTGCGCAATGCGCTCCATTTCCCAATTCTTGGCCTTTTCGGCTATCATCTCTTCGAATCGCTCGCTCTGGGTGACCGCCCTCCGAAGCAATTCTGTGGCAAAGTCCTTGTCGTCTACATCTCGGTACAAAGGCTCTATAGCCTTTGTTGCTCCCGATTGAGGTTTGAGGGCCTGAAGGGTGCGCACAACCGCGCTATTCACCAAGGCTAAATCCTCGACCCAATAGATGCTCTTTTCCTCTAGAATTTCGTGCAGCGTTTCATTGCGGGCTACAAACTCCGTATACACCTCTACGAGGAAATCGCGATGGCCTTTGTAGGTCTCCTCTTCCCGTTCCATGTACTCGGTGTAGGGCTCTGAACTTCGAACGGTCTTGAAGAGTCCCCGCAAGAATTCTCGTTGATCACTCCAATTGACCGCATGACTTTGACTGTATTGACGTAAGCTGTCACTCGCTATCAAATCCAGTAGCGCCGGATTCTCGACGAACTTCAGGTTTGGATGCAGATCCTCATAAGTGGGCAACTTTCTTCTTTTCCCGTCTTCAATGCGCTCCTCAGCCAATCGGTGAAAAGAAATGAGCAGTTCGAGCATCAAGGCGTAGAGATCGTAAATGCGATCCATGGATCGCATTAGCTCATTCTCGGCACGAGACAACTCTTCCCCTTCCTTGTTGTAAAAGGCATAAAGTGCTTGTAGAACACGAATTCGGATGAAGCGTCTGTTGACCATGTGATTCTATCGGTTTTCGTCGATGCGTTTTTGCGCTAATTGCAATGCGGCATGTGCTGTAGGAATACCCTTTGTTTCCGAAAGGCGAAGAATATCCAAAGTGGTGTCGTAAATCTTCTCCGTCTTGCGCAAGGCCTCTGCCCGGTCGAATTTTTCAATTTCCGAATAGACATTGATCAAACCACCAGCATTGATTAAAAAGTCTGGAGCATAGATGATTCCGCGATCCATCAATGCTCTACCGTGGCGATCCTCTTCAGCCAATTGGTTGTTGGCGGCACCTGCAATGACAGAGCATTTAAGGCGCTCTAAAGTGGCATCGTTTACTGTAGCACCAAGAGCACACGGAGCGTAAATATCGATGTCTAGGTCGTATACGCCATCACCCATTTGTACTTCAGCTCCGTATTTCGTGGCAACATCAGTCAATTTATCTTCATTGATGTCGGAAATAATGACATGTGCACCTTCTTCAGTCAGATGCTTGACGAGGTTCTGTCCCACAGCACCGATTCCCTGGACTAAAACTTTACGCCCTTTCAAATCTTGGGTGCCCCATTTGTATGTAGCGGCTGCTTTGAGTCCCATGAAGACACCATAGGCAGTCACTGGGGATGGATTTCCACTTCCCCCCATGGACTCCGGAATTCCGGTCACGTGATCGGTCACAGACTTGACAACTTCCATGTCGTGCGTAGTCATTCCGACATCCTCTGCGGTAATGTACTTTCCACCTAAGCTGTCGACAAAACGTCCAAATGCACGCATTAAATCATCGGTTTTGTCCTTTGAGGCATCACCAATGATGACGGCCTTACCACCGCCTAAATTCAGTCCGCTAATGGACGCTTTAAAGGTCATTCCTCTGGACAATCGCAACACGTCTCGAAGTGCAGCGGATTCGTCAGTGTAGTTCCACATACGAGTACCACCCAAAGCTGGGCCCAAAACCGTGTTGTGAATACCAATAATGGTCTTAAGACCAGTCGCCTCATCGCGACCGAAAACCACCTGCTCATGCCCCATGCGATCGATACGACCGAACACCAGCTCGCCGTCGCGATCTGTAGGCACTTCTTGCGCTAAATTCTTCATAACTTTGACCTTTTTGTGAAGGAGAACGTTCCCCTAAGCATATCGCTCAAATGGGTCCGTTTATTTCGCTTGTGTAGAGCGCTGCAAAACTAACCCTATTTTCACTCGATACCAAACGCATGAAGGCGCTCGCCCACCTCAATAAATACTTCTGGAAGTACAAGTGGCGCTTCCTTTTGGGAATTATTTTCGTCATCATTTCGAACGTATTCTCCCTGGTACCAGCCCGTATGGTTCGCCAAGGCTTCGACACGGTAAGTGAAGCCATTAAAGCTTTTCAAGAGAACGCACTCGGTGCGGACACCAGTGACCTACAACGCACGCTCTTGACCTATGGCCTCATCGTCATCGGTACTGCCCTAGCTCAAGGCATTTTCATGTTTTTCATGCGGCAGACGATTATTGTCATGTCTCGCTTTATTGAGTTCGACCTGAAGAATGAGATTTTCAAGCACTATCAAGCACTGACCATTTCCTTTTACAAGAGAAACAGTACAGGTGACCTCATGAACCGGATAAGCGAGGACGTATCGCAAGTGCGCATGTACTTGGGGCCGGCCATCATGTACTCCATCAACGTCTTCTCCCAACTTGTACTGGTCATTGGCTCTATGCTCTTGGTCAATGTGGAGCTAACGATCTACGCCTTGTTGCCCATGCCCATATTGAGCGTGGCGATTTATTATGTAAGCAAGGAAATCAACACGCGCTCTGAACGAGTACAGCGGCAGTTATCGGCGCTTTCCACCTTTGTACAAGAGAATTTTTCCGGAATACGAGTGCTCAAATCGTATGCTCGTGAGGAACGTTCGGCAGCCGATTTTGATCGTGAAGCACTAACCTACAGGGATCGATCGTTGGATTTGGTCAAGGTCAATGCCTTGTTTTTTCCCCTGATGATTCTGTTGATAGGCCTTTCAACGCTCTTGACCATCTACATCGGAGGAAGATTGGCTATTGAGGGCGTGATCACTACAGGAAATATTGCGGAATTCGTCCTCTATGTGAATATGCTGACTTGGCCTGTCGCTTCTCTGGGCTGGGTGACTAGTATTGTTCAGCGCGCAGAAGCCTCACAAAAGAGAATCAACGAATTCCTCCACATCGATCCAGAAATTCAAAATCCCTCTACTGAGCCGACGCCAATTCACGGCGGAATCGAATTTAAGGGTGTTGGATTTACCTATCCCGACAGTGGCATTCAAGCGCTCAAGAATATTGACTTAAAAATTGAGCCCGGAAAGAGCTTGGCCATTGTGGGTAAAACTGGTTCGGGTAAAAGTACCATCGCTCATCTCATTGGACGACTGTATGATCCTACCCAAGGGGAAGTCTTCCTGGATGATCGCCCGCTTGAAGGAATCAATCTGAAGAACCTTCGGAATTCCATTGGATATGTGCCTCAAGAAGGCTATTTGTTCTCGGATACTATTGCCCACAACATCGCCTTTGGATTGAATCAATTCGACCAAGAACGCGTTGAACAGGCCGCCAAAGACGCGGATGTACTGGAGAATATACAGGAGTTCCCTCTAGGCTTTGACACCAAGGTTGGGGAACGAGGAGTGACGCTCTCCGGTGGACAAAAACAACGTGTTTCCATTGCACGTGCGATCATCGTTAATCCGACGATACTCATCTTTGACGACTGCCTATCTGCAGTGGACACCCAAACGGAAGAAACCATCCTTCAAAACCTCAAGAGAATTATGAAGGACAGAACTACCGTGATTATTTCACACAGAGTCAGTTCCGTCAAGCACGCTGATGAGATCATTGTGTTAGAGCATGGAGGAATCATCGAGCGCGGAAAACATCAAGAACTGCTCGAAGCCAGAGGGTATTACGCCGACCTCTACGAACAGCAATTGCTGGAAGAGCAGGAGTCCTCGGCGGCGTAAATTCGCGAATGTCGGCGTTCAGAGGTTTTTGCTATGTTTGTAAGAGACCTCACAAAACGACATTGATGGAAGGACATGAAAGAAGAGATCAGGAGGATATCTTTTCCAAAATCTTACGAGCAGGCAGAAGGACCTATTTCTTCGATGTAAGATCCACTCGCGCTAACGACTACTACCTGACTATTACGGAAAGTAAGAAGTTCACGAACGAAGATGGGTCCTTTCACTACAAAAAGCACAAGATTTACCTATACAAGGAGGACTTTGAAGGGTTTAGAGCGCTCTTAGAGGAAACTACGGACTTCATCCTTGACGAGAAAGGTAATACCATCATAACCGAGGAACAAGACACTGATCAGTCTCCGATTGAAGTTAGTGTACCCGAGCCAGAAGCGGTTTCTTCTGAAGTTGATTCCGCAGACAAGTTTACCGACGTTCGCTTCGAAGACATCTGAATCGATATAGGTCGGAACTGCGACCCGACCCACAAACCATATTGTAAAAAATGGAAAGCCCCGCATTGCTGCGGGGCTTTCGCGTTAATCAAAACCTATTTAACCATGAGAACTTGTCTACTCTCGGTTATATAGCTTTCAAGATTATCAAAAGGTTCAGAGCGAATAAAAAAATAGCCCCGCCGTTTCGGCGAGGCTATTAAGTCTATTCTATTCGATTCTTAGTGAACGAATTTAGACTGAAGAGTTCCTGCTGGACTCACCCATTGGATGTGGTAAATTCCACGGGCCCAGTCAGCCACTTCAACTTCCATTTTAGTCACGTTTGCTTCTGCAGTAGATTCGTACACCAACTGACCAGAGGCATTGTAGATCATAAGCGTTTCGTCACCATTAACCGCTGGGAGCTCGATGAACAAGCGCTCATTAGCGGGGTTCGGATAGACATTCAAGTTTGTAGCGCGAACTTGGTTCTCATCTACACTTACCACCGCGTCAAAACGAATATTATCGATGTAGAGGTTGTTGCTCAAGTCACCCGAGGTGAACTCGAACATGAACATGACGTGATCATTTCCACTAACCGTTCCTACATTAATATCCCCGGTAACCCAATCTCCAGCATCTGGAATAAACTGCTGACCACCAAGACCACCGGCTGTTACCAAGTCGCCCTCATTGATGGTTCCGCGTGGAGACCAAGAAACACCGCAGTTTGTGCTGACCCAAATACGAAGCTCCTCCGTAATATCATCCGGGAATGCAGCATTTGTAGCGTAAGCGTAGTCAAACAATAACTGTCCTGATTGAACAAGGCTCATGTCATAAGGTGGAGACACCAAACGATCAACACGTCCGCCCAAGCGGCGGTAGTACCAGAAATCATCTGATGGGATCTGAGCGCTTGGATCTACGTTCTTCCAGTTATTCAAGCGAACGCTTGAACCACCGTCACTCGCTGCGATTCCTTCGATCGTGAACTTTTGCTCGTTGTCGAGGAGGTTCTCACGACGCCAGTAGTAACCGGTTTCGTTTTCGAAACTCTCTACATGGTCTGGCTGGAATACAGCCCAATTTGGTGAAATGTGAACCGCTTGCTTGGTCACTGTAGTTTGACCTGCAGCATTCGATACAGTCAAGGTTACTTCTTTCCAACCTGGAGAGTTGAAGGACACGTTTGGATCCGCATCTGTAGATGATGACGGAGTAGCATCTGGGAAGCTCCAGTTGTACGTGTAGTTGTTAGCGCGGTAACTGTCATCGAAGAACTGAACATTGTCTCCAACACAAGCAAAAGTGCGTCCGGCGTGGAAATCCGCCATTGGAGAACACTCAGGAGCTGGGCTACCATCTGTTCCAGTGAATGCCAAGTTTGAAGGAACAGATAACAATGGACGTCCAGTCAATAACTGATCGCGCATGTAGCTCGCTTGCTCAGTGGTAAACATCTGTGGAAGACCACAAGCTGCGTAATCCATGAAGTTCTGAACGTTCTCTACAGTCCCTGGATTACACTCATCTTTCGTTAAATCACATGAGAATGACCCTGCAGTTGATGGGGTGTCGGAAATACCATCATCACCACACTCAGTGTCCACCTGACCGTTACCCCAAGTGTGCAGCAATCCGAGGTAGTGGCCAACCTCGTGGTTCAAGGTCCAACCATCGTCAAATGTTCCACCATAAACCGCATCTGCACGACACATGATACCGTCGAAGGCATAGAACGTTCCTGGGAAGGTCGCGTAGGCAAGAACCAATCCAGGTCCAGAAGAACCAGAACCAGCTACTTGAGCAATCCAAATGTTTAAGTAACGGTCTGCGGGCCACTGGTTAATTTTTGAGGCGAAGTCTCCGAACTGAGATTCGTTGGTTGGGATACGGTTGATACCGTCCGTACAATTTCCACCTGGATCTTTCGTCGCTAGACGGAACTCGATGTTCGCATTTCCGATGATTCCCTGGAATGCAGGAACGATTTGCGTCGTATCCGAGTTGAGCTTTTGGAAGTACTCGCTCATACGAGCAACTTCATTCAGGATTCGGGTCTTTGAAATGTTCTCAGATCCGTATTCGTGCATGACGTGGAATACAACCGGAATAACCAAAGTTGAATCTCCAGAAGCCGAACTTCTAAAACTGTTTTGAATCAATGCATCTCGGCGCCACTCCATATCTGGAAAGCGCTCCATCATATCTTCGTAATACTGATTCGTTCCACACGGTTCAACTCCGTGCTGGTGCGACTGTCCCTGCACCATAAAGCCACCCAAAAGGGCGAAAGCGAATAGTAGTTTTTTCATAGTATCAGTAAGATTATTTGTAGCCAGATGGCCAAATATACAATTAACATAAAAATAATAAAGGCCCACTTTCTCTAATAATCACAGGTCTGATCAATAGTTCAGAATGAACATTCCGACCAAGGTAAGAATGAAGTAGGTAGCCACGGTTGCAGCACCTTTATAGTCTTTTGCAATCCGCTGTCCGAAGAACAGCATCAAGAGTGCTAAACTCGACACTGCAGCGCCGTAAAAAGCATAGGTATTGTCATCGTAAAACAAGAGCTTCACAACTCCCAGAGAACTGAGCAATCCAGCGGCCAATTCCACCAAGGTTACTATCCCCAACAAAAAAGGCACCATTTCCCTCAATCCCGTATCGTCAAAATGACCTCGAAGGAACTCTAGATTCCCCTTCCAATCAAATATTTTATCGGTTCCGGATTCCATGAATAGAATGCCCAAGAACATGGCGACAAAAATCTGAATAATGATGGTTTGCTCGAATAGGTTTGGGGGCATCCCCTGATTCGATTGCAGCAGAATAAACGCGTATTCCATAGGCGGTGGGGGGTCTGGGTTTAATGGTAAGTTAACAAATAATATCCTGTTGATAAAAAAAAGCCCTGAGCTCCTGGCTTTCGCCTCTAATTGCGGTACTTTGAAAAGTACGATGTTGAAAGATTTAGGTGTAAGAGAACATGGGTAAAATCGTTGCCGTTGCGAATCAAAAAGGTGGTGTAGGAAAGACCACTACTGCAGTAAATTTAGCCGCTTGCTTAGGGGTGCTTGAAAAGCGCGTTCTTCTTTTGGACGCTGACCCTCAAGCAAATGCGACATCGGCGATGGGATTCGATCCCAAGAATTCTCTTGTCGGCACCTATCAGGTTCTGGAACACGAGGTGAAAGCTCGTGACGCCATTTTAACCACGGAAAGTCCCAACGTTGATCTCATGGCGGCCCACTTGGATTTAGTCGGTGTCGAAATTGAATTGGTGGATAAGGATCAGCGTGAGCATATGCTGCGGAAATCGCTCAGCGAAATCATCGACGAATACGACTATGTAGTGGTTGACTGTGCTCCTTCCCTTGGACTCATCACATTAAACGCACTGACGGCAGCACATTCGGTGATTGTGCCCATCCAGTGCGAATACTTCGCATTGGAGGGCTTAGGCAAGCTATTGAACACCATCAAAAGCGTCCAACGCCTCCACAATCCAGTTCTAGACATTGAAGGCTTGCTCCTTACGATGTATGATTCTCGCCTTCGATTAAGTAATCAAGTGGTCGAAGAAGTGAAGACCCACTTTCAGACTATGGTTTTTGACACCATTATCCAGCGAAACGTTCGTTTAGGCGAGGCCCCCAGTTATGGGGAATCCATCATTACGTACGACGCCGGAAGTACGGGTGCCGTGAACTACTTAAATTTAGCACGTGAATTCCTCGAGAAGAACGCAAACTGGACAGAGGAATCACTGGAAAAAACTGAAGGATAATGGCGAAGAAGCAAGCTTTAGGAAGAGGACTATCCGCCCTGCTGTCTGAACCGGACAGCGATTTGCAGAAAAATCAGACACACCAAAAGGAAATCCTTGGAGGTATCGCAGACCTCAAATTGGAGGAAATCCACCAAAACCCTTTCCAGCCTAGAACCAACATCAATACAGAACAGCTCGAAGAACTCGCTGCGTCCATTGTTCAGCTCGGCGTCATTCAACCCGTCACAGTGCGTCGTGTCAAACAAGGACATTACGAACTCATCGCTGGACAACGACGCTATCTAGCCGCTCAGATGGCCGGCTTGAATCAAATACCGGCATATGTTCGGTTGGCGAACGATCAAGCCATGTTGGAACTCGCTTTAGTCGAGAACATACAGCGGCAAGAAATGGACCCCGTTGAAATCGCCTTGTCTTATCAGCGATTAATCGAGGAATGCCAATTGACCCAGGAAGAAATGTCGAATCGAGTAGGTAAGAAGCGATCGACTATAACGAACTACTTGCGACTGTTAAAACTCAACGACCTGATTCAAGCAGGTCTTCGGGACCAAATGATCAGCATGGGTCACGCCCGAGCACTCATAAACATCGAAGACGAAGACGCTCAGCTCACTTTATACGAAGAAGTCATTACGCGACGTTTATCCGTACGAGAGGTTGAGCAACGCGTGAAGCAAATGAAGAGTACAGCACCTTCGACTCGAAAAGGTGCTACCCCTCTACCCTTTGCCTACCAGCGGATGAACGATGACCTGAGCAAACATTTTCGAGCTAAAACGGAAATACAGCGAAACCGCTACGGTCGTGGGAAAATAATTTTCCATTTCGCATCGGATGAAGAGCTCGACCGAATTGCCGAGCTATTGAAAAACGAATGAACCCCCGTCTTCCATTTTTTATTTCGTTCTTTGGCCTTCTGGTTGCGCTTAGCGCTCAAGGACAGACCGATACCTTATGGCGCCCAGTACCTGGAGATACGCTGCAGGTTGTCGGTTCAGATGAGCTCAATACCGTAGATACCCTCTTTCACTCCCCCCAGAAAGCACTCGTTCGCAGTTTAATCGTACCCGGATTGGGGCAAGCCTACAACAAAAAGTACTGGAAGATCCCGATTATTTACGCGGCCCTAGGTACCAGCGTTTACTTTATTATAGACAATAATCGTCAATACGACGAATTCAAGCAAGCCTACATCGATCGCCAGAATGGACTGGAAGACGATTACCCACAGTACACGGACGACAACCTCATCACCCTTACCGACTTCTATCGTCGAAATCGGGACTTCAGCGTCATTCTGACCGCTGGAATCTACCTGATCAACGTTCTGGATGCCATGGTCGATGCGCATCTGTACGAATTCGATGTCAGCGACGAACTCTCGATCGAAGTGCAACCACAGGTGCATTTCACACCTCAAATGGGACCGCGCCCAGCCGTAGGGTTTACCCTAAAGTTTTAACTTAGCCCGCTATGAAGATTGCCCTGCTTGGCTATGGAACTATGGGACGTGAAATCGAGGCGATAGCGCTCGAGCGCGGTCATTCTGTTCCCGTGAAGGTGACCTCAAGCACTACCGGTGAAACATCGGATGCCGCCCTCGCGGATTGCGATGTGGCCATTGATTTCAGTCATCCAACCTCCGCTGTAGCATTGATTTCGCGATCGCTCGAGCTTGGCGTTCCCACTGTCAGTGGAACCACCGGATGGTTGGATCATTGGGATGATGTGTTGGCCCTACGGGCCGATAAAAACGGCGCCCTCTTTTACGCTTCCAACTTCAGCCTCGGCGTCAACATCTTCTTTGCCCTGAATCAACGCTTGGCTCAGTTGATGAACCCCTTTGAGGAATACGAAGTGGAGATGATGGAAATGCATCACGTCCGCAAAAAAGATGCTCCGAGCGGAACCGCCATTTCCTTGGCCGAAGACATCATCGATGCCTTAAAGCGGAAATCTGACTGGGCCTTGGAAAATGCCCGTGAAATAAATGAACTAACGATTCGTTCTGAACGGGAAGGAGACGTACCCGGAACCCACAAGGTCGTCTACGAGAGCTCGATTGATCAAATTACGATACGCCACGAAGCCAAGAACCGAAAGGGCTTTGCTTTGGGCGCAGTACTCGCCGCCGAATGGCTCCCTGGAAAAACAGGAGTCTACGGCATGAAAGACCTATTGAACCTATGACTTGGACCGGATTCTTACTCGGCCTTGGGATCTTGCAATTGATCCGATTTGCCTACTTCCAACCCTTCCTCCAGAAGATTGACCAGCCCGCAACATCACTGCTCATTCCCATTTACGGGGAATTGCAGATCATGAAAATGATTCAACGCCCTTGGTGGTGGGTCATCCTTCTTTACCTCCCAATGGTCAGCTGGATCATGTGGATGGTGGTATTTTCCGAAACGCTCCAAGTTTTTGGTCGTAGAAGTACCGCTGATCGCATTCTGGCCATTTTCACCCTAGGGATCTACTTACCCGTCATCGGACGCTCCGAGGATGCCAAATATGAAGGCGCTCGTCTGCGGGGTAATAAGAGTGGAAACCGCGAGTGGATTGAGGCTGTCACCTTCGCCATTATAGCCGCCACGGTTATTAGAACGTTTACCATCGAAGCCTATACCATCCCGACCTCCTCCATGGAGAAGTCCATGATGATCGGTGATTTTCTATTCGTGAGTAAGATGAGTTATGGTCCTCGCATGCCCATGACTCCTTTGAGCCTTCCGCTGATGCACAACACGGTTCCGCTACTTGGATTCCCTTCGTTTGTGGATTGGGTGGAGTTCGATTACCACCGTTTACCCGGGTTCAGTAAAATCAAGAATAACGACATCGTCGTTTTCAACTACCCGATGGACAGTCAACTACCCGTGGACAAAAGAACCAACTACATCAAGCGCTGCGTGGGAGTTCCCGGGGACAGTATTCGCATTGATCAGGCCCTTCTTTCTGTGAACAGCGACAGTGTCTGGTTGCCTGAACGAGCTGCTCCTCAGTTCACCTATTTGGTCAAGACTAATGGTCAAGGCTTCAACCGCAAGACCTTGCTCGAAATGGACATCACCGAAGGCGGACAGAGTTCACGGACCGATTTCATCTTCTTGTTGACCCAAGAAAATGTGGACAAGCTCCGTCAGTTCCCGAACGTGGAAAGCGTGGAGCCGATGATCAAGCCGGCCGATCAAACGGATGAGACCATCTTCCCGCAAGACCCCCGGCATTTTCCTTGGAACGTAGACAATTTTGGATCCTTATACATTCCGAAAAAAGGCGAAACGGTACGCCTCAGTCCAGAGAATATTCGACTCTACGAGCGCGTCATTGGGTTCTATGAGGGCCATGAATTGCAAGTGAACGGAAGCGAAATATCCATTGACGGAGAGGTTGCCTCGGAGTATACTTTTGAGATGAACTATTACTGGATGATGGGAGATAATCGCCACAACTCCCTCGATTCACGATTCTGGGGATTTGTCCCCGAAGACCACATCGTCGGAAAGGCCTCCTTCATCTGGATGAGCTTTGACAAGTTCCAAGAAGGGGCGGACAAGATCCGTACAGAACGGGTATTCACCATGGTGCACGGAAAAGGGCGTAGGACTTCCCTCTTCCCCTACTTCATTGTGCTCTTGGTCGGATACTTTGGGTTCCGATTCATTCAGAAGCGAAGAAGTAATGCCGCGTAAGCTCTTTAGCCTCGCCTATTTCCCCCCAATCTCTTATTGGATTGCCTTACGGCACGATGGGGCTAACGCCATTGATTTATCCGAAAACTACCAGAAGCAGAGCTATCGCAGTAGAGCGAGCATTGCTGACCCACACGGGAAAAAGAACCTCATCGTTCCCATTCTGCACCGCTCTGGCGAGCGATTAAAAACGGCTCAGGCTCCCTTGAGTTACGCCGAGAACTGGCCCCTCATTCACTGGCGGACTCTAGAAGCGAGTTACCGCAGCTCCCCTTATTTCGAGTACTACGAGGACTCCCTAAAAGCACTATTCGAGCAGCGTTTTGATACGCTTGCAGACTTGTGCTTGGCCAGCTGCGCGTGGGTGGCCGAGGAACTTGAAATGGAGTTGGAGTGGGAAGAGCTCACGGAATATCGGGCCGCAGGCCCAAAAGAAATCGACTTTCGGGATCGCATCCACCCCAAGAAACCTACTCTTCTTAGAGCCGAGGAATACCATCAGGTCTTTGGGGATCGACATGGTTTTCTGGAAGACTTGAGCATTCTGGACCTTCTGTTCATCAAAGGTCCTGCCGCCTACGCTTTTCTGTTACAGGGTGAACTTAGGGACGCTTAATTTGTCATCCTGCCGTGAGGCAGATAAATTTGACCCACTACACAAAGAGATATGGACATCGAATTCAATAAGAATGAAGATGCGCTAAAGCTTCTGGTTTCTGATCTGGAGCAGCGCTTGGCCAAGATCCGCCTCGGCGGAGGTCAAAAGAAAATTGAAAAACAGCACGCGCAGGGCAAGTTAACGGCCCGCGAACGCATCGACTACTTGGTGGACAAGGGTCGCCCTCGGGTAGAGATTGGTGCTTTTGCTGGGGACGGCATGTACGAAGAGTACGGCGGTTGCCCGAGCGGTGGTGTGGTCATTGAAATTGCCTACGTCCAGGGGCGTCAGTGCGTCGTCGTCGCGAACGACGCCACGGTGAAGGCGGGTGCCTGGTTCCCCATCACGGGTAAAAAGAACCTACGGGCTCAGGAGGTTGCCATGGAGAATCGCCTTCCCATCATCTACTTGGTGGATTCGGCTGGTGTGTTTTTACCCTTGCAGGATGAGATTTTTCCCGACAAAGAACACTTTGGTCGCATTTTCCGGAACAACGCCGTCATGAGCAGCATGGGGATCCCTCAAATAGCAGCCATAATGGGCTCTTGTGTCGCTGGTGGGGCCTACTTACCCATCATGAGTGATGAGGCGCTAATCGTCGATAAAACGGGTTCCATTTTCCTTGCGGGGAGCTACTTGGTGAAAGCGGCCATTGGTGAAGACATCGACAACGAGACTCTAGGTGGGGCCACGACTCATTGTGAGATTTCCGGGGTGACGGATTACAAGAGCAAAGACGATAAGGACTGTTTGGATTCCATCAAGAACATCATGGACAAGATGGGGGCTTTTGATAAGGCGGGGTTCAATCGCATCGAGCCGCAGGCTCCGGCCAAGCCTTA
>CBFIEH010000021.1:0-31231 GCA_965661605.1 Flavobacteriales bacterium | reverse complement strand
CGTCGTGGGCTTACAGCCAGGATTCGACCTTGACCGCTTGTTTCTGAAGGTCAAGCTGATTCACTCCACGGAAGGAGTCAAAGAAGTTGAAAAGGAAGTCCGCTTGGCGGACGCCGATGAGCTCGGTAAAACCGATCGGCTATTACGCGTCTACATTCCCGAATGGACCTTGACTGAAAAGGGACGTTATTTTCTGAGAATCAGTCATCAGCATTACGCGGATCGACTCAATGGAATTGACTTTGTCAGCTACGAGATGCTGACTCCTTGAACCGATAGGCCCTACGGGCCGATACGAGGCATCGTGCCGCAGGCACTTAGGGTCACAAAAAACTTAAAGCGTGTGCTTTTACCTTCAGAAAAAGGTTTTATATTTGCGCTCCGCAAGCGATATGCTTGCAACGTTCTTTAGAACACGGTCTGGTAGTTCAGTTGGTTAGAATACATGCCTGTCACGCATGGGGTCGCGGGTTCGAGTCCCGTCCAGACCGCCAACACAATGACCCATCCAAGAAATTGGATGGGTTTTTTTACGGAGAAAAATCAAGTTTGCTTGGGTTTTTGGAGCGCGAAAAGACCGTGAATGCTTGGCATTCAGGCTTCCGAATTTGGTACCCCCCCCCACCTTGGGTCCACGGCGCTGAAGGCGCGGTAGTCCCGTCCAGACCGCCAAAAATGCACCAAAGCCCCTGATTATCAGGGGCTTTTTTTTCGTCGAGCCACCGTCGAGCAAAGTCCCCCTTTTTCTTCGCCATTCACCCATTTTTACGATCTTCGATATCGAAATGTTTTTTGCCCTAAAACACATTGTCATGAAAGAATTATTCATTCTCAGCTTTTCTTTCTTTTTCTTCAGCAGCTCCGCCCAGGTTTGGTGGGATTTCGGAGTTCGTGGAGGCGTAAACTCCGGATTCATAATCAATTCCAGCATCTTGGATCACGCTGAATACCCGCATCAATGGACTCTCGGAAACTTTTTTTCGGGCCGAGCCGGAACCAACTTCGGAGAGCATTCCATTCTCAGTGTTGAATATGGCCGCACCAATACTTCCCAAAAGTGGTATTTCGGAGGCGAAGGAAGCCAATTCTATAGAACCATCGATTGGTCCACAAATGACTGGGTCATTCTTTATCGGCACGTAGGCGATTTGGGCTCTTATTTTGAAATAGGTCCCAAGATTTCGCGCGTGCAATCTGCCTCACAAGAATTATCTGGTGAAATTCCGGCCGGAGTGGTCTTGGATAATGATCTCACGCCATACTTCACAGAGACCTACACCTCGGCGGTCTTCGGATTTGGTTCTTACCTAGCCGGAACGGAAAACTTGAGCTTCATCCTCTCTTTTAGGCTTGAGTATGGAATTCAAGACCTATTCTCAGGAAATGAAAACAACGTTGGCTTCCCTGTGGAGTTTAACCCCGATGCACAGGGCGCGGCAAGTCACCCTTTGCTGCTTCAAGTAGGCTTAGAGATCAACTACGATATCGGATACCTCGTAAGCCCTAGGTGTGCCGATCGGTACAAGTTCGTAACCTTTTAATGCGCTTGAGTGCTTGGTGCTAAACACATATCAACACCCCGTGCATTATCCTCCTTGTTGATTGGAGTGGGGCTTCTATTTTCTCCTTCGGCCTACGGCCAGATCGGTGGCTATTGCTGTAATAACATCTCCTTCGATAACGGGTATAACTTCTGGCAAGCCTTTACGGGATCCGCCACCAATTGCTGTCCAATCCAAATAGCCCCCAATGCAACTTTTCAAACTTACAGTAACAGTACCCCATCAAGTTTGTCCGGAATATCAGGCCTACCCGCTTTTACTGGAACAGGCTCAGCGATCGGAGACACTATTGCAGATACAGCAGGATACATGGTACGCCGCGAACAATGCGTACTCAACTTCTGTGAAGTTACAACGACGTATGGATTTCTGAGTTCGGCACCTGTAAGTGGTCCGGCTCCGTACATGGAATGGGTAGCAACGGATATAGTCGGCAATTCCATAATCACACCAGATACCATACGGGTAGGACTAGATTTTAGTCCACCAACCGATACTTTGATTCAAGCTTCAGGGGATACCTTGTACTGGTGGGATTTTCAATCCGTCACTTTCTCCGTTATCCCGAATAATGGACAAAGTATCCGGTACTATGTGCGTAGCATGGATTCACCTGACGGCACTGCTTTTGGAGTCGCACTCTCTTCATTTGAGTGCGTGAGTTGTCCTAGTATTCCCGGTTGTAGTATCGGTTACTCTCAAGGCGGATGTGCCACAGATACGGCTGTCGTCTTCGCAACCAGCAGTCAGTTCGATAACTATATTTGGTCGAATGGGGCTACGACCAATATGACCACATTCGACCTACCCCTAACCAGTCCTGTGTTTGTAACCGCCTCCAATGATGATGGTTTTACCTGCGTTAGCCAAAAATCTTTTATTCCCACGGTTGTCAATGCAGACTTCGTCGTAAATGATTCGTGCCACAACGATTTTTGGGTGACGGAGCTAGCTACGAGTTCACCTACATTAATTAGTGCTTATCATTGGGAGTTTGGACAAGGAACGGGCTTTGTATCCGGTTGGAAAGATGAGTACGCCTCATTTTCAACTCCCGGACCACATATTATCTCCCTTGCTGTTCGAACTCAAAACGGTTGTTGGGACACCATATCCAAGCCAGTCACTTTTCCGAACATTCCTTATTCCACACTTCAAGCTCCATTGATTTGCGAGGGCGATTCGTTCATGCTCGAAAACGTGGGCACAAGCCAAAATATGGGAAATGTAGAATGGGTTGTGGACGGAATAAATTACGGCATCCAAGACTCGCTAATATTTGCCAATGCGGTTCCAGGAAGCCATACAGTACGTTTGTATTCTTGGTCCTTGGCCCATGCGTGTCCGGACACCTTGGACACCACCTTTGTTGTGCACGAACGTCCTAACTTGAGCTGGATGCCGGCCATGCCCGCTTGCGAAAGTGAAGATACGCTTGACCTTTGGTCTCGGTTCCAGTCGAACCAAGGTGGTATTAAGCACTTTTTAAGCACAGCGTTCAATGACGACCGATATTTTTATCCCGCTGCAAGCGGCCCTGGCACATTCCCAGTTGTTGGTGTTTTTGAAAATACAGCAGGATGCTATGATACATTGGTTGGAACGGTCGAAGTAGCCCCCGACCCTATACTGACCGTGTTTGGGAGTGGTCAAACTTGTGCCGAGGGTGCACCTGTGAATCTCAGAGATTTGGTTCAGGCAGATACGGTCGGATTATACCTTTTTGATCATTTTGCTTGTGCCGACAGCCTGTTTTACCCGACCATTTCAGGCCCAGGTACCTATCCCGTAGAAGTAATATTCATCAATTGGCTGTCAGGGTGTAGTGATACGGCATTCGTTTCTGTTGATGTGTTTCCTATTCCAGAACCCGTAGTTGCCGATCCGAACCCTATTTGTGTCACTTATGGACCCTGGCAACCCGTTAAAGGGACACCCTCCGGAGGAACTATCGAGAGTTATTATGTCGATGATCAAGGTGTCTTTCAGCCCGATTATTGGGGTGGGGGAGTTTACGACTTTACCTATTTTGTTGCCGACTCGTTCGGCTGCACTGGTTCTGATTCCTACGCTTTGGAAGTATTTGAAGAAGACTGCTTTTGCACCTTCTTTTTGCCGAGTGCCTTTTCACCCAATGCAGATGGCTTAAATGAAGAATTTGGTCCAAAGTGGGAGTGCGACCTTATTGATTATCACATGGAAATTTGGAACCGATGGGGTCATTTGGTCTTTGAAACCACGGACCCTAATGAAAAATGGGACGGTTCCTTCAATGGGGGTATTCCGAAGGAAGATATGTACCTATTCAAGGTCTCGTACACTGGAACCTATTTAGATGTGAACTTAAACGAAACCGTAAAAAGTGAAATAATTCAAGGTGAGGTATTCTTGGTTAAATAGTATCATCACAATAGCCCTTGTTGCTTTGGCTGTATCAACAACGGCCCAAAATTGCTGTACCAATTTGGGTTTTGAACTGCAGAACTTTTCGGGCTGGACCGGCGGTACAGGATTCTATTCTAACTGCTGCCCAGTTCCCGGTATTCAAAGCGGCAGGCATACACTGATTACTAATCAAGGAACTGACCAGAATACGTGTAATCAACTCAGTTTTATTCCACCTGGATTTAACCAAAGCGTAAGATTAGGCAATAGCCAAGTCGGCAGCGAAGCCGAGAACCTGTCTATCAATATTTGTGTCGATTCACTCAACCCGATCTTGATTTATCGATACGCTATTGTGCTATCTGACCCTGGACACAACCCTGATGAGCAACCAAAATTTGACTTCAGAGTTTTGGACGCCAATGGCGATATCATTGATAGTCTTTGTGCTTACTATGAAGTCTCGGCACAGTCGAACCTTCCCGGTTTTCAAACCTGTGTAGTCAACAATGGACCCCTCCAAGAAACGATCGTATGGCGCGACTGGACCCCCGTTGGTGTCGATTTGAGCCCTTACGTCGGACAAAACTTAACTATTGAATTCACGACCTACGACTGTAACTTGGGGCAGCACTTTGGATACGCTTATTTCGTTGCTGAGTGTGCTTCCTCGGAAATTACAGTGAACAAATGCCTAGGGGATTCTACAGTAACCTTAACGGCTCCTGAAGGATTCGCGTATTTATGGAATACCGGAGCTACGACTCAGTCTACTCAAATCGTAAACCCAGATACAGCTTCTTTATATTCTGTTGTACTCACCAGTCCCTTAGGCTGTCAATTCACACTCACAACACCTATCGAAACGACCTTATTCTATGCTGAAATTGAGGTTCAGGACAGCTGTGCGAATAGTTTCCAGGCTTTCTCCACAGACAGCGTATTGAATAATTTCGTAGCCGAACACTCTTGGAACTTTGGCGATGGAACAGGGTGGGCAGTTGGTTCCCAAGCCCAAACACATCAGTATTCCTCCGGGGGTAGTTATGTCGTTCAATTGGCATTGAGGTCTGTATCGGGCTGCTGGGATACGATTTCTAGACCCGTCCAAGTATTGAATCAGCCAGTTCCGGACTTTACTCATCAGTTTATTTGCGAAGGTGATTCGTTTTATCTCATCAATACCACTCAAAGCGTAAATCCATTTTACACCCAGTGGAACTTCGATGGCCAAACCTATCAATCCGTTGACTTTGGCTTTTTATTGAACGACACCGGTAGTTACGATGTCGAATTAATTGTCACTGATGATATTACAGGGTGTTCTGAATCTAAATTCGAAACGTTCTACGTCTATCCCAAGCCCGAGCTGACCTTCGACTCATTACCCCAGCTATGCCAGAATGACGATTGGATCAATCTGAACGATTACAGCACGGCAAATATGATCGGTCTCGGACAGTACAATGGGTTGGGCGCTCAAGGGGTTATTTTTGTGCCTTCGTCTGCTCCCGAGGGGATTCACGAAGTGACGTATGTATATCGGTCTCCCTATGGTTGTAAGGATTCTGTTATGACAACCATTGAGATTTTAGAAACGCCGAGCATATTGACTTTACCAGTCGATCAAAAGTGCGAACAAAGTACCGCGGTAAACCTCAAGTATTTTACTTTGGTCAATGGCGCTACAGACGTCTCGTACATTGGCCCTGGGGTTTCAGATACTCTCTTTGTACCCGAATTAGCCGGAGCAGGAAGCCATTTAATTGGCGTCGTTGCACAAAATTCATTGACGGGATGTGTGGACACTGCTTTTTTGCCCATAAGCGTTATTGATAATCCGCCCATAGATATCCCAGATCCCATCACGCTTTGCGTATACGATGACCCCATTCAATACCCAAACTTTTATCCTCAAGGTGGAGAGTATAAAGCTCTCTTTGATTCGCTTGCTCCTTGGATCAATCCGCTAGTCATTGGACCCGGTGAACATTATTTGATTTATGAGTATGAGTTTATCCCTGATTGTACCACGGTCGATAGCATCCAGATCCTCATTAAAGAAGACAATTGCCTTTGTTCTATTTATTACCCAACTGTGTTTACGCCAAACAATGATGACTTAAACGATACTTGGGTTCCGGTATTCGATTGTTCCTTTGAATCTTATGACTTGCGTGTGTATGACCGTTGGGGGCAACTCGTATTCTCATCAACCGATCCTTACGAAGAATGGGATGGCCGAGTAATGGGCGGCGAACTTGCAACGACGGATACTTACATTGTACAATTCACTTACACTACAAGCCCCATTGAAACTGGCGCTGAATGGAAAAAGGAAAAACGGAAGGTGACGAAGGTGGTGAACTTGTTGAGGTGAGAAAAGTCTTATGTGTATCCCTTCAGCATAAAGTGGACTGATTTAGAAAAATCCTTATTGACACGTTGTAACTTGAGAAAAGTCTTTCAAGTTGCTCTAAATCAGAACCAATTATGGCAAAGAAAAAGCAAGCTGAAAAGCTCATTCGAGACATCAAAAGACAGACCCGTAGAAAGTTCAACTCAGAAGAGAAGATCCGAATAGTTCTTGAAGGACTGCGAAAGGAAGAAACTGTGGTTGCTCTGTGCCGAAAAGAAGAATCCAGAATCAAGTAAAATCAGTAAAACCGTATCTTAGCTTTTAACCAATCAAGTCCACTTTAGCTGAAGACGTACACCAAATCTGTCCTTGAACTCTATCTACAATTGAAGTAAACTGCTATGTGGGTGACATTATTCTGGATCTTGTTGTTTATTGTTTTTTACTCCTATCTGGGGTACGGAATTCTCCTTGGTATTCTTATTAAACTCGGGTTTCGAAATCGGGAAGAAACGCCCCAATCCGAAGATTGGCCTTCTGTAGCCTTGATTGTCCCTTGTTTTAATGAAGGGTCGTACATCGAAGACAAAATCAAGAATTCCCTAGAACTCGACTATCCCCGTGACCGAATCGAGTTCATTTTTATTTCAGACGGAAGTTCGGATGATACTCCTGAGATCGTTCGTCGTTATGAAGGACAGATCATACCCATGCATGAAGACGCCAGAAGGGGTAAGGCGGCAGCAATGAATCGTTCCGTGGAGGCGACTCAAGCCGAGATATTGATTTTTTGCGACGCCAATACGGAATTGAATGTAGAGGCCATTAAAAGCATCGCACGACATTACCACAATCCGAAAATTGGAGGTGTAGCAGGAGTAAAGACCATCAAGCAAAACGATGCAGAGAGTGCGAGTGGTGCAGGGGAAGGAATCTATTGGAAATATGAATCCACCCTCAAAAAATGGGACAGTCGATTCTACACGGTAGTAGGTGCGGCTGGAGAACTTATGAGTTATCGACGAGACCTCTATGAAGAATTGCCTCAGGATACCATTCTAGACGACTTCATGCAAAGTATGCGCGTATGCGAAAAGGGCTACCGAGTCGTTTACGAGCCCGAAGCTCGGGCGGCAGAGTGGGCGAGTGCCAATGTTGAAGAAGAATTGAAACGCAAGATCAGAATCGCTGCAGGAGGTTGGCAGAGTGTATTTAGACTCAAGCGTGCTGGGAATCCCTTTTTCGATTTTAGACTCTGGTTTCAATACATTTCTCACCGCGTGTTGCGGTGGAGTATAGGACCCATTGGCTTCTTTTTATTGGTTCCGCTGGTTACCTTCCTTTGGTCGTTCAATACACCAGGGTTCGGGTTCTTCTTTTGGGCAATGGTGGTCGTGTACGGAATGATCTTTACTGGGAGACTACTCAAGGATCGTAAAACACAGATCAAGGTCTTCTGGGTTCCCTATTATTTCTTCGTGATGAACTACGCGGTCATCATGGGCTTGTTTAGGTTTTTGAAAGGGAGTCAGAGCAGTCTTTGGGAGCGCGCCAAACGGGCTGGATAATTTTTCTCATTCGCATCTAGCCATTCTCAAATTGGGAAGACGAGTAATTTCAATGAAATCTTAAATCCCTTTTTTTCAGGAACTAATCCTTATGGTACTTTTCGAATAAAAAAAATTTGTATGTTCGTTGGCAGTTGTTTTTAGGTGGGGAAAGCCCTTTGAGAAGTCATACGATTTTGAAAAGGGTTTTCTTTTTTTTTACCCCACCTTGTCTAGAGGCTCAATTCCGTGCTTGATGCGAACCAAATGAGCAAACGACTGCCCTGAGATTTTACTGTTGCACCAAGAGATAAAATCAAAGTATTCAAAGGGTGCTTTTTCCAAAGGCTCTTGAATCAAGCTCATCAGTTCATCTCTCAATTCGATAAAGGGCTTGGTATCCTTAGGATCATACTGATGAAGACGCTTGAAAAAGTGAATAAGCGCCTGTTCCGTTTTGAATACGCGATTGCGCTTCTTAAGGTATCGGTACGTGCTCTCACTCTGATAAACAACCAGTTCGAAATGCCCCAATTCATAGTGAAGAACAAGGCTCATGAACTTTGAGAAACTGAATAAATTCTCGTTCTCATCGATCCGAGTTTCATTAAGAATTTTGTTGACATTTTTGAGACTATCTGAGTACTGCTCCAAACCAAAATACAGCCTTGCAATATTGAATAGAAAGTCTGCCTTTCTCAGTGGACTTAATTTAGTGTCGAACTTTTTAAGCCCCCCTTCGACCTCAGGGAGAATATCCAGTGCTCTGTCGTATTCTCCCTTTTGCACGTGAATGGTCAACTCTAGGGACTTGAGAATGCTGAAAATCCGCATTTGGAGGTCCACATTATCCTTTTGATCAAGTCGCGCAACGAATTCACCCAATTTGTCAAAGTGATCTCGTATTTCGCTGTGTTTCTTTAGCTGATTTCCGATGTAGATTATATTGGACAAGATGCTAAAGTAGGTATTAGGTTCCTCCTTAAATAGGATGAAGTTCTTTTCAATGAGCCTCAGATTGAGGATCATGTGCTGATAGCTCTTCTCGTAATCTCCAGTCGAAAAGTTATGTGCAGAATAGATATGGTGAAACAAGTACTTCGCCTCAACGGTGAGCGCCATATCCTCATCTTGAAGATGTGGGTCCAAGAGGATTTGATTGAATTTCTCCTTTTCCTCTAAGTTTCGAACTTTTCCACCCTTGTACAGTGGAAGGAAGAAACGAGACTTCAAGTTCCAGAAGGTGTAGTAATTCTTGATCAGTTCGATAGTATGTAGATCCTCTTCAAGGATGTCGTTGATGGCCTGATCGTCCTGTCCCGAGTAGTTATCCTTTTCTAGAATCCGCTTTTCCCAAAGTCGAATTTCCAATAGGGTGGTGTGCTTGTCGTTTTGCAGTGCTAGCTTCTTCGCCTTTTTCAACAACTTGTCACACTGTCGGTAGAGTGTCTTTTTGTATAAAATTTCAGCCATGTGCAGCATCTTCTTGAGCTCTGCATCAACGGAGCTTGAAGCGTGATAGGCATGAAGACTCTTCAGAATTAATTCATAGAGACGCGATTTGGTCACCGCAAATCTCTTGACGAATTTCTCTCCCTTGAATCGATCGAGTATCGTTTGCTCATCGTAGGTTTCTTGCTCGTCTACGGCATCAAAGACCTGGATGTGTACGTTGTTCTTTTCAATCACATGTCTCGTCGCATAGATCTTGAAATACCGCTTTTCATGCGGGGTCAAGCTATGCACTAAAGCGTGAAGATGTTCGCTTGTTTTCTTAGACATGTAATTTAGTTTGGTGTGCTACTGGGTAACAGACTACAATATAGTGGATTCAAGAGCCCATAAAACAAGGGCTATAGCTCGATAGAAAATCAGAAGTGTGATAATATATAATGCATACGGCCGATTTGGAGTCGTGATTTTAACGAAATCAAGGCTTGCCGGCTCTTGTAAGTCGGATATGTGATTTTATCCGATAATCGGAATTGTGATTTTAGCGAAAAGTCACCGGGTGTCCACTGTGCATATCATGCACCGTACGGAACCACCTCCGAAGGTCTCGATGGAGGGGATTTGACCAATGACCACGTCGTAGATGTCCTGAAAAAAAGAGGTTTGATCCTGCGACAATGAGCTCCAGGCCGTTTGGCTAATAGCCATAACGGGGCCATTTTGACCTTCTAATTCAATCCAGTTTCCGGCAAAAGAGGCCATTTGTTGATGGCTGAGAGGGATTACAGGGCGATTAGCCTTATTCAGAGTAGTAATTAATTCTTGACGCTGTTTAGCAGGAATGGCGTTCCAGCACCCCAAGGCTGCATGTCGACCGACACCAAACACTACATTGGTGTGGTATATGGCTTTTCCTCGGGAGTCAAAGGCGTCGAAGAGCAGTGCTTTGACACCCAGTTGACGGGCTACCTCAAGAACGAGTGCGTCATCGGTTCTTGGAGAACGAGTGGCGTATACAAATTCCTGAAGGGGATCGAAAATGAGTGATCCGGTCCCTTCCAGATATCTTCCTTCCTGTTCATAAGGACTCAGATCTGTTATGTTAATCTGTGGCCAGGAACGAACGAGTGGCGCGACCCATTGAGGGCGCCGCTCATCGCGCCGTGTAGGCGCTAACATGGGATAGAGAAATACATGTCCTTTGTTTGGATGGAAGCTCACCCAGTTGTTGGGGAATACAGCATCCGGATTGGCCGTTTCTAAAGGCTCGTCGAAAACCTCTACGAACACACCAGCCGCCCTCAAGGAATGGACTAAGGCATCGAATTCTGATCGAGCTATTTCTTGAAGATTAAAGGGGGGCTTTTCAGTGCTTTGAAAAGCGTTGCTCTCCGCTGTTTGCGGGTTGGGACCAAAAGCGGCCGGACGAACCATGAAGACTCTGGAAGGCATCAGAAATTCGGACGAAGGAGGTACTTCATGTAGAATTGGTCAATGGTCTGCACTACGTTGTCCGGATCATCACAAATGGTGATTAGATCTAAATCTTCTGGACTGACGTTCTCAAATTCGTTGAGAACTGTGGTTTTAATCCAGTCGAGGAGTGGGGACCAGAATTCAGAACCGTACAAAATGATGGGAAAACGCTCTATTTTATTCGTTTGAATCAAGGTCAAGGACTCGAAAAACTCATCCAGGGTCCCAAAACCGCCAGGCATAGCGATAAAGGCTTGGGAATACTTGACGAACATTACTTTCCGAACAAAGAAGTAATCGAAGTCAATGGATTTATCCGGATCGATATAGGGATTTGAGCCTTGTTCCATGGGGAGCTCAATATTAAGGCCTACCGAATTTCCTCCGGCCCGATTAGCACCTTTATTGGCAGCCTCCATGATACCCGGCCCTCCACCACTAATTACGCCATATCCACGTTGGCACAATCGGAAGGCAATATCCTCTGCCAGAACATAGTATTTGTCGTCTGGTTTAGTGCGTGCGGAACCAAAAATACTGACGCAGGGTCCTATCTTACTGAGCTTTTCAAACCCCTCAACAAATTCAGACATAACCTTGAAGATGGCCCAACTGTCGTTGGCCTTGATCTCGTTCCAGTCCCTTTGAAGGTTATTCTTAAGTCGTTGGTTCATAGCTTGCCATTTTAGCGGCTACCGCACGAGTCCATTCGAGTTCTTTCTTCAGGAACTGACCGGTATAACTGTGCGCCATTTCCGCGATTTCTTCTGGAGTACCTGTTCCCAATATAGTGCCACCTTCAGCACCGCCTTCAGGACCGAGGTCAATGATATGATCGGCAACCTTGATCACGTCAAGATTGTGCTCGATTACAAGGACAGAATTCCCCCGATCTATTAAACGCTGCAGAACATCGAGAAGTACGCGAATATCTTCAAAATGTAGACCGGTAGTGGGTTCATCCAGAATATAGAGGGTCTTTCCCGTGTCCCTTTTACTGAGTTCTGTAGCCAGTTTTACCCGTTGAGCTTCACCCCCCGATAGGGTAGTGCTCTGCTGACCTAATTTGACGTAGCCGAGCCCCACATCGTTTAGTGTTTTGATCTTGTTGTAGATCTTCGGAATATTCTTGAAGAACTCTGAAGCATCCTCTACAGTCATGTCGAGCACTTCAGCAATGGACTTTCCTTTGTATCGCACTTCGAGCGTTTCGCGGTTGAATCGCTTCCCATTGCAAGTAGGACATGGCACTTGTACATCGGGCAAGAAATTCATCTCGATCACCTGTACACCTGCTCCTTGGCAGGTTTCACAACGCCCACCTTTAACGTTGAAGCTAAAGCGCCCAGGTTTGTAGCCCCGGATTTTCGCTTCAGGGAGGTTGGAGAACAAGGCTCGAATATCGCCCCAGACATTGGTATAGGTTGCAGGATTGGATCTGGGAGTTCGGCCAATAGGGCTTTGATCGATATCGATGACTTTGTCAATATGCTCGACTCCTTCAATTCGGTCGTACTCCATGGGCTTGGTGACCGCATTATAGAAATGAGCACTCAGAATGCGATACAGCGTCTCGTTGATAAGTGTCGATTTTCCGCTACCGCTTACACCGGTCACACAGGTGAGCACACCGAGTGGAAGCTCGATGTCTACATTTTTCAGGTTGTTTCCACGAGCTCCAAACAGTTTGATCGTCTCATGGGGAGTCTCTCTGCGTCCATCGGGTAGGTCAATCCGCTTGACTCCTTTGAGGTACTCTGCCGTCAAGGTAGGAAGCTCGAGCACATGGTCTGGTTTCCCTTCGGCCACAATATGACCTCCGTGTACCCCGGCGCCGGGACCGATGTCGATTACGTGGTCCGCGTGCTCGATCATATCTCGATCGTGTTCCACAACGATGATGCTGTTACCCACATCTCTCAGGTCTTTCAGGGCCCGGATAAGCTTGATGTTGTCACGTTGGTGGAGGCCAATGCTCGGCTCATCGAGGATATATAGAACGCCGACCAGTTGAGAACCAATCTGGGTCGCCAGACGAATGCGCTGTGCCTCCCCTCCAGAAAGGCTCTTACTACCTCTGTTTAGGCTGAGATAGTCCAAACCGACATCACTCAAAAAACCGAGTCGTGACCGGATTTCTTTTAGAATTTCAACAGCAATGACCCGTTGGCGCTCACTGACGCGATCCTCTACACCGACCAGCCAGGTTCTAAGGTCCCCAATGCTCATGTTACTGAGTTGGGAAATATTGTGGTGATCTATGCAGAAGTGGAGGCTCTCTTTGCGGAGTCGTGCGCCGTCGCATTCTGGGCAGTTCTTTTTGACCATGTAGTCTCCGGCCCAACGCCTTAAGCTTCTGCTCTTAGCATTGTTGTGTTGTTGCTCTAGGAAGGGGATGAGTCCATCAAAATTGATGGAATAGGTCTTGGTAACTCCTAAGGTTTTGCTCTTGACTTCAAAGGTTTCATGTGCTCCGTGGAGAATGGCTTTCCATCCTTCGTCTGGAATCTCACCCACAGGTGTATTGAGGTCAAAGCCAAAACGTTCCCCAATCATTTTGAGCTCCCCAAAAATCCAGTTGTTCTTCATCTCACCTAGTGGGGCAATGCCTCCATTCTTGATGGATTTTTTCGGATTAGGAGCAATCTTGTCGCGGTCGACAACGGAAACTTGCCCAATTCCATTACAGCTCGGGCAGGCTCCCTTTGGAGAATTAAAGGAAAACGTATTTGGGTCAGGGTGATCGTAGGCAATGCCGCTTGTGGGGCACATGAGTTGACGAGAGAAGTATCGCACCTCATCTGTTTGATGTCTTTGAACCATGAGCATTCCTTTCCCTTGGTTCATGGCCGTTTCGATGGATTGCTTGAGCCTTTGATCACTTGATGAATCAACCTGCAGTCGATCGATGACAATTTCAATATCATGCGTCTTGTAGCGATCGAGTTTCATCCCGCGAGTCACCTCGACCAGTTCGCCATCCACGCGAGCACGAACAAAACCCTGCTTGAGAATGGTTTCGAAAAGCTCTCGATAATGACCTTTTCGTGCTCGAACCACCGGGGCCAAGAGCAGAATTCGCTCTCCCTCAAAGTCTTCCTTGATGAGCTGACGGATTTGCTCATCCGTGTAGCTGACCATTTTCTCACCGGATACATAGCTGTAGGCATCTGCAGCTCTAGCGTAGAGAAGACGCAAAAAGTCGTAAACCTCCGTGATGGTCCCTACCGTGGATCGGGGATTCTTACTGGTCGTTTTCTGTTCGATGGAAATGACGGGACTCAGACCATTGATTTTGTCTACATCGGGCCGTTCTAGGCCCCCCAGAAACTGTCTGGCATAGGCAGAGAACGTTTCAATGTATCGACGCTGCCCTTCCGCATAAATGGTGTCAAAGGCCAATGAACTTTTACCACTACCACTTAAGCCAGTGATGACGACTAGCTCATCTCTAGGAATAGATATATCGATGTCTTTGAGGTTGTGCACACGAGCACCCAGCACCTCTAGCTTCTCTTCAAATTGGGTCATTCTACCGCCTTCTCTCTGTAGTAAACGCTTGTGTCTGTTGGTAGTTTAATCACGTACTCCTTTTGGCTTGGGTTGTGCAAATAGCTCTCACGAAGCCAAGGATTGTAGTACTTCAAGGTCTTGTAGGATATCCCTTTTTCTTGCGCGAAATCACTCCAATACGCCACACTCGAATCCACGACGGCGTCGTACAAGTCCGGCATGGAGTATAAGTCTTTATCTCTGTAGTGGAAACCGTACTTATCAGGATGCTCCATGACTTCTTTGATGGCCATGATTCGGAACACGTACCGACTGGTCTCCGGATTGAGGAGTAAATTCCAATAGGAGTTCACTTTCTGGCGCTCGAGTTGTCGCTCCAAACCATTCATGCCCATATTGTAACTGGCCGCAGCAAGTGACCAAGTTCCAAACTTCTCTTTCGCTTCTAGTAGGTAGTCGCACGCGGCGTAGGTCGCCTTTTCCAGGTGATATCGTTCATCAATTTCCTTGTTGACTTCCAAGCCGTATTCCGGACCTGTTGACTTCAGGATTTGCCAAAAACCGGCTGCACCGGCAGGGGAGACGATATTTTGCAAGCCACTTTCGGCAACGGCCAAATATTTGAAATCATCCGGAACACCATTTTCCGCTAAAATGGGTTCAATAATCGGGAAGTACTTATTGGAGCGTTTGAGCAGAAGTAATCCATTCGACTGCCAGTAGGTGTTCACTAAGAGCTCCCGGTCCAGTCGTTCAAGCACGTCCGGGTCGCTCACCGGAACAGCCTCATCCATGAAACGAGGTTCGCTGGGTAAGTTGAGAGCGTAAACATTGTAATTCCGCTCAAACGTCTCTTCAAAGGTGACATCATCCGTTTCAACGTCCTTATCGGAATAAATGAAGAGCTGAGTCAATACAAATAAAACGGCTAATAAGCCCGTGGCTTGAAGAAACTTTTTCATACGGTAAAGGGACTCTCAAAGTCTTTCAAAAAAGAAGCCACCTGGTCCTTTTCGCTCAAGATAGGATTCTCGACGTCCCAGTTAATGTGGACATCAGGATCGTTCCAACGGATCGCGTCCTCGCTTTCCTTGTTGTAATACTGTGTGCATTTGTAGGAGAAAATCGTGTTGTCCTCCAAGGTTAAAAACCCGTGCGCAAAGCCGGGAGGAATCCAAAACTGATTCTGAAGTTCCTCGTCCAGAATTTCAGCATGGTATTGTCCGTAAGTGGGAGACCCCTTGCGAATGTCCACGGCAACGTCCAATACAGAGCCCTTAATGACCCGGACCAATTTGCCTTGGGCAAATGGTGGCTTTTGAAAATGGAGCCCTCTGAGCACACCTTTTTGCGAAAGGCTCTGATTGTCTTGAACGAAAGGCCCTATAATTCCGGCTTCTCGGTAGCGTTCTTCGGAGTATGTTTCAGCAAAATAACCCCGGTCGTCACGGAAAACTCGAGGAGTTATCACCAGAAGACCGTCTATGTGGGAGGGGGTAATTTTCATAAGGAGCGAAGATACGAAGAATCTACCCTAAAATAATGAAAACAATACCTTCGCTGAGCTGTAATTAAGATATGCATCAAGTAAGTGTTTTAGGGGCGACAGGTCTTGTCGGGCGAATGCTGATGGAGGAGCTCATCGGTCATCCTGAGATTGAACGAATCCAGGTTTGGTCCAGGCGTCCTATTGCCATTAATCATCCTAAAGTTGAGGTTATTATTGCCGACCTATTTGATATTCAGCAGCATGAAACTCCTTTTTTGGAAGATGGTGTTTTCTGCTGCATTGGCACCACTAACGCCAAGACACCGGATGAGGAAACGTATCGAGCCATTGATTACGGCATCCCAGTTTCAGCTGCGTGTAAGGCCCGAAGAGATGGAGTCGAAGCCTTTGCCGTGGTTTCCACCATTGGCGCCAATGCCGGTGCTCAGCCGTTTTATTTGAGAACGAAAGGACAGATGGAACTCGATGTTCTGAAGCACGGACCTCGGCGCAAATGGGCCCTCCGCCCAAGTTTTCTATTGGGGCCAAGAAGCGAGAAAAGAACGGGGGAGAGTATTGGGAAGTTTTTCATCCAGTTGTTTGGCCCATTCCTCATGGGTTCGTGGAAAAGATATCGGGGGATTCAAGCCCGTGATGTCGCCAAGGCGATGATCGAATTGGTATTGAACCCCCGCGATAAATATGTCTGGGAAAGTGATGAGATCAAAGACCTTGCACTACTTTATCCTTCGGATAGCTGACCCGGAATCCGCATTCGTACGTTTCGGTTGCCTTTCCATCTAAATCAAACTTCCATTCCATTTTTCCATCGTGTTCGGTATACGAACCCTTGCGACATTCCATTCGCTCAATTTCAAGACCTTCTTGCCTGGAGAGCGGGATATGATCCTCGATGTAAACGGTGACGGGACTGGATTTAAAGTTCTGTACTCGGTAGCTGTATACCCGCTCTTGCTCAATGCGTTTCCCAATAATGCGATTCTTAGAGCCACTCATAAGGAGCTCTCGCGTCACTTGAACCCCATCGTCGAAGCCCATGCTGACCTCCAGAGTATCCGCGTACATATTTTGATGAATCGCTAACTCGCCTAAGAAAGTACTTTGATAGTACAACTTCGCTTTGGCATCAGGGAGCATGTACTCCTGCCAATCCTCAAAACGAGCTTGCACATAGACTCGAGAATCGAGCTTTGGAACGGCTACCAAGCGGTACTCGCAATCGAGTTTTGCCGATTCCAACTTAACACGAACCGGATAGGTAGCGCCAGATTTAACGGTGAATTTGCGATCGAATTCAAAGCGCTTGTAGGCCAACTGCTGATATGATTTGGCTTGAGCAATATCAAAAGATTGAACGACCACGGTTTCCGCTAGGACCTCCTCATCCATAGCATCTTCCGCTGCATAGACCTGAACGGCGTCCAGTAAGGCTGCATCTCTTCGAGCACCGCGTTGAATGAAATTCAGTACCCATGGCTGAAGCATGGGCTTATTCCGATATCCGGCGGGATTACTGGTCGATACAAACAGATCGATGTTGTTCCAATCGGTTCCTGTATTTTGATGAAGTAGCGCGCGCTGTTGCAGTTCCATGGGTTCGCCGTATCCATTCGAACGGAACTCTATTTCGGGTTGCCAGCCCGCAGTGGGTACCGTGTAGCTAAAATCCATACTTCCCGTTCCTGGGCGTTCAGCATCTACCGTGAGAATCAAGCGGTAATCGTAGTACGGATTCTTTGCAGGGTATAGGCTTGCAAATTCTTGACGAAGCGCTCTCAAGCGCTGACCGAGTTGAGCTCCCGTTTTCGTATACAGGGCTTCTTCACGCTGCAACTCGAGTAATGCATCGTTGACGACCGTCAAGCGTTGACTTAAATAGTCCACAGCGTCCTTTAATAGTTCCAGAGAATCCCCAATAGCCTGGCCCTGGTTGATGGGATTCTCGAGTAGAAGTCTCTTTTCATTCTTAAGGACATCCAAACGAAACCTCATGTCTTGCTGCCAGAAGCGCATATCGGTTAAGCTGTCGTCGGCAGCTTGAATCTTGCGCTTGAGTTCTCGAGCACGAGGATCTGTTGGCTCCGAGTTGTCTGGCTGAATGGTGCGGGTTTCATGACGATAGGAAAGCAACGTGTAGGGCCCTGTTCCCGCCAAAATGATGCTGCTCGGATTGATACTGGACTCCAAGTCGTGCAAGACGATTTCTTGAATGCCCGTTTTGAATTGAAATTCTGCCGAACGTTTGATTTGCGCTCCAGAGAGAAAGATGGTGACTTCATCGACTTTGGAGTCAATCTCGCCCTCGGCGCAAACAGAAAGTGATAGGAGTACGGCTACAGCCGCGGTGAGTAGGTTTTTCATGACAAGGGAATTGAATTTGTAGAGAGAACTACAATTAGGATGCCAGATTGCTCAGGAAGGCGTCAATCTTGGTCTGCATGGCCCTACGGGCCGATGGATCCACAAGTAAAAAGTGATTCCCCACCAAGAATTCAACCCCGGAGGTCGACTTATCCAAAGGGATCACGCGATCTTCAAAACCGTGAATTCTAAGTTGAGGAGAGGCTTGTTCAATTCCTTCCCATTTCCCCAAAGCGTCAATCACCCAGCGATAGAATGAAGGATCTGTTTTTCGTTCTATGGACGCAATAGCCTTGGCGTTCTTTGGGCCTAATATTGCCTTTCGACGAGCCCATCGCTTGCCCAACCACCAACCCAATCGGTAGGGAATCCAATGATGAAGGCCAAGTCGAAGGGCGTGACGGTGGATTTTAGGGAGTTCTTCAGGGGTGACAAAAGTTGATAGAAGGACGGCCCCCGCCAGCTTAAAATGATGGACCATTTCCAGAGCAATGGGACCGGCAAAGCTCATGCCGATGACTACATCACCGGCTTGTAGTTGTAGGTGATGCCCCCAGCGGTGGGCATACGCTTTAAGATTTTCTTGGGGCTCCTGAGGAATCTGGTGGTGCACTTCAATATTGACCAAAGAGCTCAGCTGCTTCACAGCACGAGCGTCCATTCCCAGCCCAAGAAGTGCTACCACACGCATTATAGGAACTTTTGAAGGGCTTCAGTCAAAGGCTGAGCCGTATGGGCATTGGCGGAAATAATTTCACGCCCGTAAATGAAATCTACACCTTCGGAGAAGTCCGTGACTACTCCACCGGCTTCCAAGACCAAAAGAGCCCCGCCGGCCACGTCCCAAGGACTGAGTCCGTATTCGTAGAAGCCTTCAAACCGTCCACATGCGACATAGGCTAGATCCGTCGCGGCAGAACCCAATCGCCGTATGCCGCGAGAGTGCTGCATGAGGTGTGCCAGGAGATCTAAATAACCGCGCATCTTTTCAAAATCGTAATAGGGAAACCCGGTGGCGTACAAGGAGGCGGCAAAGTTGGTCTGCGGACTGACTTGGATACTCTCCCCGTTCAAATAGGCGCCGCCATCTTTCCACGCATAAAAGTTTTCGTCCTTGGTGATTTCATAGACCACCCCTATCAAGAGTTCACTCCGATACGTCAAGCCGATGCTCACGGCGTAGCAAGGAATACCGTGGATGTAGTTGGTGGTGCCATCCAGAGGATCAATGATCCAGAGATAGTCTTGATTTTCAGCACCAGCGGTTCCTTCTTCCGTTACAAAACCAGCGTCGGGTAGAAGCGCTCCCAGAGCTTCGACCAACTGTTCCTCTGCTGTTTTGTCCACGTAACTGACCAGCGAGTTGAAACTCTTCCGTTCTACGTGCTCGAAGGCGTTAAAACGCAAGCGCTCATCTTCGATGTATCGCCCCACACGCTTGGCAAGCTGGGCAACTTGTAGGGTAAGGTCTTGTAGTTCTTTTCCGCTCATTTCCAGAGGTTGATTCGATCGATGAGTTCTCTTTTTTCAACCAAGGTGTACCCGGTATCCGTCATGGCCTTTCCCCATTTCTCCAATTCTGGGTTATCCGCAGGAATATGTTCTTCTCGGCTGTTGTAGGCTTCGCGAGAGGGCCAGAGGGCGAACGCGATATACAGACCCGTCGACTCTTCGTTCCAAAGACGACTGCCGCCACTGTTGGAGTAGTGGAGGTAGATCTCCGTCACACGTGCCCAGGACTCTTCAAAGGCTTCTTTTTGGCCATCAGGGACAGCGAAGGTGTATTGCATTGTGATCATGCGTGCTGTTTTTTCATGGATTCAAGCAAAGTGTCGATGCGGTCTGAGCGAAGCAATTCATCGGCCCGTAGGGCATGCAGAAAACCCTGCTCAGAAATGTGATCAACCATTTGAAGTAGGGGATCGAAATATCCGTCGACATTGAGCAAACCTACTGGTTTGGCAATAATCCCAAGTTGGTTCCAGGTTAAGATTTCGAAGAGTTCATCGAGGGTTCCCAATCCTCCTGGTAGGGCAACAAAACCATCGGCCAGTTGGGCCATTAGGGACTTTCGTGCATGCATGGACTGGACTACGTAGAGCTTCGTCACACCGTGATGAGCGCGTTCAGCGGCCACCATTCGGTCGGGAATGACCCCGTACACTTCTCCGTCACCCTCAAGGACGGCATCGGCCACCGTACCCATGAGCCCGGCTCTCCCGCCTCCATAGACCAGTCCAATCCCGGACGCTGCAAGGTGCTTTCCGACGGCTTTAGCCGCATCTACGTACTTCGGATCACGTCCCGTAGACGCGCCGCAAAAAACTGCAATATTCTTCATGAACTTAGGCGTGAACGTTCGCCCCAAGATACTCAAATCGGACCAAGCCGTCTTCGTCGATTTCGGTCAGGCGAACTTGAGCTCGTGTATTGACCAGGGCTGGATCCCAAGGCATTTTCACCTTCACGTAGTTCTCGGTGAAGCCGTGGATGTATCCTTCCTTATTCTCCCCCTCGAACAGCACATCAAAGGTTCCGCCCAGTTGAGATTCGTAGAATTGCCGGCGCTTTTTAGCGCTCAATACCCGGAGCATTTTGGAACGCTTATGGCGAACCGCCTTGTCGACGACTCCATCCATTTCAGCGGCCTCCGTATTCGCTCGTTCACTGTAGGTAAATACGTGTAAATAGTTGATATCGAGGTCGTTCAGAAAATTGTAGGTCTCCAAGAATAGCTCGTCGGTTTCGCCGGGGAAGCCCACAATCACATCAACGCCAATACACGCTGCAGGCATGACCTCGCGTATGCGATTGACCCGATCAACGTAGAGCTCGCGCAGGTAGCGGCGCTTCATCTTTTTCAGAATGGTATTGCTTCCGCTCTGAAGAGGTACGTGGAAGTGAGGAACGAAGCGCTCTGAGGTCGAAACAAAATCGATGATCTCATTTCGAAGCAAGTTCGGTTCGATGCTCGAAATCCGGAAGCGATCAATGGGCTCCACTAGATCGAGGGCTTGAACCAGCTCTAGAAAGGTGTTGTCGTGCTTTTTGTTTCCGAACTCTCCCTTTCCATAATCACCAATGTTGACCCCCGTTAGAACCACCTCTTTACGGCCTTGTTTTGCAATTTCGTGGGCGGATGACACGACGTCTTCCAAACGGGCACTGCGCGATATACCTCGCGCCAAAGGAATGGTGCAGTAGGTGCACTTGTAGTCACATCCATCTTGAACCTTTAGAAAGCCACGGGTCCGATCACCAGCCGAGTAGGCAGGAACGTAGAAGTCCGCTTCGCTGATTTCACAGCTGTGGACCTCGCCCATATCGTTCTTGGTGAAATCGTTGATGTAGTCTGTGACCTTGAACTTTTCGGTAGCGCCAAGAACCAAATCCACACCGTCAATGGCGGCGATTTCCTCTGGCTTTAGCTGAGCATAACAACCCACCACAACCACAAATGCCTGTGGGTTTTGACGGAGGGCAGTCCTTACGGTATGTCGACAGCGCTTGTCTGCATTGTCCGTCACCGAGCAGGTATTGATGACATACACATCCGCAGATTGCTCAAAATTCACACGCTCATAGCCCTTCTGTTCAAAGTCCCGCCCAATGGTCGAGGTCTCCGAGAAATTAAGCTTACAGCCCAGTGTATAAAATGCTACTTTTGGCGTATGCGTCATGGGGCGGCAAAGATACTGCTTTTTGTGCTGTTTTTCAGCGGATTCACAGCCTGTTCGGTGAAGGAACAACCCCAGCGCGGAATGGTTTTTCGCTACAATGAAAGCAGTGGCATCACCACCCTTGATCCGGCATTTTCCCGCAATCAAGCTCTGATTTGGGCGACAAATCAGCTGTACAACGGCCTGATTCAATTGGATTCCAACCTGCGTCCTCAGCCGGCCATTGCCCGCTCCTGGAGCATTGATTCTACCCGTCGGGTATATACCTTTCGCCTACGGCGCGATGTCCACTTTCACGCACACCCCATCTTCGGTCCTGAACACGATGACCCTTCATCCCAGAAAGGACCTCGAGTGACCGCAGAGGATTTCGCGTACAGCTTTGATCGTCTGCGCTCTTCTCGTCTGGCTGCACCTGGCGCATGGGTCATGGAGAACGTGACGTCTTATACAGCTCTGGATGATTCCACCCTTCAAATTTCCTTGAGCGAGCCCTTTCCACCCTTCTTGGGGCTGCTATCAATGAAGTACTGCTCTGTAGTTCCACGCGCGTTGGAAGATCATCCGGAGGTTGATCTACGGAATGCACCGATTGGTACAGGGCCTTTTTACTTCAAGCTTTGGGCGCCAAATGAAAAGCTGGTCTTTAGAAGAAATCCCTTTTACTTCGAATCGGACGACACAGGCCGCGCTCTTCCTTATTTGGAGGCGGTGGCCGTTACCTTTGTTCCAGACAAACAAGCTGGTTTCTTGGAATTGGTCAAAGGAAACCTCGATTTCTTGTCCGGGCTGGATGCCAGCTACAAGGACGAACTATTGACCTATGAAGGGGAGCTTCAAGAGAAGTACGCGGATCGCTTTCGCCTGCAGACCTTACCGTATTTGAATACCGAATACCTGGGTATTGTGGTGGATTCCAATCAGCGAATCAAGCCCCTTCAAGAACGGGCGCTCAGGCAAGCGCTCAACTATGGCTTTGACCGAGCGGAAATGATGCGCTACCTGCGCAACAACATCGGTCAGCCGGCCACGGCGGGTTTTATACCTTCGGGACTGCCCAGTTTTGATCCAGGGCGGGTGAAGGGATACACCTATGATCCCGATAAAGTGGAAGAGCTTCTTAGGGCCGTAGGGCCAGGTCTTCCGGAAATTAAGCTGCAAACCAATGCGAGCTACCTAGATCTCTGCGAGTACATGCAAGCGCAGTGGAATGCATTGGGTATTCCCGTTCAAGTGGAAGTACTGCCTCCTTCCACGCTACGGCAAATGATGGCGACCAGCAAGACGCCATTTTTCCGTGGGAGTTGGATTGCGGACTACGCAGACGCTGAGAATTACTTGAGTTTATTCTACAGCGCAAACGCTGCCCCAAACGGTCCTAACTACACGCACTTCAGCCATCCTCAATTTGATGCTTGGTACGAGGAAGCTCGTCGCGAAACCAACGATTCGATTCGTTATGAGCTCTATCAGCGCATGGATTCTTTGATCGTTTATGAAGCACCTGTGGTCCCGCTTTTTTACGATGAGGTGCTGCGGTTTACGCGCAAGGAGGTGAGGGGATTGACGCCCAATGCGCTCAACCTGTTGGACTTGCGTCGGGTAGAGGTCTTTGATAATTAGTTCCAGGTATAATGACCGATCAAAGGGAAATGATCACTGATTTCCACTTTGCGAACCCGAACGAATTGGGCTTTGAGCATGGGGTCGTGGAAGTGATAGTCAATGCGCAGAGGAATAAGACTCTTTCGGTACGTTTTCCCCCAGCCTCGCCCGTTCTCTCCATAACCGTCGACCAATTCTCTGGTCATTTGACGGTAGGCATTGCTCAAGGGGGTGTCGTTGAAGTCTCCTACGACTAGGACGGGGAAAGGCGACGCTGAAATGTGCTCTTTGAGGACTTCTATCTGTTTTTCGCGGAAGAGGAAACCTGTTTTCAGTAAGCGATACATGGCTCCAAAACGAGAGTTCACCTTTTCGGTAGTGATGTCCTCGACCTTTTCAATCAGCTCTACTTGGCTTCGCTCCAATTGATTGGAACTAATGTGGCAATTGTAGACCCTCAAAGTGTCTCCGCCGTACTGAAGATCGGCCCATTGAAAGCCATTGGCACCGTAGTTGATGTGAGAAGCGAAGCGGTACGAGCCCGTTTCAACAACCGGTAGGTCCGTGAACAAGGCCAAATTACTTTTTCCGTTTAGTCTTGAGTAACTCTCGGATTCCAAGATGCGAACCTCTCGACCTTTATTGAATTCTTGCAGGGCAATGACATGGGCCTGTTCCGCTCTAAAAAAGCCGTCTATGGTTCCAAGCAGGTCGTAGTCCGGGTCCCAGTAGCTCTGATCAAAATGACGGCTATTTAAGGAGATCACCCTAAGGGCTTCTTTGTTGGGCGTTAAGACTGCTGCACCTCCCCAAGGGAAAAAGGCGGTTAAATGCCCCCATCCAAGGGCTAGGGCGAGTATTGGAATGAGTAAAACGCGCTTGAAGCGGAACAGCCAGAACAGTAACCAGCCCAAGACAATGATTAGAAGTACTGGGTAGGCCAGTCCGGCAAAAGTGGTGAGAATAAACTGAGAAGGCTTTAGGTACCAAGCAAGGTAGGAGAAGACGAGTGCACCGACACTGAGCCAGGTCAAGGGCAATAGCAATTTGTCGATCCAGCGGTACTTGTTCACTCGTTTAATCCTTGTTCATCTGAAACAGGAAGTCCTTCTCGTCTTTGGAGAGACTGTCGTATCCGGACTCCGAAATCTTGTCCAAGATAGCATCCAATTTTGCTTTTTGCGAAGCTTTTTGCTCGTGGTACTGCGTTTCCGTTCTCGTTTTGGCCTTGTAGGCCGTCCGCATCTTGGGTCGAGGGCGGATAAATGTGAAGAAAGACTCAAGGAATTTTTCGAATCCAGCAGCGATGTTGTTTCCTTTTTGAAGTTGACGGGCGTACAGGAAGCCAAAAAGAGCGCCACCCAAGTGAGCAATGTGCCCCCCGGCATTTCCGCTAGGAATGCTCAACAGGTCCAGTAAAAGGTAGAAAATGGCAATATGCTTGAGCTTCACGTTCCCTACGAACATCAAACGGACCGTATAGTCGGGAACAAACGAGGCAATGGCCACAAAGATGGCCATAACAGATGCGCTGGCCCCTAGAGCTTGAGAATAGGGGAGTTGATTAGCGAAAACGGGAAAGAGGTTGTAGGCCAGGATGTACAAGGCCGCACCGGCTAGCCCCCCGAGAAGGTAGACGCTCAAGAGCTTCTTCTCATTGAGGTATTCCAAGAAGATCCGCCCTCCAAAGAACAGCCAAATCATGTTGAAAAGAATGTGCAGGAAGCCTTCGTGAAGGAACATATAGGTGATGAGTCCCCAAGGCTGTAGGAGCAGAGCTCCTGGAGCTGCCTTCACTGTGAAGTACTCCGCAATGGAGAAATCCGCATTAAAAAAGAAGCCCAGTACCTTCAAGATGTTGATCACCAAGAAGATGCCAATATTGATGTAAATGAGCCGCGTCATCATATCTCCGCGGCGGAAGTTTTCTCTGATTTCGTCGGTGATGCTTGCCATGTCAGTAACGGGTTCCGTTTTTGTTCTGCCAATACTTGATCAAGAGGAAGCCGAAGAGCATTCCGCCCAAGTGAGCGAAGTGCGCAACATTACTGGATGGATCGTTCGAAATACCGTTGAAGAGCTCGAGTAAACCGTAACCGATAACGAAGTACTTAGCCTTAATAGGGAATGCGAAATACAGGTAAATGCGGGTTTCAGGGAAGAGCATACCATAGGCCAATAGAATACCAAACACTGCTCCGGATGCGCCCACCGTTGGAATGTTGTAGATGAGGTTCAACTTGGCCAATGCTGGGTCGCTGTAGTTTTGCCCGCGCATCAACACGTCTGTTCCTCCTTCAACAATGCGCTGTACTTGTTCAGGAGAAACGCTTTGAAGCACTTGCATGAGCTCAAAGTAGTTCCAGCCCAAGTGAATGACCGCAGCACCCAATCCAGTGACCAGGTAGTACACCAGAAAGCGCCGTCCTCCCCAAACATTCTCAAGCATGTTCCCGAACATCCAAAGGGCGAACATGTTGAAGAAAATATGCCCGATGTTCCCATGCATGAACATGTGTGTGATTAACTGAAAAGGTCGAAAATGCTCGGAACCGGGAACGTATAGTCCCAGAATTCGATTCAGGTCAATGCCAAAGGTGCTCTCCAAAACGAGAGAACCAAAGAAGAATAAACCGTTGATGATCAAAAGGTTTTTAATCACTTCAGGCAATATGCTAAACCGCGTGGGTTGATAATTCATCTACTGAAATCTTTTATCGAGCTCATCGAGACTCAGGGTGATTAGCACAGATTTTCCATTGGGCGCCACAAAGGGCTGCTCACAGGCAAAGAGCTCATCAACCAGTTGATGCATCTCCTCTTTTTCCAGTGATGCACCGCTGCGAATGGCCAAATTCCGTGCCATGAAGCCCGCAACCCGGTCCGTGTTTCCACGACCCAGATCATCGCGATGATTCTTAAGGTCATCCAGAAGGGTCTCAATGAGCCCTTGCACGTCTGCTTCCCGCACTCCGGGCGGGATTCCGCGAACGACAATGGATTGACCTCCAAAGCTTTCGAGATCAAATCCAAGCTGACGCAGTGTCTCTTCGTGTTCTTCGAGAAGTGACAAATCGCCAGCTCCGAGCTCAATGGTCTGCTGAAACAACAGCTGCTGCGTGAGAGAGTTCTGTCGCCCGAGACTCTTTTGAAACTGTTCAAAGAGTATCCGCTGATGGGCTCTGTTCTGATCAATGATCATAAAGCCCGATTTGATGTGGGTCAGGATGTACTTACCGTGGAGCTGATAGGCCAATACGCTTTTGGATTCCTCCAGTGGTAACTGCTGTTCTTCGACCTCCCGCGCGGAGTCCTGTGCGTAGGCGGCTGTCCAGTCGAATGGGTTGTGATGTGTTTGGGGCCTACGGCCCGATGTGCCCGCCTGGCCTCCGCGTTCCTCACTTGTATCAAAGGGATTGAAATCTGGATCCACCTCAATCGTAGGCATTCGAACAGGGCCTTTGGGCTTTAATGGGATATCGTCAAAACTGGTCTCGCGCTCAAAATCCAAGCTCGGTGCAATGTTGTACTGGCCCAAGGATTTCCGAATCGCCGATCGAAGAATCGCGTAAATCGTTCGCTCGTCTTCAAACTTAATCTCGGTCTTGGTTGGGTGAATGTTGACGTCAATGGTCTTTGGATCCACCTCTAAATACAGGAAGTAGGAGGCGTGATGTCCTTCCGGAATAAGCCCTTCAAAGGCAGAGGACACAGCGTGGTTGAGGTAAGGGTTCTTAATGAACCTGCTGTTCACGAAGAAGAACTGTTCTCCTCTTGTTTTCCGCGCGTGTTCCGGTTTTCCGACAAACCCCTGAACCACGACTAAGTCGGTTTCCTCTTCTACTGGAACGAGGCGTTCATTGAATTTTGTGCCGAAGACATCGACAATTCGCTTGCGAAGCACATCGCGCCGTAGGCGAAAAAGCTCATGATCGTTGTGGTGAAGGTTGAAAGCAATGTCCGGGTGGGCCAAAGCCACGCGCTCGAATTCGTCAATGATGTGCTTGAGCTCGACCTTGTCACTCTTCAGAAAGTTCCGACGAGCGGGAATGTTGTAAAACAAGTTCTTTACCGAAATACTGGTTCCATTGGGTACTTGTGTGGGTTCCTCCGAACTCACTTCTGAGCCAGAAATGAACACGGCGGTGCCCAGTTCATCTTCAGTCCGCTTGGTCCGGAGCTCCGCATGCGCTACCGCAGCAATGGAGGCGAGTGCTTCACCCCGAAACCCCTTCGTACATATTCGAAAGAGTTCTTCAGCATCCTTGATCTTGGAAGTCGCATGCCTTTCGAAACACAGACGAGCATCGGCTGCCGACATACCCTTACCGTTATCCACGACTTGAACCAGGGATCGACCAGCATCACGCACAATCAAAGAAATTTCCGTGGCTCCAGCATCAATGCTGTTTTCCAGGAGTTCTTTCACCAGAGAAGCTGGTCGTTGGACCACTTCACCGGCAGCTATTTGATTCGCTACCCGATCGGGCAGCACCTGAATGATATCGGTCATCGGAACAATAGGAGGTAGGCGAGGAAAAATAAGATGGCCATGATGGTGACCAATCGTCCAAAGGGATAACCGGAAGCCGCTGGTTTTCGACGACTCCAGTTTTCCTGAAGTCGGTCCCGAAATTCAAGGGTTTCTTTTCCTTCGCCGTGGTACTTTTTCTTGAGGTTGTCCAGACGTTCTTTCTGCTCATCGTAATACCTCGGTTTAAAATCAAACCGACGTATTCCATTGATTTTCATGAAAGACGGTAATCTGGGTGCATCCATAGGAACAAAACTATCCAATTTTCTCCTATTTTAAGCCACAATAGGACGGTTCTACGCTCATGAGACAGGCATTAAGAACAGCTGCTTTAAAGAGACAGAAGAAGGAAATCAAATGGCGGGATTACAGAATCTGGCCAACGTTTCCGGCACGAATGATTACATCACTAAGCCTTTCGATCCCGAGCTGCTCAAGAGAAAGCTCATGCACTGTATTTATGGATAGGCTTAGGCCTCGGCAAAGAGTTCATCCAGCTTTTCGCGCAATTCTTCTCCACGTAGATTTTTAGCAATGATGTTTCCTTCTGGATCCAAAAGAACCGTATGAGGAATAGAGCGAACACCGTATAGTTTGCCCGCGGCATTTTCCCATCCGGCTAAATCGCTTACCTGCGGCCACATGAGTCCATCTTGATCGATGGCGCCTAGCCATTTATCGCGATCAGTATCAAAGCTTACTCCGAGGATCTCAAAGCCTTTTTTGTGGTATTCTTCGTACATAGCCACTACATTCGGATTCTCCTGACGGCAAGGTCCACACCAGCTCGCCCAAAAGTCGATCAAGAGGTATTGTCCTTTGAATTGATCCAAAGCAATGGCTTGTCCTGAAGTGTCATTCTGCGTAAAAACAACGGCTGGCATTCCAACGGCAACCTTCTCGAGCAATGCAATTTGTTCGGTCAACATCGTGTAGTACAAGCTTTCGGAAAGTGAAGTATCCACAACGGCCAATTCCTCTTGGAGCTCAGAAGCTTCTTTTCCGTAGAGGTTGCTGAAGATGAGGTACGGAGCCACAGGGCTGCTTGCATTGTTTGCAATAAAATCTTGACGGTAAGCGTCTTGACGTTCCATGAGCGCATCGTACTCGTCGTCAATAGCGGACATCTGAGCGCTATCTCCTTCCTGTTGCGCTTGCATATAACGCATGTAGAGTTCACGGTTGTCTTTATCAAACGAGCTCATGTCATCTGTAAATGACTTGAATGTATCGTATGTCTCAGAACCTGAAACCACTACGGCGTCTAGAGAATCCATGGATCCCGTAATACTCACTTGGTCACCTCCGATAAACAGGTCAATAATATTGCGACCACCGCCTACGCCGATGTAATAAAGCTGAGCTTCTTCACGATCACCACTAAAGGTAAAATGGCCGTCGTGATCAGAATAGGTCGAGTCGATCACTTCGTACTCGCCATCCACAAGCGCAATTTGGCGAACAAGTACAGAATCTGCTCCTGTAATCGTCGCATCAATAGAATAACCAGAGGCATCTTGGGCCGCTGGATTGGTACACGCACCGAGAGCGGCCAACCCCAGGGCGAATAACATTACTTTTTTCATATCTGTTAATTAATGAGTTGCAAAGCTATGAATTTGTTCAGTGGGCTTTTTCTAATTTAGGACCCTCCATGGATGGCGGTATGAAAAGAACCTTTTTGCTTATAGTTTCACTCCTTATTGGAGTTGTTTTCACTTCTTCAAGCTTACCTCAAGTAGATCCTAAAGAGGTTTGGGTACAGTCCATTCTCGACACCCTCTCCCTTGAACGCAAAATTGCCCAGCTCATTATGATTGAGGGCTACAGCAACAGGGATGAGAAGTATCGAACCGAACTTAAATCCACAATCGAGCGATATCAGCCGGGGGGGCTCATGTTTCTTCAGGGCGGTCCTTTACGTCAAGCGCGGTTGACCAATGAAGTTCAGGAAATAGTTGACATCCCAATGCTGATTGCGCAAGACGCGGAATGGGGCTTGGCGATGCGACTGGATAGTGTTCGGGCATTGCCATGGCCTTTAACGGTCGGCGCCTCCTCTGACGATTCCCTCGCATATCGCATGGGAGCTGAAATAGCCCACCAATGTAGACGCGTTGGAGTCCACATCAACTTTGGACCGGTAGCGGATGTCAATGTAAATCCAAACAATCCCATCATTGGAAATCGGTCTTTTGGAGAATCGCCAGAGCATGTTGCCAACCTAGCTGTTCTCTATGCTAGAGGTCAACAAGACCATGGCGTAATGGCCTGTGCCAAGCACTTTCCTGGGCACGGGGATACAGACCAGGACTCCCACAAAACACTTCCGACAGTAGCGCACGACTGCGACGAACTAGAAAAGGTGGACCTGAGACCATTCCAGGCTTTGTTTGACGCAGGAATTGGGTCGGTCATGGCCGCTCACCTCAATGTCCCCGCCCTTGATAACACGGGCACACCTACATCTCTAAGCGAACTCGTATTGTCTGAGCTGCTGAGAAAAGAACTAAACTTCCAAGGGCTCATCTTTACCGATGCTCTGAATATGAAAGGGGTAAGTGCGCGTTACGGCACTGGTGACCTTGAAGTCAAAGCTCTGCTCGCAGGAGTGGACGTATTATTGATGCCAGGAGATGTTCCCAAGGTCATTAGTTCCGTTCTGCATGCCGTCAAAGACGGGACGCTCAGCGAAGAAGAGCTCGAGGAAAAGGTCCGCCGCGTTCTCGAGGCCAAGTATGATTATGGTTTGAACGATTACCAACCGGTAACCACAGAGCGTATCTATCCCGAAGTGAATAGGGTAGAAGGCCAGCTTCTGGAACGTGAAATTTTTGAGTCTGCTGTCACCGTGCTGCTGAATGACGGGGAAGTGTTGCCCCTGAAAGACTTGAGCGAAGTGAAGCCGGCTTATGTTGCCCTTGGAGAAGGTGCACACGAGTCATTTTCCAAGCGCCTCAACAGCTACTTGGAGATGCCCGCTTTCGAAATCAAGGCAGACGCTACCGATCAAGAAATCCGCACCTTATTGGAGCAGCTAAAAGTTTATGATCCGATTATAGTTGGGGTGCATAAGAACACTTCCAAATTTTGGTCGAGTCCAAAAGTGGCTGCGGGGGATCAACAAATTTTCCAGGCCATTGCCCGAGAGCACCAAACCATTTTGGATCTCTTTGTCAACCCGTACGCTTTGGTCAATTTTGGTCAGGCTTTAATGGCCGATGCGCTGATCGTGAGTTATCAAAAT
>CBFIEH010000020.1:0-32982 GCA_965661605.1 Flavobacteriales bacterium | reverse complement strand
GGATTTCACGCGCAGCAGGTTTTAAACTGGCCTGCTGTGCAATGTGCAAGCCATCGGCTAGGTGTTGTGGAAAGTCTTGAATCAGTTGCTTCATATAGCGAAGGTAACAAAAGAGTCGGTCGCTTTTTAGTACTTTTGCCGTTCAAATTTGCAGGAAAAAATGGCATTGAGCGAACAGGAAATCATCCGCCGCGAGGCGATGGAAGAGCTGAAAAAATTGGGGATTGATCCGTATCCGGCCGATCTCTATCCGGTAAACACCTCTACGGCGTCCATCAAGAAGTACTACGAGGTCAACAAGACGGAGTACAAGAACATCACCATTGCCGGCCGTATCATGAGCAAGCGCATCATGGGTAAGGCTTCCTTTGCCGAGCTTCAAGACAGCACCGGCCGCATTCAGATCTATGTCAACCGCGACGAGATTTGCCCGGGCGAAGACAAGGCGCTCTACAACACGGTTTTCAAGAAGCTCATGCACATTGGAGACATTGTGGGCATCAAAGGTTATGTCTTCACCACACAGGTAGGAGAGATTTCCATCCACGTGAAGGAGTTGACCATGCTCACCAAATCGCTTCGTCCCTTACCGCTCCCTAAAACAGACGCGGACGGAAACGTACACGATGCCTTTACCGATCCAGAAAAACGTTATCGCCAGCGCTATGTGGACCTCGTGGTCAATCCAGACGTTCGCGGAGCTTTTGTCAAGCGCACCCAACTCACGACTTCCATGCGCTCCTTCTTGAACGACAAGGGATACCTGGAGGTAGAAACGCCCATCCTGCAGCCCCTATATGGAGGAGCCGCGGCGCGTCCGTTCAAGACCCATCACAACACCTTGGACATGACGCTGTACTTGCGCATCGCCAACGAGTTGTACCTCAAACGCCTCATCGTCGGCGGATTTGATGGCGTATACGAATTCGCCAAAGACTTCCGAAACGAGGGAATGAGCCGTTTCCACAATCCGGAGTTCACCCAGATGGAACTCTATGTGGCCTACAAGGACTACGAGTGGATGATGAATCTCGTGGAGGAGATGGTCGAAAAGATCGCCCTGGACCTGCACGGTACCACCGAGGTGCCCTGCGGAGATCACGTCATCAATTTCCAACGCCCGTGGAAGCGCTTCACCATGTACGGCGCCATCGAGGAATTCACCGGTGTGGACGTCAGCGAACTCAACGAAGAAGACATGCGCGCCGCAGCAGTCAAACTCGGTGTGGACGTGGACGACAGCATGGGGCGTGGAAAGCTCATCGACGAGATCTTCGGCGAGCATTGTGAGCCCAAACTCATTCAGCCGACCTTCATCACCGACTACCCAGTCGAAATGTCACCATTGGCCAAAAAGCACCGCAGCGAAGAAGGCTTGGTGGAGCGCTTTGAAGCCATCTGCAACGGAAAAGAAATCTGCAACGCCTTCTCGGAACTCAATGATCCTATTGATCAGCGCGCCCGTTTCGAGGAACAACTCGAACTCGGAAAACGAGGCGATGACGAAGCCATGGTACTGGACGAGGACTTCCTCCGCGCCATCGAATACGGGATGCCGCCTACGGCGGGATTAGGTATAGGAATTGATCGTCTGAGTATGATCATGACCAACAGCGCCAGTATTCAGGACGTGTTGTTCTTCCCTCAAATGAAACCGGAAAAGCAAGCGCCAGTGGTGACTCCGGCTGAATTCGAAGATGTGGGAATCTCCGCAGACTGGGCGCCTCACTTCTTGGAACAGTACGGAAGCGTGGAAGCCATGCGCGAACTCAAGCACACGCAGGTCCATCAGCAAATGAACGGACTTCGCAAGAAGAAAAAATTGGACCTTCCCGCCCTTCAGCTGGACGAGGTACAGGCTTGGATGGGTTAAACTTAGATACCTTCTTGTCTATTCAAAACGAAAAGGAGTCCAAAACCAAAGTTCTGTACTTCTGAATAGCGATAATTCAGTGTGCCGCGGAACCAACCTTGACCCAGGGTAATATTGACCCCTCCTCCCATTGAACTGACCGAGTCGTCGTAGTTTGCAAAGTCAGATAGAGTTCTGCTGTCTTCAACTTCGTTCATGTCCGTATTCACAAGCTCAACATCCATAGTTCCGTCAGAGGTAGATGTGTAGGAGCTCGTTAAATAGTCCCCAAAAACTCCGACCTCGATGAACCCGAATCTCTTGGCAATGTCAAGCCGGGTTCCAGTCGTATTGAGTACCGTAGAAAAGTCAAATTCAAGGGCAGACGTACGCAGCTCATAGCCCATAGAAACATCAACCACGGTAGGGTCTATCGTCGCTGAATTTCCGGAAATGGAATACTGATTGTACCCTAAGGATAAGCTGGTCAGAATACCATTGTCCGCCAAGAAAGGGACCCAAGAACCGAATTCATGTTTTACATGAAACCCGAAAGAGAAGTCATTCTCGATGGACAATTCATCAAATTGATCGCCCATACTGCTGTAGAGCATTGGCGTAAACGTTGCGTAAATAGTCGTATTGGCGCCTACTCCGTAACCGACACCAATCGTACCGGCCGGGGTGGCTCCGAATCCTAATCCTTGGCCCCCGGGCACTCCTACAGCTACTTCAACATTGTCTCCGGTAGTTGGATCTACCAGTGGTTGTCCGGTGGCAGGATCAATAAAACCATAGACTAAATCCGTACCGTTGGCCGAATTAAAAATGGTAGGGATGGCTTCTGGAAAGTAGTATAGACCAGAAGGCGAGACATCTAGGTTTACTGGGTTCGAAATATTGCTCTCTGTTAGGTAAGAAGATCCTCCTACGAGTGAAATCGAGAACTCATTTTTATTCAAATTGCTCAAACCCGATTGTGCCACATTGAAGAAAGCAGTTCCAATATTCTGATTGATGTCTCTTTGATACTCGGCTACAAATTGACTCGTGACTAAAGGAATGTCCTCCGCTTGATCTAAGATAAATTCGAAATCCTGACCGTTTGTCGCAAGTGGTAGGGTAAAAGCGAGAGCTAGTGCAATCCGCGAATAGGCCTTCTTCATTGTCTAGGTTTTTAAGTTAGCGATCAGAAGTTAAGCAATTTTATTCCTCGGCCTTCTTTCTGGCAAATACCAAAACTCCAACCGTTCCGAACATGATCAGGCTGTAAATGGCCGGTGGAATCGTCATTTGGGAGTTACCGATTAACGTAGCTGCAATGGCAATCCCCAAGGTGCCGTTTTGAATGCCCGCTTCAATGGAGATGGTCCGACTTTGCTCTGGGCTCAAACTCGAGAAACGAGCCGAGTAGAATCCGAGCGCCAAGGTAGTCAGGTTCAAGGCCAAGGCTACAGGGCCGGCTTGTGCAAAGTAGCCCAGAATGTTGTCGCGTTCCTTTAGAATAGCAGCGGCTATGATCAAGACCAAAAAGACTGCCGACATGATCTTTACTGGACGCTCCATTCGGGCGCAGAAGTTCGGCTGGTAGCGATGAATGATCATTCCAATCGTCACCGGCACAAGGGTCACAATGATCACGCTGATCACGGTTTTGAGAACATCGAGTTGCATGGCCTCGCCATTCGGCATAAATCGAATCAGCGCAAAATTCACGATGAGCGGAATAGAGACAACCGTTACTAAGGAGGTGACGGCGGTGAGGGTAATCGACAAGGCCACATCACCTTTAGCCAGATGAGAAAGCAGATTGGACGTGGCGCCTCCAGGACAGGCGGCAAGAATCATGATTCCAACCGCTAGTTCGGCCTTCAAACCGAAGGCTAAGACGAGTGCATAAGCGATTAGAGGAAGGAGGAAGATCTGGTTCAACAATCCCAGCAATACGGCTTTGGGGTAAACGACAACCCGCTTAAAGTCATTCGTTGTTAACGACATGCCCATACCGAGCATGATGACGGCCAGAGCGAGGGGTAAAAAAACGGAGGTCAATAAACTGGATTCCATAATTCTCTGAGGATTTAATGTTTGCCCAAAACTTGCGGTTTTCGCATAAAAAGTCGGATTGAATTTCGCCAGGCCTTCTGTTAATTATTGATTATTAATAAAAATACAGCCTTAAACAGCTCAAGTCAGAGAATTTAAGGGTTTCGGACCCGAATGATATGGTAATTTGTACCTTAAGCCATAATCGACTCCTGCCACGGCCGCTTTGATCTTCAGAAGCACGCTGTATCCATTAAAATTATCCCAATGAAAAAATGGTATGTCCTATTAATCCTGATGGGCGGATTTCAAATCGCTTCAGCCCAAAGCCTGCCTTTCGATTTCGAGACCTCTCCAACTACCAGCGATTTTGTTGACTTTGATGGAGGGGTTGCGAATGTAGTGGCCAATCCTTATCCCGACCCAGAAAACAACAGTTCTATGGTTGGACAAATCATTCGAAATGGAGGTCAAGTTTGGGCCGGGAGTAAGATCATTCTTTCTGCTCCTCTGGATTTCTCGACGAATAGCTCTATCGAAATGAAGCTATACACTTCAGCTCCTGTTGGAACAGTGGTCAAAATCAAACTAGAGTATGGTACCGGGGCCTTCGCAGAAGTTGATCAATTAACCACGATGACGAACGCTTGGGAGACACTATCCTGGGACTTTACAGGAACGCCTTCGCAATTCAACGAGCTCGTATTTATGTTCGATTTCGGCAATCTTGGAGATGGCACGTCAACCTCCACGTTCTACTTCGACGATGTGGATCAAGTATTTAGCGGGGCTCAAATCGATTTGCCGGTAGACTTTGAAGGCAATTCAGTGAATTACACGATGACTGACTTTGGAGGAAACTTCTCTCAAAGAGAGAGCGATTTTTCAGATCCTTCCAACAATTTGGTTCGGGTCACAAAACCAATGGGTGCCGCCTCCTGGGCGGGCACAACAATTGGAACGCCTTCTGGATTCGCCACCGACATCCCTTTGAGCTTGACTGAATCTGTAATGTCTGTTCGCGTCTGGTCCCCGACTTCGGGAACACCAATAAGGCTGAAAGTAGAAGACTCCGATGACCCCACTCATACTTGTGAAACAGAAGTCAATACTACAATTGCCATGGGTTGGGAAACCCTCTATTTTGACTTTTCAAACGAAGCTCCTGGTACGTCAGCCCTGAGCTTTGGTCTGGCCAATGGATGGACCTACAACATGGCTTCGATCTTTTTCAATTTTGGAACCGATGGTAACACTGCGGGAGAAACCACCTATTATTTTGACGATGTAGTTTTCGGCTCCGTAGGCTTGAGTCAAGAGCAATACTTCAGTGGATCTACTCTGGCCTTCCCCAATCCGACAAGATCGCATTGGACATTGTCATCAGAACATACCATAAACAATGTACGCGCATTCGAAATGGGCGGTCGCCAAATGGGGGAATGGATTATCAGTGATGAACAGTTCAGCATTCCTTCCGAAGCCTGGCCCGAGGGTATCTATCTTATTTCAATTGAAACGGCTGGCGGAATTGAGGTCCTGCGCCTTGTGAAACACTAGGACTTGAAGTAAATCCTCAAACGCAAGAGATGCTCGGTGGTCTCGAGGGTGCCCAAATCAAGAATGCGTGAATTTTGCCAGATATAGTGGAATTCATAGCGCCACTGTTCCGATAGATATTGACCAAAAGCGAGGTGCAATCGAATGGTATTGATGACATAATTCTCTGGTATTTCTGTGGAAATATCTACTGGGGCAAACAGCTCTTCTTGACCAACAAAGTAGAATTCCTTGAGGACCTTGAATAGGTCAAAGGTCTTTGTGGTCACCCCGAGTAAATATCGAGGTCGAATACCGATATACTCTGAATCCCCAGTAGTCCAAATAAAGCGTTCCTCCAACCGAAACCGATGATTGATCCTTACCGGAATAGACCTGGGCCAATCCACGTCTAATTCTTGGTGAAACCGCAGTTCATAGGAGTTGGGCACATCGGAGCCCCAAGTGGTGAAATTGGCTAGGGCGAACGATGCCGTAGCATTGGAATTAAGCAAGTATCGGGCCGTAGGCCTTATATAAAATTGCCTTCCGTCTTGCTCGCTAAAAATGGACCGTGTTCCGGCATCTCCGACATCGATAAAAGCTCCACCATTATTTAAAGCTTCACGCGAGAAATCTGACATCCAGGATTCATGTTCAACGATCAAATTATTCCAACCTGTACCCTTGATAACAGGAGTTTGAAAAGTAACTCCGTTAATCGTAGTGGTCCGATTAAAACTAAACTTATGGCTGAATCTCAGCGCCCCCCTGAACAGGGCGTTCCGGTCCGTTATGAAGTACCTATCAAAAAGATGGGGCAGTTGAAATCGGTGAAAAAACCTCTAAATATCTACTGCCTTCAATCGAGCAAGTAATTTGCTAAGTCCGTCATGGGAACATCCACCATAATGGCCCCAGCGGCATAGGCGGCAATTTCATACGGGTTGTAAAAAAAGCGGATGCCCTTCTCGTCGAGTGCGAAGTTTTCAGTCAAAGGAATGGAAGCCACATTCAAGCCGGCTTCATCTATTAATGAAGCCTCGGGATCGAGTCCATGCTGTTCGCGGTAGTGAAAATCAACTAGAGCCTCTACGGCCTCGCGAACACCGGGTTTAATTAAATCATCCAGTAGCAGCGTATCTCCTGTGGCGACTTCGAAATTATAGTAATGGATTTCATGGCGTCCGTGCGCACCCCCACTGTACTCACTGTATTCACGCTCCAAAGTAAGAACGTGCTCATCCAAGCGTCGGATGGAAAGGGACTCTTTGTGGGTCCAAGGCTGAACGTACTCTACCTCCGACTGAAGCTCTTTGTATTGATCGATAAAAAAACTCATTTGCTCCTGCCAGCTTCGGCCCGTGGTTCGGTTTTGTGCCCAGAGCTTTGAAGCTACCAATCGGTTTAGGTCTTCCGCATAATCCGGCCCGTAAAAGGATGGAAAGGCCAATTCGATCCGGACATAGCCTTCGCTGCCCTCTTCAACGATGAACTCCCGAATGGTATCAATCATCTGATAGCCCAGGGTTTGAGGGGCCACTTCCTCTGAGGTGGTGCTTTTCGGCTCGTTCATTTGACAGGAGGCCATTAGCCATCCGCCCGTGAGGGCGAGAATAAAAAGAGTAATTCTCATCTCACCTTAGCTTTTCGAATGATGCGCGCGAAGATGTTTGGGAAGAATCGCTTGACGTAGATCCCGAGTTTTTCGCGGCCTCCGATGTAGACCTCGTTGCGGCCTTGTTCCATAGAGCGAGCCATAATGGCGGCGCACTTTTCTGCGGACATTCCGTTGGCCTGTGCGTCGTCCATAGTACCGAGCTTTTCCCCACTACCAATTACCGCGTTCACCGAAATCTGAGTGCGAATGAACCCCGGGCAAAAGATGGTCACCTTTAAGCCTTGATCGTGAAGCTCCGCTCGGAGGCTATCATAAAAACCGTGAAGGGCGTGTTTCGCCGCGGCATAGGCCGAGCGGTATGGACTGCCGAACTTTCCGACCAAGCTTGAGGTAACGGCAATATGCCCGCCCCCATGCTCCAGCATGCTGGGCAAAACCGCTTTGGTCAAGGCCACGGTCCCGAAAAAGTCAATTTCCATGACGCGGCGATCCACTTCGAGGGGTGTGTTCAGGGCCTTGTCCCGCTGACTGATACCACCGTTATTGAAGAGGGCATCGACCCGTTCCATTCTGGCGAGAACAGCATCCGCGGCTGGTTGCAGAGTAGCGGCGTCCGCAAGATCCAAAGTCTGTACCATAACCTCAGGCGCACCCCGATCGCGGGCCAATGTAGCGACCGCCTCCAATTGTTCCTGTCTGCGTGCCGAAAGAACCAGTCGGGCCCCTTTACTCGCAAACTCAAATGCCAATGCCTCACCGATTCCCGATGTGGCTCCAGTGATCCAGACGACCTTATCCTTGAAATTCATAGTCACGAAAATACAAATTGCTTGAACCCTAATCCGCTCCGTATGTGTTACTTTTGCCGAATATGAAAGATATGAAGCAGTACTTAGTGATCGGCCTCACGGCCGGATGTCTACTGAGCGCGACCGCTCAAGACTGTAATAAGGTCAACAAAAAGGTCCTTGCAACTTTTGAAGGCCGTGTAGAATACCTCGCCTCAGACGCCCTTGAAGGTCGCGAAGCGGGAACCGATGGAGAAGCCGCAGCACGGGATTACATCGTTTCCGAGATGCAGGCCATTGGTCTCGAGCCCAAGGGAACTGAGGGGTATTTGCAAGCCTTTTCCTTCAAGCGCCCGGTTGAAGTCATCCGCAAATCGACGTACATGCGTTGGCCTAATAAATACTATAACCTTGGGAAGGATTACTACCCCACCAAGTACAGTAGTATCGGAACAGTAGTGGGCTCGGCTGTTTTCGTCGGATACGGAATCGAAGCCCCTGAATTGGGTTATACCGACTATCGAGACACCAACACTGCCTATGAAAACAAGATTTTCTTCTTGGACATCGGCTCTCCTGATGGAACCCATCCCCATTCTAAATTTCGTGCCTATCAAGACATTCAAAAACGCCTAGAGCTCGCTGTTGAGAAAGGAGCCTCAGGGGTGATTCTGGTCAATACTGAGGACCATACTGAGGACCCGGAGTCTTCATTCAAAAGCACTGTTTCGGTTGGAGTCCCTGTCATGTTCTGGAGTAGCTACGATAACGATGATCTCGCCTTTGAAAAAGTTGAGATTTCTGTGAAAATGAAAGAACAAACCGATACGGGGTACAACGTTGTTGGATACTTGGATAACGCTTCCGACAAGACCATCGTTATCGGAGCGCATTATGATCACCTTGGATTTGGAGGCGAAGGATCGCGCTACGCCGGAACCAAGCCGATGATTCACAATGGAGCAGACGACAATGCAAGCGTAACGGCAGGACTTTTAGAATTGGCCGAATACTATGCCAAGAAGGGCAAGAAGTTCAAAGGCAACAATATCCTTTTCATCGCCTTTAGTGCGGAAGAAAAAGGTCTTCTGGGCTCCAAGCACTTTGTTGAGAACCCAACGATTGGCCTCAACGGAGTCAACTACATGATCAATTTTGACATGATTGGCTCCTTGGATGTAAAAGATGGCTTCATCATCAACGGAGTGGGCACAAGTCCTTCATGGAAAGATGCTTTGGCAGGTGTTGCATGCGACCTCAAATACACGACAACCGAGTCGGGTATTGGGCCAAGCGACCACACCAGTTTCTACTTAAAGGATATTCCAAGTCTTCACTTCTTCACGGGAGCTACCGAATTCTACCACAAGCCCACCGATGATCCCGGAACCTTGAACATGGCTGGAGCTGTGAAGATTGTCGAATTCACCAAGGCCCTTATCAATGGCCTGAATGACCAACCCGCCTTGGCCTTCAGCGAGACCACGCAGCAAGAAAGTATGCGCGTTCCCAAGTTCAAGGTGACCTTAGGAGTAATGCCTGACTACGCCTTTGAAGGTCCAGGCATGAAGATCGACGGCATCATTCCAGATCGTCCCGCTCAAGCTGCGGGGCTCCAGGAAGGCGATGTTGTTCTTCAAATCGGGGATATGAGCGTGGCCGATATGCAAGGGTACATGAAAGCCCTTTCAGCCTTTGAAAAAGGAGATGAAGTGACCGTGACCTTTTTGCGGAATGGAAAAGAGGGGACAGCTCAACTGACCTTTTGATGAGCGCCGAACCAAAAGTGGCCATGATCGGAGGGGGTAGCTGGGCGACGGCCTTGGTGAAAATCCTCTCCGAGAACAATGAGCGTATAGGTTGGTGGATGCGCAGTGAGGAGGCTATTGAGCACCTCGTTTTGCACGGACACAATCCAAACTACCTCAGCTCTGTTTATTTTGACCCCTTGCGGCTCGAACTCTCTATGGATCTCAACAAGATCGTTGAAGAGCACGACATCCTCTTTTTTGCGGTACCCTCAGCCTTCCTTAAAAAGGCCCTGGAGCCCCTGACCGTGTCCTTAAAGGACAAGATTATAGTGTCGGCGATTAAAGGGATTATCCCGGACGAGAACCAAATTGTAGGCGAATACCTTCACGAACGATACGACATTCCCTTTGACCGCATAGCCGTTGTCACGGGACCTTGTCATGCCGAAGAAGTGGCTCTTGAGCGTTTGAGCTACTTGACGGCGGCTTCGGAGAGCAACGATGTGGCGAAAATCATCAAGCGTAATTTGGTGTGCGACTACATCAAATGCACCACCTCGGATGACATCATTGGAACAGAGTACGCAGCGGTGATGAAGAACATCATTGCCATTGCTGCCGGTATTTGTCATGCCCTTGGCTACGGTGACAACTTCCAAGCTGTATTGGTCGTCAATGCCATCAAGGAAATGAAGCGCTTCATCAAAAACGTGTACCCGAATAAGCGCGACGTCACGGATAGCGCCTATCTGGGCGATCTCTTAGTCACGGCATACTCGCAATTCTCTCGAAACCGAACCTTCGGAAATATGGTGGGTAAGGGATATTCCGTTCGTTCAGCCATGCTCGAAATGAACATGGTAGCCGAAGGATACTACGCCGTGGATTGCGTCAAGAAAATGGGGAAACTGCACGATGTCAGCATGCCCATCTGCAACATGGTATACAAAGTCCTCTACGGAGGAAAGTCCCCGAGAAAGCAAGTGGCCAAACTGGCCGATAAAATGAAGTAAGGCTTAGACTAAGGGCTTCTTCCGGTAAAGGATCGGCGCTATCATCGCTGAAATAGACGGTTTCATTCTTGTCGAAGACCCGAAAATGTCTTGAGTCGTTCGCCCATTCCGCAAACTTGTGCGGGCAAAGGATGTCAAAAAGGTTGACGTTCTCGAAAAACCAGATGCTGTCCATGCCCCTAAAGTTAGTAGATTGCTCCAGCATTCTCTACAACGCGAATTGAATCTGATGTCCGACGAACAAAAATTTCTGCCCTATAACCGCCCTTTTGTCAATGAGGAAGATATGGTCCTACGGACCGATGCGTACTTCCGGCACCTCGATCAGCGCCGTTCGCTGCGATTTTTTTCCGACAAGCCCGTCCCCAAGTCGGTCATTGAAAACCTGATCAAAGCGGCGTCTACGGCACCGAGCGGGGCACACAAGCAACCCTGGACCTTTGTGGCCGTGGAAAACCCTGAGATTAAAGCCAAGATTCGAGAGGCAGCTGAAAAGGAAGAGTACGAAAGCTACAACGGACGCATGTCCGAAGAAAGGATCAACGATTTAAAAGCATTCGATACCGACTGGAACAAGCCCTTTCTCGAAATCGCCCCGTGGCTCATCATTGTATTCAAACAGAGCTATCGCTTGAATCCCGACGGCTCACGAGGGTTGCATTACTACGTCAACGAAAGTGTTGGATTGGCCTCGGGATTCCTCCTTACGGCTATTCACAATGCCGGGCTGGTCGCATTGACTCATACGCCCTCCCCCATGAATTTTCTCCAGCAGATCTTGGAGCGCCCCGGAAACGAAAAACCTTTCCTCTTGATCCCCGTCGGCTACCCAGCGGAGGATGCCGTAGTCCCAGATATCGAACGCAAGCCTTTGGAGGAGATCTCCGTCTTTATTTAAGCGATATGGTCTCATCGCCCTCTTCATAGGGCAGGTAGGTCATGATGAACTGCAGCATCTCGTCCGTGGTCCGCATGGAGGTATTGCGCTGTGCATCGATCCGTCGCGGAGGATTGAATGGATTCTCGGGATTGTTGACCGTATTGTCAAAGGTCGCGTAGACGTGAATGACCGAGCCCTTTGGAATCTTCTGCATTCGCTCGAAGGTGTAGAAATACTGCCAATGAAAATCCCACTCTGGTATCTTAATCAGCGGAATGGTATCACCCGAAGGCTCGAGGGCGAAGGCCCAAAAATCGCGGCCCAAAAGGTGCATGTGCGGATTAATGGTCAAAAGCGAAATATCGTCTTCCACTTCGGCCTTCGTGTGAAAGGTCATGACCGTATCCGGAGGAATAATAAAGTCCGGAACAATGCGACTGATCCCATAGGTCCCCATTTGGATTTCATAGGTCGGACGTGTTGGAGGTTCATCCGTAAAGAAAATATTGATGCGACTGCTGTCCCAAGCCTCTTTGGGAATGGGCGCGTAGTGCATGTCGTGAATCATGAAGGCACCTTTCTTAGACATCTTAAACCCGCCGATTCCCTGAGGGTAAATGCTGGCAATTACACCAGGCAGGTAGTTCACGACCAGTGGATCCAGAACCGGAAAGGAGCCGTCGTCATTGGGAATGTTCATCAAACGGTAGATCTCATCATCCGTAAACAGCTCCGAATCCACAACGTACTCCCCGGCAAATACGTCACTTTTCTTGGCCTCTTCGTACTTGATCAGATGCCCGTTCATGTGGTGGACCAGTTGATTGGGTCCTGGAATAAATTCTGCTGCCTTCACGTACCGCTCCTCCTCCATCTCATAAGGCACCTTCATGATTAGGAATTCATCGCGATTGGTTCCGGGCACCAAATAGGGTTCCACATAAAGTACGAGGTCTGGCTCGCCCAATTGACTTCCCTCAGGATAGGTAGGAAGCTCTGGCTCCGCCTTCATGTCTCCCTTTGGGGCCCCGGCCGCATGCCAGCGCTGAATGAGATCGATCTGCTCGTCCGTCAAGACCTTTTCTCCCATAAAACTTCGGTAGGTATGATCCGCCGGCCAAGGGGGCATGTAACGGGTGCGCGTTACGTGGGCGACCATCTTGCTTCGCTTCGCCACATCCTTGTAGGAGGTGAGCAAGAAAGGTCCGGGCTGACCCGTCCTGTGACAAGGCACGCAATTCTCGAATACGATGGGGGCAATATCTTTAGCCCAAGTGGGCTCTGAAGTAGTGCTCGATGGGTCGTCTGAGGTGGGCGAAGGAGCGCATCCGCCCGTGAGGGCGCTTACAATAAGAATAAAGGCAAGCGTACGCGTGCTCAGCTGAGCCAGCCAAGAGCTGCGAGAATGGCCAGGGAGATGACGAACCAGGCCACTTGAATTTCGGTCATTTTCTTCATACATCACTCTATAAAACAGCCCACGGGCTCGGTTTGATTAAGGCGGACCGGAACGCCGGAGCCGATGTCTGCCAAGGCGTCCTTCAGATAGAACTCGGTGACCACCTGCCGGTGTTGTCCAAGGCTTACGGCCCAATTGTCAATTTTTCCGGTGTACTGAACCTTGGATTTATTGTTCACGACAAATACTTCTGGCGTAATGGTGGCCTTGAAGTACTGGACTAAGCGGAAATTCGGGTCCATGATCACCGTCAGATCCAGGTCGTATTCCGCCAAGTAATCCAATACGTCTTGGCGGGTATAATCACTGCCCGATACCACTCCAATAAAAGCTGTAGAATCGTTACCGTACTCCTCTTGGATGTCCTTGATGTCCTTCGCGTAATTCACGCACAAGGGGCATTCGGGAGAAATGAAGTAGAACACGTTTGTGTGGTTCTTCTTCAGCGCTCTCATGGAGAACTTCTCCCCACCTGCCGAATCAAATTTACCCTGATAAAGTCCCTTGGGCCGAACCGCTCGCGCGCAGGCTAGAGCAAAAAGCACAATTAAAATGATCGTCCACGTCTTCTTCATCAATCCTCCATTTCGTAGAATCTCACTTCCATGGTTCCGTCCACGGTGATGTACGCTCGGTACATCCCAATGGTATTGAAGACCATGGCCATGTTTCCTTCGCTGTCCAGAGCAATCAAGCCACCTGCGGCTTTCATGCTTCCCAAGTTGTCCATAACTCCCTTCGCGGCATCGCCGACGCTGTTTTCGGCATACATCATTCGGGCATGAACATCATGAGCAGCGGCGACGCGAATATAGTATTCTCCGTGGCCCGTGCAACTCACTCCGCAAGTCCTATTGTCGGCATAGGTTCCCGCACCAATCACCGGTGAGTCACCAATCCGTGCCCATCGTTTATTGGTCATTCCCCCCGTACTGGTTCCGGCGGCGATATTCCCTTCACGGTCCAGTGCAACAGAGCCCACGGTTCCCATTTTTTGATCGACAGGCCCTGTGATAGCTCCTTGTTTCTTTTCCTCCTCGAGGATGCGTTGCAGACTCTTGTATCGGGCCGGGGTGAAAAACCAGGCAGAGTCTGCCAATTCGAGCCCTTGCTCCACGGCGAACTCCTGCGCTCCTTCACGAGCCAACATTACGTGCGGGCTTTCATTCATCACGGCTTGCGCGGCAGTAATGGGATTCTTGACCGTCCGCACTCCGGCAACGGCACCTGCTTCTAGGTCCTTTCCCCTCATGATGGAGGCATCCAATTCGTTTCGGCCTTCGTGTGTAAATACGGCTCCGCGACCGGCGTTGAACTCGGGAGAATCTTCTAGTATCTTGATCGAGGCCACGACCATTTCCTCCGAAGTCGCTCCCTCTTTCCAGAGCTCATAGCCTGCCTGAAGCGCCTCTTCCATGCGAGCGATGACCTCCGCGGCCCGCTCCTCGGTCATGTATTTTGGAGCTATGGTTCCCGCCCCCCCATGGAGCACCATCACCACGTCACTGGCGGTTTCCTGCGCCTTCAACGGCGCGATGCTCAAGCACCCCGCAAAAACAAATATTATGACCTTGCTCAGCTTCATGAAAACAAAGATACCAAGTTTCTATTGACTCTGATTATCAGTACTTTGATGGAAATGTTGCCAGACTTTCATGGACTTTGATCGACCTACAATGGTCTCTAACGCGGTCTGGTCTGCCTCCTTGATTCGCTTGACCGATTTGAAGGCCTTGAGCAGATCTTGAGCCGTGGATTTTCCGATTCCCGGGATGGACTCGAGCTCTGTATTGAAGCTGCTCTTGCTTCTCCGGTTTCGGTGATGGGTAATCCCAAACCGGTGCGCTTCGTTTCGAAGCTGCTGGATGATCTTGAGGGTCTCGGAACGTTTGTCCAAATAGAGAGGAACCGGATCATTTGGATAGAAAAGTTCTTCAAGGCGCTTGGCGATTCCGATGATGGCGATCTTTCCGCGCAACTCGAGCTTATCCAAGCTCTTCAGTGCGGCACTCAGCTGGCCCTTTCCCCCATCAATCACAATAAGCTGAGGCAAGGGCTGCTCTTCTTCCACCAGGCGTTTATATCGACGGTATACGACTTCTTCCATCGAGGCAAAGTCATCCGGGCCTTCCACCGTCTTGATATTGAAGTGGCGGTACTCTTTCTTGGCTGGCTTTCCGTTCTTAAAGACCACGCAGGCGGCGACCGGGTTGGTTCCCTGAATGTTTGAATTGTCGAAACACTCGATGTGGCGAGGTTCTTCCGATAGGCGCAAATCCAACTTCATTTGAGCCATGATACGGTTTACGTGTCGGTCCGGATCCACGATTTGCATCTGCTTCAAACGCTCCTGGCGGAACTGCTTCGCGTTGCGGATGGAAAGGTCTACGAGGGCCTTCTTATCGCCCCGTAGGGGCTTATGGAATGTCACTCCGTCCAGCTCGATATCCAGTTCGTGACTGACAAAGGACTCCTTGGCGTGGTTTTGATACAACTGGCGGAGCTCAAACATTCCGAGCGTCAAGAGCTCCTCGTCCGTTTCGTCCAGTTTCTTCTTGAATTCCAGCGTATGGGATTGGATCACTGCACCGTCTACGACCCGCAGATAGTTAACGTAGGCGCTCTGGACATCCGAGATCAAGGCAAAGACATCTGCGTCACTGATTTTAGGGCTCACCACGGTAGATTTGCTCTGGTAACGATTCAGGAGGTCAATGCGTTCTTTTGTGCGCTGAGCGGCCTCAAATTGAAGCGAAGCAGCCTGTTCTTCCATATCGGCCTGTAGACTTCGGCGCACTTCGGCCACATTGCCTTTAATGATCTCCCGCACTTTCTGAAGATTGGCGTCGTAATGCTCTTGCGACTGGTAGCCCTCGCAGGGCCCTAAGCAGTTTCCGATATGGTATTCCAGGCACACTTTGAACTTGCCTGCTTCTATGTTCTCTTTAGTGAGGTTGTAGTTGCAGGTGCGCAATGGGTAAATACCCTTGATCAATTCCAGTACATTCTTCATAATACGGCCCGAAGCATACGGCCCGTAGTACTCCGACCCGTCTTTAATCACATTTCGGGTAGGAAAAACGCGCGGGAAGGGTTCTTTTTTGATGCAGATCCAGGGATAGGTCTTGTCGTCTTTAAGCATCACATTGTAGCGCGGCTGATGCTGCTTGATCAAGTTGTTTTCCAGCAGCAACGCGTCGACCTCTGTTTCGACAACGATGAACTCAATGCGCCGTATCTTTTTGACCAGCACCTTCAGCCGTCCGGAGTCTTGGACCTTATTGAAGTAGGAATTAACCCTTCGCTTGAGATTCTTGGCCTTTCCAACGTAGAGCAGTTTCTCCTCTTCATCGAAGTACTGATAGACGCCCGGGCGCTCCGGAATGGTCTTCAGTTGGGTTTCTACATGCTCTTTGGCCATGCTCAAATATAGGCAATGAAAAAGGCCCCGCATGAAATCATACGGGGCCCTGAATTATAGGTTTCGCTTAAGCTTATTGCAAGCTCACTCGGCGGTTTACAACGCCGTCTTTGGTTGCGATTTGTACCATGTACACTCCTTTAGCCTCACCTGTCAAGTTGATGGCTTCAGAATAACTTCCGGTGAAGTTCTCGAGTGATTCAGAGTACATCACTTGACCCATGGCGTTCAATACGTAAATGTCTACATCCTGAACTTCGGTCAACTCAAAGCTCAACGTAAAGACGTCGCGCGTTGGGTTAGGATACAAGTTGATGTCTGTCAAATCGATCTCGTTCAAACCAATGGTTACATCAATGGTTTGAGTTGTCACGTCTTGACCTCCACAATCATCGGTTACGGTCAAGGTAACGGTGTACTGGCCACCTCCAGCATAGGTATGCTGTACGGTAGCACCAGAATCAGTGTTACCATCACCAAAGTCCCAATCGTAGCTCACTGCATCCGCAGAAGATCCACTTGCGTCGAAGTCAACTACTTCCTGACCACCACCAGTTTGGTTCAAAGTGAAGGCTGCAGTTGGAGCAAGGTCGATCGTTGCCTGCGCATCAGCAGTCTGACCGTTCAAACACACTTGGTTCACTACCCAGTCAAACAGGTAGTAGAAACGAAGTTGGTTAACGAAGTCAGTACTGTCAATGCTTACGAGATCAGGAATAACATATGGATACGTGGCTCCGGCAGTAGAACGGAACAAGGCTCCGTTTGCTGCATCGTCGTAACGCATATTCAAGAAGTACTGTCCTTGTGGAATGACCATGTCAACAGACACTTGGTGATCTCCTGCACCTGGCAAGGTGATCGCCTTAGAAGTCTGAAGCAAAGTACCACCCGCTGAAGGAGGTGCTGTATACAAGTTCACACCCACTACCATAGGTCCGTCTGAACGCAAGGTGATGGAATCCAATCGAAGGTCGTTCATCACGTTCACGTAAATACCGTTGGTGAAGTTACCGAATCCAGTCGCTGCGATGTTTGGCGTTGGTCCTACTTGGAACTGTGGTCCTACCAACTCTCCATCACGTACACTGAAGGTCTCATCTGCAAACAAGGTATCTGTAACGAATGGCGTGCCCGTACCGATAATATCACCGTTACTGTTCGTCCAGATTGGGAACGCGGTTCCGCTTCCTGGTGTCGCAGTCAATGTTGCAGGTGCGCCCTCACAAACCGTTACATCAGATGTAGTTGGTGTAGTGGCTACCACACATGGTGCATTTACAGCTCCAGTACAGAAGTCATCAATGTAGATGGTCGCGGCCAATCCTGGAGGCGCTGCAGAGAAGACATTGAATGCCCCCAAGTTTCCGTAGACTCCTGGCAAGCCAGCAGACCAGATCCATTGGTGAACGCTTGCTCCATTCAGGATAAACTCAGCACTATCCGCATCCAAGTTGATGATGAATTCAGCCTCATTCCATGCACCACCGTTAAAGGTGAAGCTGGCCAAGGTATCGTTGTTTGCTGATCCGCGAAGCATTTCACCTGCGCCGGTTGTACCGTCTAAGTACGTCTCCAACGCCCAAGTGTTTCCAACTCCTGATGGATCGTAGAAATGCATCAAGTTGAAGTAACCACCGTCGGTAGAAGGCACATAGAAGAAGAAGCTTACTTCATGTGTTCCTCCGTTGAAGTCTCCAAGGCCTCGAACGATATCAGACGCACCGTTAGTACCAGCATCCGAGACGAGCATACTCTGAGATCCTCCATTGGCTTGTGCCGAAGAGATTTCGGTATCCTCAGATCCAAAGGATCCACCCCATGGCAACCAATCTGTCGATTGACCTGCAAACGCTCCTATGTTGTATGACTCAAAGTCATCACAAGAAAGTGGGTTGAACGATGGATCGCTAATCCGCACATTATCTACGAAGAAGTCGGTATCCTCATTCGAAATAGTTGACTCTCCATAGAATCCTACTTGAATATTGTTACCAGCATACATGCTGATATCAATAACCTCGTGGATGGTATCGGTTCCAGCAGCAGCAACAGTCGCTGAGTCGATCATCAATACGTGGTCCGCACGGTTCCAAGTAGTACCCGCATCTGTAGAGATTACCACATAAACGGTATCGTCTCCACCCCAGATTCCACCTAAAGTGGAAGAGGCGTACTCGCGACACGTCCAATCGAACTCGAGTTGCCATTGTCCGAAGTTGTTCAACTCAATAGTTGGAGAGAACGCCCAGTCATCTGTAAAGGTACTCCAGATGTTCAACCTAGCCGCACCGTCAAACCCGACGTTACCAAAGCCATCATCCACCCAGCTCGAGAATGTTCCCGTAAAGATGGTTGGGTCGTTAATCAATCCTTCCGCACCACCGAAGCCTGCATCATTATACGTTGGAGTAAATGACTCAAAATAAGGAGGCGCAATAAATGTACCTGCGCTGGTTGGTCCAGTCCACAATGAGAACTGTCCTGGAGCACCGGCACACTCTTCTCGAACGTAGAAGGCGTAAACCGTTCCTGGGCTTAAGTTGGAAATAGTAAACGGCGTAGCTCCTGCAGAAACTACCGCACCACTACCCTGTTGGAATCCAAGTGGTCCGTATTCAATTTCCCAGTTCGTAGACAAGGAATCGTTTGGCGTCCAAGCCACGTCGATAGCTGTAGAAGAGTTACCTACGGCTACTAAGTTGGTTGGTCCGAAACATGCGGGTCCTTCAACAATTTGGAAATCATCGATGGCCGCGTCACCACCACAACATCCAGCAGATGTCGCACGGAAGCGAACGGAAAGAGCAGTTGCTCCGGCAAATGGACCTAGATCCAATACCTCTGTGATCCATGGATCCAATTCATCTGTTTGAACCTGTCCAAAGTATCCTGCAATTTGAGTCCAAGACACACCACCATCAATAGAAACTTCAACTCGCATAGAGTCAATTTGAAGTCCGTAGAAGTGGCGAGCAAAAATTAACGCTGGAGTGGTCAATCCAGAAATATCCACTTGTGGGCTCGTGATGATTCCTTCATTTCCTGAAGAGCCATTCGAAGCTTCCAAGTAAATATACTGTCCAGTTCCAGTCGTCGCATCTCCAGAAGGTCCAGTAGAACTAGATCCTGTTGTTCCAGAGCGTACGTTGAATCCATAGGTCGTGGTAGCACCAAGTCGGTCCCAACATGTACCGATGACACAGTCATCAGCGCTAAAGTTCGTTCCAGCTACCCAGCCGGTATTGGTTTCGAAGTTTTCAATGTAAGGTGCAGTATAAGGCACACACTGAGTAGTGAAGTTCACTGGACCTGTCCAGAAAGAGTTGATTCCTGGAGTACCGCAGTTCTCACGAACATAGAAACTGTAAATCGTAGCGGGGTTCAATCCAATTACCGTTGCGGTATCGTTAGTGAATGCCTGAACGCCAATAGGTCCGTTTGGTGAACCGATAGCTGAATCTGGCTCAAATCCTGGAGCACCGTAGGCAATCTCCCAATTCGAAGATGTACCAGCTCCCAACCATCCAAGAGTTACGTCAGTGGTTGTACTTCCCAAAGCAGACAACTGTGTTGGCAACGGACATGGTGATCCATTTCCAATGTAGAAATCATCAATAGCGAACTCGGAAATGCTACTAGTAGAAATGTTTCTCAATCCGACTTTCACTGTTTGACCAGCATAAGCCAAGAGCGAGAACTCACGGTATTGCCATGGATCATTCTTAGCAGCAGTTTGCTGACCAACAATCGAGTCAATCACTACCCATCCATTTCCATTATCTACTTCAATGAAGGTAGTTCCCATTGAAGAACCGAAAGCGTGCAAATAGAATCCAACTGCCGGTGAAGCCGCAAGAGAAAGGTCTACCAACGGACTTTCTACACGCGCTGGAGTTCCTGAACTGAATCCATAGTCAAAGAATAAGTACTGAGTTCCAGAATTTGGTCCGGGAGGTCCCGTTGTTGACGAGAAAGAAAGATCCTCGATCTCCCACATGTTTCCACTGGTAATGATTGGGCGAAGATCTCCACCCCAACACTGATCCGCTGTTCCCGGGAATGATGGTGTCCAAGCAGAACCATCAAAGTCTTCAGTGAAAGGCACCTGGTACACGTCACAGAAGGTAGTTCCTGAAATTGGGCCTGCATAGAAGGAAGTACCTCCTAATGGACACAGAGCCGAGACATATACATCGTATGTGGTATTCCCAATTAAGTTTGGAATGGTTGCGCTGGTTACAAAGACCAACTGCTCATTGATAGGTCCGTTTGGTGAACCAATAGCAGAATCTGGATTGAACCCTGGAAGACCCCAGCGAACATACCAAGCTACATTGACCACATCCGTCCAAGCCACATCCAAAGTACTCGCCGAAGTAGGGGTTATCGTTGGGAAGCCAGGGATGTTACAAGGAGAACCCTCTGCAATAGAGAAGTCATCAATAGCCAAATCATAGTCACAGCAAAGTGCTCCACGCTTCGAAACGAAACGGACTTGAACCGTATCGTTCGCAAAATTGGACAAGTTCACTTCATAGTATAACCACGGATCTGTCTCGGCTTGCTGGAACTGACCAATGATGGAGTCCATACGCGTCCAACCAGACCCATCGTTGACGTCAATATACATAGTACCGATGTCATCACCGAAGAAGTGGAAATAAAACTGAGCCGCAGGATTAGTCAAACCATTCAAATCAACCAGTGGTGTAACGATTTCCGCCAAATCATCAGCAGCACCGTACGCAGCCATCAAGAAGTTTCCCGATCCAGTCGTGTGGTCACCAGAAGGTCCGTTCGTTGAACTCGTGTTATCGTCTTCCACAAACCAGCTGTGAGAGAAAGGAGTATTGTCACGACTCCAGCAAGGATCAATGTCTCCGGTACTTGTTCCAAGCACCCATGTGGACCCATCAAAATTCTCTGTAAATGGCGCAGAGAATACGGTACAGTTCGTACGGGTGCTCACCGTTCCTCTCCAAGCACTAAATGCTCCTGGAACGTTTGAACATGCTTCGCGTACGTAGAAGTCGTAATCCGTGTTGGCCGTCAAACCAGTCACTGTATAAGGATGAGCGCTGGCGATTTGAATACCGATAGGTCCGTTTGGAGAACCTACAGCAGAGTCAGGACTGAATCCTGGTGCTCCGTAAGCCACTTCCCAAGACGTTCCTGAGCTAGGCACCCAGTCTACAGTTACATCCGTTACTCCATTGGCCACAAGCGAAATTGTGCTCGGACGGAAACAAGGAGGTCCTGTTTGGATACTCACATCATCGATAGCGTAGTCAGAAGAGAATCCTGTCTTCGGCGCTGTACGGAAACGGATTTGAACGGTCGTATTTGCATACGCATTCAGATCGAGGATTTCCTGAACCCAGGGATCAGCGTTTGCTGACTGGATTGCTCCAACATAAGTGTAAATTGTTTGCCATGCACCACCATTGTTCACGTCTACGTAGAACGTGTCCATTGCAGTTCCAAAGAAGTGTTGCCAGAAGAAAAGAGCCGGATTACTGACCCCTGTCAAGTCGACCAATGGAGAGTAAAGCTCTGCGACAGAGCCATTGGCTCCGTTCGACCCCTCAACAAATACGTAATTCCCTGTTCCTGTCGTGTGATCGCTGTTCGGACCAGTTCCTGATGAACCGGTGGTCCCGGTGCGCGTACCCCAAGCATATGAGGTAACTGTTGGAATCGCGTCCCAGCAAGGATCCAATACAGCTCCGCTGTTGCTAAATCCAGTTCCAGACACCCAGGTAGTTCCATCGAAGTTCTCTACCCATGGTGCGGTCACCGCCACACAGTTTGTAAAGAAGCTACTTTGAGCCCATGCACTGGTGTCCGTTCCACACATAGAGCGCACGTAGTAATAGTATTGTGTTGACGGCGCTAAAGCAGTAAGAGCAGCTGAAGGCGTCGTAGTTGCCGTACCTGAACCGGTAGGAAGACCTTGAACCGTGGTGACTACATACTCATATCCTCCCGTTGGTGGAGTGGCGTTGTATGGCGTCCAAGCAATGTTCGCACTATTACTGGTAATTCCTGAAGCTGTCAAAGACAATGGCTGAATACATCCAGTCAATGCTCCAGCATACACTGCTGTTGTGGTATAACAAGAACTCGTTCCTCCACAGGCTGCATTATCCGACCAGTGTGCGCGATATACACCTGTTCCTGGGATTGGTGCGGTGTGTGGCGATGGACCATGGCTGATCACGTTGTTCGCACCATCTGTGATGGTGATGTAACCAGGTGCAGATGAGACAGTAAACGTATACTGTCCCGGTGCATTTACCGTGATTGGAGAAAACTCCGTTGTATAGTTACATGTAGAGACAGTGATGGGCACCGTTGTTGTGGCATCCACCGTACCCGCTCCGAACTGAAACGTGTTGATACACTGCGCAGAAGCAGGGTTTGTTGAAATAAGCGTAAAGAACGCTACAGCCCACAGCTGGGGCCATCGTAGTAGTCTTTTCATAGAGATTTATGGTTTAGGTTAATGGCAAACCGGCGCTCAATTTAGCGATTGTGACGTTGTTTCCCAAAAAAATAAAGCCCACATAACATATTTCCTGCCCGAAGAAAGTTATCCTACTTTTGATACCGTGAAACGCGTCCTTATATATATAGCCGCCATTTTTACCTTTTCTTGTGCGCAGCCAGGAAGCCCATCAGGTGGCCCTAAAGACCTCGATCCACCAGAAGCTTTTGAAGCCCAGCCTCCACTGGGAAGTGTTCAATTCTCAGCGAAAAAAATCACGGTTCCGTTCAATGAATACGTACAACTGAATGGATTGAATCAGCAACTGCTGATTTCTCCGCCCATGAAGGAACAACCGGACATCTACTTGAAAAAGAAGTCGTTAGTTATTGAATTTGATGAGGATCTCCGGAATAACACCACATATACCTTAAACTTCGGAGAGTCCATTGTTGACCTCACAGAAGGTAACCCGACCAATTTCAAGTATGTCTTCTCCACGGGCACCTTCATTGATTCCTTGATCTTTCGTGGCGAAGTCATGAACGCCTACACGGGAAAGCCTGTCGAAGGCGCACTAGTGATGTTGTACGGCGGTTTGGACACGGTAAGTATTCCCCTGGATTCCCTGCCCGTGCTGCGTCGTCCAGACTACGCCACAAGAACGGATGCCACCGGCCTATTCACCTTGGACTACCTGAGGCACGATACCTACAAACTCTTCACCTTGGTCGACGGAAATCGCAACTACTTGTACGATCTGCCCAACGAAGAAATCGCCTATCTACCCGAGGCCATCAGCCCGAGTGATTCGAGCAACATCACCTTGCGCAGCTTTGTCCCCAGCGATCGGCCCGCATTCCTGAAGGCCCGCCAAAAGACGGCCATCAGTATTGAGTTCTACACGTTGGGGGGGCAGCGACCGACCGTCACACCTTTACCCATTAACCCGCTCGACACCTTCTTCACCGTACCTTCAAGGCCGGACACGCTGCTCGGGTTCTTGAGACCGGATCACGGGTACGACAGCCTCTTGTTTGCCGTACAATTGGATACCGTTATCGATACCGCAAAAATCACCTGGAAAGAACGCGAGCTACCTGAAACGCCTTGGAAATTATTACCGAGCACAGGGGCTTGGAATACCTTCGACACTTTAACGGTCTACAACAGTTTGCCCATTAATTATTTCGACCCCGAAGCCATTTCCATGACCGCCGACAGCGTCGAACAGGAATTGAATTGGACGCAAACGGACGCTTTCCGATACCAAGCCTATGTGGATCGCGAATATGGCACCGCCTATCAAGTGGAAGTGCTTCCCAACGCCGCCGGTACCGTAAGGGATTCCATTCAAGACACGCTCACCGCCACCTTGACTTATCCACGGGTCGATGAACTCGGTATCCTCATTGTCCAGTGGACCACTTCAGCCAGTCACCCTTATATTCTCGAGTTGCTCTCGGAGAAAAATGAACTGCTCGCGCGTAGAACGCATCCGGCCGTGGAGGCCGAAACTGAAGAAATCAGTACTTTTCGGGACCTTCCGCCCGGACAGTATCGACTGCGAATGATTGAAGATCGGAACCAAAACGGAAGATGGGATCCTGGAGACTACTGGACGCAAGTTTTTAGCGAGCGCGTTTTCTACAGTGAGACCACGCTCGAGGTCCGTGCGAATTGGGAATTGGAATATGAACTAAACCTGAAATTAGAAGAATGAAAAGAGTCATCGTACTGATGGTGTTGTGCTTGGCCACAACCGCAACGTTTGCACAGAAGAAAGGAAAAGTGGACCGAGGCGAGTCCAAGGAATCAGAGGCTATTGAATACCTCGTATTCAGAGGAATAGAAATCAATGGAGCGGACATGGGTCGGTTCTCGCAGGAGGAAATGAGCGATCCGGCCTTTCAAGAAAAAATGTCCGTCATGATGTTTGAAGAAGTTCAATACCGCTTCACCATTTTAGGGGATCCACGCAATTTAGACGATTACGTCGGTGAAGGAATCGAAGGCGCTCAAGACCCTATGGAGGCCCTTAACGCGGCCGGCGATATGGGCTGGGAACTCGAATCCTCTTATGCAGCCACGCGAAATGGCGTCACGGCGCACTACTACATCTTAGCCAAGGAGAAATAATTTCTGGCCCTACGGGCCGATGCCCATTTACTCAGCCGATCGTAAATCGATCTTGGTCCGGTAAAAACGGCAAGCGTTCTCGAACCTGCGTCAGGTCTTCACGACTCACGACGTGGGTTTTTTCATTTTCCTCACCCGGCTCAAAAGTGACCAAGGAATCTCCCATCGCATCGACCAAGGCGGAATCTCCGCGATACGGAACGTTCTTTCCATCGGGTCCCACTCTGTTCACGCCTACCACATAGCACTGATTCTCGATGGCTCGCGCCGCTAACAGTTGACGCCAAGCGCTTGAACGCCGCTCCGGCCAATTCGCTACGTAGAGCAAGACGTCGTAATCAGGACCCGCCGCAGCGTCCCATCCGTTTCGGGCCCATACCGGGAATCGAAGGTCATAGCAGATCAAGGGACAAAACTTCCATCCGCGGAATTCGACAATGAGCCGCTCTTCCCCTGCCTCAAAATGAGCCTGCTCATTGGCCATCGTAAAAAGGTGCCGCTTGTCATACTCCTCATAGGTGCCATCTGGGTTCATCCAGACCAATCGGTTGTACAGGCCCCCTTCTTCGCGTACGAGTAAACTTCCCGTCACCGCAGCGTCGAGCCGCGCCGCATGACTGGCCATCCATTCAAAGGTCGGACCATCTACCTCCTCGGCGAGTGGACCCGCCGTCATACTGAAGCCCGTGGTAAACATTTCAGGCAGTACCACCACATCGGTCTCCAAAGGCAATCCTTCCATCTTGGCCCCGAGCGCCGCTCTGTTTCCTTCAGGGTCTTCCCATACGAGCGCTGATTGAATCAGTGAAATATTCAAATCTCCCATCACAAGGCTTTTAACTTAGTCAAGGCGTCCATCAGAGTCTCATCCCTCTTCGCAAAACACAAGCGCACGACCCTCTGACCCACCGGCGGCGTGTGATAAAAAACGCTGACCGGTATCGCCGCAACACCCACTTCTTTGGTCAGCCAGGCACAAAAGTCCACATCTTCTAGATCGCTAATCGCCGAATAATCCACGGCCTGATAATAGCTTCCCGTACTCGGCAAAAAGCTGAATTTACTGGACTCCAATTCCTTTAAAAACAGATCTCGCTTGGCCTCGTAGAAGGCAGAAATTCCCATCCAATGACTCGGATCTTCAAGCCAATGCGCCAACCCCACCTGCGTAGGCCGATGCACCGTAAACGTCACGTACTGATGCACCTTTCGGATTTCCTTATTCAGCGCCTGTGGCGCGATGGAATAGCCCACCTTCCAGCCCGTCGCGTGAAAGGTCTTCCCAAAGCTAAACACGGCAATCGAACGTGCCCTGAGCTCTGGGTCAGCCAACACGGACCGATGAGGCGCGCCGTCGAAAACAATGTGCTCATACACCTCGTCACTCAAGACGATCAGGTTGTAGCGCTCTACCAATTTTTTCAGCTCCGCCATATCCGCCTCACTCCAGGTTCTACCTGTGGGGTTGTGCGGATTGTTGATGACAATCATTCGGGTCTTATGAGATACTTGAGCGCGAACTTCGTCCCAATCAATGGCAAACTCCGGGGCCCTTAGGGCAATGTACTTGGGCACCCCTCCCGCCAGCTCCACCGTCGGAGCATAGCAATCATAAGCGGGAGTAAACAATATGACCTCTTCTCCTTCCCGAACAAAGGCCGTAATCGCATTGAATATGGCCTGCGTCGCACCCGCTGTTATGGTTATTTCACCATCAGGATCCACCTCAATTCCGTAGTCGTGCTTGTACTTGGCACTAAGGGCCTCGCGCAAGGCCGGCAAGCCGGGCATAGGAGCATACTGATTCTCACCATCCTGCAGCGCTTGAGCTACGGCGTCTAGGAGGCCTTGGTCCACCGGAAAATCCGGATATCCCTGCGAAAGGTTGATGGCCCCAAACTCCGCCGCCATGGCTGACATCGTGGCAAAAATGGTCGTCCCTACATTGGGTAGTTTCGAGCGTAAATCTGGAAAATCATTCATGCCCTTAAGATAGTTTTTCCTCAACAGTTCTTAGCTTGGTCCTCATGGAATACACCCCCAGCATATCCGCCTCTGATATCGAAAAAGCCCACGAGGCCATCCGCCCTAAAATTCACCGCACACCGGTGTTGACTTCTTCAGCACTCAATAAGATGACCGAAGCTGAACTCTTCTTCAAGTGCGAAAATTTCCAAAAGATCGGAGCCTTTAAGGCCCGAGGAGCCACCTTCTTTACGGCCAGCCTCAGCGATGAAGAACGAGCCGCGGGGCTTTGTACCCACAGCTCCGGAAACCACGGCCAAGCCGTTGCCTGGGCAGCGCAACAGTACGGCGTTCCAGCCTATATTGTGATGCCCTCCAATGCCCCAGAGGTCAAGAAAAGAGCCGTGAAGGAGTACGGTGCAGCGGTTATTGAATGCCCCCCTACCCTTCAAGCCCGAGAGTCCTATCTGATCGAGGTTCAAGAGCGCACGGGAGCTTACTTTCTACACCCTTTTGACGATCCTCTGACCATTACCGGTCAAGCGACCTGCGCCAAAGAGCTCATTGAAGAGGTGCCCGACTTGGATTACATCATCCCCCCGATAGGCGGCGGGGGCCTAGCCGCAGGAACTTGTCTGAGTGCGCACTATTGGTCTCCTGAGACAGTGGTCCTAGGAGGAGAACCCATCGGGGCAGACGACGCCTACCGAAGCTTAAAGGCCGGAAGAATTATTCCACTTGACGAGGCTCATACTATTGCAGATGGACTGCGCACGTCATTGGGCGAGCACACTTTTAAAGTACTTCACCCCTTACTGGAACGCGTTGTGTTGGTGACCGATGTGGAAATCGTGGAGGCCATGCGCTTGATATGGGAACGGATGAAGATCATCATTGAGCCGAGTTGCGCGGTTCCGCTGGCGGTGGTCAAAAAAGAACCCGACACATTTCGTGGGAAACGCGTCGGGCTTATTCTAACTGGAGGTAATGTTGACCTCGATTCGTGGTCGTTTAATCCGTAACGGCAGCTACCAAGTACTCGCGATTCATGCGAGCAATGTTTTCGAGACTGATACCTTTTGGACATTCTACTTCGCAAGCACCAGTATTGGTACAGTTTCCAAAGCCTTCCAAGTCCATTTGCTTCACCATGTTCAAGACACGGTCTGATGCTTCCACTTTACCTTGTGGCAAGAGCGACAGCTGAGAGACTTTCGCACTCGTGAACAACATAGCCGATCCATTCTTACAGGTCGCTACACAAGCTCCACATCCAATACACGTAGCTGCATCAAAGGCCTTATCTGCGTCTTCTTTTGGAATTGGAATAGCATTCGCGTCCAGGGTGTTTCCACTGGTGTTCACACTGACAAATCCTCCAGCTTGAATGATGCGATCAAAGGCAGTTCGGTCGGTCATTAAATCCTTAATCACTGGGAAGGCAGCTGAACGCCAAGGCTCTATGTATATGGTGTCTCCATCGTTGAAGGAGCGCATATGTAACTGGCAGGTGGTGATTCCACGACCTGGTCCGTGTGCTTCTCCATTGATGAACATGGAACATGAACCACAGATTCCCTCACGACAATCGTGATCAAAAGCCACGGGCTCTTTTCCGCTCTCTACGAGCTGCTCGTTCAAGACGTCCATCATTTCGAGGAAGGACTGATCCGGAGAAATTCCGCTCAGTTTGTGCTCCTCCATTCGGCCCTTATCGTTAGGACCATTCTGACGCCATACTTGAAGTGTAAGATTCATATCTGGTGTTTTTCCAATTCTTATTTGTAGCTACGTGTCTTCAATTCAACATTCTCGAACACGAGCTCTTCTTTGTGTAGGTTCGGCTCACTTGGATTTCCTGAATACTCCCAAGCAGAGACATAAGCGAACTCATCATCGCGACGCAAGGCCTCTCCTTCTTCTGTTTGGTGCTCCTCGCGGAAGTGACCTCCTGCAGACTCTTCGCGGTCCAGGGCATCGTGACACATCAATTCACCCAATTCCAAGAAATCAGCCACACGAAGGGCTTTTTCCAATTCAGGATTCAAACCTTCGGCTGAACCCGGAATGCGGACCTCAGCGTAAAACTCCTCGCGCAAGGCTTGGATGTCTTTGATGGCTTTCTCTAAGCCTTCTTTGTTCCGCGCCATTCCACACTCGTTCCACATAATCTTTCCGAGCCGCTTATGGAAATGATCAACCGTCTTAGTTCCATTATTGTTGACCAAGCGATCGATTTGTCCTTGAACGTTTTTCTCGGCTTCGTCGAATTCTGGGCTATCGGTGGAGATCGGTCCTGTACGGATATCATCAGCGAGGAACTCACCGATGGTATAGGGAAGTACGAAGTAACCATCCGCCAGTCCTTGCATCAAGGCAGAGGCTCCAAGGCGGTTGGCCCCGTGATCGGAGAAGTTCGCTTCTCCAGTAGCGTACAATCCTGGAACCGTAGTCATCAGGTTGTAGTCACACCATACACCTCCCATGGTGTAGTGAACCGCGGGATAGATTTTCATTGGTGTTTCGTACGGGTTATCGTCGGTGATCTTCTCATACATCTGGAAGAGGTTACCGTACTTCGCCGCAACAATTTCTTTTCCGAGTTTGCGCACCTCATCATCCGATGGGTTGTGCATACCGCGAACATGAGCCTCAGTGCTTCCGTAACGCATGATGGCATCACTGAAGTCCAAGAATACCGCTTCGCCTGTTTGATTTACTCCGTATCCGGCATCACAACGCTCTTTGGCTGCGCGAGATGCCACGTCACGAGGGACCAGGTTTCCAAAGCTCGGGTAACGGCGCTCCAAGTAATAATCTCTTCGCTCCTCTGGAATGGCGGTTGGCTTGAGCGATCCTTCACGCACGGCTATGGCGTCGTCGGCGTCTGCCGGCACCCAAATTCGACCATCGTTCCGCAGGGACTCCGACATCAAGGTCAACTTAGACTGATTGTCTCCAGAAACCGGAATACAGGTCGGGTGAATTTGCGTGTAGCAAGGGTTGGCAAAGGCCGCTCCTTTCTTGTGTGCTCTCCAAGCCGCGGTCACATTGGATCCCATGGCGTTGGTCGACAAGAAGAAGACGTTTCCATATCCTCCAGAGGCCAATACTACGGCGTGCGCTGAGTGACGCTCGATCTCTCCTGAAACCAAGTCACGGGCAATGATTCCGCGGGCTTTTCCATCGACGATGACCACGTCAAGCATTTCGTGACGGCTGTACATCGCCACTTTTCCTTTGGCGATTTGGCGGCTCATCGCGCTGTAAGCGCCCAACAATAATTGCTGTCCTGTTTGGCCCTTTGCATAGAACGTCCGGCTTACTTGAACCCCACCAAAGGAACGGTTGTCCAAAAGACCTCCGTATTCGCGGGCAAAAGGAACACCCTGCGCCACACATTGGTCAATAATATTGGCGGACACCTCTGCTAAGCGGTAAACGTTTGCTTCTCGTGAGCGGTAGTCCCCACCTTTAATGGTGTCGTAGAACAATCGGTAAACCGAATCCCCGTCGTTCTGATAATTTTTTGCTGCATTGATTCCTCCCTGAGCGGCGATGGAGTGCGCACGGCGAGGGGAATCTTGGAAACAGAAGGCCTTCACGTTGTAGCCCATCTCTGCCAAGGAAGCCGCCGCTGATCCACCGGCCAATCCGGTTCCGATCACGATCACATCGATCAAGCGCTTGTTGGCTGGGTTCACCAGTCTAATATTGTTCTTGTGGTTGGTCCACTTATCTGCCAGTGGTCCTTCAGGTATTTTCGCGTCGAGTTTCATATCGTCGGATGCTTCAGATTAAACAAAGAACAAGTAAACCGGGATGAGTCCGAACAGAATCGGAACTCCCACAGCAAAGGCCGCGCCCACTTTCTTGATGGTAGGTGTGTAGTGCTCGTGGTTGACTCCAATAGACTGGAAAGCGCTTTGTACGCCGTGCCACAAGTGGAACCCAATGGCGATCATTCCAATCACGTAGGCCAAGACAATCCACCAAACCTTGAAGGCCTCAACAACCTCTCCGTGGAGGTCTTTCATTGCTAGACCCATATCCATTCCCGCTGTATCGAAGACATGTCCATCCCGAACTACTCCAGCTTCAACAGCAACGCTTTCTTTGGTCATGACCCAGCCGGATTCGTTGGTCATGTAGGCCATCTCGCCAAACTTGTACTCGTACCAGAAATCGGCCATGTGGAATACGATGTAGGCCAGTGTAATGATGCCCAAGAAAGCCATGTTGCGGCTGCTCCAGTTACTGTTGACCGATGACTTCTCCATCACATAGCGATCAGGACGCGCGGCGCGGTTCTGACGTGTCAAAAGGATTCCATCCACCGCGTGGAAGAGAATGGAAAAGTAGGTCAAGTACGAAAGCAATTTGATCGCCGGATTCGTGGTCATGAATACCGCGTATTCATTGAAGGCCAGCTTGCCTTCATATCCGGGGATAAAGAGCTGTAAGTTTCCAGCCAAGTGGCCGATCAAGAACAAACATAGGAACAAGCCAGTCGCGGCCATCCAATATTTTTTGACTAACGAAGATCCTAGCACTCCAGAGTTACTCATTAGGGTTGGTTTTTAGCACTTAGCACGCAAATGTACGGCGTGACCCATCGAGATACAAAACATCGGCTTTGTAAAATAGGTTCAACGCTAATATAGACTACTTCTAAACGCATTGGAAGGGCTATGGAAATGCGTGGTCAAATTGTAGATTTGTCTTCACGACCTCTGAAAGTAAAGACTATGAAATACGATCCTATTCCATCCAGTTTGTTCGTCAAGAACAGAAAACGCTTCACCGCACAAATCAAACCCAATTCGGCGGCCATCTTCAACGCCAACGACATCTACCCGACCAATGCGGATGGTACGCGATCGTTCATTCAGCACAGCGACCTCTTTTACTTGAGCGGGGCGGACCAAGAAGAAACCATCTTGGTGCTCTTTCCCGATGCCTACCACGAAAGTCACAGAGAAATTCTATTCGTGAAGGAAACCAACGAGCACATCGCCATTTGGGAAGGTGAAAAACTCACCAAGGAACGCGCTCGAGAAATCAGCGGCATTCAGAATATTCAGTGGCTCGATCAATTCGAGACCATTATGAAAACCATCATGTCGGAAGCGACTGTGGTTTACCTCAACGGAAACGAACACCTTCGCCAAAGCAGCGAAGTGGAAACGCGTGATGACCGCTTCCGCAAGAAGATTCAAGAACAGTACCCCCTACACCGCTACGATCGCTCCAACCCCATCATGCACCAAATCCGCGGCGTCAAGCAGGAGGAAGAAACGGCCTTGATGGCGGCTACCTGCGCACTCGACGTGCAAGCCTACAAGCGCGTGATGAGGTTCGTGAAGCCAGGTGTAATGGAGTACGAAATTGAAGCGGAGTTCGCCCATGAATTCTTGAGCCATCGCTCGCGCGGATTTGGCTACGACCCCATCATTGCCAGCGGCGCCAATGCTTGCGTCCTGCATTACATTGAGAACAATCAAGAGTGCAAAGACGGCGACCTCCTGTTAATGGATGTCGGTTGTGAACTGGCCAACTACAAGAGTGATATCACCCGCACGATTCCCGTTAATGGGCGATTCACGCAGCGACAAAAAGACGTGTACAACGCGGTGCTTCGCGTGCAGAAGGACTCCTTGGCCATGCTCCGTCCGGGCAATCAGCTGCACGAATACCACAAAGAAGTCGGCAAACTCATGGAGTCCGAACTCCTGGGCTTGGGGCTTATTGACCAGACCGACATCAAGAATCAAGATCCCAAATGGCCGGCCTATAAAAAGTACTTCATGCACGGAACCAGCCATTACCTCGGATTGGACGTGCACGATTACGGATTGTGGGACGCGAAAATGGAAGTGGGCAACTGCTTTACCTGCGAGCCCGGTATTTACATCCTCGAAGAAGGCATCGGAATCCGCATCGAGGACGATGTTTTGATCACCGAAAATGGGCTCATCAACTTCACGGAAGGGGCTCCGAAAGAGGTCGAGGAAATAG
>CBFIEH010000019.1:0-36303 GCA_965661605.1 Flavobacteriales bacterium | reverse complement strand
GATACGGCATCTTTAAATACCATTGTAGCCACCATAAAGGAGCGTCTAGAAGATTGGCTAAAGTACAACTCAGGTGAGGTAGCTTTTTTATTCTACTACAACGACGATTGGGACGCCTTAATCGGTTATCCAGCAGGTCACGGGCAAGACGATAACATTAATGATCACCATTTTCATTGGGGTTATTTCATACACGCGGCCGCCTTTTTGGAACAATACGATCCGGGATGGGCCAATGGTTATGGCCCGATGATCAATATGCTCGTGAGAGACGCCGCTACGGATGATCGCCAAGATCCACTATTCCCTTATCTGAGAAATTTCAGTCCATATGCCGGTCATTGTTGGGCCAACGGTTTCGCTTCCTTTCCTCAGGGTAACGATCAGGAATCGACCTCAGAAAGCATGCAGTTTAACTCGTCTTTGATTCATTGGGGAGCGGTCACCGGAAACGATTCTATTCGCGACCTCGGGATCTATTTGTATACCACAGAGCAATCTGCGATTGAAGAATATTGGTTTGACATGTATCAACGAAATTTTGGTCCAAGTCAACAGTACGGACTGGTTTCCCGTGTTTGGGGAAACAGCTACGACAACGGAACGTTTTGGACGTCAGACATTGCCGCTTCGTACGGAATTGAATTATACCCGATTCACGGAGGATCCATGTACTTGGGGCACAACCTGACCTATGCCGCCCAAATTTGGAGCGAAATTGAGCAGTACACAGGGATTCTCAGCAATGCGCCAAACGTGAATCTGTGGCACGATATCATGTGGCAATACCTTGCCTTCACGGATCCAGATCAAGCCTTGAGCTTGTATGATTCCTATCCTGATCGAAACTTGAAGTTCGGTGTTTCTGATGCACAGACCTACTACTGGCTGCACAGCATGAAAGTGCTTGGTACCCCTGATACGACCATCAAGGCGGATTACCCTGTGGCGGTGGCCTTTCAGGGAGATGGGAGTCCCGTTTATGTTGCCCATAACTACGGGACAACGTCACTAGACGTCACTTTTTCTGACGGCTTTGTATTGACCGTTCCTCCTGGAAAGTTGGTGAGCAGCTTGGATGCGGGACTGGAAGGAAACCTATCCATTCTCTTCGATCGGGCCTACACGGGAGGAAGTGCGGAACTCGAGTTTCAAGTACTGCAGGGAAACCCCTCCATGGTGGTCCTTTATCAAGGAGAAGATAGCGTTGCCTTCAGTACCACACCCCCGCATGACTTTACCGTGAACAACCTACCGGCTGGAGTCCACAACTTCCACGTACGTATGTACGATTCTTTGAATTGTGCAACCTCCAACATCGTCTCCATGACTGTTGGAGAGCAGGTGCCTTATCAGGGTGTTCCTGCCACCATACCCGGAAGTTTTTGGGCTGGCGATTACGATTACTTCGAAGGCGGAATCGCTCAAGGGATCGCCTACCAAGACCTGGACATCGTCAACCAAGGAGACTACAGAGTTCATGAATGGGTCGATGCCTCTGACCATCCTTCAGAAGGCCCTGTTATTGGATGGCTAGGGGCCGGAGAATGGCTAGAATATACCGTCGATGTTCAGACGGCTGGGATGTATGATGTGGTCTTGCGCTACGCCTCAGGAAATAATGCTGGAGGAGGTCCGTTGCGGATAGAGTCTGACGGGCAAGTTGTAAAGAATAACATTACCTTCAACGGAACTGGAGATTGGAATGCCTGGGCTTCGAAAACCGTCACCAGCGTTCCTATGAAATCTGGAAAACAAATTATTCGCTTATTCATCGAGCACGGTGAATTCAATTTGGGTGAGTTGCAATTCACGCTTTCGGGTTCTCTACCGTACTCTCAGCCCTTAGCCGACGCTGGCCCCACCCAAGTGATCGTTATTCCCGCCAGCTCCTCTACTTTAGATGCTTCAGCCAGTACAGATCCGGGGGGCGCTACATTGAATTATGCATGGACGCAACTCTACGGCCCCACTCTTGCCACTCCGAGCCAAATCAACGGGGTAACATCTCAAGTTACGGGTCTCCAAGAAGGGGTGTACAAGTACAAGTTGGAAGTGGATAATGGAACGTATTCCGATATCGATGAGGTCTTCGTCGTTGTTGGGAATAGTCCGAATGTGCCTCCGACCACCAGTATTCTGTTTCCAGGGGATGGCGACTCCTTTGTAGAAGGTGAAAACCTCATGATCTCTGCGACCGCCAGCGATTTGAACGACAGCATCAGCCATGTAGATTTTTATCTAAATGGTCAATTCTACGCCTCCTCCAATTCGATTCCATACGAGGCGAGTTGGACGGCAAGTCTCGGTTCTACGGAGTGGCGGTCCTTAGCTTATGACCATTTGGGAGACTCCACATGGTCGGCTCCCGTTGTCCTACAGATAGATTCAGCTCCTCCGTGTGACGGGGTGAGTTACAACGGTGATTTCGAATGGCGGTTCTCAGACGATGATAACAACCCGACCTTGACCTTTATTCCAAGTCAGACTGGAGTGGGCGTTCCGACGTGTATTCTTTATTACGGGACCGATCCAAACGGCATGCCCGGGTACGGTGTAACACCGAATGTTCCATTTACCATTTCGGCGAGCAAAGGTGAACTTATTTACTTCTACTACACCTACTCCTATCCCGGAGAAGGTGAGCGGAACAACTCAGCGAATAAAGACACTTATGTTATAGGTACCTGCGTCGAGGCGATTTCACTGGAGGAGTACACGGCGAGTACGATTGATATCTATCCCAATCCAAGCCGAGGACGTTTCACTGTACGCCGTGAGTCACAGGTGCCGGCCGCATTCCGCGTGCAAAATCTTTCCGGGCAAGTACTGATGCAAGGCGTATTGGAAAGCGATCAGGTTGAATTAAACCTAGAGCGCCTACCTGCCGGGATGTACATCCTAAATGTAAATCAGGAGGGGCAGCAATCCAGCTATAAACTTGTGTTAATGCACTAAGCGAATGATGAAAGGGATAAAGCTGATTTGCGGCGTAAGCTTGAGTTTGCTTTGTGCCTGCGGCACGATGCCAGAGCCTACAGCTCAAGATATCCTCGGGAACCCCGATTACACAGCAATCGCGTATGGTGGATACCGCAATCAAGACCGATCGGTTGCCCCCAGCGTAGAAGAGATCAAAGAGGATCTTCGAATACTGGGCGCTATGGGAACCCGAATCCTACGAACCTACCACGCCCGCCTTTACGAACACACGCCCCGTTTGCTCCAGGCCATCCGTGAGATGAAGGAAGAGGACCCGAAATTTGAGATGTACGTCATGCTCGGAGCTTGGATGCAGTGCGAAAATGCTCGGTCCTCAGAACCGATTCACGATCGACCGGATGCCGAGGAGAATGAGGCCGAGATCATTCAATCTATTGAGCTCGCTAATCAATACCCCGATATTGTCAAAATCATCGCTGTAGGCAACGAATCCATGGTGCATTGGGCTGCTGGGTACTACGTGCACCCGAGAATCATCCTCAAAGAAGTCCTTCGGCTCCAAAAATTGAAAGAGGAGGGCGGCCTTCCATCTGATCTTTGGATCACTTCTTCGGATAATTTTGCTTCGTGGGGAGGGGGCGATGGATCGTACCACCTGCCGGCGCTCGACTCCTTGATCAAGGCCGTCGACTATTTAAGCGTCCACTCTTATCCTTTTCACGACACCCACTACGATCCTGACTGGTGGTGGATGCCCACAGAGCAGAAGTCGTGGACAAAACAAGAACAGATTGCAGCGGGAATAGAGAGAAGCATTCAACGTGTAAATGCACAAGTCAAGGCCGTCGGGGAATACATGCATTCATTGGGTTTGGATAAGCCAATTCACGTGGGTGAAACGGGTTGGGCATCTGATGACGATTTCCTCTACGATCGTGAAGGTTCTGGTGCGGCGGATGAGTATAAGGAAATGCTCTATCACGATCAGATCCGCACCATGCTGCAGGATCAGGGAATGTCTTGCTTCTATTTTGAGGCTTTTGACGAACCTTGGAAAGGTGGAGACAATCCTGGTGGAAGCGAGAATCACTTCGGTTTGATCACCGTGGATGGTGTAGTCAAAATGCCCCTTTGGGACGCCTTCGATGAAGGTATTTTTGACGGCCTCACGCGAGGCGGCCAAGCCCTTCGGAAAAGCCTCGGGGGAGACGCTCAAAAGGGACTAGAATTAGCTTCTGTTCCACCAGTAAGGCCTTCAGAAATCCCCGTAGAGGAGTAATTCGCTTCGCGTTTCTCCAGTCCTTAATTGCTCGGCATCAAGAGTTTCATAACTGTGGGTACATCCGTCATGTGTATGGGGTGGTCTCGGCCCGGAAGGGTGATCATTTTAGAATTCTGAGCGGGCAATTGCTTCATAATAAACGACGCATTACCATAAGGAACCAGACCATCTTAATCTCCGTGAACGATCTCTACGGGAACCTGAATGGAGGAATACAAGGACAGAACATCTTCTTGGGCTTTCGGATGAGCCGATTTCCAAGAATCGAGTTCCGTCGGCGGACCATCGGACTGATTTTGGTTGATCAACCTTGCGGAACATCCAAAGCGCACCCTTTTCGGTAGCCAAGTATCGATCAAAAGATTCAAGGGCTAGGAGAAGGAAAATGACGAGCCCCAAAAGGACTATACCAATCCATTTAAAAATCACCAGCACTACATGCATTAGAAGCGAGCTTGTAGTTGCAGGGTATACTGAACCGGTGGACCAAGTTTGGCCGGCCGGACCAGGACCTCGCGGTTAAGGGCATTTTGAATAAGAAAGCGCATCTGCACTTTCTCGGTAAAAGCGTAGCCTACACGAAAATCCCAAATCACGTCCCCTGAATTGAGCCTTTGCCTACTCTCAGGGATGCCCGGAACTTGTGTGCTGAATAATTCAGATTCAAAGATGAGATCTACATTGGACATAAAATCATTGGTGCGCAGAGATGCTCCAATCATCCAAGGACCGCGATCGAATTGAAGATCTAGCTTTATCAGATGTTGGTACCTATACTTCAGGATTCCTGAAGAATCCGTGCTTGTGTTTGCATAGGTCAGACTGTCAGGCCAAAGTTCCCCAATGGGAAAGGCTGTTTCGAACACCTCATTTGGATTTTGAATTTGAGGATCCATGAAAGTGTATCCCCCCATCAATTGCCATTTGGTTTTACGAAAGGACCCTTCCAATGCTGTGGATAATTCAAATCCGCGGATATCGGTTGTTCCAATATTCACACTTTTAAATCCTAGACCAAGCAGTTGGTTGATGTCATTGTTCTCGGCCCATCGGGCAAAAGTAAACTCCATCATGTCGTTGTAGCGCATCCAGAATAGTGCTCCATCAAAAAAGCCTTTGATGTTTCCGATTTGAAAACCCTGCTTCATTCCAATCTCAGCGCTCCATCCACTTTCAGGTTGAAGTTCTTCGTTTGGATATATCCAAATGGCTCCCACATTGGTAAAGGTGTACTTCTCGGCCATGCTCGGGAATCGGTATCCCTGTCCAAAGCTGGCTCTTAAAAAGCTAAATGGACCTAGAGCGTAGTTGATGCCGGAACGGAGGACTGGTTGATCGTATGTATCGTCATCTAGCCGGAAATATTCATATCGACCCCCCAGCGAAAAGTTGAGTCGACCGAATTGTCTATCGAGCTGGATATATCCGGCTAGATTGTAACTGGAGTGCCTCCCTTGAAAGAGTTCTGCGTCACTTTCGGTCCACGCATTGACAACGCCTCCGGTCAGCGTGAAATCCTCGTTCAAGAATACCTGAGCTTGATACTCCAGAAACCAGGTGTCAAATGAGTTGTCATAGACGTTGGTCTCCGACCTAGACGTGTTCCTATTCGTCATGTATCGACCTTTGAGGCGATGAATCCATCGATCGCCATGCCAGGACGCATAGGGGTCTAGGTACACAAAGTTTGCCTCGGTAATGGTGCTCGAGCTGTCTAATGGGACGTAGCCTTCCTCCTCCGAATTCCAGATTAGCGCGTCACCACTTTTTCTGTAGTTGAGGTTTGCTCGAACTCCGTATGTCCAAGCGCTTAGAACATCATCATGATGCCACCCTCCTTCGAGACGAATACGGTGATCCTCCACATTGTATTCGTAACCATCATCTCTCAATGCATGTCCGCCGAAAGTATATCCATCAGTGCCAGATGTCCAGCTCGTTCGCCAATTCATCCCAGAAGTGGTTTGTAATCCATTCCACCATTTTAATTCATCCCTTGCGGGATTTCCGTAGACCCCGGAGAAGAGCGTGAGTTCGGTGACTAGGGTGTCACTGGCGGGTTTTGTTCGTACGTTGATTACTCCGTTGAGCGCAGAAGAGCCATAGAGTGCGCTGGAAGCGCCTTTGATGACTTCAATTTGCTCCACAAGTTCGGTAGGTACGGACTTCCACTGAACTTGGCCCGATCCGCCATCGATCAGAGGTAAATCATCAACGAGTACTTGAACACGGGTTCCGGCTCCGTAACTCCAACCTGATCCTCCTCGGATGTTGGCTTGATCGTCTGTGATATTGATTCCAGAATATTGACGTAGTACATTTTGAACTTCGTAGGTGTTCTTTCCTTCGATAAGCCGAGGCGTCACGATGTCCATCGATACGGTGACCTCATCGAGGCGTTGATCAAATTTTCCAGCGGTGACCGTGACGGCAGAAAGAAATTCGTTTTCTCCTTGAAGCTTTACCATGAGTTGAAGACCATCGCTGGTCAAGGTGAGGTCGTTCAACAATTGGATTTCATATCCTATATAGCTCACTTCTAGCGTATAGGATCCAGGGTTCAGATCTAAGGAGAACCTGCCCTCAGCATCAGTAGCGGTGCCATATTCATATCCAACAACACGGATATTGGCGCCAATGAGAAACTCGTTTGTTGAGGCGTCTTGCACCGTTCCAATAATCTTTTGAGAGAAGGAATAGAAAGGCAGAAGGATCAGGAGAAAGATCAAATAGCGCATATCGAAATGTACAAAAAGCGCTTCACCCAGAGCGGATGTAGTGATGTGCCCCAGTATTGCGAATGAGGCTGCGCAGCTCTAATTGCATGAGTCGGGGCAAGAGTTGTGCCGCGTCCATCCCCAGTTCAGCCGAAAGGGTATCCAAGGAACACCCTTCTTTTTCGGAAATAAGTTTCAAGATGAGTGACGAAAACTCATCGAGGTCTATGGGCAGTCGAGGTTGAACAGGAGTTCCTGTGGGTTTCCAGCCGAGTAGGTCGGTCAGATTTCGGGGATCTTCAATAAGGTGAGCTTGATGTGTGCGGATGAGGCTATTACATCCTTGTGCCGACTTGTCTTCGACTCGCCCTGGAAGGGCGAAGACGTCTCGACCGTAGTCGTTGGCAAGCTTGGCGGTGATTAAGGCTCCTCCTTTTCGGGCTGCTTGGACCACGACACAGACATCGGCCAGTCCGGCTATGATGCGATTTCGGCGAGGAAAATGGCCACGGACGGGCTTTGTTCCAGGGAGAAATTCAGAGATCCATGCCCCATTTTTAAGAATGTCGTGTGCGAGTTTAGTGTTGAGGTCTGGATAAATCCGGTCAAAGCCACAGGCGAAGACAGCCCAGGTGGGAAGACCGTGTTCCAGAGCACTTCTGTGGGCCTCGGCATCAATGCCAACAGCCAGGCCTGAAAGTATTACAGGATCGTAGGGAACAAGGTGCTGAACCAAACGTCGCACAAAACGCCGTCCGTATTCAGAGGCGCTACGGGCACCGACGATGGCAACCGTGCGAGACGCTTCAAATGTCTCTGCCCCTCTGGCGTACAATAGTGCGGGCGTATCCGGGATTTGTGAGAGCCTAGATGGATAGGCCGGGTCATTTGAGGCGAGAATCGTGTCGGATTGGGTTTGAAGGGATTCAAATTTTTCTTCGGCATAAGGGAGCCATTGTGCCACCTCATGGGGAATACGACGTAACCACTTATGAAGTTTCATAGGCGTTCGGACGAAGTCCCTAGCCTGCAAAGATTTAAGAGCGGAAGCTTCCGGAAAGTAGTGCAAGAGTTCTTGTAGAGTGGCGGGCCCAAGGCCGTCTATCTGCATCAGGGCCATGCGAAAAATGAGTTCTTCTGAGTCCATAGGCCGAAGCTAAACGACTTCAAGGACAGAGCGCGGCACTCAGTGCATCGGCCCGTAGGGCCAAAAAAAATTCACGCCTTAAGTTTTTCTTCTACTTTTGCTGAAATAACTTCACACTTCTCAGTATGAACGCTACACAAAAAGAGTTCATGGATCGCGTGACAGCGAAAAACGGCCATGAACCAGAGTTCCTGCAGGCAGTGCAGGAGGTGGCTGAAACGGTAATCCCATTTATTGAAGAACACCCCAAGTACAAAGAGCACAAAATTCTCGATCGGATCGTGGAGCCCGAGCGCGTTTTGATGTTCCGTGTGCCTTGGATTGATGACGAAGGCGAGGTTCAGGTGAACCGCGGTTTTCGTATTGAAATGAATTCGGCGATTGGGCCGTATAAAGGAGGTTTGCGCTTTCACCCTTCGGTGAACCTCAGTATCTTGAAATTCTTGGCCTTCGAACAGGTCTTCAAGAACTCTTTGACCACCTTGCCTATGGGAGGCGGAAAAGGAGGATCTGACTTTGACCCTAAGGGCAAGTCGGATAATGAGGTGATGCGCTTTTGTCAGAGTTTCATGACCGAATTAGCGCGCCACATTGGCCCAGACACGGATGTTCCGGCTGGAGATATCGGTGTAGGCGGTCGTGAGATTGGCTACCTTTTTGGACAATACAAACGCTTGCGCAACGAGTTTACGGGAGTATTGACGGGGAAAGGACACAACTGGGGAGGAAGCTTGATTCGTCCCGAGGCGACCGGATACGGGAACGTATACTTTGCCAATCAAATGTTGGAGACCAAAGGAGAATCCTTTAGCGGTAAAGTCGTGACGATTTCCGGTTCAGGAAACGTAGCTCAGTATGCCTGTGAAAAGGCGACTCAGTTGGGAGCCAAAGTGGTTACCATGAGTGATTCTGGAGGATTTATCTACGATGCCGACGGTATCGATGCGGACAAATTGGCCTTCATCATGGACCTCAAGAACGTTCGTCGCGGACGTATTAAAGAGTACACGGAGAAATATCCAGGTGCAGAGTACCATGAAGGCAAACGCCCTTGGAGCATGAAGTGCGACATCGCCCTTCCATGTGCGACGCAGAATGAGCTGGACGGAGCTGAGGCTCAAGCTTTGGTAGACAATGGCGCTATTTGTGTATCCGAAGGAGCGAATATGCCTTCTACGCCTGAGGCGATCGAGGTCTTCCACAACAACAAGATCCTCTTTGCTCCAGGTAAGGCGAGTAACGCTGGAGGAGTGGCTACCAGTGGATTGGAGATGAGTCAGAACTCCCTTCGATTGAGCTGGACGCGCGAAGAAGTGGACACCCGCTTGCACAACATTATGAAGGAAATTCACAAGTCTTGCGTCCAATATGGTAAAGATGCTGATGGGTTCGTTGATTATGTCAAAGGGGCCAACATTGCGGGCTTTGTGAAGGTTGCGGACGCCATGATCGATCAAGGCGTCGTATAAGCAGTTTCAAATAATTTTGAAAGACCCTCGGAGAATGTTCCGGGGGTTTTTTTATTTTAGGACTATGAAAAAACTTCTACTGATTTTCGCCCTAGCGGGCGGATTAGCCGCTAGCGCACAGGAACAGTTCGGGCGTGAACTGTTCATTTACGACATTGGAACGCCACTACTTCAGAGTGCTGACCCCATCAGTCAGGATGGCCGATTCAGCTGGTCGCACTTCTTTACTGCCTACCGCGATGTGGCCATTGGCCAATCGAACAACAGTGTGGCGATTGGATTGGGAATGGGTTGGACGCAGGTCAATTCGAACTTGAACGGTAGTGTGAATCCACCCAATACGGAAGGTGCCGGTGAAACGGTTTGGCGTCTATTGGATGACGGAGAAGATCCCACCCGGAACCGTACCGCATTCCGCCGAATCTACGTGCCGATTGAATTCCGCTACCGCGGGAAGCCCAATCCAAATGGAGGGTATTTCAAGGTGCACGCCGGGGTTCGTGTCGGTTGGAACTACTCCACCATCAACTACTACAAAGAAGGAACCTATAGCGTCAAGACCTTCGGCTTGAGCGGAACAAATGCTTTCCATGCTGATGCGGTCTTGCGGATTGGATTTGGAGAAGGAGCCTTTAGCTTCACCTATTCGCTGGCGGATCTATTTGATGGTGCGCAGTTGGCTGACGGGACAGAATTGAGCGGACAGGCCTTGACGATTGGCTTTTCCCTGATCGCGTTCTAAAGAATCATCACCGTAAATACGGGTACAAAGCCCACCAGAAATCCGATATACACCTCGGAGGGCTGGTGGGCTTTGAGATGTATACGGGTGGTGCCAAGAAATCCAGCCAAGAGCAAGAGGGGCCCCAAGAGATAGAACAGATTGATTTGACTCAGAACGGAAATGCCGAGGACTCCGCCAATCAATCCCCCCATTCCCGCGACGTGAACGCTGGCCTTCATGACTTGGTTGACAAAAAATCCGATGGCCAAGGACAAGGTGATGCCTTGGAGAAAGTGAAGGATGTCTACCGGAGTATATAGATGGCCCAAAATGCGCTCTGTAGAGTATACCGCTAAAGCGGAGAACAGAAGCGGCCAAGACCGTTCTTGGCGATTGGGCAATTCAATACTCTGCACCAATCCGAAGAGCATCATTAGAATTACGAGAAGCGCGGGAAGGATGTAGGTTCCGGCGAAGACAATGCCCACGAAGAGGTAGTAGTACTCTTCAGGTATTTGGATGGGCGAATAGGCATTGATGAGCAAGACCCCGAGGGTCGGCATGATCATGGGGTGCAAGAGGTACGAGAAAAAGCGTGAAATCCAGGTCATCAGAGTTGCTTACGTAAACGAGCGACTGGAATGTTTAATTGCTCGCGGTACTTGGCAACGGTCCGACGCGCAATGGGGAAGCCCTTTTCTTTGAGTGCCACTGAAAGCTTCTCGTCGGTGATGGGCTTGCGTTTGTCTTCCTCGCCAATGAGGTCTTCTAGAATCTTCTTGATTTTCCGGGTTGAGACTTCTTCGCCTTCTTCATTGGTCATCGCTTCACTGAAGAAGTTCTTGATGAGGAAGGTTCCATAAGGCGTCTGCACGTACTTGCTGCTGGCAACGCGCGAAACCGTCGAAATATCCATGTGAATCTCGTCGGCAATATCCTTGAGGATCATCGGCTGCATCATGCGCTCATCACCGGTCAAAAAGTACTCCCGCTGTTTTTCCATGATGGCGTTCATGGTGATGTACAAGGTGTGCTGACGCTGTTTGATCGCATCGATAAACCACTTGGCCGAGTCCAGCTTCTGCTTGACAAAGAGGACGGCCTCCTTTTGTTCCTTGTTTGCCTTGTCCTTGGTCTTCTGAAAATGCTGAAGCATCTCATTGTAGCTTCGGCTAACGTTCAGCTCCGGCGCGTTTCTCGAATTCAAAGTCAATTCCAGCTCCCCTTCGACAATTTTGATGGTGAAATCGGGGATGACCTGAGCCGCACCTCTTGTGTTTTGTGCCGCGGAAGCACCGGGTTTCGGGTTCAGCCGGACAATTTCTTCAATGGCGTCCTTCAGCTCTTCTTCGGAGATGTCGAGTTTGCGCGTTATACGTTCGTAGTGCTTCTTGGTGAACTCATCAAAGCACTTGTCCAGGATGTAAATGGCGTTGGTGATTGCGAGGTTCTGGGCCTTTCGGTCCAACTGCAGTAAGAGGCATTCTTGTAGGTCTCGGGCACCGACTCCTGGAGGGTCCAAAGTTTGCACGACCTCGAGAGCTTCTTCCAGCTTGTCGAGGGTGGTAAAAATGTTCCGGGTAAAGGCCAAGTCATCAAGGATGGCCATAAGTTCACGACGAATATAGCCGTCGTCATCCACGGCACCCACGAGGTATCGTGCGATCTCTCCGACCTCAGAATCCATGTTGATCATTTGAAGCTGATCCAAGAGGATTTGGGTAAAGGTGGCCCCTGCGGTAATGGGTACGCGGGCGTCTTCATCATCCGCTGAATGGTTGTTGGCGTGGAGGCGGTAGTTCGGAATCTCGTCGTCGCTCAAATACTCGTCGACATTGATGTCCTCCGCTTCAATGGTATTCTGTTCCCGGTCTTCGTAATCATCGAAGTCCGTAGACGTGTCGTTATCGAAATCGAGGGAGGCCTCTTCCAGGGCCGGGTTGTCTTCCAGCTCCTGCTTGACCCTTTGCTCCAGCGCTTGCAAGGGCAGCTGAATCATCTTCATCAGCTGAATTTGCTGAGGAGATAGCTTCTGGCTAAGCTTCTGTTGGAGCTGTTGTTTCAGCATTTTTAGGTCTGGTTACGAGCGACTCATCAAAAGTCGTACCAGACCAAAAATAGAATAATTCAGAAAGACGCGCTACCTGGGAAACGAGGAAATGGAATAACGTCACGAATATTTCCCATTCCCGTAACAAAAAGGACCAATCGCTCGAATCCTAAACCGAAGCCGCTGTGTGGAGCGGTACCGTATTTACGCGTTTCTAAATACCACCAAAGCTCTTCCTCCGGAATGTCGAAGTCGGCTACCTTCTGTCGAAGTACATCGAGGCGTTCTTCCCGCTGAGATCCACCGACGATTTCACCGATGCCCGGGAACAAGATATCCATGGCCCGCACCGTTTTGCCATCTTCATTTTGACGCATGTAGAAGGCTTTGATGTCTGCAGGGTAATCGAACAGAATGACGGGAGCTTCGAAGTGCTTTTCAACGAGGAATCGCTCGTGCTCACTCTGAAGATCCGCGCCCCACCCGTCGATCAGGTAGTTGAATTTCTTCTTTTTGTTGGGCTTGCTGTTACGTAAGATGTCGATGGCTTCCGTATAGGATACGCGTTTGAAATCATTTTCAAGGATAAAGCGCAGCTTGTCGCGCAAGGCGCGAGGCGAACGCTCGGCCTGAGGCTTCGATTTTTCCTCATCCAAAAGACGGTTCTCCAAGAAAGCCAGGTCTTCGTCACAGTGCTCCATGACGTATCCGATCACTTCTTTCAAAAAGTCCTCAGCGAGGTCCATGTTGTCGTCTAGGTCCGCAAAAGCGACCTCTGGCTCAATCATCCAGAACTCCGCCAAGTGACGGCTGGTGTTCGAGTTTTCCGCCCGAAACGTAGGGCCAAAGGTATAGACCTGACCCAAGGCCATGGCCCCGAGTTCCGCCTCCAACTGGCCCGATACGGTCAAATTCGTGGGCTTGTCGAAAAAGTCTTGTTCAAAATCAATCGCGCCATCTTCCATACGCGGTACGTTTTCTAGATCTAGTGTAGTCACTTGGAACATCTCCCCAGCACCTTCCGCATCGCTCCCCGTAATGATGGGTGTGTGCATGTAGTAGAATCCACGGTCGTTAAAGTACTTGTGGATGGCGTAGGCAATGGCGTGACGAATCCGGAAAACGGCACTAAAGGTCTGTGTGCGGGGACGCAAGTGAGCGATCTCCCGAAGGAATTCCAAGCTGTGCTTCTTGGGTTGAAGCGGATACTTCTCTGGGTCCGCGGCACCGAGTACTTCAACCTCACGCACCTGGATTTCCACGCTCTGTCCGCGTCCTTGGCTCTCCACGAGCTCGCCTGTCACGCGTACGGCAGCACCCACTGAAATCTGAGCGAGGACCTCTTCCGAAGTATTCTCGTGGTCCACCACCGCCTGAATATTGGTCAAGCAACTTCCGTCATTCAGCGCAACAAAGCGGTTGCTCCGAAAGTGGCGCACCCATCCTTTGGCCGTTACTTCTTCTCCCACCTTTTCGCCGCTCAGCAGCTCTTTGACCTTGATCCGTTTCATGTTCTAATCTTCTGAATCTGACCCTGCAAAGGAATTTATTTCCCCCCACTTAATCAAGCTGAACCCATACAATTGTTGCGCCTACGGCGCGATGATGAGCCATCGGCCCGCAGGGCCATAACGGTAGTTTAACTCATTCGAAACAAAAAGAAAAAGGAAACGATATTAAACAAAAGTGTTTCCATGTAGTTACATTCACTACATTTGCCCCCGAATTATGGATCAAGAATTAGAAGGAAGAATCAAAATGCACGCTCTGCAGATGTTTATGCAGCTGGGAGTGCGCAGTGTGACGATGGAGGACGTGGCGAGGGATATGGCGATCTCGAAAAAGACGCTGTATCAGTTCGTCGATAATAAAGCAGACCTAGTGGATAAGGCTTTCACCTATTTGGTGGACACCACTATTCCTCGGGTCCATGAGATTTGGGAAGCCCCAGGAAACGCCATTGATCACATGTTTATGTTGGATGAATTCATGTGCGGAATGGTGGAAGCCCACAATCCCGCCGCTAAGTTTCAACTCAAGAAGTACTATCCGGCCACCTGGAAGAAGATCGAAGAAATTCGATTCGAAGAATTCATGGTGACCATCAAAACCAATATCGCTGCTGGGAAAAAGGAAGGCCTTTACCGACCTGAGCTCAATGAAGAACTCATTGCGCTAATGTATTTCGGCAAAGCAGATCTGATGACCGAAGCGGATTGGTTCCCCATCGACGACTACGACATCACACTAATCAGTCACGTGAGTTTGGAATACCACCTCCGTGGCATTTGTTCACCTCTGGGGTTAGAATACCTCGACAAATTAATAGAAGAGAAGCAATGGAAACACTAAAAAAAGTGCTCATCGGATTGCTGTTGTGGCCGGTCTCCCTGGCCGCACAGGATTCTACGAGTTTCACCTTGGCCGAAGCCATCGACTTCGCTAAAGTGAACAGCTATGCCCTGCGCGATTCGGAATTCGAGATCGAGAAGGCGAAGCGCCTCGTCAAAGAAACCCTCGCCATCGGTCTGCCTCAGATCGACGGTTCGGTTTCCTACAACAACTACCTGGAAGTACCCATCCAACAGATTCCCGGAGACTTTATACCTGGAGGTAATCCTGATGATTTGGTTGAAGTGCAGTTTCAGCCCGAGCAAAACATGGGCTTTGACATCACCGCCAATCAGTTGATTTTCGACGGATCCTACATCGTGGCGACTAAAAGTGTCCGCGTATTTCTGGAATTGTCGGAAAAGTTGAAGGTCAAAACCGAGTATGAAATCACGAATGCCATCATTCAACTCTACGCGCAAGTATTGGTCGCTCAGGAGAACTATGATGTACTGACGGAATCGGCCAAAAGCCTTCGAGCGACCTTGGAAGAAACCACGGCGCTCCAAGCGGAAGGATTCGTAGCCGAGCAAGATGTGGACCAGCTGGCCCTCTTGGTACTGAGCACGGAGAACCGAGTTCGGCAATCAGAACGTCAAAAAGGCGTCAGCTTGAATATCCTGCTCTTCACCATGGGATTGCCCTTGGATTCGGATATCGATTTGACTACGCCCCTGGATGATATCGTGAATATTGCCGGAGAAGAAACCCTTGTTGGGGACTTTGATTTCACCACACATATTGACTACCAATTGGCCGAAAACCAATTGCGGACTGATGAGCTCAAGATGGCCAACGAGCAAGCGGCCTATATGCCAAGCCTAAGCGCGTTTTATAGCTACCAGCAAAACAGTCAGTCGAACTCCTTTAACTTCTTTGGAGATGCGGCATGGTTCCCCACTCAGTTACTCGGTGTGCGTATGAACGTGCCCATCTTTGCCTCTTTTGGACGCAAAAATGCGGTTGCTCAGGCGCAGATTAATGTGGATCAAAGCTCCATGAATCTAGAGCGCACCGGTCGCGATATTATGGTTCAAGTCCAGCAGGCTCGTGCCTATTACTATCAGGCCTTGGACAACTACGTGACCTCCGAAGAAAACCTAGAACTCTCCAGTCGAATCAACAACAAAGAATTGACCAAATACAAGGAAGGGATCTCTACGAGTTTAGACCTGGCTCAAGCCCAGCGCCAATTCTTGGACAGTCAAAATGGCTTCATCACTTCCACATACAACTTAATCGACGCTAAATCGAACTTACTCAAAGCACTTAACCGTTACTAAAAATGAAAAAGTTTATCCTCCTAACTGTTGTTGCAGCTGTTGTTACTGCCTGCGGTACCGCCCCTACAGAAGATACTTCCGATTTGGGTCAACTGAGAGCCGAAAAGGACTCTTTGATCACTCTGTCTCAGAAGGTGTTGGATGAAATCTCCGTCTTGGATGAGAAAATTTCAAGCTTGGATACAAATGCGAAGCGCGCCTTGGTTTCCATCCTTCCCGTAAGCCAACAGAACTTTGAGCACTACTTCAGTGTGCACGGAGTAGTTCGTGCCAATAAAAACGTGACCCTCTACGCTGAGAGCGCAGGAAATGTCACCGGTATGAATGTAAAAGAAGGCCAGCGCGTGAGTGCTGGACAAGTATTGGTGGAGCTTGACGCTGACGTCATGAAAAGTCAGCTCAAAGAAGTAGAGACCAATTTGGCTTTGGCCGTTGATTTGTTCGAGCGTCAAAAGCGCTTATGGGATCAAAAAATCGGTTCTGAAGTGGATTATTTGAATGCGAAGAACCGCAAAGAATCTTTGGAGCAGAGTAAGGCTACCCTTGAGCGTCAGATCCGCATGGCTCAAATCATTGCTCCGTTCTCAGGTGTCATTGATGAGGTTTTCCCACGCAAAGGGGAATATGTAGGACCTTCTTCTCCAGTAGTTCGATTGATCAACCTGGATCAGACCTACTTGGAATCAGACGTCAGTGAATACTACGTGAGCAAGGTGAAAGCAGGAACTCCAGTGATGATTGAGTTCCCCTCTTTGGATACGACCCTCGAGGCAAAAATCACTCGAACGGGGAACTACATCAACCCAAACAACCGGACCTTCAAACTAGAGGTCAACTTGACCAATGTTCGGGGAATTGAGTTGAAGCCCAATTTGCTCGCGGTGGTAAATGTAATGGACTACAACGATGAAGAGGCCTTGGTCCTTCCGGCACGTACCATTCAGCAAACGCCAACTGGTGAGAGCTTCGTGTACGTCGTTTCTCAAGGAACAGGAGTGGCCAAAGTGCGCAAGCAAATGATTACGACAGGGTTTACCTACCAGAATATGACGGAGATCACCGAAGGACTGAAGGCCGCGGACTTCATCGTGGACAAGGGTGCTCGATCTATTCGTGAAGGACAGGACGTCCGAATTGCGGCGAATACGCTATAAGAACCTCCAAAAGAACTTCTCATGTCAGAGCAACAGAAAACATATAAAGTGATGAAATTCTTCAAGGAATTTCGTCTGTCGTCGTTGTCGGTCGACAACCGGATGACGGTCTTCGTTTTGACGGCCATCATCTTCATTGCCGGTTTGACATCGTACACATCCATGCCGAAGGAGGCGTTTCCGGAGATTGTAACACCGGAGATTTACGTGGGTACTCCATATCCGGGGAACTCACCCGTCGATATCGAGCGACTCATCACCCGCCCTCTTGAAAAGGAGATCAATGGAATCACGGGAATCGATGAAATCAACTCGACTTCCGTTCAGGGCTACTCCACCATCCAAGTCAAATTCGACTTTGATGTCACTCCTGAAGACGCGCTGCGCAAAGTGAAGGACAAGGTGGATATCGCCAAAAGCGATCCCGACTTTCCAAATGATTTGCCGGCAGAGCCCAATGTCTTTGAGCTGAACTTTTCGGAGCTGGTGCCCATCCTGAACGTGAACCTCTCCGGGCCATTCTCTATCGATCAACTCAACGGTTACGCAGAGTTCTTGGAAGAGGAACTTGAGGCTCTTCCACAAATTTCAGATGTGGAAATCCGCGGAGTTCAGGACACGGAAATGAAGATCAATATCGATCTCTACAAGATGGAGTCACTCGACATCAGCTTTAATGATGTCGCCAATGCCATCCAGTCCGAGAACGTCACCATCTCCGGTGGAGACCTACTGGTTGATGAGTACCGTCGTAACGTACGTGTTTTGGGGGAGTTTGAGTCTGTTCAGGACGTTGAGAACGTTATTGTCAAGCAGGAGAACTTGAACATCGTATATCTCCGCGATATCGCCACGGTGAAGTTTGAAGGGGAAGACCCCATCAGCTTTGCTCGGGAGTACACCGAGCCAGTGGTCATGATTGACGTCATGAAGCGCTCGGGAGAGAACTTGCTCATCGCTTCTTCTCGCATCACCGAGATCATCGCCAATGCACAAGAGACCTTCTTCCCAGACAACTTGGTCATTACCATTACCAACGACCAAAGTGACCAGACGCGGAATCAGGTCAACGAGTTGGAGAATTCCATCATCTTCGGAATCATCCTCGTGGTCTTGGTACTCCTCTTTTTCCTCGGCATCCGCAACGCCCTCTTTGTAGGAATCGCGATTCCACTTTCCATGTTGATGAGTTTCTTCATCCTCGGAAGCTTCGGAGTGACCTTGAATACCATGGTGCTTTTCTCTTTGGTTTTGGCCTTGGGAATGCTTGTGGACAACGGTATTGTGGTGGTCGAGAACATATACAGGCTCATGGAGGAAGGGTATTCTCCCATACAGGCGGCGAAGGCCGGTGTAGGGGAAGTGGCTGTGCCGATTATCGCCTCTACAGCGACGACCTTGGCAGCCTTCTTGCCGCTCGCCCTCTGGCCAGGACTCTTCGGTGAGTTCATGAAGTATCTGCCCATCACCTTGATGATTGTATTGGGTTCCTCACTGTTTGTGGCCTTGGTCATCAACCCAGTACTGACCAGTGTTTACATGCGCGTTGAAGAGGCACAAGTAAACATCAAACGCCTTCGTTTGATCGGCATCATCCTGATTGGCCTTGGGCTCCTCTTTGTGGTTATGGGTGCCTCCGCACCCGAATGGAAGGGAGGAATGGTCACCTTTGGGAACCTCCTGATCCTCGGTGGATCCATGGGCTTCTTGAACCACTACATCTTGACGCCATCGACCCGTTGGTTCCAGAATACAGCTATCCCAGCCTTGGAGCGTGTGTACGGAGGCATACTTCGTTTTGCCCTTGCGGGCCGACGAGCCTATCTCTTCTTCTTCGGAACCATCTTCTTGTTGTTCTTCAGTTTTGTCTTAACTGGTGTATTCCCACCGCCCATTGAGTTCTTCCCGGAAAACCAGCCCAATCAGGCGGTGATCTACATCGAAAAGCCCATTGGTACGGATATTTCAGTGACCAATGAGTTGACCAAGAAAGTGGAAGCGCAGGTCTTGGAGACCATTAAGAAATACGAGGAAACCGTAGAGGAAAATGGCGTGGAAGTAACGCGCAACTGGATGGTCGAGTCCGTGATTGCCCAAGTGGGTGAGGGTACGAGCGATCCAAATGCAGGTCCGTCCATGGCACAAACGCCAAACAAGGCGAAGATCACGGTTCAGTTCGTGCAATTTGCAGACCGTCGTGGGCTTCAATCCAGTGATCTGTTGAAAGAAATTCGATCAAATGTTAGCCGATACCCAGGGGTTCAGCTCACGGTGGACAAAGACAATCAAGGTCCTCCGGCAGGAGCTCCAATCAACATTGAGTTGGCGGGTGATGACTACTACCAGTTGTTGGCGGAGGCCGAGAAAGTTCGAGCCTACATCAACGAAGCTAATATTGGTGGAATCGAAGAGTTGAAGCTCGACGTGGAATCCGGGAAGCCGGAGATGCCGATCATTATCGATCGCGAAAAAGCGCGTCGCTACAACGTGTCGACCTACATGATTGGAGATGCACTTCGTACCTCTTTGTTCGGAAAGGAAATCTCGACCTACAAGGACGGTGAAGATGATTACGACATCGTGGTTCGTTTTGACGACCGCTACCGCTACGACGTAGAAGCCCTGATGAACCAGCGAATCACCTTCCGTGACCAAAGCAATGGGCGTATTCAGCAGGTACCCATTTCAGCCGTAGCTCGCGCAGAGAAATCCTCTACGTTTAGCTCCGTTAAACGAAAAGACCTGAAGCGTGTAATCACCATTTCGTCCAACGTGCTAGAAGGGTTTAACGCTACGGCGGTGAACAACGAGATTAAGGCGCGTATGGCCAACTATACCGTGCCGGTTGAGAACACTTTGAGTTTTACCGGTGAGCAAGAAGAGCAGGCAGAGCAATTTGCCTTCTTGAGCCGCGCATTGATGATTGCGGTCTTCTTGATCTTCTTGATCCTTGTCAGCCAGTTCAACTCCGCGGGGCAACCCTTTATCATCCTTTCGGCAGTAGTCTTGAGTTTGATTGGGGTATTCTTGGGCATTGTGATCTTCCGAATGAACTTCGTCATCATGATGACCATGATTGGTATCATCTCGCTCGCGGGAATTGTGGTGAACAATGCCATTGTATTGATCGACTATACCAAGTTGATCATTACCCGTAGGAAAGAGGAGCTGGGTATAGGAGCTACAGAATACCTGCCCAAAGAGGTGCTCTTTGACTCGATTGTTGCAGGAGGTAAGCTCCGTTTACGCCCCGTACTTTTGACGGCCATTACGACCGTTTTGGGACTGCTCCCGCTGGCCACGGGAATGAACATCAATTTCTACACGCTATTCTCGGAATACGATCCGCAGATTTATTTTGGAGGGGATAATGTGATCTTTTGGGGCCCGATGTCCTGGACCATTATCTTCGGACTCACCTTCGCGACATTCTTGACCTTGGTCATTGTCCCGGTGATGTTCTACCTGCAGAATCGCTTGCTGTATCGTCTGTATCCGAACAGAATTGCGAAAGTATAAATGAACCCCCGACCCGAAGGTTTGTTATCTTTGCCTAATTACCCTTGGGGTAGAGATAAACACGACCATCGATGGAGTTCAAGCCAGGAGCCTTATTGGCTCAGATCAACAGCCCTGAAGACTTGCGCCAGCTCGACAAGAGCCAGCTCAAGCAAGTATCGACCGAACTGCGCGACTTTATCGTGGACCTTGTCTCCGTTAAAGGCGGGCATTTCGGTGCGAGCTTAGGGGTAGTAGAGCTGACCGTGGCACTGCACTATGTGTTCAATACCCCAACTGATCAATTGGTTTGGGATGTGGGCCACCAAGCTTATGGACACAAAATCTTAACCGGTCGTCGTGAAGTATTTCACACCAACCGGAAATACAAAGGCATTAGCGGATTCCCGAAACGAAGCGAAAGTGAGTACGATACCTTTGGCGTTGGCCACAGCAGTACGTCCATCTCTGCCGCTTTGGGAATGGCCGTGGCAAACCGCGAAAAAGGGGATGACCGTCAACACATCGCCGTCATTGGGGATGGTGCGATGACTGCCGGCTTGGCCTATGAAGGGCTCAATCACGCAGGGGCAGAGAACACCAACTTGCTCGTGGTGCTCAACGACAACTGCATGAGCATCGACCCGAATGTGGGTGCCCTCAAAGAATACTTAACCGACATTTCCACGTCTCACACCTACAATAAGGTGAAAGATGAGGTATGGGAATTGCTCGGCAAAGTGAGCAAGTTTGGGCCGAATGCTCAGAAAATAGTCCAGAAGGTGGAGAACGCTGTAAAATCAGCACTCCTCAAGCAGAGCAATCTATTCGAGAGCCTCAACTTCCGCTATTTCGGACCCGTTGACGGGCACGATGTAGATCACCTGGCCCAAGTGATGGCCGATCTAAAAGATATTCCGGGACCGAAGATCCTCCATGCGATTACGGTCAAAGGAAAAGGGTATGGACCTGCAGAGGCCGGAAGCCCAACCAAGTGGCATGCACCTGGACTTTTCGATAAGGAAACGGGTGAGATCATCAAGAGCACGCCAACGGCTCCTCAACCGCCCAAGTACCAAGATGTCTTTGGTCATACCATTATTGAGTTGGCCAAGGAGAACGAAAAAATCATGGGCGTTACCCCGGCGATGCCGACGGGTTGCTCCTTGAAGTACATGATGGAGGAGATGCCGGATCGCGCATACGACGTGGGTATTGCCGAGCAGCACGCCGTGACCTTTAGCGCTGGATTGGCGACCCAAGGGATGGTGCCCTTCTGCAATATCTACAGCTCTTTCATGCAACGGGCTTACGACCAAGTCGTACACGATGTAGCCCTTCAAAATCTAAATGTGGTGTTCTGTCTTGACCGAGCCGGTATGGCCGGAGCAGACGGCCCCACGCACCACGGAGCCTTTGATTTGGCGTATATGCGCTGTATTCCCAACCTGATTGTGAGTGCGCCTATGAACGAACAAGAGCTCAGAAACCTCATGTACACGGCTTCTCAGGAGGATATGGGATCCTTTGTGATTCGCTATCCTCGCGGTCAGGGTGTGATGCCCGAATGGCGAACTCCACTCGAGCTTGTAGAAGTAGGCAAGGGCCGCCGCGTTCAAGAAGGAGAAGACGTAGCCATATTGACCATTGGTCACATTGGAAACTACGCAACCAAAGCATTGGAGAGCCTACGGCTCGATGGTACTCACATCCTGATTGATCTCCCCGGCCATGGAAATACCGATTCCTTTTCCAATACCCACAGCATGGATTTCATGGCGGAGTGCGTGGAATTAGCGCTGCGCGATGCCGAAATCACCGGACCCGTCAGGCTCATTGGTCACTCCATGGGTGGATACACCGCCTTGGCCTATGCCGAGCGCTATCCAGAGCGCGTCGAGGCCCTGATGCTCTACCACAGCACCGCCTATCCGGACAGTGAGGAAAAGAAGGTCCAACGCGATCGAGCCATCAAGGCCATTGAGGAAGGCCGAGTGATGTTCATCAAGGAGGCCGTTCGCAATCTGTTTGCCGCCGATCTTCGCGAACGAAAATCCGCCGAGATTGAACAGGCCACCCAATGGGCCATTCAAACAGATCCTCGTGGAATTGCAGCGGCGATGAGGGGAATGAGGGATCGTCCCGATCGTCGAGAGTTGTTCACCGATTCACCCAACGCCTTTGCCGTGGTGGGCATGCTAGATCCGGCTGTTGATGCGCAAAGAGAGGCTTCTTTTCTGAAACAAGAGTCTCGCGTGGAGACCATCATCCTGCCGCAGGCAGGGCATATGAGTCACCTGGAAGAAACGGATGCTGCGGTTCAAGCCCTCCAAGATTTTCTGGACAAAACCGCCCAGAAATAGAAAATCCCTCCTGGGGGACAAGAGGGATTTTCAAAACCTAAAACCTAAACCTATGGAATGTCGTAGTCGGTTGACACTCGCATTTATTAACTGATACGTCAACCCAAAGTTCACGGTTAGGTCAAATTATTCTTTTTCTTTCTTGAGAAGGGCGTCCCAACCCTGTGCGTTCAGTGGATGTGCCTTGCTGTCTTTACTGATCAAGTAATATGCTTCTTCCTTAGTCATATGACCCACCACGGTTAGATCCGGGTTGCCTTTGATCTTATCGAAGTCCTCTTGGGGGACCGTAAATAGCAACTCGTAATCCTCTCCCCCATTCAACACGGGAACGGTGGGATCCAATTGAAACTCGTCACATAATCGCAGCACTCCGGGGTCAATCGGGAATTTGTCTTCATACAAGCGAACACCCAGACCGCTCTTTCGGGCCAGATGCAAGGCCTCACTGCTCAGGCCGTCGCTTACATCGATCATTGCCGTTGGTTTGACTTCCAATTGACGAAGCAATTCGGGAATATCTTTCCGCGCCTCGGGTTTCAACTGCCGCTCCAAGACATATTCGTGACCCTGAAGGTCTGGCTGCATGTTGGGGTTTTCTTTGAACACGGCCTTTTCACGCTCCAGTACTTGAAGTCCCATATAAGCACCTCCTAAATCGCCGGAAACCACCAAGAGGTCATTTTCCTGTGCCGTTGATCGCAAGACCAACTCATCTTTCGGAGCAGAGCCTATAGCCGTGATGCTCAACATCAGACCTGAAGTGCTAGATGTAGTGTCTCCACCGACCAAATCAACACCGTATCGGGTGCACGCGGCGTGCATACCGTCGTAGATTTCCTCCAACGCTTCCACTGGAAAGCGATTACTCACCGCAATTCCGACCGTCACTTGTTCAGGGACAGCATTCATGGCATAAACGTCACTGAAATTGATGACCATCGCCTTATATCCCAAATGTTTTAAAGGCACGTAGCTCAAATCGAAATGAACCCCTTCCACCAACATGTCTGTGGTGACCACTTTGGACTTATCATCCTCCATAGAAATGACGGCAGCATCATCCCCGATTCCGTGGACCGAGGTACTGTTTTGCAAAGGGAAATTCTGGGTCAAGTGGTCGATCAATCCAAACTCGCCTAATTCCGACAGTGGAGTGCGTTTGGGGTTTTTGTCTTCAAGCATGCTCATTTGGCAAAAGTAGCCATTTAAACATTGAGCTCAGAATGTGCGTTTGCAGTGTAATTCGTACTTTTGCGGCAGATTTAGATTAATTATAAATAACTATGATTCAAGTCTCTGACACGGCCAAAGACAAGCTGATTCAGCTTATGGCAGAAGAGGGTGGCACGGCGACCGACAGCTATTTGCGCGTCGGTGTGACCAGTGGCGGTTGTTCGGGCTTGTCGTATGAACTCAAAATCGACAGAGATATGGGCGATGCGGACAAGCTCTTCGAAGACAAGGGCATTCGGATCGTGGTCGAAAAAAAGAGCTTCTTGTACCTGATCGGTACAACGCTCGAATACAGCGGCGGTCTGAATGGCAAAGGGTTTTATTTCAACAATCCGAACGCCTCGCGCACCTGTGGATGTGGCGAGAGCTTCGCGGTCTAAATTGAATTTCGACTCGAGATGAGTGACGAAAATAAAGTCTTAGAAGAGGTAACCACCTCGGAATACAAATACGGTTTCTACACGGATATCGAGAACGATGCCATTCCTCCTGGATTGAATGAGGATGTCGTTCGCATAATCTCCGCTAAGAAAGAAGAACCCGAGTGGATGTTGGAGTGGCGTTTAAACGCCTTTCGAAAATGGTCCAAAATGAAGGAGCCCAATTGGCAAAAGGTCAACTACGAGCGCCCCGATTACCAGGCCATCACCTATTACTCTGCACCCAAGAAGAAAGAAGGTCCAGACAGTTTGGACGAAGTAGATCCGGAATTGCTCAAAACTTTTGAGCGCTTAGGGATTTCTTTGGAAGAGCAAAAGCGTTTGACGGGAGTTGCCGTGGACGTTGTGGTGGATTCATCATCAGTAGCCACCAGTTTTAAAGAAAAACTAGGCGAGCTTGGAATTATCTTTTGCTCGATGGGTGAAGCCATCAAGGAGCATCCGGAGCTCGTTCGCAAGTACTTGGGTACTGTTGTCCCCGTGACCGATAATTTCTTTGCTGCCTTAAACTCGGCTGTATTCTCCGATGGTTCTTTCTGCTACATTCCGAAGGGCGTACGTTGCCCCATGGAACTGAGCACCTACTTCCGCATCAACGCGGCAGGTACTGGTCAATTCGAGCGTACCTTGGTGGTGGCCGAAGACAGCAGCTATGTAAGCTACCTCGAAGGGTGTACCGCACCTCAAAGAGATGAAAACCAATTGCACGCGGCCGTCGTAGAGCTCGTTGCTCTGGACAATGCGGAAATCAAATATTCCACCGTGCAGAATTGGTACCCTGGGGACAAAGACGGAAAAGGCGGGGTTTACAATTTTGTTACCAAGCGCGGTATTTGTCACGACAATGCTAAGATCAGCTGGACGCAGGTCGAGACGGGCTCGGCGGTCACGTGGAAATATCCTTCGTGCATCTTGAAGGGCGATAATTCCATCGGTGAGTTCTATTCCGTTGCGGTGACCAGTAATCGTCAACAGGCGGATACCGGGACCAAGATGATCCACATCGGAAAGAACACCAAGAGTACCATTATCGCCAAAGGTATCTCCGCCGGCCATTCGGACGGTAGTTACCGAGGATTGGTGAAGATCATGAAGAATGCTTCGAATGCCCGGAACTTCTCGCAATGTGACTCACTCCTCATGGGTGACAAATGCGGGGCACATACCTTCCCGTACATCGAAGTCAAAAACGACAGCGCACAAATTGAACACGAGGCCACGACCTCAAAAATCGGTGAAGATCAAATCTTCTACTGCAAGCAGCGCGGACTAGGAGAGGAAGAAGCCATCGCGTTAATCGTGAATGGCTACGTAAAAGAAGTCCTCAATCAACTTCCTATGGAGTTCGCGGTTGAAGCCCAAAAGCTTCTTGAGATCAGCTTGGAAGGAAGCGTTGGTTAATCATTGGAACAGCAAACAAAGTCATGCTTAAAATAGACAACCTCAAAGCCTCAGTCGAAGGCAAAGACATTCTCAAGGGCATCAACCTTGAAGTCCACCCGGGTGAAGTTCACGCGATCATGGGACCCAACGGTAGTGGAAAGTCAACCTTATCCTCCGTTATTGCAGGTCGAGAAGACTATGAAGTGGACGGAGGTTCAGTTCGCTTCTTGAAAGAAGACCTGCTTGATATGGAGCCGGAAGAGCGAGCACACCTCGGAGTGTTTCTCTCCTTCCAATACCCGGTTGAAATTCCTGGAGTAACGGTAACCAACTTCATCAAAACAGCCATCAACGAGACGCGTAAAGCGAAAGGATTAGATTCGATGTCTGCCAAAGACATGCTCAAAATGATGCGCGAGAAGATGGAACTCTTGGAGATGGATCGCAAGTTCCTGAATCGCTCCTTGAACGAAGGATTTAGCGGTGGAGAGAAGAAGCGTAACGAGATCTTTCAAATGGCCATGCTCGAACCGAAACTGGCCATCCTGGACGAAACCGACTCTGGGTTGGATATTGATGCTTTGCGTATTGTGGCGAACGGGGTCAACAAACTCAAGAGTCAAGACAATGCGGTTATTGTCATTACACACTACCAGCGCTTGCTGAATTACATTGTCCCCGATTTTGTCCACGTCTTGATGGACGGGCAAATCGTCAAATCTGGAGACAAAAGCCTGGCCCTCGAAATTGAGGAGAAAGGGTACGATTGGATCAAACAAGAACTCGCAGAAACCGTTTAAAGGTGGCACTGAAAGAAGATATCATACACTCCTTCATGGCCTTTGAAGCGAGTTTGAATGGGCACTCTAAATCGCCCGTCCACAAGATTCGCTCCGAGGCTTTTGATCGATTCGAAAAATTGGGTTTCCCCAACCAAAAGAACGAAGACTGGAAGTACACGTCGTTGATTCCCATCACCAAACGGGAGTACTCCTTTAAGCCCAATGCGGATGAAGCTTTAGAGTACAAGGATGTCAAGAAGTACTTCGTGCACGACATCGACTCTTATAGCATTGTATTCGTCGACGGGATGTTTAGCTCATGGCTTTCCAACTTGCCGAGCAAAGACTTTCACGTAGGCTGTCTCTGCGACGCGCTGGAGCGGAATACTCCCGTGGTTAAAGAGTACTTCTCAAAGATCGCTTCAGACGAAAATGACGGGCTTTTGGCCATGAACACGTCATTTGCTTACGAAGGCGCCCTCATTGAAGTTCCAGACAACGTCACGGTTTCCAAACCGATTCAGGTCGTTTACTTCAGCTCTGTTCGAGAGCGAGACTTTATGGTTCAGCCGCGCAACTTGATCGTCGTGGGCAAGAATGCTGAAGTCGAGCTAATTGAACGTCATCAAAGCTTAGGTGAAGACAATGTGACGTTTACCAACTCGGTCACGGAGATCTATGCCCATCAAGATGCGCGCCTGACTTTGTACAAAATTCAGAACGATGTATCCTCAGCTAGCTTGATCGATACCACAACGGTCGTTCAAGAAGGGCGGTCAAGCGTTTCCATTGGAACGTTTTCAACGGGCGGGCAATTTGTACGTAACAACCTGCGATTCACCTTTGCGGGTGAATATGCCGAGGCCAACCTGAACGGAATTTCTCTGTTGGATGGGCGTCAGCACGTAGATCATCACACTACAGTGGATCACGCTGTTCCGAATTGCCAGTCGAACGAACTCTACAAGGGAATCTTTGACGAGAAGAGTCATGGCGTTTTCAATGGTTCTGTCATCGTTCGTCAAGACGCACAGAAGACCAACGCTTTCCAGCAGAATGACAATGTTCTGCTGACGGATACAGCTACGATTGACAGCAAACCGCAACTGGAGATCTACGCAGATGACGTAAAGTGCAGCCACGGATGTACCATTGGTCAGTTGGATAAGGATGCCTTATTCTACCTGAAAAGCCGAGGAATTGGAGATCGAGAGGCCAAAGCAGCTCTGCTTTATGCCTTCAAGCACGATGCCATGGAGCTCGTAAAGATCCCTGCACTGCGCAAGCGACTCAACCGCATCATTGCCAATAAACTGAATGTGGATATTGATTTCGAGCTATGAGCACGGAGACTTTAGACATGGAAAAGATTCGGGAAGATTTCCCCATTCTGTCTGAGGAAGTGCACGGACAGCCCTTGGTGTACTTCGATAATGCCGCAACTTCTCAGAAACCGAAGCCGGTGATCGAAGCGATTACGCGGTACTACACGCAGATCAACAGCAACATCCACCGCGGTGTCCACACCTTGAGTCAGAAGGCGACCGATGCTTTCGAGGAGACCCGAGAAAAGGTGAGAGCACACATCAATGCCGAGCATGCGCATGAGATCATTTTCACCAAGGGTACCACGGACGGAATCAACCTTGTGGCCTCAAGTTTTGGCCAACACTTCATTGGAGAAGGAGAAGAAGTGATCATTACGAACATGGAACACCACAGCAACATCGTGCCGTGGCAGTTGATCTGCGCTCAGCGTGGGGCTCGACTGAAAATCGTTCCGATTTCGGACAAGGGTGAATTGGATTTGGCGACCTTCCGCAAAATGCTGAACAAGAATACGGCTCTAGTTGCCGTGAACCACATCAGTAATTCTCTGGGCACCATCAATCCGGTCAAGGAGATTACCGAAGCCGCACATGAAGTTGGCGCGGCCGTTCTGATTGACGGGGCTCAAAGCGCACCTCATATGCCGATCGACGTTCAGGACATCGGGGCGGACTTCTACACCTTCTCAGCACATAAAATGTGCGGACCTACCGGGCTTGGAGTACTTTACGGACGGGAAGAGTGGCTCGAAAAGATGCCTCCCTACCAAGGTGGTGGAGAAATGATCAAGGAAGTGTTCCTCGACCACAGCACCTGGGCGGATCTTCCGCACAAATTTGAAGCTGGAACACCGAATATATCGGAAGTTGTGGCCTTCGGTACCGCTCTAGACTATCTGAAGGAAATCGGATGGGAGGCCATTGAGGCACAGGAGCGCGACCTCTTGGAATACGGAACGGCGCGCCTTTCGGAAATTGAAGGACTGAAGATTTACGGAGAAGCCGACCAAAAGGCGAGCGTTATTTCCTTCTTGATTGAAGGGATTCACCCTTATGATGTCGGCATGGTTCTCGATAAACTGGGCATCGCTGTGCGCACAGGACATCATTGTACCCAGCCCATCATGGATCGGTTCGAGATCCCCGGAACGGTTCGAGCGAGTTTCGCCTTCTACAATACGCGTGAAGAAATTGACCGTCTAGTCGAAGGCCTGCAACGCGTAAAAACCATGTTTGCCTGATGACCATCGAAGAAAAACAAGTGGAGATCGTCGACGAGTTCGCACTATTCGATGACTGGTTGCAGAAGTACGAATACCTCATCGAACTCGGCAAGTCATTGCCCATGATTGAGGAGCAGTACAAAACCGATGACCGCATCATCAAAGGCTGCCAAAGCAAGGTCTGGCTCCAAGCGGAATCAGAGGATGGCGTACTCCGTTTTACGGCGGACAGTGACGCCATAATTACCAAGGGCATTATTTCCCTGCTCATACAGGTGCTGTCCAATGAAGCTCCTGAAGAAATTTTGAATGCGGATTTGCACTTCATTGATGAGATTGGACTGAAAGAACACCTCTCCCCTACACGGGCCAACGGCCTATTGGCCATGGTCAAACAAATGAAATTTTACGCCTTGGCGTACCAAAGCAAAGCTCATTGACCATGGAACTGAACGAAGAGCAACAGCAGCAACTTGGAGAGGATGTCATTCGCGTGGTCTCCACTATTTACGATCCCGAGATTCCGGTCAACATCTACGAACTCGGTCTGATCTACGACGTCCAAGTGAGTGATGAAGGCGACGTTCACATCACCATGACCTTGACTTCTCCTAACTGTCCGGTGGCTGAGAGCCTGCCTGTGGAAGTTGAAGAGAAAGTCAAAACATTGAAAGAAGTGAAGACCAGTAAGGTTGAAATCACCTTTGAACCTGCCTGGGATAAGGACATGATGAGTGAAGAAGCGAAACTCGAGTTGGGATTCTTGTAAGATATGGCTGAGGAAATCGTCAATAAGGTTGCCGAAAGTTCACTTCACCCGGTGAACCTGGAGGAGTACTATCCTGCCGGGCCTCGCATTTCTATTGACCTCAAAGATTGGCTTTTCGAAGGAATCATCCTTCGTGAAAAAGACTTCCGGCAAGCCGTTAAGAAGCATGACTTCGGTCAATACCAAGACGCCTACGTCTCCATACACTGTTCCGAAGATGCCATCATACCCACATGGGCCTACATGCTCATGACCACGTCCTTGCAACCCTATGCCAAGAAGGTGGTCATCGGTAGCCAAGAACAGCTCGAGTCGGTGCTCTTCCAACAAATCATCTCTGACCTTGACCTCGAGTCCTTTCGAGATCAGCGCATCATTCTCAAAGGATGTGGCGACTTGCCCATACCGAATGACGCTTTTGCTGCCTTCGTTCAAAAGGTGCAGCCCGTGGCCAAAAGCATCATGTTTGGAGAGCCCTGTTCCACGGTTCCCGTCTTCAAAAAACCCCGCTAAATCCTTACCTTTAGCGGCCAACAGAAAATTTCACTAATTACTACTGATATGAAAAGAATCGTACTGGTCGCCTTGGCGGCATTGATTGCCTTTCCTGCAGCCCTACGGGCCGATGAAGGAATGTGGCTACCTATGCTCATCAAACGACTCAACGAGCGCGATATGCAAAAATTGGGCCTGCAGCTTACCGCTGAAGAGCTCTACAGCGTAAACAACTCAAGCCTCAAAGACGCCGTGGTTAACTTCGGTGGCTTCTGTACAGGAGAGATCGTATCGGACCAAGGACTTATCTTGACCAACCACCACTGTGGTTACGACGCCATTCGCTCGAACTCTACCGTTGAAAACGATATTCTCACCAACGGATTTTGGGCCTTGGCCAAAGACCAAGAGCTTCCTATTCCAGGATTGACAGCGACTTTCCTCATCCGCATGGACGATGTTACTGAGCAGGTGCTTAGCGCCGTAGGGGATACCATGAGCGAATCAGAGCGCGGCGCAGCCGTTCGCGGAAAGATCAAAGAATTGATCGATGCCGCTTCTGAGGACAACGAGTACAAGATCGAAATCAAAGACTTCTTTGCCGGTAACGAATACTACCAGTTCACCTACGAAGTCTTTACCGACATCCGCTTGGTTGGAGCACCTCCCTCATCTGTAGGAAAGTACGGTGGTGACACCGACAACTGGATGTGGCCGCGCCATACCGGTGACTTCAGCATGTTCCGCGTATACGCCGGAGCTGACAACAGTCCTGCGGAATATGCGGAAGACAACGTTCCTTACGTACCCAAGCACCACTTGCCTGTCTCTATCGACGGTGTGGAGAACGGAGACTTCGCTATGATCTTCGGATACCCTGGAAGCACTGATCGCTACTTGACCAGCTACGGTATTCAAGAGGCCTTGGACGTGAAAAACCAAGCTATTGTAGACATCCGTGCCAAGAAATTGGACATCATGAAGAAATACATGGATGCTGATGATGCTACCCGTATTCAGTACGCTTCTACATACGCCCAGACGGCGAACTACTGGAAGTACTACATCGGCCAAACCGAGCAGTTGAAGAAAAACAAAGTGTACGACCAAAAAATGGCCATTGAAGATGGCTTCACGAATTGGGTTGGCGAAGATGCATCTCGTCAAGACATGTACGGGGATGCCCTTGGCATGATCGAGGCGTCGTACGGAGAGTTCACGAAGACTACTCTTTCTAACGTATACCTGAACGAGGCCATTTTCCAAGGTCCAGCAAGCTTCTACTTCGCCTACCAATTGCGCGGGTTACAAGCAGCTGTAACCAGCGAAGACACGGAGAAAATTGCTCAGCTTCAAGCAGCAATGGGCCCAATGGGAGCAGCGCATTTTGAAGAGATCAACAACGACATTGATCAAGAGACCTTCGGGGCCATGTTGAAGATGTACGTGGACAACGTTCCTGCCGATCAACAATCTGCCGTGGTTACGGACATGGTAGCGAAGTACAAGAACGACTTCGATCGCATGGCAGCGGATGTCTATGCTAACTCAGTCTTCACGGATGCGGAGCGGTTCGCGAGCTTCTTGGAAAAGCCTAAAGCAAAGACCTTCTCGAAGGATCCTGTATTCATGTTGATGGACGGAATCTTGAACGATTACATCGGAACCATCTCTCCGGTGCGGCGAGGAGCCTCTGCTCAAAAGGCGGAAGGTGCGCGGAAATTCATCGCCGGATTGCGCGAAATGAATCCAAACAAGAGCTCTTATCCAGATGCTAACTTCACTATGCGCATGACCTACGGAACGGTAGGAGACTACAACGCACGTGACGCTGTCCACTACTCCTACTACACCACTTTACGCGGTGTTATGGAGAAGGAGGATGACAGCGATGACGAGTTTGTAGTACCGCAAAAACTCAACGATCTATACGACGCAAAAGACTACGGTCAATATGCGAATGAAGACGGAGAGCTGGTTGTTTGTTTCATCACCAACAATGACATTACAGGAGGTAACTCAGGTTCACCAGTGATCAACGGAAAAGGCGAATTAATCGGATGTGCATTCGATGGAAACTGGGAAGCGATGAGTGGTGATATCGCATTCGAAGATCGCATTCAGCGCACCATTGCAGTGGATGCCCGTTACATTCTCTTCATTATTGAGAAATACGGCGGTGCAACGAACATCATCGAAGAGATGACCATCGTGAAAACCGAGCCAAAGGAAGAAATGCCGGCTCAGGAAGAAACTCCTGAAGCTGCAGAAAAAGAAGAAGCTTCAGCGAACTAATCGCCTAAACGCTTCATCAGAGGGGTTGGACGAACGAAAGACCAGGAGGTCTTCGAGGTCCAACCCTTTTTTTCGTTCGGTATAAGCGTCGAGGACGTGCTGTAGATAGGTGTCTGACTCGGCTCCCCATCGGACATCGCGCCGTCGGCGCTCCCAAAACAAGTCATCTTCGACTTCTAAGAGCACTCGGGTATCCAACAGGTCCCAGATGCGGGCGTCGTGAAAGACCAAGATGCCTTCGACAATCACTATATCGTGATCCGCAGAGGCTTTTTCAACGGCTGCAACCAGTTCGTCGTAGTCAATACTCTCAGGGTGTTCCCAATCGCGGTACTCTTTTCCTTCAGCATCCACCCAAATGGGCAATTCCGATTCGGGCTTGCCAAAGCTGTCCATTTCAAGAACCGCGACACTGTGATCAGACCAACTTGCAGCCAATTGAGTGGCAAGGGTCGTTTTCCCCGCTTGACTTAGGCCTCCGATGCCAATAAGTTGGGTCAATGGATCTTAGTAAGCTCGTTTGTTGTTGCCTTCCACGTAGTTAATGAAGGCACGGTTGACCACTCGATTTCCTCCAGGAGTAGGGTAGTCCCCAGTGAAGTACCAATCGCCCAAGTTCTTGGGGCAAGCGGCGTGTAAATCTCCGATTCCCTGATAGATGATCTTGACCTCAGACTTGATCTCTTTCGGGCGCAACAATGCTCCAATCTTATCCGAAATCTGCTCCGCCGTGAAGGGCTCGTAAATACGCTTGACGTAGTTCACCACTTCGTTGTCGGGCAATTCCGTCTGTGCCAAACACTGCTGATACACTTCTTGGACCAATCCTTCTTGACCCGTATCCTTCAGGAGCTCAATGGCGGCCCTAAAGGCCACGAAATCGCCGAGCTTGGCCATATCAATCCCGTAGCAATCCGGGAAACGGATTTGAGGCGCTGAACTCACCACCACAATTTTCTTGGGGTGCAGACGGTCCAAGATGCGCAGAATGCTCTGCTTCAAAGTGGTTCCTCGTACAATGGAATCATCCAGGATAACCAAGTTATCATCAGGCTTGACCGTTCCATAAGTCACGTCATATACGTGCGCCACGAGATCATCACGAGAATCATCATCCGTGATGAAGGTCCGCAATTTGGCATCCTTAATGGCAATCTTTTCTACCCGAGGACGGCGATCAATCAGCGCCTCCATTTCGGCCTCACTCATTTCCGATCCTCGCTCCCGGAGGATTCGTTTTTTCTCCTCCTTAAGGAAATCTTCCATCCCCTTAACCATTCCATAGAAGGCCGTCTCGGCGGTGTTGGGTATAAAGCTGAAGACACTGTGGTCAATATCTCCGTCAATCGCATCCACCACGGCTCCACAAACGCGTCGCCCGAGCTCGATTCGCTCCCGGTAGATCTCCGCATCGCTTCCACGACTGAAGTAGATGCGCTCAAAAGAACACGCTTTGCGTTCTACCGCATCTTTAATGCGCTTGACGTCATAGGAGCCATCTTTTTTCACGATCAGGGCACAACCTGGATCGAGTTCCGTAACCGACTCAAAGGGTACGTTGAAGGCCGTCATGATAACTGGGCGCTCACTGGCGGCCACCACAATTTCGTCGTCCGCATACCAATAGGTCGGACGAATTCCGGCTGGGTCGCGCAAGACAAAGGCATCGCCGTGCCCAACCAATCCCGCCATGGCGTATCCACCATCCCATTTCTTCGAAGAACGCTGTAAGATTTCTTGAAGGTCCATGTGCTCGGCAATAAGCTTGGTCGCTTCTTGTTTGGTGATCCCCAGTTCTTCTTTGAACTTGTAGTAGAGCTCGTCGTTCTGCTCGTCAATGAAGTGCCCGATTTTTTCTAAAATGGTCACCGTATCGGCTTTCTTCTTCGGGTGCTGTCCCAAGGCCACGAGCTCGTCAAACAGCTCGTCTACATTGGTCATGTTGAAGTTCCCCGCCAAAATCAGATTCCGAGTCATCCAGTTGTTCTGACGCAAGAAGGGGTGGCAGGCTTCAATGCTGTTCTTTCCGTAGGTACCGTAGCGCAAATGGGCCAGGAATAGCTCTCCGCTGAAGGGCAGGTTTTCCTTCAACCATTGCACATCTTTTTTTCTTCCCGGCTCTTCGGTGAAGGCCTCGTTGAACCGACGATTGATCTTCTTAAAGATGTCCTGGATGGGCTGAGGCTTGATGCTCCGGTGTCGAGAAATGTATCGTTTTCCAGCGGGCACATCGAGTTTGACGTTCGCCAATCCGGCGCCATCCTGTCCTCGATTGTGCTGTTTTTCCATGAGCAAGTACATCTTGTTCAGACCGTAAAAGGCCGTCCCGTACTTCTCAACATAGTACTCCAAAGGCTTGCGGAGTCGAAGCAGTGCAATACCGCATTCGTGTTTGATCGGATCGCTCATAAGGTACCTCAGCTGATTGAGCGACAAAGTTACGAAGATTTAACGGTGCGAATCTTGAACTAGAACAATCCCTTTCGTGCACGCACGCGTATATATTCGTAGCTTTAGAACTTATGTACGTACTCCGTAAAGCTCAAGTATTGAGCCTCTTATTTCTTTTCTTTCTGCCTACGGCAGGATGGTCCCAGTCGCTCCCCGGAACCGACACTGAGCGTCTGCGCTTTCTAGCCGACTCTTTTGCCCAAGTCTTCACCGCTGAAAAGGCCGAGGCCATAGCTTGGGCTCGAGAAAACAACTATCCTGTGCGAACCGTCATGGAAGACGGAACCGAAATCGAAATCATGCGGATCGAGAACGGACATCCGGTGTACTACACCACGAACAATGACGATGCCGCCCTATCCACCAATACCAACGACCTCTGGAATGGTGGTTCACTAGGCCTCAACCTTGAAGGCCAAGGCATGACCATAGGTGAATGGGATGGCGGATCTGTTCGATCCACGCACCAAGAATTTAATCCTGCCGTAGGCAGTTCTCGTGTTACTCAAGGAGATGCGGCCAGTAATCCTTCGCCCTCTTGGCACGCAACCCATGTCGCCGGAACCATGATGGCGGAGGGTGATGTTGCCGCCGCACAGGGGATGGCTCCGCAGGCTGACTTACACGCATACGATTGGAACAGCGACGACTCTGAGATGAGTACGGAAGCGGCCAGCGGGCTTTTGGTTTCCAACCACAGCTACGGGAGTATTACGGGATGGTACAACAATAGCGGGACTTGGTATTGGTATGGCACGCCTTCGGTGTCCGCAACGGAGGATTATAACTTTGGGCGATACAATTCCTCGGCCCGCTCCTGGGACCTGATCGCTGAAGCGGCTCCTTACTACCTGATTTGCAAATCCGCGGGGAACGATCG
>CBFIEH010000018.1:0-37318 GCA_965661605.1 Flavobacteriales bacterium | reverse complement strand
ACGCAGACCAGAACGCCCAGGTCTTTAGAGGGTTACAAGCGGCCCTATTCTTTAGTTGGTTAGGGGATGTCACTTTGATGTTTGGACCGGATTTCTTCCTCTTAGGGCTCGGATGTTTCTTCCTCGCCCAACTCAGCTATACCGTTATTTTTACCCGCCAAGGAAGTCCAAGCCTTTCACCCATTCAGCGCGGACTTATTGCCTTACCCTTTCTGGGATACCTCGGTTTCTTCCTGCGCCTCATCCTTTCCAATCTACACGCACAGCCTGAAGGAGCAGCGATGAGGGCTCCCGTGATTTTCTACGGAATCATGATCACCGCTATGGGAATTGCCGCATTATGGAGAACGGTCAAGCCAAAACCAGCCTACACCTGGATTTCTATCGGAGCAATCTTCTTCATCGCCTCCGACAGCCTATTGGCTTATGATAAGTTCGTGGGCTCTTTACCGGCCGGTGGTCTTGGTGTTCTTTTGACCTACGGAATCGCTCAATTTGGAATCGTCTACGGAAGTAAATTCTACCTGAAGCATTAACTTTGCCAGGCTGAATCGAAACCTATGTTTGCTATTAGACCTAAACCGCTTGCACTCGACCAGATCTACAAGATTTGGAATGAACGCACGCCCATCACGCTGTCCCAAGAGTCCATTGACCTCATTGTAAAATGTCGGTCATTCTTGGACGATAAAATCAAGCGCACCGAGGAACCCATTTACGGCATCAATACAGGTTTCGGGAGCTTGTGCAAAGTGTTTATATCAGAGGAGAACATTGAAGCACTTCAAGACAATCTAGTTCGATCGCACGCCTGCGGCACTGGTGACCTAGTAGACGAAGATATTGTACGACTCATGTTGTTACTGAAGATCCACGCACTGAGCTTGGGTCACAGCGGGGTTCAATTGATTACGGTCCAGCGCCTGGTGGACATGTATAATGAAGGCGTCATCCCGGTCATTTTTGAGCAAGGTTCACTAGGCGCTAGTGGGGACTTGGCTCCTCTCGCTCATTTAGCGCTTCCACTTTTAGGGGAAGGAGAAGTTTGGGTTGAGGGAAAGCGCACGCCCACATCAGTAGTTTTCAAATTGAAAAACTGGGAGGCTATTCCACTCAGCTCTAAAGAGGGCCTCGCCTTACTGAACGGCACTCAATTCATGAGCGCGCATGGAGTTTATGCTCTTTTTGCAGCACATCGCTTGAGCTATTGGGCTGACCTATGTGGAGCGTTGAGTCTGGATGCCTTCGACGGCAGGCCTGAGCCTTTTCACGAGCTTATCCAACTCGTACGACCACATCGCGGTCAAATCGAAACCGCCGAACGCATGCGAAACTTCCTAGAAGGAAGTGAGCTCATTCAACGTCCAAAGGCCCACGTTCAAGATCCCTACTCATTCCGCTGCATCCCTCAAGTGCACGGCGCCAGCAAGGACACCATTCACTTTGTGAGGAAAACGTTGCTGACTGAAGTCAATTCGGTGACGGATAACCCCACTATATTCATTGAAGAGGATGAAGTCATATCGGCAGGGAACTTCCACGGACAGCCCATCGCTTTGGCCCTTGACTATTTAGCCATTGCTCTGGCTGAATTGGGCAATATTTCTGAGCGTCGTACCTATCAATTGGTCAGCGGTCTGAGAGACCTACCCGAGTTCTTAGTTGCACACCCAGGTTTGAACAGTGGCTTTATGATTCCTCAGTATACGGCCGCGAGCATTGTGAGCCAAAACAAGCAACTCTGCACGCCGGCTTCTGTAGATTCTATTGTTTCCAGTAACGGTCAAGAGGACCATGTCAGCATGGGAGCCAACGGAGCTACAAAACTGATTAGAGTAGTTCATAATCTCGAGCGCATCTTAGCTATCGAATGGATGAATGCTACACAGGCTATTGAATTCAGGCGCCCTGCTCGATCAAGTGAATTGTTGGAAACCCTGGTTGGAGAATACCGTAAAACGGTTCCCTTTGTAGAGGACGATCGCTTTTTAGGCGAGGATATTCAAAAGACACTGGATTTCCTTGGCAGTACGGCTATTGAGCCTGAGCTCCTATTTTAGGGATTAGCCGAAGGGATTCGAGCCAATACGGTTTCTCCGCCTCGTGTTTTTTGATCCTTTTCGACCAAAACCTCCGCGTTTAGCGGAAGGAATACATCGACCCGTGAACCAAACTTGATGAATCCCATTTCGTGGCCCTGATGGACTTGATCACCTTCCTTCACATAAAATCGAATTCGACGGGCCACGGCTCCAGCAATCTGTCGGAAAAGCACAGGACCGTTTTCATTTTCCACAACTACGGTGGTGCGTTCGTTCTCCGTCGACGATTTTGGATGCCAAGCCACTAGGTATTTACCCATGTGGTATTTCGCATACTTCACCTCTCCCCCTATTGGATTGCGATTGACGTGTACGTTCAAGGGAGACATGAAGATGCTCAACTGAATACGGCGATCTTTGAGGTACTCTCCTTCTTCGGTTTCTTCAATAACGACCACTTTCCCATCGGCCGGAGCCACCACTTCATTGGAAGAGTGGCCTTCTATTCGACGCCTTGGATTACGGAAGAATTGAAGAATTAAAAAGAACACCACCCACAAGGCCAAGTTGGTCAATATCTTCAAAAGGTAAATGTCATGCAGACTATTTAATCCCCACGATAGAACAACAACTCCTATGAGGGCGCCCAGTATAATTCCGTATCCTTCTCTGTGTATCATGGGCTAAAGATAGTCGATTAGCTCATTCGTTCCCGAGCCCAACGGAGCACTTGATCAAACTGCTCCTCGCGAGTCAAGGTAGAGTTGTCTAAGAGCAAAGCATCATCGGCCTGAAGCAACGGGCTGTCCGATCTTGAACTATCAATGCGGTCCCGCTCCAATAAATTGGATTGTACTTCAGAGTGCGTCACCCGCTCCCCTTTTTGAAGGAGTTCTTGATACCTTCTTTGGGTCCGCACTTCAGGAGATGCGGTCATGAATATTTTCAGCTCCGCGTTCGGAAACACAACGGTTCCGATGTCTCGACCATCAAGAACAGCACCTCCGCGAGCCCCCATAGCCTGTTGCTGAGCAACGAGGAATCGCCGAACCTCAGAGACGGCAGCTACCTCAGAAACGCGGGAACTGACCTCCATTTGACGGATCTCCTGCTCTACGTCCTCTCCGTTGAGCAGGGTCGAAACTTGGCCCTCAGGGCCGCGATCAAAGCTTATTTCGAGTTTCGGGAGTTCGGTGTTTAACCAGTTTTGGTCCAATGATCCGGAAGCAAAAGCATCGTGCCGTAAGGCACTTAAGGTCACGGCCCGATACATAGCCCCTGTATCGATGTAGATGTATCCTAAGGCCTTTGCTAATTCTTTGGCAAGGGTGCTCTTTCCCGTGCTGGAATAACCGTCAATTGCGATGGTCAGTTCCTTCATGGTCTAGAATAATTTATTCAAGTCAGTACTGATTCCGAAATGGTGCGAGGCGCCGCTGACGTGATAGGTGGCCATGGCATAATCGATTCGGAAGCTTCGAAGTCGGAGCCCAAAGCCCCAGGAGAAACCAGCACCTGAACGGCGCGTGGCCAGCGACATTTCCTGTGAACGCCGAAAATTGTATCCCGCTCTTAGATTAAAGCTTTTTCCCGGGAACAGCTCCGCTCCTAGGACAAAATGGCTGATGATCTTCTTGCCTAGTGAATTCGAATTATCAATGGGGTCCCCTGTCAGTGGGTCTGTACTCGGAGCATTGGGATCCTCAAACGTCAAATCGAGCTGTTCCAAATGTTCGGCTGTAATGTGCCAGCGAATCGGCGCATGTTCTGGCTTACCACTGATGGCCATTTTGATCTCAAAAGGAAGCGGCTCGCGAGGAGAACGTGTATAGGTCGCAATTTGAGCACCCACGTTGGCCACAACCAAGCTAGCGTTTAGGTTGGATTCTTTCGCGTGCCAAGTAATGGCATAATCCGTGGCAAATCCAATGCTGCCGTAATTGGCCAAGGAAGAGCCGATGAGCTTAAAATTAGCGCCGATAGACCACGAAGAATCGAGCCAACGACCGTATCCCGCCGTCAGGGCTACATCTGACCCTGTAAACTCTCCAATGATGTTACCAAACTCGTCTGTTTCAACGAATGTCCCGTAGTTCACGTAGCGCGCGCCAAAACTGAGATATCCGTGCTCAATCTTACGCCCGTAGGCGGCCTGGCCATAGTTGATGTCGTCGAAATAATTGACGTAGTTCATGGAAAGCTGCCCGGTCGACTCATCGTTCAGCACGCTGGGGTTCCACAACCCTACGTTGATATCCCCGTCGGGAATCGCTAGAAGCTCGCCCCCCATGGCTGCAACACGAGGAGACATGACTAAGGTCAAAAACTCGTAACTGTGCCGTCCACCGGGCTGGGCCGAACTCAAAAGTGCCGAAAACAGGAGGATCCAAAGGAGCGATCGCTTCATGGGCGCAAGATAGTTATAGTTGACAAACGAAGGCGGTTCCAGTTTAGTGCTTGGTGACGATAATCACAGACCCGCAACCCTGCTTCGCATATTTTCGCAGTACCTTAGGAGGAACCCTACTGTTATCCGCTATGAACGAACTAGACAACAAAAAAGGAAGACACGAGCTCTATGCTGAAGATCCGGAACGCGCCGCTGAGATCTTATGGGGAAAAGAATCTCCTGCAGTCACCCGAAGAGGCTTCTTGACCAAGAGTGCTTTAGGGACCCTGGGGGCCGTATTGGGTGCAAATATGGTCTTTGGTGCTAACTTTCCAGCCAAGCTCATTCCCGCACTTCTGGCGGACAGTGATGATCCCTTCGAATTGGATGGGAAATCTAGAGAATTAAAGGTCTTAAACGACAAGCCGTGGAACATTGAAACTCCGGCACATCTCCTCGATGATCGCGTAACACCAGCAGATAAGATGTTCGTTCGAAACAACGGTCTATTGCCCGCTTCATTCGATCTTGAGTCTTGGACGCTCACCATAGAGGGAGAGGCCGTCAACCAAACCAAGTCATATTCGCTTCGCGAGCTCAAAGAGAAATTTAAACAGTACACCTACCAGCTGACTATTGAGTGCGGAGGAAACGGACGGGCAGAATTCACCCCTCCTGCAAAAGGGACTCAGTGGACGACTGGCGGCATAGGCTGTCCCTCATGGACTGGAATTCGCCTAAAAGATCTGCTAGAAGATGTCGGCATTAGTGACAAAGCCGTCTACATCGGCTACGAAGGAGCAGACATCCACCTGAGCGGAGATCCCGATAAAGTAGTCATTTCTAGAGGTGTGCCCATTGAGAAAGCCCTGCAAGAAGAAAGTTTGATTGCTTTTCAAATGAATGGTCAGGACATCCCGAAGCACAATGGATATCCACTCCGATTGGTACTGGGCGGTTGGCCGGCAAGTGTCTCAGGGAAATGGTTGACCAAGATATTGGTTCGCGATCGTGTCCATGACGGCGCCAAAATGGAAGCTCCGAGTTATCGAGTGCCTTGTGAACCTGTTGCTCCAGGAGCCGAGGTAAAGCCTGAGGATATGTGCATTATACACTCAATGCCCGTAAAATCGCTCATTACGTATCCAAAGTCTGGCGGAATGATGGAATTAAGCAAGACCTTGGACATTCGAGGTCATGCTTGGGCTGGGGAGCGTTCAGTAAAGCGCATGCAAGTCAGCATTGACTTCGGTGCCACCTGGCAAGATGCCGAGCTCGAACCCGCTGCGAATCGATTGGCCTGGCAACACTGGAGCGCCTCCGTGAAATTTCCGCAAACAGGGTACTACGAAGTCTGGGCTAAGGCCACGGATGACGCCGGTGAGTCTCAACCGATGATAACACCGGGCTGGAATCCAAAGGGATATCTGAATAACGCAACGCACCGAATTGCTATCAAAGTCATTTAAAGGTGAGTTTTAAGGAGCCTTCAAAGAAACCTGAATTACTGCGCATTTTGCAGAATTTAACCCGCCTGGTCCTTCTGGTGGCAGTTCTTGGTGTGATTACGGCCGTGCAATTAACTCGGCCCCAGGTTTTCTCCCTTGAGCAGTACTTCCCGGATAAACCGGAAGTAACGGTTCTTGAAGAAGCTACTGAAGACGTGGAAAAAATTGAAGGTGGAATTCATATGGCCACTGGCTTGGTCTACGATGAGCGATTTGAAATCGTTCGGGCCAGTTGCACGGCGTGTCACAGTGCTAAGCTGATCACTCAAAATCGAATGAGCCGCGAAAACTGGAAAAAGACGATCGTCTGGATGCAGGAGACTCAGAAACTCTGGGACTTGGGCCCTAACGAAGATAAAATCTTAGACTATCTGGCCGAACACTATGCGCCCAAAGACTTTGGACGACGTAAAAACTTAGAAGTAGAAGAATGGTACATGCTCGAATTATAAGACTCTTTTTGATTGGAGCCATTCTCACGCTCCAGTCTTCCTGCTCAACACAAAAACAAGAGAAAGAGGAAACGGTAGAGGAAATATCCGAAAAGAGCGCAAGCTCTCCTTCCCTACTAAGCCTTGAAGAGGTGGAGAACGCATTAGAAGATTCCTCTTGGGCGGTCATAGACCTTAGACGTCCTCATGAATATGCCGAAGGTCATTTACCTGGAGCACTCCAAGTATGGCGCGATGATATTCAACGACAAGATCTTCCTTATTCCGGCATGTGCGCTTCTCGTGAACAAATTGAGCAGCTTTTCTCACGGCTTGGAGTTTCAACCGGACAGAAGATTCTCATCTACGATGCTAAAGGCCTCGTAGACGCCGCACGCCTATGGTGGGTCCTGAAGTACTACGGCTATGATGATGTGTACATGTTTGATGGCGGTCTGGCCTCCTGGCAAAGAAGTAATCGAGCACTCAGCACGGAGACTCCAACAAGAACACGTTCTGAGTTTGTTTTAGATGGGCCCTTACGGGCTGATTGGTACGCGAACCGCTCCGATGTAGAATCCGCACTAAGGGATAGCTCATTCGTTCTTTTGGACACTCGGTCTCAGGATGAATATGAAGGTCGAAATCAAAAATCAGGTGCTTCACGGGCCGGACACATTCCCGGGGCTCTCTGGATCGACTACTGCAGAACCTTTGACTTCCGCTTAACTCAAGAGTTTTACACACATCGTGAAATTGAAGCGCTGTATCAATCCCAAGGATTAGACCCAGATACACCAATCATTGTCTATTGCCACAGTGGTGTTCGATCGGCGCACACAACCTTTGTTTTACGAGAATTGTTAGGATACCGAAATGTCCGCAACTACGATGGCAGCTGGACGGAATGGAGTTTCTTCCCAGAACTCCCCATTGAATCCATCGCAGATGTAGAGACTTCTTAATTGAATATAATATGGAACGTTATATACAAGCTTTTTGGCAAGCCACAACCAACTTCGCCGGCTATACTTGGAGAGAAATCACTTTTCAAGTTGACCCCTGGTACGTGAACTACTTCTGGTGGTTAGTCCTACTGTCTTTGGCGGTATGGGGATTGGAAATCGCCTTTCCTTGGAGGAAGGATCAGGCTCGCGTGCGGAAGGACTTCTGGCTCGATGCCTTCTACATGTTCTTTAATTTCTACATCTTCAAGATTGTCATTTTCGCGGCGTACGTGGCTATGAGCGATCAGGTCTTCATCGACCTGTTTGGCGAAGGTTGGCAGCAAAAGTTGATCTTGGTCGACATGCAACAGTTCCCCGCATGGGTCCAGCTGCTGGTCTTCTTCGTAGCTACTGACTTCATACAGTGGTTCACGCACGTGCTTTTGCACCGCGTGCCCTTATTGTGGCGCTTCCACAAGGTACACCACAGCGTTGAACAAATGGGCTTTGCCGCTCACCTCCGCTATCATTGGATGGAGAATGTGTTCTACACACCAATGAAATACATCGCCGTGATGCTCATCGGTAACTTTTATCCCGCACAGGCGTTCATCGTATTCTATATCGCTATTGCAATCGGTCACTTGAACCACGCCAACATTCACCTCACCTATGGCCCGTTGAAGTACATTCTAAACAATCCGGTCATGCATTTGTGGCATCACGTTTACAATATGCCAAACGGCCGTAAGTACGGCTTGAACTACGGCATTTCGCTGAGCGTTTGGGATTACCTTTTCGGTACTGCGGACATCCCCAAGGATGACGCGAACATCAAAATTGGATTCCCAGGAGTCGAGAAATTCCCTCAAGGATTCTGGGGTCAAATTGCCTACGGGTGGAACTTGACCAAATGGGAGAAAAAATCCGAGAAGGACGCTAGTTAAAGACCACGGTGTACCCTACAATAAGGGTCGCTTGATAAACAAACGCCTTACTCAACGACTCCTCTATTCCTTCGAGTCGCTTATCGAGTTTAGGGTCATAACTGCTGTCCCAGTTGTATTCGTAGGCTACTCCGACATTCAAAACCTGTCGGTGTTCTTCTACCACATCAGAGTAGTTCTCCTCTTCTAACCCCAAAAAACTATCTGGGGGGTTCACTATGTTTGAATCCCCAACGGCATCAACCACTATATAGGCATCAATAGGAAGAAAATTCTCGAATTGAACGCGTTGCAATGCGCCCTGACTGGCCACGTACCAGGGCGTAACCGTTCCATCGGGCAGCTCGACAAAATTGTCCTGCGGATAGGTTTCCAAGCTCGACTCAAGGCGATTCAGCTGCCATCGGTAAGTTCCGAACACGGAAAAGCCTACGGACCAATATTCGTTCAATGGCCGACCAGCCCCCAGACCAACCCATTGCTCACTGAGGTCCTGGAAGTAATCCAGCGAACCTACGTATCGCTTATCTCCTTCAAGAACAGAAATGACATCATAGTCTTGCTCATAGCGTTCGTTCATAATCTTGAACGCATGATTCCTCGTGAGCCAGTTGAAATTGATGTGCCAAGGGTTCTCCTTTCCTACGCGGAAGACACTGGATAGCATTTGGGGATAGAGTAAATAGCCACCCGTAAAGACATCGGTACCCTCCCCCAAGCCGTTTTCTAAGTCAAAATAACGGTACCCATATACGTTTCCGGAAACGGAAATATCCGGGTCCTTTATAAAACCGAGAGCTCCGGGATTATAGAATGCCGCACTGTTATCCCGTACTCCAGCAATGACGTTTCCGCCCAATGCGGAGGCCGGTGCTCCAAAAGTCTGAAACCAATAATTATTATCCTGAGCCGTTGTGGCACTGAGAGCCAGGCTAAAAATCAAAAGCGTGTAGAGGTTCCGCATTAGTCTAAAATATGGAACTCTATCTTATCACTTCCAGATTTTAAGTTCCTTAGGTTCTTTGACCTTTTGGTTGGTCAAGGCTAAATCCAGAACTTCTTCCATGTATTGTACATAGTGGAACGTCAATCCATTGATGTACTGTTCTGGGATTTCTTCAATATCCTTTCGGTTATCCTCGCAGAGGATAATCTCCTTGATGTTGGCGCGTTTTGCAGCCAAAATTTTCTCCTTGATTCCTCCAACCGGAAGAACACGTCCGCGCAAAGTGATCTCGCCAGTCATAGCCAACCGCGCTTTGACCTTACGCTGAGTGTACAGCGATGCCAGAGAGGTCAACATGGTGATACCCGCAGAAGGGCCGTCCTTTGGTGTAGCGCCGGCAGGTACGTGAATGTGCAAGTTCCAGTGATCAAACACCTTGTAATCAATCCCAAGGTGGTCCGCATTTGACTTCAAGTACTCGAAGGCAATGGTGGCACTCTCCTTCATAACGTCACCGAGGTTACCGGTGAGTTTCATCATCCCCTTACCACGGCTCAAGGAGCTTTCAATAAACAGAATATCTCCGCCACTTGGTGTCCACGCCAATCCAGTCACGACTCCAGCCACAGAATTATCTTGATACTTGGAAAGATTGATTCGTTCTGGCCCAAGGATTTCTTGAACCTGAGCCACTTCCACCTTTTCGCTGAAGCTCTGCTCCATGGCAATGCTCTTGGCGGCATGACGCACCACCTTGGCAATCGTCTTTTCCAGTCCACGCACACCCGATTCGCGGGTGTAGTGCTCCACCATGTATTCCATGGCTTTCTTAGCGACACGTACTTGGCCTTTTTGAAGCCCGTGCATCTCAATCTGTTTGGGTAGTAAGTGACGTTTAGCAATTTCCACCTTCTCCTCGACCGTATATCCGGTGATCTCAATGATCTCCATACGATCACGCAGAGCGGGTTGAATAGACGCTAGACTGTTGGCCGTAGCAATAAACAAGACCTTAGAAAGGTCGTAACCCATTTCCAGGTAGTTATCGTAGAACTCGCTGTTCTGCTCCGGGTCCAATACTTCCAACATAGCGGAACTCGGATCTCCGTGTAAATCGCGAGAAAGCTTATCGATCTCATCCAAAACAAAGACTGGATTGGAAGTTTCCGCCTTCTTCAAACTCTGAACGATGCGACCCGGCATAGCGCCGATGTAGGTTTTTCGATGCCCGCGCACTTCTGCTTCATCGCGGAGTCCGCCCAAGGACATACGAACGTATTTACGACCCAAGGCTCGTGCAATCGATTTCCCTAAAGAGGTTTTACCCACTCCAGGAGGGCCATACAAACAAAGGATTGGAGCCTTCATATCTCCTTTGAGCTTCAATACGGCTAGATGCTCAATGATGCGCTCCTTGACTTTTTCGAGACCGTAATGATCGCTATCCAGGACTTTTTCGGCGTGTTTCAGGTCGAAGTTATCCTGAGTATATTCGTTCCAGGGCAGGTCCAACAACAACTCTAGGTAGTTGCGCTGAACGGTAAAATCAGGAGCCTGGGCATTCATGCGGCGGAGTTTGTTCAATTCCTTGGCAAAGGTTTCCCCTACCTTCTCGGGCCATTTCTTCTTCGCAGCCTTCTCTTCCATCTCCTGGAACTCAGCTTCGAAAGTCTTATCTCCTAACTCCTCTTGGATGGTCTTCATCTGCTGGTGCAGGAAATACTCGCGTTGCTGCTTATCGATATCGGTTTTGACCTTGCTCTGAATTTCATTCTTCATCTCCAAGAGCTGAAGCTCAGCCGTCAAGTGCTTCAAGGTCTGGCTGGCACGGACCTTAAGGTCCGCCATCTCGAGCATCTTCTGCTTCTCCTCTACTTCCAAATTCATGTTGGAAGAAATGAAGTTCACCAAGAAACTCGGACTTTCAATGTTATTGATCGCAAAAGTCGCCTCGGTTGGGATATTAGGAGAATCCTTAATGATTTGTAGGGCCAAATCCTTGATGGTTCCGACGAGGGCTTCAAACTCCTCATCACCAGCAGCGGGCTTGGCTTCCTCCATGGATTTGATCAGCGCACGGAAATACGGATCCGTCTCTGTCAATTCCTCCAAGTGAAAACGCTTTTTTCCTTGAATGATCACGGTCGTATTTCCATCAGGCATGCGGAACATACGGATGATGCGCGCCATCGTACCTACACGGTACAAATCCTCAGCACCCGGCTCTTCTACCGTTTTGTCAATTTGAGCCACCACACCGATGGTCTTGTCGCCCTTGTAGGCATCTTTGATAAGCTTAATGCTCTTGTCGCGACCCACAGTAATGGGAATCACGACACCTGGAAAGAGTACGGTGTTGCGCAACGGCAGGATGGGCAAATTCTGCGGAACTTCTTCGGCATTCATTTGCTCCTCGTCCTCCGAGGTCATCAAGGGTATGAATTCGCTGTCCTCGTCGGCAAAACCACCGGAAGACACGCGTTGAAAGTCATAATCGGAAAGGTCCATATATGGTAATATTGTCAGTTCTGGGTATTCAAAAGACTGATTTTGGCCCTACGGGCCGATGAACCCCTCTTTTGCAATCGCTGTGCCAATGACAGAAGGTCAGGTTATTCCTCCTCTGGAAAAGTCATTTTGTACACGTCCCGCATGATGCCTTGTTCGACCTCGTCATAGGATAGACCTCTTCGCTCCATCATCTTGGTGGCCACTTCTTCTGCTTTTCCCAGCTTGAATTGAGTCATTCCACCAGAGCCTCCCCAGCTAAAACTCGGGATAAACGTCCGCGGAAAACCACCTCCAAAAATATTGGAAGAGACCCCAACGACGGTACCTGTATTGAACATCGTATTGATGCCGCTCTTGCTGTGATCCCCCATGATCAGGCCACAGAACTGCAAGCCGGTTGGAATGAAACGTCCAGCGGGATAATTCCAGACCTTCACTTCGGCATAGTTATTCTTGAGGTTTGAATTGTTGGTATCCGCGCCGAGGTTGCACCACTCACCTATGACGCTATTGCCCAAGAATCCGTCGTGCCCCTTATTGCTGTAGCCAATTATGATGGAATTATTGACTTCTCCACCGATCTTGCAATGTGGTCCAAAAGTGGAAGGCCCATAAATCTTAGCCCCCATCTTTAGAGTGGCGTGATCGCAAAGCGCCAAGGCTCCGCGAACGATGCAGCCTTCCATAATGGTGGCACCCGCACCTACATAAATAGGTCCTGAAGTACTGTTTAAAATAGATGCTTCTACGGAAGTCCCTTCTTCCAAGAACACGCGGTCTCCAATCAGGGTATTGGACGTTGAAATGGGCGCACTTTCCCTTCCATTGGTCAGGAGCTCAAAATCGCGCTCCAATTCCTCACCGTTGTTTCGAAACAGGTCCCAAGGAAATTGGATGTGCACATATTCGCCTTCAAATTTAACGGACTCCATTTCCTCCAAGTTGCCCTCTTCCAAAGCGTCGATACTGGCTCGAACGGCCAAAACTGCACCTGGCTCTTCCTCATCCCCTTTAGCGCGGAGCACTTGGCCTACGGCCAGATGAGTCACCGCTTCGTAAAGTTCATCATTGACACAGGCAGCGCCGTTAACCAAAATATTATCCTCGGCCTCAACAGCCGGCCATTTGGCACTTAAGTACTCTTCGGTCAAGGTCGTTGTGGTCAGTCCACTGCGCTTTTCCCACTTTTCTCGCAGGGTTAAAATTCCGCACCGCAGATCCGCTACTGGGCGTGTAAAGGTCAATGGAAGTAAGTCATCGCGTTCCGGTCCGTCGAAAAGCAAGATGTTCATGAGCCTGTCTTTTACCCAAAAGTAGGGAAATAAAAAACCCCGCCTAGGGCGGGGTCTACCTTTATTTCGATCGCTTTGAGGCGACTTATTTCTTCGAGAACTTGGCGTATTTGTTCTTGAACTTGTCGATACGACCAGCGGTATCAACAAGCTTCATCTTACCGGTGTAGAATGGGTGAGATGAGCTAGAGATCTCCAACTTCACCAAAGGATACTCAACACCATCCACTTCTACAGTCTCTTTAGAGTCTGCACAAGACTTGGTGATAATGGTATACCCATCACTTACATCGCGCATAGCGACTAAACGATAACCTTCTGGGTGAATTCCTTCTTTCATGTCTTCTACCTTTAATTGGGAGCGCAAAAATACGGAGTTATGCCAAATTCACCAACCCTTTGAGAAAATAAATTCGTTAATCCTTCGTACATGATTGTATACTTTTGCACCCATGCGTATCGGAACATTCATTTTGCTCGGTGTTGTCCTTCTCTTCGCGGCTTGTCGAAAAGAGCAGCAAATCACTACGGATCGTGCAGCCAAGCTGAGCTTCAGCAAAGATACGGTCATATTTGATACCGTCTTCACTACCGTCGGCTCCGCCACGCGCAGTTTCAAGATCTACAACCGGAACGATCAAGCCGTTGAGATTGACCGGATCGCACTAGCTGGTGGAAACAACAGCAAGTTTCGTTTGAACATCAATGGAACACCTTCTAATGAGCTGAACAATATTGTGCTCGATGGCGGAGACAGTATTTACGTGTTCGCAGAAGTCACCATTGACCCGAACAACGACAACAATCCGCTTATTCTGGAAGACAGTGTCATCTGTAATACCAATGGAAATCAGCAGAACGTCATCCTGGAAGCGTGGGGACAAGACGCCTACTTCCACTACCCCGACACCGATCTGACCGACAGTGAAGGCAATGTGATCCTCCGCTACTCCATTATTGACTGCAATGATGTTTGGCTCGATGATAAACCCCACGTCATCTATGGCTTTGCCGTGGTGGATACGGATTGCCAATTGGACATCACTGCCGGAGCCAATGTCCATCTGCACGACCAGGCCGTACTATGGGTCTTCAATGGGGGCACCTTGAAAATCCAGGGACAAGAGGCCAATCATGTCCTCATTCAAGGCGACCGCCTTGAGCCTGAATTCGAAGAAGAACCGGGGCAATGGGGTTTCATTTGGTTGAGTGCCGGATCTAGAGACAATGAAATTGAATACGCCACCATTAAAAACGGAACGGTCGGACTTCGCGTAGACACCGTACCTGGCGTTGGACAAAGAAACTTGACCATTCGAAACTCTATTATTAGAAATATGGCCTCCGTGGGCATCCTAGGCCAAGGAACGGACCTTTTGGCACAGAACGTGGAGATCGGCAACTGCGGAATCCACAATGTGGTGTGCCAAATTGGAGGAAGATATCGCTTTGAGCACTGTACCATGAGCGCCTACTGGGTGGGCGGTTCACGGGGCACCCCTGCGGTTCTTTTGAACAACTGGTACGAAGACATTAACGGAAACATCATCCCCAGAGATTTGGAAGAGGCTTATTTCGGGAACTGTATTATCTACGGAAACAATACGAATGAGTTAGGCTTCGACCGAGATGATGATCGTCAATTTGAGTACTTCTTCGAGCACAGCATCATTCGTTTGAACCAAAACGATTACGCGAACCAACCGTGGATCGACTTCAGCGATCCCGCACAGTTCGATCAAATCTCTTGGAATGTGGACCCTAAGTTTGTGGATCCATTCAATGGAGATAATCAGCTCGATACGCTGAGCGGCGCCCAGAACATCGCCAAGCTCTCGCTAAGCCAGCAGATTCCCTTTGACCTGCTTGGGAACCCAAGACTAAATGACATCGGTCCAGATCTCGGCGCCTACGAGCGTCAAGAATAGTCTTAGACTGCCTTCAAGAATTTCATGACGTTTACCCCGTCTGCGTATTCCCAAAGCTCAGGACGCTGGGTTTGACCTGGAGCTACGTGAAGGGGCCAATCGCGATCTTTGCTCACGATACACTGTAGCTCATCCTTCGCTGAAGACAATTGATTGCGAACCGCATCAAGGTCTGAATACTCCTCGTAAAAGACGGTACTGACTGGGGCGGCCAACTTTTCGGACTGCTTGAGTAAGACGAATCCATTTTCGGTGATCTCGTCCCGATTCATCAAGAAAATCGCCTTGTGGTAGTCGTAGTTGTTGGCGTATTTGTTGTTGTCGATGATGTCCTTGAAGCGGTAAAATGCCCCAAAAAGTTGATCGAGATCGTAGTCTTCGGGCACGTATACCTTAGAAACGCTTCGACATCCCATCCCGAAGTAGCGGAAAACGTCATCCGCCAAACCGTCGAGTTCCTCTGGTGTTTCAGAGCCATCCAAAATAGCTACAGAGCTACGGTTTCGGCGAATCAGAGCCGGCTTATCCCGGAAATAATACTCAAAGTACCTCGCCGTGTTCCCCGATCCTGTGGCAATGACGGCATCAACCTCTCCTAGAGTTTCTTCAGTAAAGGTCAAACGCCCCTTAAGTGCAGGAGCGGTTTCTTCCAATAGCCGACCGATGACCGGAATCAAATGGGCGTCATCACTGCTCAATTTCGCGACGAGCTGATGTCCAGAAGCCACTACACTCAACAAATCGTGCATTCCGACCAAGGGTATATTCCCCGCCATAATCACACCGACCTTGCGATTAGAGAGGCCCTCGGACGGCTCCTCGAGCTGGAACCACTCGTTCACCGCATCGGCCCGTAGGGCCATTCCCCAAGCACCCACCGCGAAGCGGACGTTTTCCGGCGTGAACCAGGCATTTTTGGTGAATTGGTGATCGAGAAGCGTCGCAAAGGCGTCGTAGTAATCATGGTTCAGCGGGTGCTCATCGCGCTGGCCTTCAGGGCCAAATTGGGCGAGAAAGCGGCCTATTGAAATCAAGGCGTTTTTGCGGTCCTCCAAGGGAAACATTGACAGTGATTTGTTGTTATATTTGCCGTTCAAAGGTACGATTGTAACCCTAAAAAGACTTGCCTTATGGCCATTAAGATCACTGACGAATGCATCAACTGCGGAGCTTGCGAGCCCGAATGCCCGAACAACGCGATTTATGAAGGCGGAGAGGAATGGCGCTTTAGCGATGGTACGAGCTTGAGTGGCCAAGTGACTTCCAAGACCGGAATTTCAGCGGATGCGGATGATGCACAAGAGCCTGTCGATTACGACGTGTACTACATCGTAACGGATAAATGTACCGAGTGCCAAGGCTTTCACGACGAGCCACAATGTGCCGCCGTTTGCCCAGTAGACTGCTGCGTGCCAGATGAGGCACATGTAGAAAGCGAATCAGAGCTTTTGGAGAAAAAGGACTTTCTCCACCTCTAATCAGACGATATTATTCGAAAAGGCCGCTGCTGAAAAGGAGCGGCTTTTTTGTATCATCGTGCCGAGAATAGCGTTATACACTCATGAACAAGCTCTTCGCCTTTCTTTTCTTCCTCTGCGCCTACGGCGCGATAGCCCAGTCCGAAGACACCGTCCGCACCTACGGTATTGAAAAGAACACCATGGACCTGTGGGAAGACGAACTCGGCATGATGGGCCAAGTGGTTTTGAATGGACGGTCCGATTCGCTCAAACGCTACCACAACGAAGTCATGCGTGCAGGCTTTCGAGAAATGCTGAAGCAAAAGGAGAGTTTCCGCTACCGATTCGATCGATTGACCACTGTTTCCAAGATCATGGCTCCGGATGAAAAGTTTCGCATTTACACCTGGATGCTTCCCCTTGAGAATGGGCTCCACGAGTTCTACGGCTTCATCCAGATTCCGGGAGAGGATGAATTTCGGGTAGTCGAGCTCTTCGACAATCATCAGGGCATGGAAAACCGAGATTTCGCCCTTGGAGATGCCGATAATTGGTTCGGGTGCTTGTACTACGAGATCCGCAAAGAGCGACACAAAGGCGAGGTCCTCTACACCTTACTTGGTTGGAATGGGAAAGACCCTTTCTCCAACATGAAAATCTTCGAAATCCTGACCTTCGATATTGCGGATCGCCCGCGTTTTGGAAAACCCATTGTTCACGTGGACAGCAACCCGCGAACCCGATTCATTTTGGAATACGGCGAAGATGCGGGTGTGAGTTTCCGCTGGAATCGAAAATTAGGCATGTATGTCTTCGACCATCTAGTTCCTAAGGAAGGCGCCCAGCCTGGGATGTTCGCCTTCTACATCCCCGACTTTAGCTACGACGCGCTCGAGTTTCGGGATGGCGAATTTTGGCTGGCTGAAGACGTCGAGGTCAACAATCGATAGACCTGTTCACAATCTGTAAAAAGTAACTTTCTCATCATATGGAGAGCTCCCTATTATGCTTATTTTTGAGGCGTTAAACTCTGTATAATGAAAAAGCACAACTACAGCGCTGGACCGTGTATCCTCCAACAAAGCGTTTTCGAGCAATCTGCACAGGCAATTCTCGATCTCGACGGTATCGGCCTCTCCCTCCTCGAAATTTCTCACCGATCTAAAGAATTCGTCGCCATCATGGAAGAGGCGCGCTCTTTGTCTAAAGAACTCCTCGGACTCGGGGATGATTACGAGGCGCTCTTTTTAGGTGGTGGTGCGAGCATGCAGTTTTTGATGGTGGTATACAACCTCATGAAGGCGGAAAACGGAAAAGCAGCGTACCTGGATACCGGAACCTGGTCCAACAAAGCCATCAAAGAAGCCAAGCTCTTTGGCGAAGTAGATGTAGTGGACAGTTCCAAGGATGCCAACTACAACTACATTCCTACCCAATACAATATTCCAGAAGACGCGGATTACTTCCACTGTACCTCGAACAACACCATTTTCGGGACGTCTATAAAGCAGCTCCCCGAGACGCATGTACCTATGGTCTGCGACATGTCTTCGGACATCTTCAGCAGGGTAATGGATTTTACCAAGTTCGATTTGATCTACGCTGGAGCCCAAAAGAACATGGGGCCTGCAGGAGCCACACTCGTGCTGGTGAAAAAAGAAATCCTGGGCAAAACAGGGAGAACCATTCCCTCCATGTTGGACTATGATGTTCATTTGAGCAAAGACAGTATGTTCAACACACCCCCGGTCTTCCCTATTTACGCGTCCATGTTGACCTTGCGCCATCTTAAAGCGAACGGCGGCATTGCCGGAGCTGAAGCACTCAACCAGGCGAAGGCTGATCTTCTTTATGGTGAAATCGATCGCAACCCGATGTTAAAGGGAACCGCAGAGGTGGCGAGTCGCTCCAATATGAACGCTTGTTTCTTGCTAGAGAATGAAGATCTGGCACCCAAATTTGATGAGATGTGGCAAGGCGCCAACATCAACGGCCTTAAGGGCCACCGCTCTGTAGGCGGATATCGCGCATCCATGTACAATGCACTTCCGTTAGAGAGCGTGCAAGTACTCGTAGATGTCATGAAGAACTTTGAACAGCAATTCGGTTAAGATGAAAATATTGGCAAATGACGGCATGGCTGCCGTGGGCGTTACCATGCTCGAAGAGGCCGGACACGAGGTACTACTCAATAAAGTTGCTCAAGAGCAGCTGGCTGACTTCATCAATGAAAATGATGTGGCCGCTCTACTCGTTCGTTCAGCGACTAAAGTGCGCAAAGACCTCATGGATGCATGCCCAGGGCTCAAATTCGTGGGACGCGGAGGTGTTGGAATGGACAATATTGACGTAGAATACGGCCGTTCAAAGGGCATTCGCGTACAGAACACTCCTGCTGCTTCCTCAGAGTCGGTAGCGGAGTTGGTTTTTGCTCACCTCTACGGTGGTGTGCGTTTCTTGTACAGTGCGAATCGCGAAATGCCTCTAGAAGGAGAGTCCAACTTCAAAGGGCTCAAGAAAGCGTATGCTGGTGGTCGCGAATTGCGCGGAAAAACGCTTGGCGTCTTGGGATTTGGTCGCATTGGTCAAGCAACGGCCAGAATTGCCCTCGGTGCTGGAATGAAAGTCGTTTATCACGATCCATTCATGGAAAACGTGAGTCTCGACCTTTCATTCTTCGACGGCCAGAGCTTGTCTTTTACTCTTGAAAGCATGAGTAAAGAAGACGTGGTAGCACAGTCTGACTTTATCACCCTTCACATGCCTGCTCAAGCTGATGGCAAGTACGTCTTAGGTGTAGATGAGTTTGGCAAAATGAAGGCCGGTGCCGCCGTTGTCAATGCCGCACGAGGCGGTGTGATTGACGAAGTGGCTTTGTTGAAAGCCCTCGATGATGAACACTTGAGCTTTGCAGCACTCGATGTATTTGAGGACGAGCCAACACCACCGGTTCAGGTCTTGATGCACCCGAAATTGAGCCTTAGCCCACACATTGGTGCAGCGACAGAAGAAGCTCAAGATCGGATTGGAAGTGAGATGGCCGGCTACCTCATCGAGCACTTCGCTTAAGCTTACTACCTTTACGGTTCACACACAAAAAGAAACGCCTTGGCGAAGATTATCCCCTTTCGGGCCATCCGACCGCCACGCGACTTGGTGCACCTGGTTGCGACGCGCAGTTACGTGACGTACTCCGAGCCTGCCCTGAAGGACAAGCTCGAAAACAACCCTTATACCTTCCTTCGCGTCATTAATCCAGATTGGGAAGGAGAAAAGCTACACGGCTCAGAGAAGTTTGAAGCCGTTCGGTCTGAATTCCATCGGTTCATGGATGAAGGTTATTTCGTGCAGGACGAAAAACCGGCATACTACCTCTATGAACAGGTTGTGCGTGGACGAAGCTTTATGGGCATTATCGGCGGAGCAGCTGTTGACGATTATGCTGAAGGCATGATTCGGAAGCACGAAGACACTTTAAGTGCCCGCGAAGCCATGTTCAAAGAATACCTGAAGGTCACGGACTTCAATGCCGAGCCAGTTTTGCTGTCCTATCCGGATATCCCAGGACTTGATGTGATTGTGGCCCGTCACCGCATGGAACGTCCAGAATATGAGTTCTACACCACGGACGGTCACCTTCACAGACTGTGGGCCATCGACGAAGAAGAAGACCATCATTCTATTGAAGCCTACTTCCAGCGCATTCCCGCGTTGTACATCGCTGACGGCCACCACCGCTGTGCCTCCTCTGCTCTGCTTTCCGAAGAAATTTGCAGCAACAGTCCTGAAGCTCGCGAAAACGGTACGTGTCGATACTTTATGGCACTTATGATGCCCGAAAGTCAATTGCATATCTGGGATTTCAACCGATTGGTTCGGGACCTAAACGGTCATTCGGGCGAGAGTTTTCGCAAAGCCATTGAAGAGCATTTCCAGGTGTCTAGAATACCGCAAGGGACAGATCCACTTCCAAGATCCAAGCACGACTTCTCCATGTATTTGGACGGAGAATGGTACAACCTCATTTACGATGGCCAGGCCGTTGACCCCACAGATCCAGTGGCCGATCTGGATGCGCAGATTCTTACAGAAAAAGTTTTGACCCCTCTATTGGGTATAGAGGATCTGAGGAGTGATGAACGCGTTTCCTTCCTGGACGGACGAAAAGGAGTGATAGGCTTGGAAGCCAGTGTTGACTCTGGCGGATTCGCGGTAGCCTTTGCTCTGCATCCCGTCTCCATGGAGCAACTCAAGAGGATCTCAGACGCCGGAAGGACTATGCCTCCGAAGAGCACCTATATTGAGCCTAAACTTCGCAGCGGCTTGACGGTTTATCCTATAGAAGGAAGAAACGAATGAGCTCCATTTCGGATAACTTAGAACGCATTAAGTCTGGACTCCCAGGCCATGTAACCCTCGTTGCGGTGAGCAAAACCAAGCCCAATGAGGCCATTGAGGAAGCTTATGGTGCAGGACACCGAGATTTCGGCGAAAACAAGGTTCAAGAGCTGCAAGTCAAAGGCCCCTCGCTAGCGAAGGACATTCACTGGCACTTCATTGGCCACCTTCAGAGAAACAAGGTCAAGTACATTGCGCCTTTTGTGCACTTGGTGCACGGTGTCGACACTCTGCGTTTAGCGGAAGAGATCAACAAAAGAGCTGCACAAAATAACCGGGTCATCGACATACTCCTTCAAGTTCATATTGCTGAGGAGAGCACTAAGTTTGGCTTGTCGGTTTCCGAACTTGTGGAGCTGGTTGAGTCCAAAGCACTCCATAGCCTTGAGCGTATTAGGGTGCGTGGCTTGATGGGAATGGCAACGTTCACCTCAGACCAGGACCATGTCAGGAGGGAATTTAAAAATCTGAAAACCGCTTTTGACCAAATCAAAACTTCCTTCCCCGCTTGCGATACATTGTCCATGGGCATGAGCAATGATTATCAAATCGCAATCGAAGAAGGAAGCACCATGGTGCGCATCGGCACCGATATCTTCGGTTCTCGGAATACCTAGAATCGGTATCCCAAAGAAAGTATGAGCTGACTTGCACGGGAATCTACATCAAACTGTTGCCCGGCAAAGGTTACCTGATTGGTTTGTGAATTAAAGGCATCCTCGTATTTAAGGTCAATCAAGATTTTCCAGATATCAAACCCAATACCGGCTTGGTAGCCCCAGTATGTTCCATCTTGAAGGGTGATACTGATCCCCTCTGTTTCATTGGTGATGACGCGGCTCGCTACCGGTCCTGCATTGACCCGTACTGGTCCCAGTTTCAATCCGGCGAGGATTGGAAAGTCTAGGCGCGTGTAGCTGATTCGTGCATCTTCTGTATTACCAGTAGGCACTCCATTTTCATACTCATCGATGGTCACCTCCGTATTCAGCTTGGTGAATAAAGCCTCTGGCTGAATGTACAATCCCAATAATTTGAATCTGGTGTACAGTCCTAGGTGGTAGCCGTAGTCTTGAGTTCCACTGGTCAGTTTTTGTTCTAAATCATCGCCCATGTCCAGTATCTCTTCAGCTGTAACATCTGCTCGATTGATTCCCGCTCGGGCTCCGATTTGAAATACCTGGGCTTGCGCCGTTCCAGCGATCATCAACACGACCGCTAGGGTCATCATCCACTTCTTCATCTCTTCTCGTGTTTTCGTGTTCCTATTGCGCCAGGAACTCCCGAATATTTCGCTCGACACGCTCTTCCACTTGAGTGGTATCCGCCTTTTCAAAACGCTCACCGGTAATTTGCTCGTAGAGCTCTATGTACCGCTCGCTAACGGAGGCAACGTAATCGGCGGTCATTTCCGGAATGACCTGACCTTTTTTGCCCTGGAAGCCTCCGGCGATTAACCATTGGCGCACGAATTCCTTCGATAATTGCTTTTGCTTTTCACCTCGCGCCTGTCGCTCTTCGTACCCTTCAGCATAGAAGTATCGACTCGAATCTGGGGTGTGGATTTCGTCGATCAGCACAATAGTACCATCCTCGAGTTTTCCGAATTCATACTTAGTGTCCACTAAGATGAGTCCCCGTTCCCGTGCCATTTCTGTACCTCGGGCAAACAACCGGCGCGTATAGTCTTCCAGCTGCACATAGTCACTTTCAACAACTATGCCACGATCAATAATCTCCTCTTTACTGATGTCCTCATCATGCCCCTCTTCCGCCTTTGTGGCTGGGGTAATGATGGGTTCCGGGAAGGCGTCATTTTCCTTTATACCCTCCGGCATAGGAACACCACAAAGCAGTCTTTTTCCGGCAGCGTACTCTCTAGCCGCATGTCCAGACATGTATCCGCGAATGACCATTTCGACTTTGAACGGTTCCGCTTTTTGACCAACCGCCACTTGAGGGTCTGGGGTGTCCATCAGCCAATTAGGAACAATGTCCTCGGTGGCGCGCATAAACTTCGCAGCAATTTGATTGAGCACTTGTCCTTTGTAGGGGATTCCTTTTGGCAAAACAACATCAAAAGCCGAGATACGGTCGCTGGCGACCATGACGAGGAGATCGTCATTAATCGTATATACATCTCGGACTTTACCTCGGTAGAATTTAGTTTGACCCGGCAGTTCAAAGTGGGTCTCCTTCAGTGGCTGCGCCATCAGTCTTTTGGTTTACGTTCTACTTTTTTCTTGTTTTCTCGCTCCTTGGCTTCTTTCTCCTCTTGCTTTTCATAGGCCTTAATGACCTTCTTTACCAAGCCGTGGCGAATGACGTCTTTCTCGTCCAACTCGAGGATAGAAATTCCGTCAATATTCTTGAGGACGTGCAGGGCTTCCAACAACCCACTTCTCTGATTCCGAGGAAGGTCAATTTGTGAAGCATCGCCCGTTACGATAAACTTGGCTGACTTACCCATCCGAGTCAAGAACATCTTCATTTGTGAATGCGTCGTGTTCTGCGCCTCGTCCAAAATGACGAAGGCATTATCCAAGGTACGTCCCCGCATGAAGGCCAATGGTGCAATTTGTACGACGTGGTTTTCTATAAAGTATTGAAGCTTTTCATTGGGGATCATGTCGCGCAAGGCATCATATAGCGGCTGCAAATAGGGGTCGAGCTTTTCTTTGAGGTCACCTGGCAAGAATCCGAGGTTCTCCCCTGCTTCAACGGCAGGACGGGTCAAGATAATCCGACGGACTTCTTTGCGACGAAGGGCACGAACGGCTAAAGCCACGGCGGTGTAGGTCTTTCCGGTACCGGCCGGCCCAATGGCGAAAACCATATCGTTCTTGTCGCTGAGCTCTACCATCTTGCGCTGGTTCGCGGTTCGGGCCTTGATCATGCGCCCACTGGTCCCGTGAAGTAAAACCTCTCCTCCCCCTTTGGAGTCGATTTCCTTGGCATCATCAACCATCAGGCGTTCGATGTTTCCTTCAGTAAGCTGATTGTATTTATTGAGGTGTTCCATCAGCAGGTTGAACTTGACCTCAAATTGATCGATGAGTTCATCTGGGCCGATGGCGGTAATCTTATTGCCGCGGGCCACTAATTTCAGCTGTGGAAAATATGTTTTAACCAGGGAGAGTTTCTTGTTCTGTGCCCCTAAAAAATCGAGAGGATCAATGTTCTCTAACGGAAAAATGCGTTCGTTCAAATTGGTTACTTTTGAGGCACGCAAATTACGGAACTTTCTCCTAAGAACAGGCGATTCGCGCACCTATGGCCATCATCACCCTCACGACGGATTACGGAACCAAAGACTATCATGCCGCATCGGTCAAAGGCTCCATTCTTCGGGAACTTCCGGACGCTCACATCGTAGATGTCACCCACGAGATTCGGCCCTTCAATTTGAGCGAAGCAGCCTACGTTTTGCGCAACGCCTATAAAGACTTCCCGAAAGGCACTATTCATATCATTGGAATCGATTCCGAATTGACGGAAAGCAAGCCGCATTTAGCCGTGGAAGTAGATGGTCATTTTTTCATCGGAGCCGATACGGGAATCTTTGCACTCTTATTTCCGGACCTTCGCCCTACCGCTATTATCGAACTGAATATAGCCCAGGATACGGACAGCTATAGCTTTCCGGCACGAGATGTATTCGTCACTGCAGCCTGCCACCTGGCACGAGGCGGAAAAATATCGCTCCTCGGATCGGCCCGTAGGGCATTTGTAGAAAGAAAAGGAATACAGCCAAGCGTATCGAGCGATGGGAAGGAGATCACGGCAGCTGTGGTCTACATCGATCATTTTGGCAACGTGGTGACTAACGTGACACGTCAGATCTTTAAAGACATTGGTAAAGGACGTGACTTCGAGATTCATCTACCCAGAATGCGGCACAGTAAAGAGAGCATTAGAACCCTTCGCCGCCGCTACAGCGAGATGGGAGAAGGACAAGCATTGGCGCTCTTTAATAGTGCGGGTCATTTGGAAATTGCCATTGCCAAGAGCGACCTGCAAACCGTCGGAGGAGCGAGCAGTCTTTTGGGCATTAGCTACGGCGAAACCATAAAAATCACCTTTGCATGATTGTACGCATCGTCAAGATGACCTTCAGGCCCGAAGGGATTAATGATTTTTTGCACATCTTTGAGCAAAGTAAAGAGCTAATACGCGGCTTTGAGGGGTGTGAACACCTCGAGCTCCTGCAACACGCAGAGCACGAACACGTTTTCTTCACTTACTCCTGGTGGAGACATCCCGATGATCTAGAGGCCTACCGTCACTCAGCGCTCTTTAAAGAAGTTTGGGCAAACACGAAGGCATTGTTTGGTGATAAGCCAGAGGCGTGGAGTTTGAATAAAAAAGTTGAAGTGTAATGTGGAGCCTTTTCCGCAAGGAGATCAGTAGTTTCTTGAGCTCGATCATCGGTTATCTGGTGATTCTAGTCTTCTTGTTGATCACCTCATTGTTTTTGTGGGTCTTCGACGGGGAATTCAACATCCTGAATGCGGGGTACACCACCCTAGATCCCCTGTTTATTATTGCTCCCTTTGTTTTTCTGTTTCTCATCCCCGCCATTACCATGCGGATGTTTGCGGACGAACACAAGGCGGGAACCATGGAACTGCTGGCCACTCGACCCATTAGCGATCTCAGCATTGTTTTGGCCAAATTCTTAGCCGGTTGGGCATTAGTAGCGCTAGCCTTAGTGCCAACACTACTGTATTACTACACGGTATCGTCCCTCGGGGCTCCTGTCGGAAATATAGATTCGGGCGGAACCATGGGCTCATACATCGGCCTACTCCTCCTCGCGGGAGCCTATGTTAGTATTGGGCTCTTCGCCTCCAGCTTAACGAGCAATCAAATCGTGGCCTTTATCGTGGCCCTATTCCTGAGCTTCCTGCTCTATTTAGGACTGGACAATTTGGCTTCATGGTCGCTTCTCGGGTCTGCGGATTACCTCGTAGAACAATTGGGCATGAGCAGCCACTACGTCAGTATGAGCCGCGGAGTATTGGATTCACGCGACGTGCTCTACTTCTTTTCCTTAATGGCTGCCTTCACGGCAGGATGTATCACCGTCCTTCAAAGCAGAAAATGGTGAACAAGAGAACTGACATCCTCCGGCTGATCTTGCTGCTCCTTATATTGGTGTTGCTGAACGTATTGGGTTCATTCCAATACTTCCGTTTAGACCTCACCGCCGAAGGACGCTACACTTTGAGTGAACCAACCAAAGAGGTCCTGGACGGCCTCGAAGACAAAGTGCTGTTTCGCGTGTATCTGGAAGGAGAATTCCCCTCGGGATTCCGCCGCCTGAGCAACGAGGCCAAAAGAATGCTTCGCGAGTTCCGAGCGTACAATGACAACATTGAATTCGAGTTTGTTGACCCCAGTGCTGGCGAAAGTGAAGAGGAACGCCAGCAGCTTTATCGACAATTGACCGAAAAGGGAATCGAAGGCACCCAGCTTCAGATCAGCGAAGGTGATCAGCGCAGCTCCCAAATCATTTTTCCGGGTGGGGTGGTGTACTACCTCGGTCGTGAAGGGGTGTTTACCCTCCTTAAAAGTCAAGCCGGTGCCAGTCCCGAGGCTCAACTGAACACCTCTGTTCAGTCCCTAGAATTTGAACTCGCCAACGCCCTTCGCAAGCTTCAAGCTAATGATCGAAAAGGGATTGGTTTTGTAGAGGGACACGGAGAATTGAGCGATCTGGAAACGGAAGGCATCGGACGGGTGCTTAAAGAGTCCTACGATCTGGCCAGACTAGATCTGCGCTCTTTTGAAGTGGATTCGGTAAGCGGTCAAATCAGCATTGCCAAGAAGCAGGCTCAGCTGAACCGCTTTGATTTGCTCGTGATCGCCAAACCAAGAGAAACCTTTGCGGATCTGGACAAATACCTATTGGATCAATTCGTCATGCAAGGCGGAAAGATCATCTGGCTGATCGATGCTGTATTCGCCGATATGGATTCCCTATCGACCAAGAACCAGGCCCTCTCCTACCCCTTGGACTTGGGATTGAACGACATTCTGTTCCGCTACGGTGTTCGACTCAACGACCACTTGGTTCAAGATGCCCTTTGTGCTGAAATTCCGGTGGTGGTCAATCAGGTAAATGGAGTCCCACAGTACGAGTTTTTCCCCTGGTTGTATTTCCCTTTGGCTATGCCTTATCAAGATCACCCGATTGTGTCCAACATCAATCCGGTCCGATTTGAGTTTCCATCGTCCATTGACACCATCGTGACTCCTGGAGTACAGAAGACTATTCTCTTGTCCAGCTCTCGATACACCAAAACCACCCAGGCTCCGACCAACATCCGATTAAGCTCCTTGAACGAACAACCTCAGCCCGAGGAGTTTACAGAGCAATATCTGCCTTTGGCCATTCTGCTGGAGGGAACCTTTACCTCGAACTTTAAGAATCGCCTTCAGCCTCGTGACGGAAATGGTGAAGAACTCTCCTTGATTGAAGAATCAGAGGCAACCGCTCAAATTGTGATTGCCGACGGCGATGTATTAAAGAATCAATTCCAACGGGGCGAAGCCCTTCGATTGGGATACGACAAGTTTACTGGGAATCAATACGGCAATGAAGACCTCATACTCAATGCCGTAGATTACCTCCTGGACGATTCTGGCCTGACCGCCGTGCGTTCTCGAGAATTACAACTGCGCCTGCTCGATGCTACGCGCATTCGCGGTTCCATGACGTATTGGAAAACCTTGAATACCGCCCTACCGTTAGTGCTTGTAGTACTAATGGGACTATTGTTGAACTACTGGAGACGAAGAAAATACGCGAAGTAAGATGAAGAACAGACTAGGACTCTATGTAGTCATCGCCCTTATTCTAGGTGCGGTGGTCGTCTATTTAACCATGTTCAAGGACGAAAACACTACCCGCCCTCAACTCTATGATTTTACCGTTGAAGATACGGCAGCGGTGGACCGTATTGTCATCAAAGACAAGCGCCCCAAAGAAACGGTGTTGGTCCGGACCGAAGACGGTTGGATGGTTGACGGACAGTATCCAGTACGCCCTGATGCCATGGAGGTACTCATGGAGACCTTGAAGCGTCAGGAAATGAGAAGCTTCGCACCAGAAAAGGCCAAGGAGCGCGTGATGAACATGATGAGCACTCGCGGCGTCGAAGTCATTGTAGAAAGCGATGGCGATGCGGTTAAGCACTTTTACGTGGGTGGAAACGCCCCGGACCTTCTTGGAACGTACATGATGATTAAAGGCTCAGACGGACCCTACTTGGTGCACATCCCTGGATTCAACGGTTTTTTGAATACGCGGTACTTCGCAGATCCGATGTTGTGGCGAGATCGAAGTATTGTTGGGATCAGCGCGGATCGAATCGAAAGTCTTTCGCTGCAATACCACCGAGAGCCCGAAGCGGGATTTGCCATAGAACAGCCCTTAGTGGGGACCGTTGCGGTTCGCAGCTGGCCGGGAAATGAGCTCATTCTATTTGATTCGGCCGCAGCTCTGGGTTATTTGAGTGAGTTTGGGCGAATCTATTTTGAAGGGTTGATCACGGAAGAAGACCGCATCTGGGCTAAAAAAGACAGCATCCTCGGAAGTGAGCCCGTGTTCACTTTGCGCATTGAGGGCGCTGGAGATCGAGACACAGAGCTTGTAGCCTACTACAAAAAGGCACTTCCAGGAACGGTGAACGAAGATGGAACCCCTCGGTCCTACGATTTAGACCGTTTTTACGCACTGCTCAACGGGCAGGATTTCATCTTAATTCAGAACTACGCTTTGCGTCGAATTCTTCGAAGCCGGAACTACTTTGAAGGTGAGGCGCTTGTTAGTAAGTAGTTGATTTCTTTTCGGGCCATAGAGTCCTAAAAAATTATATTTGCTCTTAGGCGAAAATCGGGCCGTTGAGGCCCAAAACCAAGACATTCTACGCATGAAATTCATTGTTTCGAGCACCCAGCTTTTAAAGGAACTACAGACGATTGGCGGGGTCATCAACAGCAGCAATACGCTTCCCATTCTCGACAACTTCTTGTTCGAGATTAAAGAGAACGAATTGAAGATTACGGCTTCCGACTTGGAAACCACTATTTCGACGCGCTTGGAAGCACAGAGCGACGAAGAAGGAAGTGCGGCCATCCCTTCTCGCCTCCTACTCGACACCTTGAAGACTTTTCCCGAGCAGCCCTTGACCTTCTTGCTAGACCCTGAAAGCAAGAAAGTGGAATTGAGTTCCGACTATGGTAAGTACTCCCTGAGTTATTTGGACGGTGAAGAATTCCCTAAAGCTCAGGCTTTGGAAGACCCTAGTACGGCGAGTATCCAGCCTGAGATTCTAGCGACGGCCATCAACAAGACCTTGTTTGCAAGTGGAAACGACGATTTGCGCCCGGTGATGTCTGGTGTCTTTTTCCAATTCAGTTCTGAGCACGTTCGTTTTGTAGCCACCGATGCACATAAGCTCGTCCGTTACACGCGTACCGATGCCACTACAGATTCTTCAGCCGAATTCATCATGCCTAAGAAACCTCTGAACTTGTTGAAGAGTATTTTGGGAAGTGCAGACGGTGAAGTAACGGTGGAGTACAACGACAGCAATGCGCGCTTCCTTTTCGACGGCATTGACATGAGCTGTCGTTTGATTGATGGAAAGTACCCGAATTACGAGGCGGTCATACCTCAAACAAACCCGAATAAACTCACTGTAAACCGTTCTGCTTTCTTAAGCTCGGTACGTCGTGTGAGCATCTTCTCCAATAAAACAACGCATCAAATCCGGTTGAAGATTGCAGGTAATGAACTGCAAATCAGTGCTGAAGACCTTGATTTTGCGAACAAGGCGGACGAGCGATTGACCTGTCAATACGAAGGAGAAGACATCGAAATCGGTTTCAACAGCCGTTTTCTTGTGGAAATGCTGAGCAACTTAGAAAGTGAAAACGTCAACTTGGAAATGTCTGCACCTAACCGTGCGGGAATCCTTTTGCCGCTGGACGGTAGCGAGGAAGGAGAAGACGTACTGATGCTCGTCATGCCTGTGATGCTGAATAACTAAGACCCTGTTGCCGTGGAAAAATCCCGGCTTTTTGTCATTGGAGATGTTCATGGCTGCCTTCATACCTATGAAGCGCTCATCAGCAAACATTGGAATCCAGACCGAGAAATCCTCATCCAAGTCGGTGACCTCATCAATCGGGGCAAATACAGCTTGGAAACGGTGCAGTACTGCCAAGATCTTGAATTGAAGTATCCCGGGCGTGTGGGCTTTATGAAAGGGAATCACGAGTGGGACCTGCTGCAGTACCTCCAAGGAAGTCCACGCCTGAAGTGGTTGCGCGGTGGCGGATCTAAGCTCCTCAAACAACTTTACGCTCAGCCGGATGCTTATATGAGCTTTGTGAAGTGGATTCACGCCCTATCCCTATCGTGGGAGAATGACTGCGCATTAGTTAGTCATGCCGGTTGGGCCTTGAGTGCCACGGATCCCTTTAAAGAAGATAGTCGCCTTAGCGTTTTGAATAACCGAAGACCGATTCTAAATGTCGGTAAGACTCAAGTTATTGGACATACCCCGCAGAAAAACGGCAAACCCAAATTCGACAAACGGGCCAATTGTTGGACCATTGACACCGGAGCCTACTTGGGCATTGGATTGACCGGAATTAAAGTCAGTAAGAAGGGAAATGTGAAGGACGTGTGTTATCTTTCTACAGACAAGCGGGACATCAAATAGTTGTATTGCATCATAGATATAGAGACCACGGGCGGAAGTGCGCGCAATGAGCGCATTACCGAAATCGCCATGTACAAACACGACGGTTTTAAAATCGTTGCGGAGTGGCAGAGTCTGATCAATCCCGAAAAGCGAATCCCCTACCACATTACGGGTCTTACGGGCATCACCAATGAGATGGTCGAAAACGCGCCCTACTTCTATGAGGTGGCAAAGGAGATTGTCGAGTTTACCGAGGATTGTGTGTTCGTGGCTCACAACAGTAAGTTTGATTACGGCTTTTTCAAGGCGGAGTTCAGGGCGCTCGGTTACGAATATGAGCGCGATACGCTTTGCACGGTCAAATTGAGCCGGAAGCTGCTCCCTGGAAAGCGTTCCTACAGCCTCGGAAAGTTGTCGGCTGAGCTGGGCATCGAAATATCGGCCCGTCACCGTGCGGCAGGAGATGCTCGCGCTACAGTGACCCTTTTTGAGATGCTCTTGGCCAATGACTTTGAAGGGATTATTAGTGGTGGAAAGGCCCCGAGCAAAGGTGAATACGCCACAGGGCTCAGCCCGGCCGTTGTTCAGAATCTGCCGAACAAAATTGGCGTCTACTACCTGTACGATGCCGAGGGCATGCTGATCTATGTCGGCAAGAGCACGAAGATCAAGTCTCGAATTCTGCAGCACCTCAACAACTACGAAACGGAAAAAGGCGTGCGCATGATGGAGGAGATCGCTTCGATCGATTTTGAGATCTGTGGAAGTGAGTTGATTTCCCTTCTACTGGAAAGCCACGAGATAAAGAAGCATCGGCCCAAATTTAATCGCGCCGCAAGGCGCAACAGCTATACCTACGGCTTGTATGAGCACATGAACGATAAAGGATATCGCGAACTAAGGGTCAAATCACAGAAAGGTCAAGACGCGCCGCTCTGCACCTACACCACCATGACCGAAGGTCGTAGACATCTCGAATGGCTCAAGGAAGAATACGAGCTATGCCCTTGTTTGTGCGGTCTGTACAAAAGCGACAAGGGGTGCTTTCACGTCTCCGTTGGGCAATGTAGCGGCGCTCAGCTAGGACAAGAATCGTCTGAAGAATACAATGCCAAAGTGGACCGGGTGCTGGAGCAGTTCGCTTACCCGGAGCCTAACTTCTTCATTTTGGACAAGGGACGCGATGATAGTGAGCACAGTGCCGTACTCATTGAAGAAGGCCGGTACAAAGGCTTTGGGTACATCCCTACCGATCAGCCCGTGGAGCTCGTGGATCAACTGCGTCTTTACATCACACCATACGAAGACAATCGCCACACCCAGAGCTTGATTCTCGGATTTTTGAGGCAAAACCAAAAGGCCGATATCCGTTACTTCGAATCAACGCCCTGAAACGTGGACCTAAGGGGTTAACTTCCTATCTTTAGTCTGAGAACGCAACAACATGAGAACACTTACCCTACTCCTCTTGGCCTTTGCCGTGATCTCCTGTCAACCGGGCGCTGTCGGTGAACTGCAATTTGAAGTCAACGGAGCCTCTGAGATTAATGCCTCAGAAATGAAGGCCCTGCGGGCCGACATCAATGTTTCGGAAGCTGCTGACGTTCTCGTCTGGGCGGAAGAAGAACTCTCCATCAATGCTAGCGGTGCCTCTTCCGTGAAGTATAAAGGCAATCCGAGCATTAACAAAAGTACAAGCGGCGCCAGTAGCGTCAGCAGAAAAACCGAGTAAAAACCAAACCCACCTCCCATCATGATCGAACAAGCGATCCTAGACAAAGCCCAAGAGTGGCTCAACGGAAACTATGACGAAGAGACCAAGTCTGCAATTCGTCACATGATTGATAGCGATCCGCAAGAACTCACCGATTCCTTTTACCAAAGCCTCACCTTCGGTACGGGAGGTATGCGTGGAATCATGGGTCCGGGAACCAACCGCATCAATAAATACACCTTAGGAATGGCTACCCAGGGGTTGTGCAACTACATGATTGAGTGCTTTCCCGGCGAGGAACTCAAAGTGGCCATAGCCTTTGACTGCCGGAACAATTCGGACACCTTTGCCCGGCAAGTTGCAGAGGTTTTCAGCGCAAATGGAATAAAGGTTCACCTTTTCGAAAGTCTTCGACCAACACCAGAATTGTCCTTTACTATTAGATACTTGGGATGTCACAGCGGAATTGTATTGACGGCTTCGCACAACCCAAAAGAATACAACGGATATAAGGTATACTGGAACGATGGTGCACAAATCGTTCGCCCTCACGACAAGCTAATCATCGGGGAGGTTGAGAAAATCACCAGCCCGGATCAGGTTAAATTCGAAGGCAACGATGAATTAATTGAGGTCATCGGCGCAGAAGTAGATGAGGCCTTCTACGAAGCTTCCGTTTCACAAGGATTTGACGTAGGCGGTAAAGACACCTTCAAGGTCGTTTTCACCTCCATCCATGGAACATCCATCAATGGAGTTCCTCAAGTACTCGAGCGTGCCGGATTTCAGAACGTCTATATCGTTCCCGAACAGGCCGAACCCAATGGAAACTTCCCTACCGTTGTTTCGCCCAACCCAGAAGAGCCTGAAGCTCTGAGCATGGCTGTTGCCCTTGCCGAAGAAAAGAGCGCGGACATGGTCATTGGTACCGATCCCGATTCGGACCGAATTGGAATCGCGGTTCGCGACCACAAGGGTGAAATACGTCTACTCAACGGGAATCAGACTGGAGCGGTCATGACTGATTACCTCATCGAACAATGGGGTAAGGCTGGAAAGCTTACCGGAAATGAATTTATCGCCTCGACTATTGTGACCAGTGAACTCTTCATGGACATCGCCGAAGCGAATAACCTGGAGTGCCCCGTTTGCCTTACTGGTTTTAAGTGGATCGCCGAGTTGATTCGCGAACGAGAAGGCCTCAAGACCTTTGTTGGAGGTGGAGAAGAAAGCTTCGGATACATGGTCGGCGACTTCGTTCGCGATAAAGACGCTGTGACCAGTACCCTTATCGCCGCAGAAATTGCCGCGGAAGCGCAATCTCGAGGTTCTTCCTTCTTCGACCGATTGCTCGATGTGTACATCAAATATGGCTTTTACAAAGAGCGCTTAATCAGTATTGTCAAGAAGGGACGTGACGGAGCCGCTGAAATCAAGGCAATGATGGAAGAGTACCGAAACGATCCCCCTGTGGAAATCAACGGGTCCAAAGTCGTTCGCATGTTGGATTATGGAAGTTTAGAAGAGAAGAACCTCGTCGACGGTTCCACTCAAGCCATAGATCTACCCTCTTCGAATGTGCTTCAATTCTATACAGAGGATGGCTCTAAGATTTCTGCTCGCCCTTCTGGCACGGAACCCAAGATCAAGTTCTATTTCTCCGTCAAAGGAGTGCTTGAAAGCAAAGGGGACTTTGATTCGGTAGAAGCTGGACTTGAAAAAAGAATTGATGGAATTATCGAGTCTATGGGACTTCGTTAGCCCTTAACTTGGAGTTAACATTAGGTGAGATTTGCGTAACTTGGTGGCGCTAGGCTGAAAGGTCTAGTGCGTTAACTACACGACTACACCTATGAAGAAGTTTCTACTCTTGCTCGCTTTGGTGAGCACATCTTTGGCAATGGCCCAAAGCATCACTGCCGTTGCTGTTTCCAACAACCCCTTAGATTGTCAGGCCTGGACCATTACCGTAGATGGAATGAAGCCCATGCCCCAGTTCTTTGTCTCTGGGGATAGCTATACTGTCAATGGCAGCAATCTGGATGTGCTTATCACCTTCGATGCGCCGCCTATTGGAAATCCGATGATTGCACCATACACCCATGTGATCAACATTCCGGCAAACGCTGTACCTGCAGGGTCCTACCAATTGAACATCACCATTTTCAGTATTCCTACAGGTCAAAATTCCGCTTCGTTCACCACTCCTTTTACCCTGGGAAGTTGCTGCCCGGCATCGGCTAATTTCAGCACAAACGACAGTCTGTACTGCTGGGATTCGCCGATTCAGGTGACAGATAACAGTGCTGGAACGACCAATGTAGACTGGTATGTCAACGGAACTTTCGATCACAGTGGAGTTGGCGACTTCAACTTGACCGGACTGTCCGGTGCGGTTGAGATCTCCCAAGTAGCCATTGATCCTGGGTGCACTGACAGTACTTCTAAAAGTGTTTACGTAGCCCTCGAGCCTGCTTTTGGGTTCTCTGCACTTCAAGCCGGTCAGCAGTTTACCTTCACGTCAGGTGGCAGCAGTGCCTATACCTACGATTGGGACTTTGGCGATGGAAATACAGCTCAAGGTAACCTGGTCACCCATGCGTACGCGCAAGACGGCAATTACACGGTGTGCATGACCACGACTGATGATCAAAGCTGTAGCGCTGATTCATGTCAGGTGGTGAACTACTCGACTGTAGGCTTGGAAGAGCCTCAGGAGTTCCTGCACATCTACCCGAACCCAGCAAGTTCGTTGATCACGATTGAAGGTCGCGTGGATGGACCCATCCTCTGGTTCAACCAATTGGGTCAGCAGATCGATGTGCCGAAACACGAGGGCTCTCAGCCCTTTGTTCGCTTGTACGATTTGCGTGAAATCCCAAAGGGGATTTACTACATCCAGTGGGCGGACCAAGCTGAAAAAGTAGTCGTCCAGTAAACCCCACTCCGATTATCGGTACAAACGCTGTTGGTTTAACCATTGACGGTAGCGCGCGGCATTACGATTGTGCTCGCTTAGGGTTGAAGCAAACTCGTGATATCCAGATCGATCTACACTGGCGCACATGTACTCATAGTTGTGCTGTTCATTGGCCAGTACGGCTTCTATGGCGCGTAGGCTCGGTGCCCCTATTGGCCCAGGAGGAAGACCTGCATTCAGGTAGGTGTTGTAGGGAGATTCTATCTGAAGGTCTTTCGTCAAGACTCGGCGGATCACCGTATCGGGATTCAATTGCTTCAGAATAAAAACGATGGTAGGATCTGACTGAAGCTTCCACCCTCGGCGGAGGCGATTAAGGTATAGACCTGCAACGGTCTTCATCTCTGCGGGCTGGACCGTTTCTCGCTCTACAATTGAAGCCAAAGCACTGACTTGATTTGGGTTCATGCCCAGTGAAGCAGCCTTCATTTGGCGCTCCTCATCCCAATAGTGCTCATACTCTTGGAACATTCGTTCTACAAATCCTTCAGCAGAAGTATTCCAATACATCTCGTATGTATTCGGCAGGAACGCACCGAGTATGGTCTCTTCATTCCAGCCTCTAGAATCTAGATAAATCGGATCGGAAAGAAGTTGAACAAGCTCTGCCGAATCTGCTTCCAGCTGAGAGCTCACCACTTCGGCCAATTTATAGATATGATCAATATTGTTGAAGGTAATACGCACTGGTGTTTGCCCTCCAGAACGCAGCAGATTGACCATATCGTTGTTGCTCATTCCCGAGTACAAGCGGTAGCGTCCGCTCTTTATCTTGCGGTCGTAGCGTTTTAAACTCGCTACCCAACGAAAACTGGCCACCGACCTTAATACCGAGTCTTCTTTCAGCTGCTCCGTAACGGCCTCGAATGGAGAATCTGAGGAAATAAAGAGATCATAGTTTTCAATCCCTTCAACCACATTGTTCGACCAAATGGCCCGATATCCGAACCACCCCAGCCCGGCCCCTAGTGCCAAAAGAATGGCGACCACAATACGAATCCGCCGACGGAGACTCATGGGTAAATCTGTTTCAGTTGAGCATACACCTGGGTCGCTCGAGGGTGATCGGGCTCAATGCTCAGGATGTGCTCCAAGTCGCGTTCAGCCTCCGCCCAGTGCTCCTGATATAAAGCCAATCCAGCCCGGTTCAAAAGTCCAGGTACGTAATCAGGATCTAAGGCCAAAGCCTCGTCATAGAACTCAGCCGCCTTATTCAAATCCCCTTCTTGAAGCCAGTAATAACCCAAATTGTTGACGTTCTCAGGATAGTACGGATACTCCTTGTAGACGAACTCCATTTGGGACAAGGCCTTATCACGCAAGCCCAAGTCAACCAGCAAGGTGGCCATCTTGTTTCGAAACTCGAGTTGATATGGAGCAAGTGTAACCGCCTTTTTGAGGAACTGGTACGCCGCGTCTGTGTCCTTTATATTTCGATAGCTCTGGCCAATGCGATAAGCGGTCCAGGCATCGTCGTTGGTAAAGTCCGTTGTCTTCAACGATTCCAGAACAACCTCTACTCCGCGCCCATCAATATCTGAGCACAAGCCCTCATAATCGGCGTTCAAGAAGTACCAATTGACCGTTTCAAACAAAGGGCGCCCGGCCCGATCCAGATATACGGCCGCCGAATCCAAAAACTGGGGGTCTGCGGTAAACTTCTCGTATTGCTGCAAATACGCTCTAGCCATGGTTCGGTCGTCCGGAGCATCTTCATTAACACTGACCAATCCGAGGAATTTCTTCACTTTCTGCGCCTGCGGCGCGATGTCCGCCATGCCCCTCTCTCCAGGCACACGAATCTTATGGTCGTGAACCGTCACGTGCGGAATATCGATACTCGTACTGCTCGGCATGTGACAGCCTACACAGTTGAAATCCTCAGCGACCAGATCTGGTTCAGGTGCCGTACAGTCAAAGCTAGGAGCCCCGGAATGGCAATCGCCGCACGTACTGTTGAACTGAATGAGGTTGGTCTCGTGAACGCTTTTGTGCGGATTGTGACAGCTGATGCAGTTGTAGGTCTGTTCCGCTTCTAGGTAGCACTTACTCTGTTTAAACCGGTCGATGTGCGAGGCCATAATGAACTCGTTCTCAGCATCTTCA
>CBFIEH010000017.1:0-44666 GCA_965661605.1 Flavobacteriales bacterium | reverse complement strand
CCAAGGGCTCGGGAAACTCCACCATTCGCTTTGGACAGTTTTGGATTGGTGGCTGGAACGCCAGTAACGAGCTTCACGTCGCCGCTGAAATTAGCCCAGCAGTCACCGGCGACTTTCGCCCTGGACCGGTCAATAACGACGCCATTACCGAACCCCAATACAACCAGGTTTGGCGCGTTTCTCGGGGCGAAATCCTCAGCCACCAGGCCAACTACAACCAACCCGGCTACATTGCACCACCCGATATTCTCGACTGGCCCGGAAACGGAGACACCCTAAAAGGCGAGGCTTGGCAACTTGCGCCATACGATGACCTTAATGCCAATGGTATCTACGAACCCAATTTCGGCGAGACCCCATGCATTCGCGGCGATGAAGCCGTCTACGCCATTTACTCCGACCAGCTGGACGAAGCCGCTGGCCCGGGCATCGGAACCGATCTCATTGTGGAGTTTCACACCATGCTCTATGTCCACACGGCTGTTCCAGGGCACGATTATTTAGACTCGACCGTCTTCAACCATACGGTGGTTCACGCCCGAGGATTTCAGGATTTCACCGACGTCTACCTCGGCCACTACATCGACTTTGACATCGGCCAATTCTACGATGACTACCTCGGAACCGATGTCCCTCGAGACCTATTCTATGCCTTCAACGGCAATGGGGTAGACGCCGATTACGGCGTCGATCCTCCCGCACAAGGCGTCCACGTCCTCAATGACCCCACCGGCCAAGGCCTGCACGCCACCATGTTCTACACGGACTTGACCACGGCAACCGGACTCCCTCTTTTTGATGAGCATTATTATCAGAGCCTCACGGCTCGATGGAAGGATTCCACGCACCTGGTCTTCAACAACAACAATGGTCATGTCGGCGGTGGGCCCGGACCGGACTGCAACTTCATGTATTCCGCCGGAACAGACCCGAATCATCCGACTCCCTCTTGGGAAGAATGGAGCGCCGCCCAAAATCCTGGGCAACGCCGAGCTATGGGCTCTATTGGCCCATTCGACTTAAACGCCGGTGATCGATTGGAATTTGACTACGTCTACCTCTTCGGTCGAAAGCAGTTCTTTGGCCCCGCCGGGGGTGTTCAGCGCATTCAATTCTTATCCGATCAAGTGGACTCCTGGTGGGCGCAACAATACTACACCTGCTCCAGTCAGACCATTGGAATCGACAATCCAAAGCCCGATTATCGCGTCTTCCCGAATCCGACCTCAAATCGGGTCCATCTTCAGTTTGACCGACCCGTTCAAGGGAGATGGCAGCTCATCACCATCGATGGGCGTACCCTTCAAGAGGGTCTTTTGGATGACGTTCAGCTGCAGGTTGATCTTCAGGCGGCTTCTCCAGGCCTCTATATTTGGAGCCTCAAGTCAGATCAATGGACGATTACGGAGCGAATTCTCAAACAATAAAATCTACTTGGTGAGTTCCTGGAACACCTGTTCCAGGGACTTGCTTTCCTGGGTAATTTCCAGAATGGTGGTGTCCTGTTCTACGGCGAACTGGAACAGGGATTTTCGGAGGTCTTGACCACTTCCGGACTCCACCTCGAAGGTATTTTTTTTCAGTTCGCGCAAGCTTTCTATACCGCTGAGGCGCTTGAGCGCCGCTGTGTCGACCTTCCCTTCAAACTCCACGCGAACAAGCTGGCGTTTGGAGGTGAGGCCAGCCAATTCCGAAGTGGGCTTGTCGGCGACAATTCTCCCCTTATTGATGATAATCACGCGGTCACAAATGGCCTCGACTTCTTGCATGATGTGGGTCGAGAGCATGATCGTCTTGTCTTGAGCAATCTCCTTGATGAGGTTCCGAATCTCGACGATCTGGTTGGGATCGAGACCAGTGGTGGGCTCATCCAGGATGAGCACCTTGGGGTCGTGGATTAAAGCCTGAGCAAGGCCCACACGTTGACGGTACCCCTTAGAGAGCGCGGAGATTTTTTTGTGCTTTTCTGGAGTGAGGCCCGTGCGCTCGATCATTTCATCGACCCGTAGGGTCTCAGCGCCCGAAATACCGGCCGCAAAAGTCAAAAACTCACGCACGTACATGTCCAGGTACAAGGGGTTGTGCTCGGGTAAGTAACCGACTTGTTCGCGTACCTTCATGGACTCCGTGGCCACGTCAAAACCATTGACCGTGACTTGCCCTCCACTTTGAGGTAGGTAGCAGGTGATGATCTTCATCATGGTGGACTTCCCGGCGCCGTTGGGGCCTAGAAATCCGACAATCTCGCCGGTACCGATGGAAAAAGACACTTGGTCGAGCGCTTTCTGCTCGCCGTACACCTTGCTGACTTCTTTGACCTCAATGCTCATGGCCGTAAATATAGCTAACTTGCCGCCATGAAAGGGCGCGTGACCAAAAGTACGGGGAGTTGGTACTCGGTGGACCTCGAAGACGGGTCTTCGATCGAGGCGCGCATCAAGGGAAAATTTCGCACTCAGGGCATTAAAAGCACCAATCCAGTATCAGTAGGCGACTGGGTCACGATCGACCGTGAAGAGGGCTTAGAAACAGGCGTAATCAGCGCCATCCACGACAGGCACAATTACATTGTGCGCAAGAGTGTGAACCTGTCCAAGCGCACCCATGTTCTGGCTGCCAATATTGATCAGGCTCTTCTGGTGGTCACTTTGAATTACCCCAAAACGTATACGGCCTTCATCGACCGATTTCTGGTGACGGCTGAGGCCTATGATATTCCGGCCGTTCTGGTCTTCAATAAAATCGATCTGTTGGATGATGATGAAGTGCAAGAACTGGCTCATCTGATGGCCCTTTATGAGGATATTGGATACTCGGTGCTCGGGACTGTGGCCACAAAGGGCCGCGGAATCGATGAGCTTAGAGCGATTCTCGAAGGTCGTGTCACCTTGGTTTCGGGGAACAGTGGGGTGGGCAAAAGCACGCTCATCAATCAGGTAGATCCGGCTCTGGATTTGAAGACGACCGAGATTTCAGGGGCTTTTGAACTGGGACAGCACACCACCACCTTTGCGGAGATGTTTCCCTTGGCTGGAGGTGGATACATCATTGATACGCCCGGTATCAAGGGCTTTGGCGTGGTCGATATGGATAAATACGAGATCACGGATTACTTCCCGGAGATGTTTGCCATCAAACACGAGTGCAAGTTCAATAATTGCTTGCACCAAGAAGAGCCCAAGTGTGCCATCAAGGCCGCGGTGGAGTCTGGAGAAATTGCTTATTCGCGGTATCGAAGCTACCTTAGCTTGGTCAATGGTGACGAAGAGTCTTCTCCCTATCGGGAGGATGAATACAAGTAAATGCGCGCAATCCTCCAACGTGTTTCCAGGGCCGAAGTCCGCATCGATGATCAGGTCGATGGGGTTATTGACCATGGCCTGATGATACTCTTGGGCATTGAGCAGGAAGACAGCCGCGAGGATGTGGAATGGTTGGCTCGTAAGACGAGCGAGCTGCGCATTTTTTCGGATGCCGAGGGCTTGATGAATTTGAGCGTAGTAGATGTTGAAGGTGCGGCCCTTGTGGTCAGTCAATTCACCCTGCACGCCAAGTACAAAAAGGGCAAGCGACCGAGTTTCATCAAAGCCGCACGTCCAGAGCAGGCCATCCCGATGTACGAGGCCTTTGTTGCGGAACTCGGGAAGTACGTTCCGGTGGAAACCGGCACGTTTGGCGCTAACATGCAAGTAGAACTGGTGAACGATGGTCCGGTGACCCTCGTTTTGGATACCAAGAACAAAGAATAATGGCAGGAATCACAGAAATTCAGGAAGAGGTAGATGCATGGATTAAGGATCATGGAGTGCGCTACTTCAATGAGCTTACCAACATGGCCCAATTGAGCGAAGAAGTGGGGGAAGTGGCCCGCATCATCGCCCGCCGTTATGGGGAACAAAGCGAGAAGGAGAGCGATAAATCCAAAGACCTGGGAGAGGAGCTGGCCGATGTGCTTTTTGTGACCGTTTGTTTGGCCAACCAGACCGGGGTTGACCTCCAGGCGGCCTTTGATCGCCGAATGGACAAGAAGACCAAGCGCGACCACGATCGCCACCACAACAATGAGAAATTGAAATGATCAGTAGTCGATCGTAAAGGTCGCTCCCCCGTAAATCCAAATTCCCGGCTGCGGCACGCCCAAACGGTCCTCGTAGGTCTGGTCGAGCAGATTGCTTGCGGCAATGTAGGCGTTTAGTGCACCCAGATCCGCATTGATGCGCAGGTTGAGTAGGGTCACTGGATTCTCAATTTCCGAACCGGTTATGTCTTGTGACCAAGCGCGGTCTTGGAGGCTGGCGTCCCATCGCGCCGTGAGGCGCCAAACCAGCTTGTGCTCGATGCCCAAACCGATTTTGTGACGCAGGTTGTCCAGTACATACAGAGAGTTGATGCCGTCGGCTTTGTCTCCGTCCATGAAGGTGTAGCTCAAGCGTACCTGGCGAAGGAAGGCATCCGCGGCGCCGCGCCAAACACCTTCGATTTCGAGTCCGTAGAGGTCGATTTCCGTGAGGTTGGCCGCTACAATGCTGTCTGCGCTGTAGAAGATCCAATCGATCAAATCGGTCCCACGACGGTAGAATACCACGGCCTTGAGGTCGATGGGTCGATCGTTTCCAATGCGTCCCGCCCAGCCCAGTTCATAGTTCCAGGCGTATTCCGGACGGAGGTCCGCGCTTCCTTGAGCTCCGCCTAATCGGTAGTATAAATCTGTGTAGGTGGGCGTTCGGAAGGAGCGATTGGCTCCGGTGAATAGGCGGTGCTTGTCGTTTAAGGAATAGGCAATATCGATACCAGGAAGGAGATCGAAGCCAAAGTCGCTGTGCTGATTGAAAAGCGCTCCTCCAGTGATGCTCCAATTTCCTGTAGTAATGTGGTGCTCCAGGTTGAGGCTGTAGTTTTGACGTCTGCGTCCGAGGTAGTAGAACTCGTCACCTTCGGATACTTCTATGGGGTCGACTAGGGAGTCTCCCAGGTTGTTGGAGACGATGTTCTCTGTCCGTCCATTGAGGGCAATGTTGGTCTTTTGACCGTTTCCGTAATCATAGGTAGCGGCCCACTCACCGCCAATCACGTCCGTTCTGTGGTAGTTGTGTTTGGTGTACCAAGACGGCACGTCGATGTCTTCAAAACTCTCGCGGAAAAGCTCGAAACGGTCAAAGTGACGGCGGACCATCGCGTATCCGCGCATGTTCCAATTCTCTACTTGGGTGCGGTAGCGCACGGCCCCAAAGAGGCTTTGGGTCTGTTCGAATTGGTTGGGGAAATTGACGCTGTAAAAGGTACTGGCCCCAAAGGCCTTTCCATTCCAACCTCCTTGAACGGCGAGCTCACCGCTCTTGGTCGGCATCAGGAACTTGGCGCTGACCTGCTGGTTGGTGAAGTCTGTGTTGTCGGTAAAGCCATCGGACCGCGTGCCGGTGTAGCTCAAGATGAGTTGATTGTCTCCGAGGGCCACACCTTGATCGAATCCTCCGGAAACCAAAGCGTACTGCCCTCCTGTGAAGCGCAGGTTGGTGTAATTGCCCCGCTTGCTGTTAGTGATGAGGTTTACTGCACCGGAAAAGGCCTGAGGGCCAAAGAATCGGCTTCCTCCCGTCAAGATTTCTACGCGCTCCACTTGATCGAGCGGGAGCGGGAGGTTCAGGTTGTGGTGGCCGGTTTGGGGATCCATCAGAGGAATACCGTCGATCAAGATGAGGCTTTGATCAAAGGTTCCGCCTCGAATGCCCAGGTCGGCTTGGACGTCGAAGGGGCTGCGTTGGCGTACGTCGATGCTTCCTAGGTGCTCTAGCCCTTCGTTGAAGCTGATGGCGTTGCTCCGCAGTTCCTCACCGCTCACGCGGATGAGGTGGCGTGCGACTTCTTTTTCGTCGAGATCTATTTTGGAGGCCGTCAGGACAACTTCGGGTAGGTCGTATCGGCTGGTATCGGCTTCTTGTGCTTGGATGGCTAGGGTGGAGGCCAAGGCTAAAGATAGGAGGGTCCTTTTCATAACGATTTGAATCAGCGGGCAAACATAGTAAGCCTGACTAAACTGACAAAACAGAGTCAAAACGCTTCCATATGCAGGTATAAATCCTTAATTTTCAAGGCTATTTGAAAGTTATACTGATGAAAAAGCAACTACTCCTTTGTCTTCTGGTGGTGGGTTTTTGGGCCACCGGTCAAAACAACGTGCGTTTTGTGATCGAGCATGAGCTCAACGGCCAGCCTTTTACCATGGGCATGGTCGGTCAAAACAACCTCGGACACTCCTTTGATGTCAACCGATTGGAATACTACGTTTCGGGAATTCAATTGACCCACGATGGCGGTCAAGTCATCGATCTTCCGGATGCTTATTTCCTGGTTCAAGGCGATCAGATCTTGGATGAATCCTTGGGGTCCTTGAACATCACCCAAATAGAGGCCATAACTTTTGCTGTGGGCGTGGATACGGCTCGAAACCACTTGGATCCTAATTCTTGGCCTATGACTCATCCTTTGGCACCGAAGAATCCGTCTATGCACTGGGGCTGGACGGCCGGATATCGTTTTTCCGTTATGGAAGGAACCTCGGGAGCAGGCTTCAATCAGTTTTACGAGTTCCACGCCTTGGGAAATAAGAACTACAATCCACAAGAAATTCAAACGGCCGGTGAGATGGACAACGGCGACATTGTGATTCGCTTGATCGCCGATTACGCGGAAGCCGTACACAATATTCCTCTGGATCAGGGGATGATTCAACACGGTCAAGACGATGAAGCGGCCGAATTCCTCGGAAACTTTGAATTGCGCGTATTCAAGAGTTCAGACGGCAATGGGCCAACGGCCAGTGTCGTAGAGAATAATCGCTTGCTCTTCCAAGTGTTTCCGAACCCTGCAGCCGATTATGTGGAGCTGCAATTGTCCCACAACGCCACCGTTGATGGGTACCTCTGGCGAACGATTGACGGTCGCATAATTGAGCGTGGAAATTACACGGGCGGAGCCATTTCCACACCTTTGGAGAGCGGTGTATTCCTTCTCGAGATGTACAGCGGGCCAGAATTCTATGGATCGCAACGTGTTTTGATTCAGCGATGAAGCGTTCGGTCTTCATATTAATCTTTGTGCTTACTGTTTTTGCTTGTACTAAGGATGACGAGCCAGGGCAGGAGGTTAAGTATGATGATACTCCATATGCCTTTAGTTTCGGGGATTTTCCCGCACCGGATTTACCACCTGACAATCCACTCACTTTACAGGGGGTGCAGCTCGGACGAATGCTCTTTTACGAGCCCAAGCTTTCCGCGGATAACTCCATGTCCTGCGCGTCCTGTCACCATCAGGCCAATGGCTTTTCAGATACGAACCGGTTTTCCCTAGGAGTTCACGGACTCCCCGGTGGGCGTCAAGCGATGGCCGTATTCAATATGGCCTGGAACAACAATGGCTACTTCTGGGACGGCCGAGCGCCACTTTTGAGAAATCAAGCTCTAATGCCTATCGAGGACTCGCTTGAAATGGCGGAAACCCTAGACAATGTTGTGGCTAAATTGGCCGCAGACCGTAGGTATCAGGATCAGTGGGTTCGGGCCTTTGGCGATGAGCCAATTTCGGCATCGACCATTGCACTTGCTCTGGAGCAGTTCATGTTCAGCATTGTGTCTGTAGAAAGTAAATATGATCGGTTCCTGCGGGGCGAAGGAACCCTGACCGACAGCGAAGAACGCGGAAGAGAACTCTATTTTGCCGAATACAACCCATTCTTCCCGGACGAATCCGGTGCCGATTGTGCCCATTGCCATTCCCCTCGGAATTTTGAAAACGACCAGTACATGACCAACGGCTTGGATGCCGAAGCAGACATTGGTGACTTCGGCCTCGAGCTGGTGACTGGCCAAGCGAGTGATCGTGGAAAGATGAAGGTGACCTCCTTGCGCAATATTGAGTTGACGCCGCCTTATATGCATGATGGTCGCTTTCAGACCTTGGAAGAGGTGGTGGAGCATTACAATTCGGGGATTCAGTCTTCCTCAACCTTGGACATCACTTTGGCCAATACCCAACAGACAGGTTTAATGCTCGATGCTCAGGACAACGCAGACCTTGTGGCCTTTCTGAAGACCTTTACGGATGAAGTCTTAACGACCTATGAACCGTATTCCAGTCCTTTTTAAGCTCCCATTTGCTAGCCTAATCTGCTGTCTCGCCCTCTTGGCCTGCACATCAGAGCAGGCCGAGCCAGAGGTTCTGGGATACCCCGTTCCGGCCGGTTTCCCTGAAGTGCCCGAGCCCGAGGGAAATGAGTGGTCCGCGGCTCGATGGACATTGGGCCAAAAGCTCTTTTTTGACACGCGCCTTTCCAAGGATAACTCCGTGAGCTGCGCCAGCTGCCACAAGCCCGAATTGGCTTTTGCCGACAACAAAGCCACAACACCCGGGGCCTTCGGACGACCTGGAACCAAAAACGCCCCCTCCCTGGCCAATGTGGCCTATCATCCGTACTTCATGCGCGAAGGCGGCGTCCCCACCCTAGAGATGCAGGTCTTAGTGCCCATCCAGGAACACAACGAATTTGCCCACAATATTTTGGAGATCGTAGAGGCCCTACGGGCCGATGCAGAACTCGATTCCCTCAGTCACCTTGCCTACGAGCGCAACTTAGATCCCTTTGTCCTGACACGAGCCATCTCCGTATTTGAACGATCTCTGTTGAGTGGAACAAGTCGCTACGACCTTTATGAACGGGGCGCAGAAATGGCCCTATCGGGCCAAGAGCAGTTTGGTCGCCAGTTGTTTTTCAGTGAGAAGACGGGCTGCACCAGCTGCCACGGAGGCGTGTTGTTCAGCGATTTCGAAATCACCAACAACGGTCAAGACACCACCTTTGCGGACATAGGCCTAGAGCGCTTAACGAGCCTCCCGGAAGATCGTTACCAGTACAAGACTCCTTCACTACGCAATGTAGCCATCACGGGTCCGTACATGCACAATGGAAGGATGCATTCTTTAGAGGAAGTGATCGACCACTACAACACTGGAGGGATATTGCATAAGTACGCGGATGAACGCATCGAGCCGTTAGGCTTAAACACTTCAGAAAAGGCAGCTTTGGTCGCTTTCTTGCGGTCGCTGACCGATGAGCGCTTTCTCGAATTCGATTGGCGCCCATAAAAAAAGCCCCTCCGAGTAGAAGGGGCATTAACTATAAACAAAGGTCGTTCGCTTAATCGGCTAGCACGATGACCTTATTGTTTTGCATTTCAATAACACCACCATTTACCGGCAACAACAACTCCCGATCATTCGCCGTGCTGCGCTCCAATTTTCCAGACATGGGCTCGATGTGATCCCGAACTCCAGCCGCTTCGAGGATACGAATATCTCCCGCAGCCAAAGTGGAAATAATGGGGGCGTGATTGTTCAAAATCTGAAAGCTACCATCTACACCAGGCAAGGTGACCATGTCAACTTCGCCGCTGTAGACTTTTTCTTCCGGTGTGATGATTTCTAATTGCATAATCGCTTTGCTTTACGCAGTTCTTAGCGTGCTTCTGCAAGCATTTTCTCTCCGGCCTCAATCGCTTCTTCGATGGGTCCTTTCAAGTTAAAGGCTGCCTCTGGATATTGGTCAACCTCACCGTCCATGATCATGTTGAAGCCTTTGATGGTATCGTTGATGTCTACGAGTACCCCTGGGATACCGGTAAACTGCTCCGCTACGTGGAAAGGCTGAGACAAGAAACGCTGAACACGACGTGCGCGGTGTACAACCAACTTATCTTCTTCAGACAATTCGTCCATACCCAAGATGGCAATGATGTCTTGAAGCTCGTTGTAGCGCTGCAAGATCTCTTTTACGCGCTGAGCACAACGGTAGTGTTCTTCACCAACGATCTCCTCAGAAAGGATACGAGAGGTAGAGTCCAGTGGATCTACCGCTGGGTAGATACCCAAGGAAGCAATCTTACGACTCAATACCGTAGTGGCGTCCAAGTGGGCAAACGTTGTTGCTGGCGCAGGATCCGTCAAGTCATCCGCAGGTACGTAAACCGCCTGTACAGAAGTAATAGATCCGTTTTTGGTTGAAGTAATACGCTCTTGCATGTTACCCATCTCCGTAGCAAGAGTAGGCTGGTAACCTACCGCTGATGGCATACGCCCTAAGAGTGCTGATACTTCAGAACCCGCTTGAGTAAAGCGGAAGATGTTGTCAACGAAGAACAGGATGTCGCGACCTTGTCCGTCTCCTTCACCATCGCGGTAGTACTCCGCCAAGGTCAATCCAGAGAGGGCTACACGAGCACGTGCCCCGGGAGGCTCGTTCATCTGACCGAATACGAAGGTCGCTTTGGAATCCTTCATATCGTCCTTGCTCACTTTGGTCAAGTCCCAGCCGCCTTCTTCCATGCTGTGCATGAAGTCGTCGCCGTATTTGATAATACCTGCTTCCAACATTTCGCGGAGCAAGTCATTTCCTTCACGAGTACGCTCACCTACACCGGCAAATACAGACAAACCACCGTGTCCTTTCGCGATGTTGTTGATGAGCTCCTGAATCAAAACTGTTTTTCCTACACCGGCACCACCGAAAAGACCAATCTTTCCTCCTTTGGCGTACGGCTCAACAAGGTCAATAACTTTAATTCCTGTGAAAAGTACTTCGGTAGCCGTTGTCAGATCTTCGAAGAGAGGTGCTTGACGGTGGATTGGAAGACCGTTGCTGTTGTCGAGCTCTCCGTTTCCGTCGATGGCCCCACCAGTTACGTTGAATACGCGGCCGCGAATTCCTTCACCGATTGGCATTTTGATCGGAGCTCCGGTGGCCACAACATCCATGTTGCGAACGAGTCCGTCAGTTGAATCCATGGCGATGGCACGAACCGTGTCTTCACCTGTGTGTTGTTGAGTCTCCAGTACGACAACCGTACCGTCGGCCTTTGTTACTTCAAGGCTATCATAAATCTTTGGAAGGTCTTGGTCTCCTCCGCCAAAACGAACGTCCACGACGGGACCGATAACCTGTGCAACTTTTCCGATGTGATTCGACATAATCGATTGATTAGTTGATAGAAAAACAAGCTGAATTTTCGGGTGCAAATGTAAGGTTTATTTTGGTTTTGTGTGGGGCTCTGAGGGTCCTTTTTTTATTTCTAATTTTGCTTGTGTAAAACAGTGTGGCCCTTGAAGATCTATTCCTCGATCGACGACTTTCCTACCTTGAAGAATGCAGTGGTCACCACCGGGACCTTTGACGGTGTTCACTTGGGCCATCGACGCATTATTCAACAGCTCAAAGACTTGGCAGAATCCATCGGCGGCGAGACCGTCCTGCTGACCTTTTGGCCTCACCCTCGAATGGTTTTGTTCGACGATCAAGATCTAAGGCTAATCAATACACAGAAAGAGAAGGAAGCCCTTTTGGCTGAGGCTGGAGTCGACCACCTCATCGTCCATCCCTTTACCAAGCAGTTTAGTCGGCTCACGGCGGTGGAGTACGTTCGAGAGATCCTAGTCAATCGCATTGGTACCAAGAAATTGGTCATTGGCTACGATCATCACTTTGGTCGAAACCGAGAGGGAAATTTCGATGATTTAGTCGAGTACGGACGCACCTATCATTTTGACGTTGAGGAAATTCCCGCTCAGGTTCTAGACAATGTGAGCGTGAGTTCTACCAAGGTGCGCAATGCACTTTTGGAGGGAGACGTGGCCGCAGCCAATGATTACTTGGGCTCAATTTTCGCATTGAATGGAACAGTGGTCAAAGGAGACACGCTCGGGCGCACGCTCGATTTCCCAACGGCCAATATTGAAGTATCCGAAAAGTATAAGTTGATACCGGCAGATGGAGTCTATGCCGTTGAGGTATGTGTTCAAGGTATCTGGCATTTGGGAATGGCCAACATCGGTAAGCGACCGACCGTATCGGGTCAAGACCGTCAAATTGAGGCCAACCTTTTTGACTTTGACGGGGATATCTATGGAGAACAGATCACTATGGCTTTCCATCAGCGGCTCCGGGCAGAACAAAAATTTGGTTCTCTGGAAGAGCTCAAAGCCCAACTTCATTTGGACCGTGAAGCGGCACTGAATATCCTGAAATCATGAGGAGGTTTGTGGTCATCCTTTTTTGCCTTACGACCCTTGGCCTTCAAGGCCAGAATTGGGTGTCGGGGAAGAAGGCTGAGCGCTGGAGCGAGGTAGAGTATTTGGATCTCAGTAAAATGAGATTTGGAAAGACAGGCATGCCCGATAGCCTTTGGACCATGACCCAATTGAAGGGGCTTCGTTTATCGAAGAACAAGTTGGTCTTCTTGGATGCAGATATCAAGAAACTGACCAACCTACGGGTTCTAGACCTCAGCCAAAACAAGCTCAATGTCCTGACGGGAGAAATTGGGGCTTTGACGAAGCTCGATACCTTGATTCTCAACCGCAATGGACTATACGTACTGCCTTCCGAAATGGGGAAGCTGGAATCTTTGGTTTACTTAGATCTATGGAGTAACCATATTGACGATCTACCCGAGTCCATGGAAAGCCTGTCGAGATTGAGAAAGGTGGACTTCAGCGGAATCATTGTCTTCCCCGAGCAACAAGAAAAACTCCACCGCCGGTTTCCCGAGGTGGAGCTTAAATTCAACAAGAGTTGTAATTGCCATTAAAGGCGAATAGTCACTTGACCCAAGAAGTTAATCGTGGCTTGCGGATAATAGAAATTCTCCGTCACCATATCCCCAGAGACATAGCTATAGGTATTGCCGAATGTGCTGTATAGGGTATTGAATAGGTTGTTCACCTTTAGCTGTACATCAATGCCTTCGATTCCTTTTGGCTCAAAGGTGTAACCGGCTACCAGGTCTGCCACAAAGAAGGACTCAATGATTCTGTTCTCATTGGAGGTGTTGTCCAAGAACTGTTGTCCAACGTACTTTCCTTGAAGGCGAATGAGCGCGCGTTCCGCAGGGCTGTATTCTACGTAGACGGCACCGACCGAATTAGGGCTTAGAGCGATGTCCGTATCCTCGTACTCGTTCACAATGACGTCGTATCCATTGGTGTAGTCGTAGATGGTCTCAGAGAAGTTGGCGATTTTGTTTTGAGACAGAGCCCAGTTTCCTCCTAAGGTCACTGCCGATGAAATCGCGTAGCTGATGTTCAGTTCAATTCCCGCACGATAGCTTTCCGCAACATTGGTGCGAACGTTGGAGCCCACGTCATTCAGCTCTCCAGTGACAATCAGCTGATCGGTGTAGTCCATGAAATACCCGTTGGCCTCGAAAGCTAAGTTCTGTCCTTGGAATCGATATCCTACTTCGTAGTCCATCAAGGTTTCAGCCGTGGGAACTTCACCATCGAGTGCATCGATAAAGTCGCTTCGAACAGGCTCACGGCCCGCCATGGCGAAACTCGCATACACCTGTTGGCGATTGCTCAAGAAGTAGGTGAATCCAAACTTTGGGTTGAAGAAGTTGAAATTGGCATCTACGTCGTAATTGACCAAGTCATTATCCGTTCCAGCCGTTTCATAGGATATGCTTCGAACTTGAAGGTCTCCGTAGAAACGGAACGAACGCCAGTCATAGGTTGCTTTCACGAATAGGTTTCCGTCGGTTTTTACAGCGTCACCTTCATAGTAACGGAAGTCCTTTGGCGTATCGAAGGCGTTTTCCATCCAGATGATTTCACCATAGTGCAGCCCTTCATATCGGTTCCATCCTCCGCCTACAATCACATCCAAGTCGCGACCGTTGCGCTCCATGGAGAAGGTAATACCATAGAAGTCATTGTCCAACCAGCGACGGCGAACAAGATCGGTTGAAGTCAGGGTGTCTTCACCGACAATGGGGTTCTCGAGTCCGTAATCGCTGTAGGCATCGCCAGAGCGAAATTCCTCAAAGTACCCCTCTCCCCGGGTGTAGTGCAATGCTGCTTTGGCCTTAAAGGTCTCGCTAATACGTCTGGTCCAGTGCAATTGGTAGTGATCTTGACCGTAGTTGTCGACTTGGTCTTCGTACTCGTAGAAGTTATACGTGCGCCCGCTGTTGAACAGGTTGTATGTCTGAGCCGAATCTAGCCCGTTGTTGATGGCGTGATTGTACATTCCAGTGGAATCATCCTCCAAACGGCTTTGGGGAGTTCCCCACCAACTTTGATAGGTGCGTTCGCGGCCGGCAAAGGTGATGAACTTCAGCGTGGTTTTGTCGCCGTAATATCCGGCATTGAAGTAGTAGCTGCGCAGGTTGCTGCTGGCCCGATCGATGTAGCCGTCTGAGGTGAGGTGTGATAAGCGGCCCTCGACCATGAAACGATCACCGATGAGTCCGGTTCCAAATTCCAAATTGCGTTTGAGGGTGTTGAAGCTTCCGCCGCCAATGGTTAGGTTGGCATAGGGGTCGGCGTTGAAAACGTCCGTATTCAGGTTGACGGTAGCACCAAAGGCTGCCGCACCGTTGGTCGAGGTTCCCACCCCGCGCTGAATCTGAATGCTCGAGGTGCTGGAGCTCAGGTCCGGCATATTGACCCAGAAGACTCCTTGTGACTCCGAATCATTGATGGGGATGCCATTTACGGTAACGTTAATGCGCGTTTGGTCCGTTCCACGGATACGCATGTTCGTATAGCCAATGCCTGCTCCTGCATCTGAACTCGTAACGACACTGGCCGTCTGGTCCAGTAGCATGGGTAAGTCCTGGCCCAAGTTGACCTCTTGGATGTCTTTCTTGGTCACGTTGGTGTAGGCAACGGGCGCATCGTCATCGGCCCGTAGGGCCTCTACGACCACCTCAGCGATCTCCTCTGTGGAGCGCTCCATAGCGACCGTAACGGACTTTGAAGGTCCATCCAATGTGACGGAAACGTACTGGAATCGATAGCCGACATAGGTGACTTCGAAATTGGCAGCGCCCTCGGAGACCATCTCGAGTTCGAAATAGCCTTGGGCATCGGCGCTTACGCCAGGTCCCATGGAAATCCCTCCAAAGGAGACATTGGCGTAGGGTAGGCCTTCGCGTGTTTGTGCGTCGATGACGCGTCCTTGAATGTTGGTGACGTCCTGAGCAGTGGCGCCGATGGCGCAAATCAGGAAGAACACAGCAGTCGAAATAAATTTCTGCATGATTAAGACATTAATCACGAGAAAGGGGTGACTCGCTGGTGTTGTGGTTAAAATTTCCCTTGGCGGCATGACCCGCCCAGGTTCATTGGGTATGATCTCAGCCCATTGCGCAGAAGCGTAGGGCACCCCTTTTGAGACACAGCAAAGGTAACCGAAAAAACCAATGTGGTGTTTACAGTTGATCTAGAAGATGAGCGACAGCGGCTTGAGCAGCTAAGTTTCGCGCATCACCTTCGCCGGAAATGAGCGCATAAGGAAAATTGTAGGACTCGCACTTATCGATGTAGATATCGAGTAATTCCTTTCGCTGGTCAGGGTGTTCCCGCAGTGGATCCGGTTCCCAGGACAAGTCTACGTCACAAATGAGGTAGTAATCATAGCGGTGTTGGAGCACGGTTTCATGGATAGTGGAGTCAACACGACCGTACTTGAACTCACTCCATACTTCCAGTACCAACGGATCTGTGTCGGAGACCAATCCCTTGGGAAAGTGATGAAGCGTCTCGTTCTCCAAGACCATTTGCTGCTGGAGGATTTCGCTCAGGTCCTCCTCTTCATACGGGCGCTCCAGCTCATTCAAGTAGGATCGGGCAACCTCTGGAACCCAGCCGAGTCCCAGCATGTCCGCCAGATAGTGGCTTAGGTGGCTTTTTCCGGTGGACTCCGGACCAGTAACCGAGATCCGCAAAGGCATCAGCGGTGCTTGTTTTCAACGTTCGCGGTCTGACCGCCAAGGACACGAAGATTAAAGGTGCAGGGCACACTGTTGAGGCTTTCTTTCATCGCTTTCGTAACGACGGACATGACCGTGTCGTATGGCCCGCGAATGGTCGTAGAAGTGTCTGAAACAGCGACCTCGAGATCGGGGTGGTTTTGGACCTTGTTTATAAAGGTGTCAATTTGCGGTGTGAAGTTGTCGGTCAGTGGGTACATACTGACGTCGATCAAGGCATCCATGCTCAGGCAAATTGAAGGACCGTTTCGGCCATAGAGAGTTCGGGATTGTGCTCAAAAGCATTGCCGACTACAGCAACATCAGCACCGGCAGTTAAGGCTGCCGCAACATCTTCTTGCGTTCGCATACCGCCTCCCACAATGAGGGGGATGCTCACCGCATTCTTCACGCATTCAATCATGGGTTCAGGGATAGGGTGTTGTGCACCGGATTCTGCATCCAAATAAATACATTGAAGTTCGAGCATCTCACCGGCCATGGCTGTGCTCATGGCAATCTCCTCTTTATCGCGTGGAATAGGGAAGGTGTTGCTCATGTAACTCGCCGTAGTGGGTTGGCCTCCATCGACAAGCATGTATCCGGTTGGGATCCATTCGAGTCCGCTGCGTTTGAGTGAAGGAGCCGCTTCAACGTGTTTTCCAATCAACAAATCGGCATTCCGTCCACTGATGAGGCTCAGCAGGAAAAGGGCATCGGCCCGACTGCTGATTTGGTTGATGCTCCCTGGAAAAATGGTCAAGTGTGCCTCGCAGTTCTCGCGAAGAATTTTCAGCGTTTGCTCCATTTCTCCACTCGTCATCAAACTTCCTCCCACAAAAATGTGTTCTACCGAAGCGCGATGCACTAGATTGCCCAATTCAGCCAATGAACTTGGAGTGGACTTATCTAGATCGACCAAGACCGCAAATTGTTTGCGACCTGAAGTCGAGCGCGTACTAAGATGACGTAGTACTTTGGCTTCCATGGTTGGTTTCGTGGTTGAATTCAAAGATAAAATTAATGTCGGACCCGTAGCAAAGAGTCCTATGCTTTCCGAGTTCGTTTTTTAGAAGGCTAATGAGTACCTTTGCAAAGGTTTTAAAATGAAGCACATGAGCGCAGAAACGCAAGAACAAGTGAACTATAAAGTCAAAGATATTTCCCTCGCAGATTGGGGACGCATGGAGATCGAATTGGCCGAAGCAGAAATGCCCGGTTTGGTGGCCCTCCGCGAAGAATATGGAAATGAGCAACCACTCAAAGGTGCACGTATTGCCGGTTGTTTGCACATGACGATTCAAACAGCAGTTTTGATCGAGACCCTTCAAGCTCTTGGGGCAGAGGTGACTTGGTCCAGCTGTAATATTTTCAGTACACAAGACCAGGCAGCAGCGGCCATCGCCAAAGCTGGAATTCCCGTGTTTGCTTGGAAAGGTCAAACTGAAGAAGAATTCGATTGGTGTATTGAGCAGACCTTGACTGCATTTGAAGGCGGTAGGCCTTTGAACATGATCTTGGACGATGGTGGGGATTTGACCAATATGGTTTTGGATCGCTACCCAGAATTGGTCGAAGGGATCAACGGATTGTCAGAAGAGACGACTACAGGAGTACACCGCTTGTACGAACGCATGGCAAAAGGAACCCTTCCAATGCCCGCGATCAACGTAAACGATTCCGTGACCAAGTCGAAATTTGACAACAAGTACGGATGTAAGGAATCAGCAGTTGACGCGATCCGTCGTGCTACCGATGTTATGGTTGCCGGAAAGGTAGCTGTTGTTGCTGGCTACGGTGACGTGGGTAAAGGAACTGCCGCTTCATTGAGTGGTGCCGGAGCTCGCGTGATTGTCACCGAGATCGATCCAATCTGTGCATTGCAAGCTGCGATGGACGGATACGAAGTCAAGAAGATGGTGAATGCCGTTCCACGGGCAGACATTATCGTTACCGCAACGGGTAACAAAGACATCATCTCCGAAGAGCACTTCCGCTTGATGAACGACAAAACGATCGTTTGTAACATCGGACACTTCGACAATGAAATCGACGTTGCTTGGCTGAAGGACAATGCAGAGCGCGCGCAAATCAAACCACAAGTTGACAAGTACAACCTCGATGGCAACGATATCATTTTGTTGGCCGAGGGACGATTGGTCAACTTGGGTTGCGCAACAGGTCACCCGAGTTTTGTGATGAGTAACAGCTTTACCAACCAAGTATTGGCTCAGATTGAGTTGTGGAACCACTTGGAGCGCTACGAGAACAAGGTGTATACCTTGCCGAAACACCTCGATGAAAAGGTCGCGGCCCTTCACTTGGCCAAAATCGGCGTTGAGCTCGATACCCTGCGCCAAGACCAAGCTGAGTACATCGGAGTAGAGGTTGCTGGTCCATTCAAGCCAGAATACTACCGATACTAAGCCTAGGCCCTACGGGCCGATACAGAACTGTGATTTTAGGCGCTCCCTGCTTTCAGGGGGCGCTTTTATTTGGTGCAGTATTTACAAGGTATGGGTTTGATCAGGTCAGTTGATGATGTCCACACGGTTTCCATCATAGAAGGTGCTGTACCCTTGAAGGGGAAGTGAGGCACTGACCGGGCCGCCATCAATAATGCTCCAAACCAGGGAATCACAGGGGCAGGTGGCCAAGACGTTATTGGTTTCGTCTACATCCACGCGACCACAGGGCTCATCGAAATGAATGGGGCATGCGCGGTCGTAGGAACGAAATTCTGATTCCGAATGTCGGTAAACGATGATTCCGCGATATCCGCCTGTAATGTATACCCATCCTCCTGAAACTTGAAGGTCAAAATACTCCGGTTGACTGGGGTAAATGGTAATGTTGACCGCAACATTGGGTACCCCGCCCTCTATGGTGTTCCCGCATCCGCCCGTGAGGGCGAAAACAGAAAATAAACCCAGTAGGGCGATCAATTGAATGGATTTTCCTATTTTCATCGCACTTATTCCTAACGCCGTTTTGCGCAAGATAGTGCAAAGCGAACTTTCCTTACGAAACATCCGATACGAGCGCTATATCAGGCGGTTCGAAATTGTGATTTATGGCAAAGATTATATTTGCCTGTCCGCTTTTATTGTTTTTATATTTACGAAATCTAAACATTAGGTTAACTTAAACGATTGGTTTATGCTACGAAAACTACTCACTGTCTTATTTATTGGGACACTCTTCGCAGCCGTTGGACAGCAACGTCCAGGGGAGCTTAGAGGACAAGTGACCGACAAAAAAACCGGGGAACCGGTGCCGCTGGCTAACGTGGTGGTCAAGCTGAATGGCGAGCCCGTTAGTGGTACTACGACCGACTTTGATGGTCGTTATGTCATTAAGCCCATTGATCCGGGCCGCTACGAGGTAGAGATGTCTTTCCTCGGTTATGCGACACAGCCTTTTAAAGGTGTGATCATTTCTCCAAACAAAACCACAACGCTGAATGCGGGATTGACCGAAGAAGCTGAAGTGCTTGGGGAAGTTGAGGTAATTGAATATACCGTACCTCTGATTGATCCGGATAAACAAGGTAAGACAGCAACTGGAGAGGAAATCCAAAACCTACCTCAACGTGATGTGGCGTCTATTGCGTCGACTTCTGCAGGGGTTTACCAGCAGGATGACGGTTCTGGAATTAACGTACGTGGATCGCGATCCAACGCTACCGATGTATACATCGATGGTATCAAGGTTCGTGGTGCTACCACAATTCCTCAGACTGCGATTGATCAGTTAACCATTATTACTGGTGGTCTTCCTGCACAGTATGGAGATGCGACAGGGGGTATCATTAGTATGACCACCAGAGGACCTTCCAACAAGTACTTTGGAGGACTTGAGGCGAACACCTCCTCTATCTTTGACGAGTACAACCAATCGTTGCTCGGATTTAGCCTATCTGGACCTCTTGCGCGTCGTAAGGATGGATCACCTCTCTTCGGATTCTTTATCGCAGGGGAGTACCAATACCAACGTGACCCTCGTCCATCTGCCATCGGTACATGGAAGGTGAACGATGGAAAGTTGCGCGATCTCGAAGAAAGCCCATATCGTCCAGCCGGTTTCGGTGGTGGTGTGCTTCGCAACTCAGAATTCCTTCGTGAGAGCGATTTGAGAAACATCGATTACAAACAAAACAACCAACGTGAAGATCTTCGTTTCTCAGCGAAGTTTGACTTGAAAACCAGCAAGACGACGAACTTGACGTTTGGAGGTACCTTCAACTGGGCTAAGGGTCAAGCATGGCAGTACAACTACTCATTGCTGAATCCTACCAATAACCCAGAGTTCCGCAACCGGGATTGGCGTGTATTTGCGCGCTTCCAGCAACGTTTTGTGGATGCTGAGGATGAGTCTGCAGCCAACAACATCAAGAATGCGTTCTACTCATTGCAGGTGGATTACAGTGAAGTATATCGCTTGACTCAAGACGATACGCACTTTGAGCGTCTTTGGGATTACGGATACATTGGAAAATTTGATCGCTTGCAAGCTCCAACCTTTAGTTATGGTTTGGACACTGTCTCAGGTTTGACCGGATGGTTGCAAACGAACATCGTGGATACCTTGGTGACTTTTGAGCCCGGAGATAAGAATCCAAACGCTACCAACTACACCGAGCAGTACTGGGATTTCGTCAATGGAGACGTGAACAGTATTTTCGTTGCTCAGGGTCAGGGGGCCTTACTGAACGGACAGCGCCCTGCGAACAACTATTCATTGTGGTTCAACACTGGACGCCAGTGGAACGGTTATAACTTTACGGACAACAATCAATTCCGTGTGGTTGGATCTGGTTCTGCGGATATCAAGAACCACAGTATTATTCTTGGATTTGAGTACGAGCAGCGTGTTGACCGCTTCTGGAGCGTAGCGCCAGTTGGTCTTTGGGGTCTTGCTCGTCAGTTGACCAATGCCCACTTGACCGAGTTGGATTTCGACAATCCAATCGTCGGAACAGATGGCAACGGAAACTTCAACGATACGATTACGTACAACCGTTTCTACAACGGAGCAACCCAGAGCTACTTTGATCAGCAACTGAGAACTTCATTGGGTCTTGCCGTTGATGATGTTTCTTTCATCAATACGGATGCACTTGATCCAAACCAATTGGACATCGAGTACTTCAGTGCTGATGAGCTCTTGAATAACGGTAATGCCATTGTCGCCTATGCGGGATACGATGCCTACGGAAACAAATTGGACGGACCAACCAGTTTTGAGGACTTCTTTTCAGAAACAGATGATAACGGAAACTTGAAGCGTCACATTGATGCCTTCCGTCCAATCTACATTGCGGGTTACATCCAAGATAAATTCCAATTCAACGACCTCGTATTTAACATCGGGGTACGCGTGGACCGTTTTGATGCGAACCAGAAAGTCCTCGTCGATCAATACAGCATGTTCCCAACCATCTCAGCTCAGGAAATGTTGCAAGAGGGAGCTTTGGGAGTTGATGCATTGCCTGCGAACATCGGAGATGATTTCGTGGTCTACGTGAATGACTTGACTGAGCCAACTCGTGTCGTTGGATACCGTGATGACAATCAGTGGTATGATGCGGATGGAAATCAGATTGCCGATCCTCAGAGTATTGCTCAAGCAACAACTACAGGGGTGATCACTCCTTACTTGGAAGATCCTGATAACACGAACTTGGCGACTGATTTGACCGCTGAGTCTTTCGAAGATTACACGCCACAAGTGAATGTGATGCCACGTATCTCATTCAACTTCCCGATCTCTGATCAGGCCTTGTTCTTCGCACACTACGATATCTTGACACAGCGTCCACAAAGCAACGTACGATTTGATCCTACGGATTACTTGTACTTGGAAGCTAACCAAGGAAATGTATTGAACAACCCGAACCTTCGCCCAGAGCGTACGATTGATTACGAGGTTGGATTTAAGCAAACTTTGAGCAAGCGCTCTGCAATTACATTGAGCGCCTTCTACCGTGAATTGCGTGACATGATTCAGGCAACTCAGGTGAACTTCGCTTATCCAGTGAACTACACCACATTCGGTAACCTTGACTTCGGTACAGTTAAAGGATTTAGTGTTAGCTACGACTTGCGTCGTACAGGTAACGTGAGCTTGAACTTCAACTATACCTTGCAGTTTGCTGATGGTTCAGGATCTAACGCAACAACAGGTTTGAGCCTTGTTCAACAAGGACAGCCAAACCTTCGTGTAATCCAACCTTTGGACTTTGACCAACGTCATACCTTAGTAGCTGTAGTAGATTACCGCTTCAGCTCTGGAAAAGACTACAACGGACCCGTTTGGTTCGGATCACGTGTCTTTGAAAATGCTGGTGCTAACTTTACGTTCCGTGCCGGTTCAGGTACGCCTTACACACGTCAGGCCAACGTATTGCAGTCTGCATCGTTTGGTATAAACCAGCGCCCAATTCTTCAAGGTTCTATCAACGGTTCTCGTCTTCCATGGCAGTTCCGTATCGATATGCGCTTGAACAAGCAATTCAACTTGAAGTGGGGTGGAAAAGAAGACGGAAGCAAGCAGAAGACAGCGAACATGAACGTCTACTTGGATGTTCAGAACTTGTTGAACGCTTTGAATGTCATCAATGTATATCGTTACACCGGTAACCCTGATGATGACGGATTCTTGTCAAGTGCTGAAGCACAGGAGATCATTGCACAGCAAACAGATAGCCAGTCATTCATCGACTTGTACACTGTTAAGGTCAACAGCCCATTCAACTACAGCTTGCCACGCCGTATGCGATTGGGAGTTCTGTTGAGCTTCTAAGCGATAACCCAAACATTTGAATAAAAATTTTAATAGGAAAACCAGATAAATCATGAAAAGCAGATTGACATTATTGGCATTTGCTGTAGCCCTGGGTTCGTTTAGCGGTCTCTCGGCGAAGGAAAGTGTCAATGCACCCGGAAGTTCGAATTCCGCTGCTTCTCCTGCTCCTAAGAACCTAGCAGCGAGCTGTGCTCCAGCCAGTGCCCAAACGGACCTGGCGGTGAACAATGTTCGTACGCGTATTCTTGCAGGGGGAGATATGTGGTGGGACTTGAACAATGGAATCTATGAGATTCCTCGTGAAAGTAACAAGCACTCTCTGTTTGCCGGAGCCCTTTGGATCGGTGGACAGGACGAGGGTGATCAGTTGAAAGTAGCCGCGATGACCTACCGTCAGGACGGATCCGACTTTTGGCCTGGTCCGCTTGATGCAGCCACAGCATCTGTTGACGATATTGTTTGTGCCGAGTTTGACGAGCACTATCAGATTACACGTCAACAAGTAGAGGATTACGTCTCTTGGCTAAACGGAACCAACGACGATCCTAACTACACAGTTCCAACGGTCATACTGGAGTGGCCAGGAAACTACCCCGATACATACTCACAATTTGGAGCTGAGCCTCTTGCACCGTTCTTCGATGCAGATGGCGATGGTTTCTATGACCCATCCGCAGGTGACTACCCGGCATATGATTTATCTGGAGAAGCCGATTGTCAAGGCGCGGATTTGCTTTTTGGAGACCAAACACTCTGGTGGGTATTTAACGATAAGGGGAACATTCACACTGAAACGAATGCAGAACCTATCGGACTCGAAATTCAAGCTCAGGCCTTCGCCTTTGCTACGAATGACGAGATCAACAACATGACGTTCTACAGCTACAAGATCGTGAACCGGGCATCTTTTGTACTGAAGAACACGTATTTCGGACAGTGGGTTGACCCAGACCTTGGGCAGTACCAAGATGACTACGTCGGTTGTGATGTAGGTCGTGGATTGGGATATTGCTACAATGGTGATGAGGACGACGACGGTGCTACGGGATACGGATTGAATCCACCTTCCATTGGTGTAGACTTCTTTCAAGGACCTTTGGCAGATCCGAATGATGGAATTGATAACGATCGTGATGGTACCATTGATGAAATCGGTGAGCAAATCATCATGAGTAAATTCGTCTACTACAACAATGACTTTACTGTAGTAGGAAACCCATCTCAAGCGAGTCACTTCTACAACTACCTACAGGGATTCTGGAAGGACAATACTGGTATCGTGCGCAACGGTACCAATGGTCATGAGCCTACGGGTGGTCCTGGACCATCTACGGACTTTATGTTCCCAGGCGATACGGATCCAGCCTTCCCAGGAGATAACTGGACGGAGGCTACTGCAGGTAACACTCCTGCTGACCGTCGTTTCTTGCAATCAGCGGGACCATTTACACTTCAACCAGGTGCTGTAAACTACATTACCACTGGAGTTGTGTGGGCACGTGCTACTTCTGGAGGTCGTTTGGCTTCTGTTGAATTGATGCGCCTAGCTGATGATAAAGCGCAGGCCTTGTTTGATAACTGTTTCAAAGTATTGAATGGACCTGATGCACCAGATGTGAACATTCAGGAGTTGGATCAAGAGTTAATCTTGATGCTTTCGAATTCAGAATCTTCGAACAACTTCAATGAGTCCTACGAAGAAGTGGATCCATTGATCATTGGATACGATGATTCAACATACGTCTTCGAAGGATATCAAATTTTCCAGTTGAAAGATGCGACTGTATCTATTACAGATATCTACAATCCAGATTTGGCTCGTATGGTAGCTCAGTGTGACTTGCAAAATGGTGTGACCACATTGATCAACTACGAAACAGATCCTACACTAGGTGTTCCTGTACCACAGGAAATGACTTTGGGTTCGAGCGACGCAGGAACTCAAGCAACCTTCAAATTAACGGAAGACTTGTTTGCCACAGGAGATCCTACTCTTGTAAACCACAAGCCGTACTACTATACAGTAATTGCCTACGGTTTCAATGAGTTTAAGCCGTATAACCCAACAGATCCTAATGGTCTTGACGGTCAAACGAAGCCATTCAAGGCTGGTCGTCGTAACATTAAAACATACGTTGGTATTCCGCACATTGTCACGCCTGAAGAATCAGGAACAGTACAACAAGCAGAATATGGTGATGGTCCTGAGTTGACTCGAATTGAAGGAACAGGAAACTGTGCCAACATGCTCGAGTTCAAAGTAGAAACGACTGAAGAAATCGTTATGAACTACACCATGGATAATCCAACGTACGAGAACGGTCAGGGACCGGTCATCGTGAAAGTTGTTGATCCATTGAGTGTTCCTTCTGGAGATTACCAAATTGTCTTTAGTGGTTCAAACATCAACGCAACTTGGTACATTGTTCGCCTTCCAGGAGGAGATCCAAGTGATACCATCTACTCTACTGGAACAATCGAAGTTGGCCGTGAGCAATTGCTCGTGAACAGCGACGGAGAGTTCTGGGGTATGAGTTTAACTGCTGTGGATGCGGACAACCCAGGGGATGACCAATTCAATGGAAATGGTTTCTTGGGAGCTGAGTTGCTCTTTGAAGACAATACTCAAGCATGGTTTACCGGCTTGGCTGATATCGATGGTGATTCACCTTTTAACTGGATTCGTTCAGGTACGAACAGCACAGGAAATTACCCAGATGAAGCTGGAGATGACGACGGGGTGTATGAAACGGTTTTAGGTGGAACATGGGCTCCATATCGCTTGTGTAGTGGTGATGTCGTATCCGCAAACACTCCTTTCGGTAGCGGTCCAGCTTGGGAGAAGTTTAAGGCTCTTTCACGTTTGGAGAACTTGAACAGTGTGGATGTTGTCCTTACTGACAACCAAGATCTTTGGACTCGGGTACCTGTATTGGAATCTTCTGACTTGCCTGAATTGGCAGAAGGTAACGTCGATAAATTAAATCTCCGAGCTGCTGAGTCTGTCGGAAAGGATGGAAATCCGGACGGAACGGGTACTGGTTGGGGATGGTTCCCAGGATACGCCATTGATTTGGAGCGCGGAATTCGCTTGAACATCATGTTCGCGGAGGACAGCTGGCAAACAGGTGAGAATGGAAACGACATGATCTTTAACCCAAGTGCGACGGTCATCAACGAGTTGGGTCAGGTGTCCTTTGGAGGAAAGCACTTCCTCTACATCATGGGGCCTGAGTACCAGAATGATTTGGCGCCATACGCTGGAGATGATGAGACGATGAACCCTTACTTCGATGCGTTGAATGACCCATCCGATGTGAACAAGCGTACCTTGTTTGGAGCTTGTGCTTGGGTAACTATTCCATTATTGAACCCAGGGTTCTCACAACTTGCTACAGACGTGACTGTGAAGTTGCGTGTGAGCAAGGAGTACGAAGCGTATGAGCTGGATGGTAGTAACGAAGGAAATCCGATGTACATGTTCAACACGGATGATATTTCAACCATCACAAACGATCAAGGAACAGCTGAAAATGCTCTTGATATCGTACGTGTGGTACCTAATCCTTACTATGCTTACTCAGCGTACGAAACCAATCAGTTGGATAATCGTGTGAAAATTACCAACCTGCCACCTCGATGTGTGGTGAGTGTTTACACGACCAATGGAACCTTGGTTCGTCGATTCAATAAGGATAATCCAAGCACATTCATTGAATGGGATTTGACCAATACGAATGCTGTACCAATCGCAAGTGGTATGTACGTCATTCACGTCAAGGCCGAAGGTATTGGAGAGACCTTTGTGAAATGGTTTGGAGCGATGCGTCCGGTTGACCTTGATACATTCTAATGAACCTAAAACGTCGAATCTTGAAACCAATGATTATGAAAAGATATCTACAGATAGCATTATCCGCACTTTTGATCGCACTTGTTGCAGTGCCGTTCAGTAGCTATGCAGGTAATGAGCAGCGTGCAGGTTCTGCAGGTGCAGGTGAATTGTTGATAAACCCTTGGGCTCGATCCGCTGGATGGGGTGGTATTAATACCGCTGGAGCACGAGGAGTAGAAGCGGTGTTCTTGAACGTCGCGGGTACAGCTTTCACCGAGCGTACAGAACTCGTTTTCTCCCACACCGATTGGTTTGGGGATGCCGATATTAACGTCGATGCTTTCGGTTTCACCCAACGAGTGGGTGAGACGGGAGCATTGAGTGTGACCATCATGGCCATGGGCTTTGGTGATATCGAGATCACCACCACGGAGCTTCCTGACGGAGGTTTGGGGACGTACAGCGCAACCTATTTGAATTTGGGTGTTTCTTACGCTAAGAAATTTACCGAGAACATCTACGGGGGTGTGACCGTGAAATTGATCAGTCATTCTCTTCCTGATTTGAACGCGGCTGGTGTTTGCTTTGATGCAGGTATCCAGTATGTGACCGGAGAGAAGGATAACATCAAATTCGGAATCGGATTGAAGAACGTAGGACCAGCAATGAGCTTCCAAGGAGATGGATTGTCTTTAAGCTTGCCGACGTTGTTTGGAAACTTCGACGCCACAGTGGAGCAACGCTCGAGTAACTTCGAACTTCCTTCGCTGCTGAATATCGGTGGATCTTATGACTTTTTGTGGACAGACACTCGCTTGACGGCTGCTGCCAACTTTACTTCCAATTCGTTTACGCGTGATCAAATTGGAGCAGGATTGGAATTCAGCTACAAAGAATGGGTAATGCTCCGCGCAGGATACGTCTATGAAAATGAGATTTTCGATGCTGCCACTGCGCAGACCATTTTCTCTGGATTTAACGGAGGATTGAGTTTCGAGGTACCACTGGGGGACAGCGGCACCACATTCGGAATCGATTACGCTTATCGACACACGAGAGACTTTGGCGGGTTCAACACCTTTGGCGCCAAAATCAGTTTGTAAATCTAATAGACCAAGACTTCGAGAGGCGCCTCCCCAAAAGAGGCGCCTTTCTTTTTGTATATTGCATGTCTCGCTGGAGACCGTCTTTCGGTCTTCTTTTGCATTTATAGAAGACCAGTGAGATACAAATCCTTGAATTATGTCTAAGTTATCATACTACACTCCTGAAGGGCTTCAGAAGCTCAAAAAGGAATTGGAAGAGTTGGAGTTTGTAGAACGCCCCAAGATATCTCAGCAAATAGCTGAAGCCAGAGATAAAGGTGATCTCTCTGAAAACGCGGAATACGATGCCGCTAAGGAGGCCCAAGGGCTGTTAGAGTTGAAGATTGCTAAGTTGAAAGAAACCGTCGCCAATGCTCGTATTGTCGATGAGAGTCAAATGGATACTTCTAAAGTGCTTATCCTGTCTACTGTTACTTTAAAGAATATGGTGAATGGGGCTAAAATGAAGTATACGCTTGTCTCGGAGACTGAAGCTGACCTTAAAACTGGGCGTATCTCCGTGAATAGCCCTATTGGAAAGGGACTTCTAGGAAAATCAGTAGGGGATAGCGCTAAGATTCAAGTTCCAGCAGGGGAGATCGAGTTGGAAATCATGGAAATTACACGCGAGTAATGGCTTCCATTTTTACCAAGATTGTTAACGGAGAAATCCCTTGTTACAAAGTCGCTGAAGATGATCGCCATTTAGCTTTCTTGGATATTCAACCATTGGTACGTGGCCATGTGTTGGTCATACCAAAAAATGAGACTGATTACCTATTTGATCTTTCAAGTGATGCGCACGCTGCACTGTGGTCCTTTGCGCAGAAAGTTGCAAAGGGAATGGATCGTGTTATTCCATGCGAGCGTATTGGTGTGGCCGTGATTGGTCTTGAGGTGCCTCACGCACATATCCACTTGGTCCCTATCAACCACGTTGGTGATATAAACTTCTCCGCTCCAAAGAAAGAATTCTCTGCAGAAGTGATGTCCAATACAGCTCAGGAGATATCCGATAGTGTGCCTCTGGACTAACCCATTCGGTCGGGATTCTTCTTTAAAAAGTCACCCCAGTCCTTATGTCCGCCGGTCGATACAGGACCTGAACTTGAAAAGTGGTGACAAACGGCAGCTGCCAAGCCATCAGTAGCATCCAAGGGCCCCTTCATTTCTTTGATTTTAAGCAAGTTTTGTAGCATTCCGGCAACTTGTTCTTTACTTGAGCCCCCTTGCCCCGTAATCGCTTGTTTTATGCGTCTAGGGGAGTATTCGAAGACGGGTATTTGAAATTGAAAGGAAGTGGCCATGATGACTCCTTGAGCCCGCCCTAACTTCAACATGGATTGAACGTTTTTTCCGAAATACGGAGATTCAGCGGCCATTTCATCGGGCCGAGTCTTTTCGATGAGTTCGAGCATGTGTTTGTAGACTGAGTGAAGGCGATAGAAATGGTCCCCCGTTTTATAGTGCATACGATAAACACCCATGTCTAGGTATTTCATCTGCTTGCCTTTGCATTCAATCAAACCCCAACCCAGCACTTGCGTACCAGGGTCAATCCCCAAGATTATTTTCTCCTTCACTCCCTCGAATTAACGTATGTTTAGCCCATGCGGAACTGGGCCTTCAGGATTTTAAAGGTAGTCATTGTCGCCGGATCGATCTGGTACGTATACTAGCGCTTTCAGGATATCTCACTTATTGATTACGAAGGCGTTCCGTATCAAAAGGAAAGTGGGTTAAGTTTTATTGGACTGCTCTTTTTTTGCTTTTGCTAAGTTTGACCTCCTGGTTCTCCGAAGCTCTAAAGTGGAAGTTGTTATTCCAAAAAGAGTACGCGCAAAGCTTCCCCAGAAGTTTAACCGTTGTACTCATCTCTCATGTTGCTGGCTTAATTTCACCCTTTAAAGCCGGCGAATATGGATTCAGATCGTATTTAGTTCCTAAAGAATTGGGAAAGTTTGCCTTGGGGCGCCAATGGTTGAATAATCTGAACCTAAATTTTGTCAAGGCCCAATAGGGTGGGCCTGCGGCAATTTACTTTCTGGCCATATTCTTAGATGTGGATTGGAACCCTGCGCCTTTCCTATTCTTGCTTTGGCTGATTTTATTATTCCTTTTTGCTCTTCTTTATCGATATCTCGAGCACTTTCTGAAGCTGTTTTTGCCCAAATCTTGGTATAAAAAAGGACTTGAAATTCCGGAAGGAGCGCGATTAGATCAGTCGAGAATGATTAGACTTTCAGGATTTAATTTAACCCGTTATCTAAGTTACTCTTTCGGCAATGTGCTGATTTGGTTCGTCCTTGGAATCTCAACGGATATATTGTTTGTCTTCTCGCTCTTTCAGGCGATGTATCTGATCTCTTTGGCTCTTCCTGTTCTTGCCTTATTCGATGTACTAGTTAAATCGTCTTTAGTTCTAATTTTGTCGGAGCCTTTCGGTTTTGACCCAGGACTAGTCGTCTTGGCCGTTTTTATCAACTGGATTTTCATGACCGTACTTCCAATGTTATTTGGATTGGTCTTATAGTAAAAGAGCCCTTAAACTCAAGATCATGACCGCAGTAACTTGGTGTCTTAGCGTCATACTCCTGATACTTTATTTTCGATTTATCCTCTCCTATGGAAAGGGAATTTACTCGATTGCGAACCGAAAATCTTCATTATCTAATGAGCATCCGGATCTTTCGGTTATCGTTCCCTTTAGAAACGAAAAAAATAGCTGGAACGCCTTTGTATCTGCAGCTCGAGAGCAGAACTATCCAGGATCAGTAGAGTATCTATTCGTGAATGACCACAGCGAAGATGGTGGTGACCAAGTACTGAAAGAACTGTTACAACGTAGTTCACTTACGTATCGGATTTTACACCTTCCAGAAGGAGTTCAAGGAAAGAAATTTGGCCTGCATTTAGGAATCAAAAATGCTTCAACACCGTGGGTGATCCGCACAGATGCAGACACATCAGCCTCTCCCTCGTGGCTCTTGACGATGTCCAAGTACCTATCGGTGGATAAAAATGTGGTTGCAGGGCCAGTTGAGCTGAGTCCAGCAAAACTCCCCAGACATAGATACATGGCGCTCGAGTTTACAGGATTGATGGCGTCGGTTGCAGGGTCTATAGGATCTGGAAGGGCATTGATGGCGGATGGTGCTAATCTAGCGGTTCGTCGAGCCTTTTTTATGAGCTCATGGGCAGGACGGACAGATCTTAATTTCGCAAGCGGCGACGACTTATTCTTGGTTCATCAAGCGAAATCAAAACCAGAAAGTATTGACTTCGTTTGGGATGGAAAGGCGATGGTCAGTATACCTCCGCCTAAAACGTATGGCGAATAGTGGACACAACGACGCAGATGGGCGTCTAAATCTGCTTACTACAAGGACAAGAATGCCCAAAATGTGAGTTGGATAGTCTTCTTGTACAACCTCTTCTTAGTCGTTGCATTGATTTGGGGACTTCGAAACGGACACGTACCTGGAGCTTGGTGGTGGGCCTTCATCGCCAAATTCTTGATTGACTACCCCATGCTCGAAAGCTATGCCGACCTTCAAGGCCGAAAACTGTCTCTCGGAGACGCGTTAGCTACCGCGGTGCTCTATCCCTTTGCTATCGTTGGAACGGCCATCCACAGCCAGTTGGGGGATGTCGAAGGGAAAGGACGAAAAACCAAAGCCTAGCGCTGAATATAGACGGATGTGCCTTGCGGCACGATGCGATACAGCTCAATCACTTCATCATTCTTCATACGAACACAACCGTGAGAGGCAGGCTGTCCAATCAAGCCTTCTTCATGGGTGCCGTGAATGTAGATGTACCTCCTGTAGGAATCCATGCCTTCACCTTTATTCTTGCCCATTTCCAGGCCTTCCAACCACAGTACTCGGGTGGTGACATGATCTTCATTCGAGGCTCTTGGCGCTGATATGATGTCCGCAATCTCTCCGGTGGGTACTCGGCCTTTCAAAATGGCACCCAGGGCCAAATCGTCTCCGTATTTACTGTGTACCCGATGCCAGCCTAAAGGTGTCTGGTTGCTTCCCGACTGAGATCCGATCCCATATGCCGAAGTGCTCACTCGATATCGGGCAAGGGTATCTTGACCACTGTAGGTGTAGAGTCTCTGTTCCGATACATCAACTACAATGGAATCCACCAAAATCTGAGCCCTAACGGAAAAGCTCGAAATCAAGATCAAAACGAGAAGTGCTTTCATTTCTTCAGAACGCTGAAATCCCCAGTGGGATTTTCAAAAATCTCAAGATCGAAGTATCGGGCGGCAGCCATCAAGTGATCCATTATGTCCGCTTGAATGCCCTCGTAGTATACCCACCTTGTATCCGTGCTGAAGCAGTAGATCTCTAGTGGAATACCACTTTCAGTGGGTTCCAATTGGCGCACCATCATGGTTTGATCTTTGGCTACCATTGGGTTCTGAGCCAAGTAGGCCTGCGCATAATGGCGGAACACGCCAATGTTCGTCATGTTTCTACCGTTGATCAAAGTGTCCCGATCAATGTTGTGCTCTTGATTGAAGGTGTCGATTTCTGTTTGACGGATGTCAATGTAGTCCTTCACCAATTCGATTTTCTTGAATCGTTCGAGCATTTCAACGTCGACCAGTTTTATGGTCCCCATCTTAAAGTGCAATGATCGCTTGATTCGTCGAACGCCCAGAGCCTGCATGTTTCTCCAGTTTTTGAAGGCGTCACTCATGAAGGCATACGTTGGAACTGTGGTGATGGTTGCATCCCAGTTCTGGACTTTCACTGTAGTCAAGGAAATCTCGATGACGTCACCATCAGCTCCGTATTTAGAAAAGCTGACCCAGTCCCCAATGCGGACCATGTCGTTCGCTGAAATCGTAATGGAAGCCACCAAACCCAGAATGGTATCCCGAAAGATGAGCAACATGACGGCTGTAGCTGCTCCCATTCCAGCAAGGATGGAAAGTGGGTTTACTCCGAGAATTAAAGAGATTAGATAAACTCCTCCGAAAAGGTATAGGATGATTTTTCCGAGTTGCACGTAGCTTCCGATGGGTTTGTCCTTAAGGCGCTCCGTTTTAAAGAGAATATCCCGAAAGGCATTTAGGAAGCTGTTGGCCACCATGATGACCACAACGACGGCGTAGATTTCTACCGCCTGTAGAAGAAGTCCAGTGGCTTCGGGGAAGTCTTGAAAGAAAAAGGGAAAGAGCTCGTAGACCACGAATGCGGGAGCGAGGTGGGCCAGATTATTGAAGACCTTCCGTTCAAGCAGGAGGTCATCCCATTCATTTTTAGATCTGGTCACGTACGCGCGGACCATTCGAAGGATGAAAGTTTTGGCAATTCGATCTGCAATCCATGCCAAAAGCAAGAGGATCAATATATCGATACCAAGTCCTACGTAGGCAATAATGTCTTCTTGTACACCGTAATTCTCGAGAAGCTTACGAGTCCAGTGATCTGGGGCATATTCTTTGCTCCAATTGTTGGCGAAACCTTGTGGCATAGGTCTGAGTTATAAAAGACAAAGGTAGGGAGCCTTGCTTAACCCGCAAAAGCAGGCAAATGTCAACGAAAAATGGCACATTTGAATATGATAAAAAAGTGGATGATTGTTTTGGGCGCACTCGTGCTCAGTGTTGGGGTTGTATACAGTTTTTATCGCCCGTCTGAGGCGGAAAAAGAAGAGCTCATAATTCAGCTAGTGACGAGTGGCCTTCAGCAGGCTCACTTTGCACCCCAGGCTTTTGATAATAGTTTTAGCGGACGCATGTTCGATTTCTATCTTGAGTCCCTGGACCCTGGAAAACGATTCTTCTTAGCCTCTGACGTGGAGGGGTGGACGGCCTATCGAAATGATCTGGACAATGCCGTACTGACCTCGGATTACACCTTTTTTGATTCGACCTATGAGACCCTCATGATGCGGATTGGTCAAACCAAGTCCCATTATCAAGAAATTCTTGCCGAACCCTTCGACTTCACCGTCGAAGAATACATTGAGACCGATCCCAGTAAACTTGCCTATGCCACAAATCTGGAAGAGCAAAAGGAATATTGGAGACAGTATTTGAAGTACCGAACCATGTTGCGGGTCGATGACTTACTTGAACGCCAAGGAGATAGTTTGAGTCTCAAAGAAATCGAAGTGAAGGCGCGCAAAAAGGTTTTGAAAAGTCATGATGATTGGTATGATCGAATGGATGAGATGGAGCGCAAAGACTGGCACGCGGTCTATATCAATTCCATCACGGCGGTTTTTGACCCACATACCCAGTACTTCCCTCCGTACGACCAAGACGCCTTTGAAATTCAAATGTCCGGTCAGCTAGAGGGAATTGGTGCTCAGCTTATCAGCAAAGACGGATATGTCGAGGTGACTCGGATCGTATCGGGTAGCCCAAGCTGGAGAATGGGCGAACTCAAAGTAGGAGATCAAATTCTCAAGGTGGCTCAAGCCGACGAAGAACCGGTCGATGTGGTGGATATGCGCATTGAAGATGTTGTTCAGCTCATTCGAGGGCCTAAGGGCACTGAGGTACGCCTGACCCTCCGAAAGCTCAATGGAACCATGTCCGAAATCTCCATCATTCGAGATGTTGTGGTCTTGGAAGAGACTTTTGCACGATCAGCGGTCATCGAGCATGATGGTGAAAAGTACGGCTACATTCGTTTACCCAAGTTTTATTTGAGCTTTGACGGCAGCGGCCGGGACTGTGGCGAGGACGTTAAGAACGAACTGCTGAAGCTTCAAAAAGAAGACATTGAAGGAGTGGTTTTTGATCTCCGAAACAATGGAGGTGGATCCTTGCAAGGCGCTATTGATATTGCAGGTCTGTTCATCGACCAAGGACCGGTAGTGCAGGTGAAGGCGAAGGGCCAAAACCCGGTAGTCTTGCAAGACGAAGCGAGGGGAGTAGTTTATGACGGACCCTTGGTTGTCTTGGTCAACGCTTTTAGCGCCAGTGCCTCGGAAATCTTGGCAGGAGCTTTACAAGATTATGATAGGGCCGTGGTGGTCGGTGCCGCGCATACCTTCGGCAAGGGCACGGTGCAAAATGTCTTTGAGTTCGACGACTTGGTACGCGGACAGGCCGATGCGCTTAAGCCTCTTGGAGCTTTGAAACTGACCATTCAAAAATTTTACAGAATCGACGGAACCACCACACAGCTTCGCGGAGTTACCCCGGATGTAGTTCTCCCGAATTCCTATAACCTGGTAGATTTCGGAGAGAAAGAATTGGAGTATCCGCTGGCTTGGGATGAAATCAAGCCTGCGGAATATACCCTCGTCGGGAGTGTTGGAAATCGGATGGAGCAGATTAAGGCCAAATCGGGAAAGCGGGTTGGAAAGAACAAGACGTTCCAGTTGATCGAAGGAGAGGCACTCTGGTTAGAGGAGCAAGACGAATTCTCTCAATTTCCGCTTCAGCTCGAAGCATATCAGAAGTTACTTAACGACTGGGAGCAGAAGTCGGAGAAGTTTGAGGCCATTGATGAGTTCAAGGCAGATTTCACGGCGACGGAGTTGGTGTTGGCGACCGCTGAGCGCGATACCGTTCAGCTAGAAAAGACTCGTCGCTTTCAGGAACGCCTTACCAAGGACGTCGAGCTTGCAGAAGCACTATTGATTGTGAATGACCTGGACTGATTCTCCATCAGCACGAGCGTGGAAGCAATTCCGATCTCATCCCTTAGGGATGGCAGGGCTCTCGCTCATCGTGCTCATTACCATCACGGCAATAGTCGGACCTTTTTTCATTCCAGATCAAAGTACACACGCCAATCAAATGGATTTGAGTTTGGCCGCTCAGAAGCCGGGAACAACTACTCAAATTGAGGTAGATGGGGTCGCTACGAATCGCACCTTCTGGCTCGGGACCGATCGCTTTGGTCGAGACCTTTTGAGCCGAATGGTCCTGGGTGCACGTGTGAGCTTAGCTGTGGGTTTCATCAGCGTCTTTATTTCTCTTCTGGTTGGCGTCACCTTAGGTGCTCTGGCGGGTTTTTACGGAGGAAGAGTCGACACCTTCATCATGTGGCTGATTAACGTGGTATGGAGCATTCCCACTCTTTTGCTGGTCATTGCGATTACCCTGGCTTTGGGCAAGGGGTTTTGGCAAGTCTTTGTGGCCGTAGGTCTCACCATGTGGGTGGAGGTGGCCCGTGTCGTCCGGGGCCAAGTTATGTCCCTTAAGGAAAAGGAGTTTGTAGAGGCCACGGAAGCACTCGGCTTTCAGTCCCTGAGAGCTCTTTTCGTTCATGTCCTCCCCAATGTGTGGTCCCCAGTCATCGTTATCTCTGCAGCCAACTTTGCCTCGGCAATTTTGATCGAAAGTGGGTTAAGCTTTCTGGGTATTGGAGCTCAGCCGCCCATTCCTACATGGGGCGGGATGATCAAGGACCACTACAGCTACATCATTGTGGATAAAGCTTATTTGGCCATCATCCCAGGCGCGGCCATACTTCTGCTCGTGATGAGCTTTATGTTGGTTGGAAATGCACTCCGAGACGCCCTAGATGTAAAACGGGCCTAGGCAGCAACATCTGTCATGTTGAAAATCGAGGAGAAGGGCTAAATTCCTCCTTATGAAAACCTTCCTCTATTTAGTCTGCCTTTCCCTTCCGCTGTTTGCGGCTGTGGGACTGGTGATTTTCATGGCTGGAGGAAAAGGAAAACCCAAGCCTACACAGGATGAGTTGGTGGAGCGAGAAAAGGAGCACCTAGAAGGTGTAACGCAACGCAAGTCCAGAGAGACCAACGGAAACATCGAGCCCATTCAATAGATCGGAAGCGTGATTCTGATGTATTTGGTGCATCACCAGATCAAAGACAAACAGAAAACTTCCCTGCAGAATCAGGCTGTTTCCCCAACCCGTGAACTGATCCAATCGACCCGTTTTGACCTTTGCTCGCTCACGAAATAAGAAGCCTGCTGTCACATAGGCAACGTCAAGTCCTGCATTGAATAGGAGGATCTTTTCAATTTTTCGCTGCTCGATTAGGCTGTTGGCCAAGTCCAAATCCGTTGCCCCGGTCACGGCCCCGTAGTAGCCAATCCCGGCGATGCTCAGATTGACCAAGTTCCAAAAGACATTCATTTGATGGAAATACTTTGTGGAGCCCTCGGTCTGATAATACTGCCAGCCACTAATGGCCATGTTTCCGGCAGCCCAACCGCCCAGTACATACATACCCGATCGATTGATATCGAGCCGATCCTGATTAAAGTTGATGAGGTCTTGAGCCTCTGCGCCTAACGGCGCGATAAGCGTCACCCACAACAAGGTCCACATCCAAGTCTTCATGGGAACAAGAACGTCCACGATCCTCTCATTGTTTCCGCCTCTTGAGCCTGGGCAACCTCTTCGAGAAATACCTCCCGATCGATTTCCTTTGCCCCAAGCGAGGCCAAATGCTCGGTATGCACTTGGCAATCAATCAAGGTGAATCCTCTTTGAGCCAAGGCTTGAACGAAGGAGATGAATCCGTATTTGCTGGCATTGGATTGACGACTGAACATGCTTTCACCGAAGAATGCCCTCCCCAGTGACACCCCATACAGTCCGCCGACCAAAGCATCATCAGACCAAACTTCAACGCTGTGGGCAAACCCTTGGCGGTGTAGCTCTGAGTAGCCCGATATGATTTCCGATGTAATCCATGTTCCATCCTGACTGCGCCGTGGAATAGTTCCACAGGCTTGAATCACCTCTTCAAAAGCCTGATCACAGGTAACGTTGAAGGCCTTGCGATTGAGCAAGGAACGCATGCTTTTACTGACCTTCAAATCTCCTGGATATAGAACCATACGTGGATCCGGGCACCACCACATGGGTGGCTCGTCTGCGTTGAACCAAGGGAAAATGCCGAGCTGATAAGCCAACAACAAACGTTCGGGCCGTAGGTCCCCGCCAACAGCAAGAATTCCCGAAGAATCCGTCAACTCGGGATGAGGAAATTCGAGCCGATCACTCAAGGCGTAGATGGGCATCAGAAAAGGAATAAAGCGGTCGTGAAAATCAACGTGGCGACGAGCATCAACACTACTGTATACGGCAGAATCTCCCGTGCCTTTAGCCCGGTAATTCCGAGGAGGGGGAGCGCCCAAAAGGGCTGGAGCATATTAGTCAACTGATCCCCATAGGCCATGGCCATAATGCACTTGGACAGAGAAACGCCCAATTGGTCCGCGGCCTGAACAATAATGGGCCCTTGAATGGCCCATTGACCTCCTCCCGACGGGACAAAAATGTTGACCAAACCAGCTGAAAAAAACGTGAAAATGGGGTAGGTCGCATCGGTGCTGATCTGGACAAAGTATGCTGAAATCTGTCCGACCAGGCCGCTGCTTTTCATAATGCCCATGATTCCGAAATACAGGGGGAATTGAATGAGAATTCCAGACACCCCGCCAACGGCTTCTTCAACGGCCGAAAGAAATCCTCGGAAGCTCGAGTGAAGGGCAAGGCTCAGGCCGAGCAAGAGCAAGTTGATATTGTTGGGTGTAAAAAAGGCAAGAAGACCTGACGGCATAGTCCAAGCCTTTTGAACCACGTTGGCCAAGATCACTATACCAATGGCCAGTGAAAACCAGCGACTGCGGTCCAACACTTCAGCTCCAATAGGTCGTTCGTCGCTTTGATCAATCGACATCTGAGATTTCAACTGAATAGTTTGAGTCGAAACGCGTTTTCCAAGCAGCCACATGGTCACCGGTAAGGCGATCAAAAGTAAAAGAGAGACCGTCAGGTTCATCGGGCTAAAGACCGTCTCCGCAAAAGTTATGGAGGAGGGTAGGGCCGCTAATTCTGCCTGCGGCACGATGCCCATCATCAGCGAGGCCAAATGCCCAGGTTCAGCGACCTTGGTCAATGAACTACCGGACAATCCTCCGTGCCAGACCAGGAGTCCTGAATATCCTGCAGCGCCGACTAAGGGATAATTGATTTCGTATCGGCCCGTGAGGGCCTGTTCCCCAACCTTCCGAGCGAAAATGGCTCCAAAGATGAGGGCGAAGCCCCAGTTGAAGAGCCCAACGGCTACGGTCAAAAGTGTTACCAAGGCCGCGGCGGATGCGGTCGTAGTGCAATAGCGAGTGACGCGTCGAATGAGTCTGTCAAAGGGTTCAGTTAGGGCCAGTACATGGCCGAGGACGAGCATGAGCATCATCTGGACGGCAAATACCAATAAGGCATTGTTCCAGAGACCCTCGTCCCAGAAATTCAACAGTGCTCCAGCCTTGTTCCAAGAAACCGGTTCTGGAGTGGCCCAGAGGGCCAAAATATAGGTCAGTAAGGTGAGGAGTACGGCAATGGTGAAGGGTGATGGCAGTAGCCATCGAAACGCGCGTTCAACCGTACTCGAGAACCCCATCTATTTAGAATGGCAAATCATCCTCGGCATCTGGCCCATCGATTTGAGAGGGCTCCAAAGGTGGCAGGTCTGGAATTTGATCACCTCCGGCACCCCCGTCTACCTTGGACATCTGCCAGCTCTGCAAATTCACGTAGTACCGGCCATTGTACTCGTTGCCTCGGATGTTGAATTTAACCGTGACTTGCTCGCCTTCGTTGTAGGCGTCCAGCATATCGGCTTTCTCTTTAATGGCCTCAAACTTCACGTCTTGAGGGTATTGTTCTTGAGTCGTCACCACGAATTCGCGCTTCGAGAATCCGCTGGGGAAGGTTTGGGTGTCAAAAATGACTTTAATGGTTCCAGTCAGTTCGTGAGACATAGGTCTTAATTTCTGTTGAGTTTGTCAATCAACAATACCGCCCAAGCTTCTTGGACTTTATTGTCTTTCAGTAATTCGTGTGCGTGCTGGTGCAAGAGCTCCCTCAATACGTAGGCGTCATCGGATTGGCGCAAAATGTCGCTGACTGCTGGGTCTTGGCGCATAGCATCAATTTCTTCGTCATGAGGCACCCGTTCGACGTTACCCAATTTTCCCAGGTCGTTTCCCGTGAGTATAAAACTGTTTCGAATACGCGCGGGTATCATATCTATCCCAATGCCCAAGTTGCGATTTGGTTTCGCCACTTCAAACAAAGCTTCTCCATTAGCACGTACATACCAATCTCCGCCCATGCGACCCACAAGATCAATCTTGTGCTGATCGATTTTTTGCTGGTCGTTCAAAATCGCCTCGCTGAAGTGCATCATTTGCACTTCGCAGATGACTAGATTACCTGCTCCGCCGTTCTCGCCCAGGTGAATCACTTCTCGAACCGTGCATTCAAATTGCGCGGGACTCTCTTTGACCCGGTAAGGACGTACCGTTTTGGATTCCATCGGCGTCAATCCCGCCTTGACGAATTCATTCACGGTGCTCGGATACTCCGTGGAGCTCAAATTCATCTGCTCGGTAATCATATAATTGACAATGTTGATGACCACCTCCTTGGTAACTTCGCAGTTGCTGAGCGTATCCTTCGTCGTGTTGTTGCGCACTCGTCGCGCCGGTGAAAAGACCAACACAGGGGGATTTGCGCTAAAGACATTAAAAAAACTAAATGGGCTCAAATTGGGATTCCCGTGCACGTCCATGGTGCTTGCAAAGGCGATCGGGCGAGGGCCAATGGCGCCCAGTAAAAACTGGTGTACGTCTTTGGTCTCAAGCTGCTTGGGATCTACGGATAGCATAAGATAATGGGAGTCTAAATCAGAAGCTCAAAGATAGAGAAATCGCCTCGTGCATTACCCCATTGTTAATAAAAAGTAGCGCCTACGGCACGATGCAAAAAAGGGCCCCCAAGGCCCTCTTTTCTTTCTTTTCACCATCCGATTAGTCCTGTTCCGCGTAAAGGAAGACGCCATTGGCATCAAAGTACAGGGTCCAATCGTTGTCCAGCTCAATTTCGTAGATGTTGTCTTCGAATTCAGCTTCTTCGATGGTGGCATTTGGATAGTTCTGATTGATGTACGTGATGATGGCTGCCGGCAGATTTGCAGGATCAATGTAATCATCGTCATCATCGTCATCATCGTCCATTCCAAGGAAGACACCATTGATGTCAAAGTAGAGTTCAATACCACTGCTCAAATAAACCTCGTAGATATCATCGTCTAGTTCGGCTTCAACGATACTGTCGTTCGGGTAGTTTTGAGTGATATAGGTCAAAATAGTGGCTGGTAGGTTCGCCGGGTCGATGTCATCATCTTGCTCCGCATAGAGGAACGTACCGTTAAGGTCGAAGTAGAGCTCGGTTCCATCGCTGAGATATACTTCGTATTCATCATCGTCCATCTCGGCCCATACGATGGTTTCGCTTGGGTAATTCTGACTGATGTATGTCGTGATGGCCGCTGGCAGACTAGAAACGGGGACCGGCGTATCGTCGTCACAGGAGCTCAGCGCTTCGGTGTGGAGATGATTCCCATTGAGGTCATAGTACAATTCCCAGCCCATATCCAGCAGCACCTCATAACCGAGATTCACGTCTTTCTTGGCTTCTGCAATGTCACTGCTCGGAAAGTTGCTGTCCACGTGGTTCTTTACCGGAGCTGGCAGTGAATTCAATTCAATTGTTTGATAACCTGAGGGTGATTGAGAAGAAGGTGTTGGATTCTCTTCCGTACAAGAGACGAGCACACCTGCAAGCGCTAGAGCGCCCAACCATTTATTCAATTGCATCTTATAATCGATTTTGTTGTTGTCAGACAAAGATCTCGCAATTTACGGCCTTTCATCTATATTTATGTTGCGTCCTTTTTAAAAGATGTTACCCTCCTTACCCGTGGGTTCCGTTTTCAGGACAATCGGCCTAGCAACAACCACTTCCCGGTGCGCATTTCTCCGAAGCCTGTAGGATGCTCAATCGGACTTTGGGCTTAGATACGGGAATACCGCAGTTTTCTTTAGCCAAGCAATCTGTTTTCTTGGTAACCAATTGAAAGCGATGCCCGTCAAAATCAAGGCCGTATTTTCCTATGGTTTCACCTTGGCACTCAACTTCTACCTCATGGTCTTTTATGCCCAGGACTTTTTCGGAGAGCTCAATAATACCTAAGAGTTTTTCGGGGTGGAGGCGATGGTCGTAGTCGTTCGCATTCCACAGCTGAAAGCTCACAACACAAGGAGCCTAAAATCATCAGGCATGCGAGAAGGAAATAGCTTTTAGGCGTGCTCATATAGGTGAAATTCGTAAAATCGGAATCAATGAAGGTTGCCACAAACAGGTCTTTACCCGAACTTCCGACCCTTTTCTCGGTTGATTCGGTAAATTAGCGGGACTCTGACTGTAGTGACCGCGAGCCAAAACCCATTGAGCTCCTAAATCTGATAACGAATGAGAACTCCTGCCTTAGGCTTAATCATGACTCTTTTATTGGTCGGTTGTACCAGTACCTCTAGGGTGAATAGCAATGTGAATGCGGTGGTGTCCGGTGAGATGCTCTTTAGTGGGCCCAACAGTCTTCAGGCACCTGTTTCCATGAGTTTGGGATCGCTCGAAGAAGACCTGAGCATTGCACAAGACGATATTCGACGTGTTGGCGTATCCGAAATTTCCGTTGCCCTTTCTGAAGAACAAGCGCCTTTAGCGGAAAGTCTTCTGCTCCAGATCGTCAGTAACAACCAAGAGATGTTGGCCCTAGGGACCCTAAGTCCTGTGGAGGGTGGCACATCTTTTGAACTGATCGTGGCAGAAGACACCGATCTTTTGCCTTTTCTGAAAGACGAGGGAGCTACTTGGGTGCTCGACGTGAACCTCACGGAAGATATTCTCGATGTAATGGATGCTTCTGTGGATTTGAACTTGATGATTAATTACAAAAACTAAGAACCGATATGAAACTACTCTTTGCTGCCCTCTTTAGTGCATTCACCATGCTGCCGATTTCGGCCAATAGCCAAGTGGCTTCATCGGATCCCGGAGATCAACTCATTGGTGTATGGTCACCAAGTGACGGACGTAGCTATTTGAAGATTGAGAAAATCGGGAACAAGTACTTCGGCCGAGTGGTCTGGTTGAAAGAACCAAATGATGAGAATGGTAATCCACGGGTCGACAAGAACAACCCCGATGAGTCTTTGCGCAGCACACCGTTAAAAGGCTATCGCGTATTGAAAGACTTCATCTACGATACGGAAGAGGAAATGTGGAAGGACGGAACCATCTACGATCCCAAGAACGGCACAACCTACGATTGTAAGATCGAACTCATCGAAGAGAATAAGATTGAGGTCCGCGGTTTTGTCGGAGCAGCGGTCTTTGGCCGCACCGATGTTTGGACAAGACTGGTCAAGAAAAAGAAGTAAGACGATCGAACACAAAAAAAGCCCTTCGAATTCCGAGGGGCTTTTTTTTGGAATGAGATCTTCTTAAGGACTTACATAGCTCATCCCGATGGTGAAGTAAAAGGGATTGCCCAATTCGTTTTCGATGTAGTAGGGGTCATCGCTGCCCAATAAGCGTAAGAAATCCCCGTCCTCATCAATATCATAGCTCCAATTATACCGGTACCCGGCTTCTGCAATCAACCAAAAGAAGCCTTTGATGGAGCGCATGTAGCGAGCCCCAAATCGGACCTCAGATCTGCGCAGTTCCAAATCTTGACCCTGAAAGGCCATTGGATTCTGAGGCACCGAAGCGCCGGGATTATCCGCAAAATTGTTGAGGTGATAAGTATTCCCCAAGAAGTTGAACCCAAAACCCACCAAACTGGTGCTGTTGAAGCGATAACGTAGGTAGGCCCGTGATGGGAGCAGAATTTCCGTACCCCACTTTTCATTTTTAAAGGTGTGGTAGTAGTATACGACTGGCAAGTAGTTTAAAGCACCACCCAAATAAGTTCGAGCCACACCAAAACCGTACATCAAACGATCGTGCGGCTTAAAACCATAGATAAAAGCCGCCGAATACCGCAACGTACTGAGGCTCTGATCAAAATTGCTATAGCCGTAGTCCCCGTTCAAGGCAATCCCCACCTGTCCCAACAGGAACCGTTTTTCATTGAGGGGCTTGAATACAGTGGCCAAAGTACTCGCGCTCCGAAGTGGATTGTCTTGAAGACTCTGCGTGAAGGGGTGGTTGCTCGCCTCATTGGTAAAACTATAGTGCTGCTCCGTGTAGACGACATTGAGATTGATCAGGATGTTGTTTCGGCTGACGACCGGGAAGTTCCCTGCCAAACCAAATTCATGGGTACTCTGAATGTTGTTCATTTCGCTGAGGTCCGGATTGCCCGTTCCTTCCAGAGGGTTGTCCGAAGGGTTGCCCGCCGTGAAGTCGTGAGCTCCTTGAAAAGTGTAGGAAACTCCGATCAAGGTTGTCGGACTTTGTCCTAATACCTTGTTGTTACAGAAGCTTTTTGAGGGCGGCGCAGCCAACTCAAATTCAGAAAAATCAAACTCGTCCTCTTCCACCGAAGTGGTGTCGGTTTGGGCCTGAACAGCCAAGGAAAAAATTAAAAGCAGAAGAGTAATTCTGTACATCAATAGTCAATCATTAGGTTAGACACAGGCAGGGCGCATAGTAAAGCAAATATGCGGATCATTTGTTTCATTCCCTGGCTTTGAGCCTACGGCTCGATGCGCTCTGTCCTTTCTGCATCTACAATAGCGCCGTAATCACGCCCACCGAAAAGCCCCAAGCCCCACCGCGCTCGATCCAGAAATCGGTTTCTTCCCACACCTGACTTTGAAAGATGTCAAAGGTGAGTGCAGCGTTCTTTTCGAAGTAGTATTCAAATCCTACGGTTGTTCGGGTCGTGAAAATACTTTTTCTCTCCTGTTCTATCGTAATGGTGTTGTCCGAAATGCTGGCGGTAGGGATATTGTACAGTTTAACTCCGGGCTGGACCATCAAAAAACAGCGAAAATTGGAGTCTCCAAATCGATAGCCCAAACCTCCAAGAATATCTGTGAAGAGCACCTTTCCCGACAGGACGTTCGAAGTTCCGTCGATATTCTCAAACCGATATTCGGAATCGTATGGATCGTAATTCAAGCGAAAAAAGAAGTCGTTGTTGTTGCGCAAGCGCAATTCAATAGAGGTTTTCACGATGACACCGGGCGACAAGAATTCGGACGCGTGATCCACGAATCCAATTTCCAAAGAGGGGAGAAAGATGCGAGATACAATGTTCTAGTCTTCCGTTTGCACTTGGGTGCCACAAATAAAGATTAGGCAAACCAGCGCT
>CBFIEH010000016.1:0-47635 GCA_965661605.1 Flavobacteriales bacterium | reverse complement strand
ACAAACGAATCAACACGACGGTAGCTAAGGCTAAAGCTTTGAAGAAGTACATTGAGCCGTTGATTACTAAGTCAAAGACGGACACGACACACTCACGTCGTGTGGTTTTCTCACAACTTAAGAACAAAGAAGCGGTAACGGAGCTTTTCCGTGAAGTTGCCGTAAAGGTTGCAAATCGTCCAGGAGGATACACTCGCATCATCCGCACAGGTAATCGCCTCGGGGATAACGCTGAAATGTGTTTGATCGAGTTGGTAGACTTTAACGAGTTGTACAGCAATGAGAAACCTGCAAAAAAGAAACGCTCTCGTAGAGGAAGTGCCAAGAAAACTGAGGCTGCGGCTCCAGCTGTTGAAGAGACAGTTGTAGAAGAAGTAGCTGAAGAGACAAAGGCAGAAACTGTTGTAGAGGAAGCTCAAGTTACTGATGAAGCTGCAGAAGAGCCAGCTGTAGAAGACCAAAGCGAAAGCGAAGAAGAAAAGAAAGAAGATAAAGCCGGTGAATAATCGTGGTATTCTTCTTGAATCATAATGAAAAAGGATAGAGCTTTGGCTTTATCCTTTTTTTTATACCCATCTCCATGAAATATCAGATCAAGAAAAAAGCAACTTTACTCCTGCAAGACGGCACAGTATTCTATGGCAAAGCCGTAGGAAAAGAGGGCACCGCCACAGGTGAAATATGTTTCAATACCGGAATGACCGGTTATCAGGAAATCTTTACCGATCCGAGCTATTACGGTCAGATGATGGTGACCACCAATGCCCACATAGGAAACTACGGCACCTATGCTGAAGAGGTCGAATCCGAAACGGTTAAAATCGCTGGATTGATAGTCAAAAACTTCTCTTATACGCCAAGCCGCGTGCTTTCCGATATGAGTTTAGAAGACTTTTTGGCCAAGGATGGAATCGTGGCCATTAGCGATGTAGACACCAGAGCGCTAGTGCGTCATATCCGTGATAAAGGAGCCATGAATGCTATTATTTCCTCGGAAACAGATGATATCGACGAGCTCAAAGCAAAACTGAATCAGGTTCCTTCAATGGATGGTCTAGAGCTCAGTAGTAAGGTTACTACAGATGAGGCCTATTACTTTGGAGACGAGAATGCCAATTTCCGAGCAGCTGTTCTCGACGTAGGTGTGAAGAAGAATATTCTAAAATGCCTAGCGGAACGTGGAGTTTACATGAAAGTATTCCCTAGCTCTACCTCCTACGAGCAAATGGCCGCGTGGGAGCCGGATGGTTTTTTCCTTTCGAATGGCCCAGGAGATCCTTCGGCTATGCCAGAAGTCATTGAGGAAGTGAAAAAAGTACTGGCCGATGGCCGTCCCATTTTCGGTATTTGTTTGGGACATCAGCTCATTTGCCTGGCGAATGGCGTGGAGACATTTAAAATGCACAATGGGCATCGCGGCATCAACCACCCAGTTAAGAATTTGAAAACCGGAAAAGGCGAAATAACTTCTCAGAACCACGGTTTTGTAGTCCGTAAAGAAGACGTGGAAAATCACCCTGATTTAGAGATCACTCACCTTCATTTGAATGACGGAACGGTCGCCGGAGTGCGAATGCTAAATAACCGTTGTTTTTCTGTTCAATATCATCCTGAGGCTTCACCTGGTCCGCATGATTCACGATATTTGTTTGACGACTTTGTCGAATTACTTGCCAACGCTAAAAACCCAGTCTAATGTCATTGATTACAGCTATTCACGCGCGTCAAATCCTCGATAGTCGAGGTAATCCAACAGTCGAAGTTGACATCCTTACGGATGACGGTTCTTTCGGCCGCGCAGCGGTTCCTAGTGGTGCTTCAACCGGAAAACACGAAGCAGTTGAATTAAGAGATGGTGACAAGGACCGCTACGTGGGTAAAGGAGTAACTCAAGCGGTGCTCAACATCAATGAGACCATTGCTCCAGAGATTGTAGGTTTCTCTGTATTCGAACAAGCGGAGCTCGATCAAGCGATGATTGACCTCGATGGAACACCTAACAAAGCAAAGCTCGGTGCAAATGCCATTCTAGCTGTTTCTATGGCAGCGGCGAAAGCGGCCGCACAGAGTGCCGGACTCCCTTTATTTAACTACGTAGGTGGAGTTAATGCGCGTACCCTGCCCATTCCCATGATGAATATTCTCAATGGAGGGTCCCACGCAGACAACAGCATTGACTTCCAAGAATTCATGGTGATGCCCATTGGAGCTTCTTCTTTTTCAGAAGGATTGCGCATGGGAACAGAGGTATTCCACAACCTCAAGAAAGTACTTCACGACAAAGGGATGAGCACCAATGTAGGGGACGAAGGGGGTTTCGCACCTAACCTTGGAAGCAATCAGGAAGCAATTGAGACCGTTCTCCAGGCTATTGAGGCTGCGGGATACCGTCCAGGCGAAGATCTCTACATCGCTATGGATGCTGCGGCAAGTGAGTTCTATCTAGAGGATGAAAATGTCTATCACTTCCATCAGAGTACCGGAGACAAGTTAAGCCCAGATGATATGGTCGCCTATTGGAAGGAATGGACCGAAAAATACCCAATCGCATCAATTGAAGACGGTTTGTTTGAAGATGATTGGGACGGTTGGCAGAAATTGACGGCAGCCATTGGCGATAAGGTCCAGCTCGTCGGAGATGACCTTTTTGTGACCAATAGCGCACGTCTAGGACGCGGAATTGAGAACAATGTGGCCAATTCCATCTTAGTTAAAGTGAATCAGATTGGAAGTTTGACAGAGACTATGGATGCGGTTCAGTTGGCCCACATCAACAGCTATACGTCTGTTATGAGCCATCGTTCAGGAGAAACAGAGGATACGACGATTGCAGACCTCGCGGTTGCCCTGAACACGGGACAAATCAAGACGGGTTCAGCTTCAAGATCTGACCGCATGGCTAAGTACAATCAACTGATTCGTATCGAAGAGATGTTGGGAGATACGGCTATTTACCCTGGAAACACGTTCAAATTTAAATAAGCACTACATACATGGATAAGATAAAAGAGAAGTTTGAGAGCATTATTGGACCTTCGGTACTCGAAGCCCGTGATTTCCTGAAGGAGCACGGAGACGAAGTACTTGGAGAGATCAAGGTGTCTCAGCTTTACACCGGAATGCGCGGTATGCCCGCACTGATTTGTGAAACCTCTAAGCTCGACCCAGAAGAAGGAATTCGCTTTAGAGGATACAGCATTCCAGAGCTTCAAGAGAAATTGCCGACCTATCCACCGGATGGCCGTCAGCCTCTTCCAGAGGGGGTGTTCTACTTGATGTTGACAGGAGAATTGCCTGACGATGACATTGTTCGTCGAGTGAGCAACAACTGGGCACGCAGAAGTATTGTTCCACCGCACGTATTTAAAGTGATTGATGCACTTCCGATGCACACCCATCCCATGACCCAATTTGTAGCGGGTATCATGGCCTTGCGCACGGAAAGTGAATTCGCCAAGGCTTACCGCGATGGTATCAACAAGAAAGATTACTGGGACCCGACGTACGAAGATGCGATGAACTTGATTGCGCGCTTGCCTCGCTTGGCGGCGTACATTTACCGTCGCATGTACCATAATGGGGATCACATTGAGCCGGATTCACGTCTCGATTGGTCAGGAAACTTCGCGCATATGCTCGGCTTCGACAACGAAGAGTTCAGAGAGCTGATGCGTTTGTACATGACCATTCACAGTGATCACGAGGGCGGAAATGTTTCAGCGCACACTACTCACGTGGTTGGTAGTGCATTGAGTGATGCCTACTTGAGTTTCGCTGCAGGAATGAACGGACTTGCCGGACCATTGCACGGATTGGCCAACCAAGAAGTTATTCGCTGGATTCTCTCCATGCGCGACGAATTGGGAGGGGGATTGCCAAGCAAAGAGCAAATCTCCAATTACGTAAAGAAAACCCTAAACGAAGGGAAAGTGATTCCTGGATTCGGGCACGCTGTACTTCGTAAAACGGACCCTCGTTACAAAGCACAGCGCGAGTTCGCTCAGGAATACATGCCACACGACGAGCTATTCTTGGTTGTGGACCGCATCTACCAAGTTGTTCCGGAAATTCTCGGATCACTCGGTAAGATCAAGAACCCTTGGCCGAATGTCGATGCGCACAGCGGACAGTTGTTGATGCACTACGGCCTCACTCAATACGATTTCTACACGGTACTCTTCGGTGTATCTCGCTCTTTGGGCGTATTGACCAACTTGATCTGGGATCGCGCCATGGGCATGCCAATCGAGCGACCTGGATCTACGACCACTAAGCTCCTCATCGAGCGTTTCAAGTAAGAATTCTGGCCCTACGGGCCGATGCATAAAAGCCTCGCTTCGGCGGGGCTTTTTTCGTTTCCTTGGACCAAACCAAGCGCTTCATATATTTGTTATCTTGCTAAACTTCATCTATGGGCTATAAGAGCCTCGAACAAGCCATCATTGACCTCGAACGCCACGGACACCTCGTCCGGGTGAAAGAGGAAGTTGACCCCAACCTAGAAATGGCCGCAATTCACCTTCGGGTCTTTGAAGCAGGAGGTCCCGCTATTCTCTTTGAGCGCGTCAAAGGAAGCAAGTTTCGTGCGGCGTCTAACCTCTTTGGGTCATTGGACCGTTCTAAGTTTTTGTTCCGCCACACATTAGACGCGGTACAGAAAGTAGTAGAACTAAAGGGAGATCCAACACTCGCTTTCAAGAGACCTCTTCATTATGCTGGTGCACCCTTCACGGGACTGACAGCGCTTCCAAGGAAGTCCGAAGGACGTGTACCTGTTGCGGCCCACACCTGCGCAGTTTCTGAAGTGCCGCAGATCAAGCATTGGTCCATGGACGGTGGCCCGTTTGTCACCTTACCGGTGGTCTACACGGAAGACATTGACAAACCTGGAGTCATGAACTCCAACCTTGGGATGTACCGAATCCAGCTGGGTGGCAACGATTATGTACAAGACGAGGAAATTGGCCTGCATTACCAGTTGCACAGAGGAATAGGGGTACACCAAACTAAGGCCAACGCCAAAGGGCAGCCATTAAAAGTGAGCATTTTTGTGGGTGGACCGCCGTCCCTTACGCTTGCTGGCGTCATGCCCTTGCCGGAAGGCTTGAGCGAGCTCACTTTTGCTGGAGCATTGGGCGGACGTCGGTTCCGTTATGCTCGAAAAGACGGCTACACCCTGGCCTCGGAAGCAGACTTTGTCATCACAGGCGAGGTCCATCCAGGAGAAAACAAACCCGAAGGCCCCTTCGGTGATCATTTGGGTTACTACAGCCTCAAGCATCCCTTCCCACTGATGAAGGTGCACAGGGTTTTCCATCGCAAGAATGCCATATGGCCATTTACAGTGGTTGGCCGTCCACCTCAAGAAGACACGCAGTTTGGGGCGCTCATCCACGAAATTACTGGGCCGGCCATTCCAAACGAAATTCCTGGATTGCGAGAAGTCAATGCCGTTGATGCGGCCGGGGTTCATCCGCTTCTCCTTGCCGTCGGATCAGAACGCTATACGCCTTATCTTGAGAAGAAAAGACCTCAAGAGATTTTGACCATCGCCAACCATATATTGGGATTTGGTCAGCTCAGCTTGGCCAAGTTCCTCTTCATTATCGATGGAGCGGACAACCCAAAGCTGACCACCCACCACATCGCCGAATTCTTTGCACACGTCCTCGAACGCGTAGATTGGACTAGAGATCTCCACTTCCACACCAAAACAAGTATCGATACGCTCGATTACAGCGGCGATGGGCTAAATACCGGCTCCAAGGTCGTTATTGCTGCCGCGGGGGCCGTAAAACGCTCCTTAGGGACTGAAAGACCTTCTGTTCAGTGGGGAGAAGAAGTGCGTGATGTGCAAGTCGCCCAACCGGGCACCCTTGCTGTACAGTTGGATTCATGGAAGGACTATGCCTCCGCGAATGAAGAGATTGACCGCCTTACGGCGCGATGGTCGTCTGCGGACCTCACAGCATTTCCACTTATTGTATTGGTCGATGATGCGCCCTTCGCGGCCCGAAGCCTGAATAACTACCTCTGGGTGACCTATACGCGCTCTAACCCCAGTCACGATATGTACGGAGTTGGATCCTTCACGGAAAACAAGCATTGGGGATGTACCGGGCCACTGGTCATTGACGCCCGAATCAAAACGCACCACGCTCCTCCAGTGGAAAAAGACCCGGAGGTAGAAAAGCGTGTAGATGCATTGGGGGCCTCAGGGGGTAGCCTTCACGGTATTATCTGACGACCGAAAAGGGCAAAAAAGCCTCCCCGACGTGCATGTGATAGTGTCCAGAGGACAATCCAGCTATAGAAAGGGACTCGTCTTCCCTGATGCGTCCATTGCGCACGGATCGACCAAGCTCGTCATAGATGACGTAGGCGCTTTCCTGATCTAGTCCGTCCAAACGCAAGAGGTCTTCGGCAGGATTTGGATAGAGTCGAAGAGGAGCTTGTCCACGACCATCGTTCAGTCCAATGGTCGTTGTTCCATTTGCAAAGGCGTAATCACCAAGAAGCAAGGAGTCGATCAAGATTCGTCCCAGTCGGTTGGAAGAATTTCCCATCACATCCTTGGTGTAGTGCGGATACTCTCTCCAGGTTTGGGTATTGGGGGCACGGTAGACTAAGATGAGGCTGTCCTCTGTTACATTCGCCAAGTCCTCATCGAGCTGTCCCACGCGACCGTCGTAGCGCATGGTAGCCATGGCCTTAAAGCTTGAAGAGACTGATCCGCGAACACTCCAGTAGTGACTGCCACTGATCTGAGCGGGGTGTACCGTTGCCAATGGCCCTCGAGGTCCTGCCCAATGATGTTCCCGACGAACGTATGAAGAGTCGTTTTCTTCGATGACCTCAATGGTCATTCCGGATCGGCCCACAGATCGAGTTAAAGGAGTATCGAAGACCTCTTCTTCATAGGTCATGCCCAACATAAGTTTGGCATTCGGGTCCAGCACTACAAATTCCGGTGTTGAAGAGAGCCCGCTCAAAGAGAACTGCCCCGATCCGTTGGGAACTACGACAGGCACAATTTCCATGTTCCAAGAAGCGTCGTACACGCCAATTTCTAAAGGCACGTTCTCGTAGGTTTTTGTCGTCGCTCGTAGTCCTTGGCTCAGCCAAATCTCAGTATTCGCTCCAAGGGTCACGCTGTCAATACCGAATTCGGCAAACCCAGGCTCGTAGAGCCAATTCTCGAAAAAATCAGACATATCCACTCCGGTCGCGGCAGTAAGTTGATGCTGAAAAGATGCAGAACTCAACGAATCAAGGGCGTTGTCTACCAAGATTTTTTGAAGGCCGTAGTTGAAAAGTGAATCACCAAGGTATCCGCGCATGGAATGAGCAACCCCGGCCCCTTTGTTGTAGACGTGGGTTCCATAGGTGTTGCTGTGACCAACGCCATCGACCGCCAAGAACCCACCATCGTTCAAATGCGCAGCATTTAATACTTGCTGCCAATTGTTGCGGACCCGGTTGAGGTAGCTCTTCCTACCATTGAGGCATTCGAAGAATAGATGAGCACTGAATTCAGCCATCCCTTCGTTGATCCACATGTGCTCGGCCTGCGAGCAGGTCACGTAATCACCCCACCAGTGGTGAGCGAGTTCATGCGCCATTAAGTCGTCATAGGCATTGCTTCCATCTACAGTAAAGGCAGGGTAGGCCACGTTTGTCGGGTGCTCCATGGCGCCCTGTCCAGTTAAGACGTATCCCACGCGGTCCCACTGATAAGGTCCATACCAGGTCTCAAAGCAGTTTAAGGCATCAATTAAATGAGAAAAAGATCCCGGTACATCTGCTGTATCGCCAGCTTGAGCAGCGATTTCGATGCCGATGACGTCTCCAGTCATAGAAGTGAAACTATCCGTATAGCGGTAGTAGTGTCCAACCGCTATTCCCGGCAAGTAGCTTGGAATGGGCTGATTCATTTCCCACTCGGTCCAAAGGGTGTCTCCTCCTAAGATCGTTTCCACCGTCCGAACGCCCGTACATTGAGATATACGCCCACCAGTCGTTATGGTCTTAAAAGTAAATGTCGAACGTTCTATGAATTGATCAAAGCATGGAAACCAAGTTCGGCCATAGTTGTGTGGATCGGCATCGAAACCGACCCCCAGGTTGTACGCGATGTTATTGCCGTAATAGAAGCCTCCCCAGCCCGATGCATCCGTAGTGGGTTGTCCGCCGTAAAAAATGGTGACGGTGTGTTGTTCGCCGCTGTTCCAACTAGAAGGAAAATCCACCCAAATAACCGGACTGGTATAGGAAAATGTCGACGAGGTGCTGTCTACCCAAACGCTGTCCACACTGAGGTTGAGGAGGTCGAGTCGAAGATCGTCCAGGCCATTTTGTAAGGTGGTTATTTCAAGATCAGCGCGTCCAACTAAGGATTGAGAGCTCCAATCCGAGAAGTCCAGTTCTATGGTGGTGTGCGTAATGTCAAAGGTGTCGGAGCGGGTAGGACCGGCGGTATAAAATGCGCTGCTGCGCGTGCGGCAGAAATCACTCGTCTGGCCGTAGGCCGAAAACAGCATTAAAAATAGCAGGGCAGAAGTCCCAAGGATCTTTTGCGTCATAGCAAAGGCATTTAGGTAAGCCCAAGGTACGGAATCGCTTCTTAGACCTCGAATCCACCTTCGTCCAGGCGGCGTAGGGTTTCTTCGTAGCCGATTTCGAACATCTCGCGGTCCTTAGCGGTCGAAAAGATGCCGAAGTGCGCCAGTTCAAGGGGTTCGATGAACAGATCCAAATTAGGGATATGCGGGCGAATAGTGTTGTAGGTCGCGAGGGTAAATACTCGGTCAATCATGGTGCTCCACCCACTTAGATCATCCTTCTCGTCAATCGGATTGACATGTGAACCAATCAACCGTTCACAGTCATCTGCAATGGGCTCTACAGGTAGGTTGCTCGTGACACCTCCATCGACCAAATAACTTCCTTCGAACTCTACTGCTTTGAAAAGAATGGGAATGGAACAAGACGCCCGAACTAAGGTGGTCAAGGGGCCTTCGTCGAAAAAGCGCATTTTGCCCGTGTTGAATTCAGTGCAAGCAATACGAAGGGGCTTTTTCAAATCTTCGATTCGCTCCACGCTGAGGTTTTCCTTCAGCAGCTTGACCAGTCCGTCGAGCTTCAAAATCCCCATAGGTTCCAGTCCGAAGCGAACGAAACGATAAAAACCTTGTTCTTGAAAAATACGGAAGATCTCTTCGGGCTGATGACCGTCGGCGTATAGTGCCCCTACAATTGAACCAGCACTTGCGCCGCTTACGATTTCGGGCTCAATTCCTCGTTCATTGAGTGCCTTGAGAACACCCAAATGAGCGATTCCCCGCGCGCCTCCCCCCGATAGAGCGATTCCAATTTTGTATTTTTTCTCCGCCATAGTACAAAAGTAATGGACAAAAAGGCTCGTCAGGAACTTCGGCAGCGCAATTTTGCGGCCGATTTTCAATTCACCACTTCTAGGAGCAGTGGCCCTGGGGGACAGCACGCCAATAAGACGGAAACGCGCGTTACCCTTCGTTTTTCGGTCGAAGAAAGCGAGGCCCTGCGGGCCGATGAAAAGCTCCGAGTACACAAAGCCTGGCGAAGACGACTCACCGAATTGGGGGAGCTGTTGTTGTCCGAGGAGGGATCGCGAAGTCAAGTCAAGAACAAAGAAGCGGTAGTGAAGCGGTTCTTTGAATTGCTCGAAAAAGCACTGACCCCAAGAAAAAAGCGAATTCCAACGCAGAAGTCTCGTGCCGCTAAGCTCAAGCAGGTTGAAGACAAAAAGAGAAGGGGAGAAATCAAAAAGATGCGGCAAAAGCCCCCCAAGCCTTAATGCTATTGATTCTCAAAGCGTTGCCGTGCTGCTTCGTACAAGGCCATTCCGGCCGCGACACTCACGTTTAGAGAGTCAAATCCTCCCGGCATTGGAATCAGGGCATTCTGATCCGCCAAGTTCAAATACTCCGGCGAAATACCGTCTTCCTCGGATCCCATAATTAAGCAAGTAGGAATCGTGTAGTCAACTTCCGATAGGGGTTGCTCGGCCTTTTCGGTAATTCCGACGAGTTGTATACCGCTGTCTTTCAAGTACTGAAAGGTCTCCTTGAGGAAACGAACACGGCTAATGGGTAGGCGGAGCAAAGCCCCCGCCGATGTCTTTACAGCATCTCCGTTCACCTGGGCCGATCCCTTTTCTGGAATGAGCACGCCGTGCGCTCCCATGGCCTCAGCAGATCGTACGATGGCTCCGAAGTTTCGCACATCGGTCACTCGATCCAGGGCGACAAACAGGGGCGTTTCACCACGTTCGTACACCATCTGAAGTACTTCTTCGAAGGGCTGAAAAGAAACGGGAGAAATAAAGGCTACCACACCTTGGTGGTTTTTTCTCGTAATGCGATTCAGCTTCTGGTATGGGACGTGCTGAAAGGGGAGTCCGGCAGCTCTAATCTCTGAGAAGAGTTCCTGAAAAGACTCGCCTTGTCCTCCCTTTTGAAGTAGAATTTTGTCGAATTCCTTTCCGCTGCGAATCCCTTCAAGGACCGGCTTAATACCAAAAATAAGGTCGGGAGAATTGTCTTTCGGATTCATCTTGTGCGCGTTGTACATCGGAGACGTTGAAGATTCGACCCTGACGCCACGTGTCAACGGCTTGACTCCAGCTGTATCGGTAGATGCTTGACCGATTGAGTGCAAAGTCGTTGGCGGAGAAGGGGTTTTGAACGCGTACAAAGTTAAAATTATAGCTCAACATCGAATTTTCTTCTCCGTAGATCCAGCTCTCGCTATTCGCGGTCTTGTAAATGATATTCGGTGGGCCAAATATGGTGAAGACAATTCCCCGGTCCGTTCGCCACCCTTCCGTGTAGGAAGAGAAGAATGAGTTGGCATCCTCTACCCGGTTGTAGTAGGTCCGAATCAGCATCTTGGCGCGGTCCGGTGTGCCTGCGTTTTTGATCCAGAAGGCGTCAATGTTCTTTTTAGAAGTCAGCGCCGCAAACTCCTTCTTGGTCGTGATGTAGCGCATAGGCGGTGCTAGATGCTCAATCTTGGTGACATAGGGGAAGTCGTTGTAGAAGCAAAAAGCTGTAAACCCTTCTGTTGAGGTGGTATCGAACTGGAAATGGTAGAATCCGGGATCTGAAAACTGAAAAGTGTCCTTTAGGGCAACTTGGAAAACGCTGTCGGCGGTGTAGTCAAAGGCCACGTCGTTTTCAATGACGTAAGGAGGGCTCGCAAGCGGAAAGTCTCGTTGATACACCCGGACATGGAGCGAATCCAAAGGAGGGTTGTCGTGGTACAAGGTGAAGGCCTCATCCGTATTGACAAAAGGCTTGTACATACGCTCTCCGCTGGGGCGTGACATGGCGAAGTAGTTCCTAGAGCTATTTGTTGTTTTCCTCAGTTCAACATAGCTCTGATGCACATAGTCACGGTTGAGATCCTGAAGCTGAACTTCCAGGATGTACTTCTGTGCGTCAGGAGTGGCAAAGGGAATAGAGCCCTCTAGCACTTTGTCACGCATTTCGTCTTGCTCGTCCACGAACCTATATGAGGTAGAATCCAACATCACCGGATTCTCAAGTGAGGTCAGGAGTCGCAGTCGAATTCGGACTTCGGCCGCGTATGGGACATCCTCAGTCGCTCGCATGTACAAGAGATCATGAGACAACATCCGGAAATGAAGCTCAGAGCTGTCTGCGGTTTGATTGAAGACGTAGTAATCCGGGCGCATCAATACGGACTCCTGCTGGTAAAGGTGCGCCATATTCCGACTGGTCAGCCCTTTACTACCCCCACAAGAGGCCAACAGTACACTTACAAAGCCGAAGAGCATCAACTGCTTCATGGTACGCACCCCTGAACGATATGTTCTATTCGTCTTCAATGTGTTCTTTTAATCCTTTCGGCAGACTTTTGTTAGTCTTTAGCCCTAGGCCCTTCAATTGTTCGGCTTGACGAATGAGATTTCCGGGCCCATCCTTCAATTGCCCTAGGGCTTTGTCATATGTTACTCGAGCTTGATCCAAGCGCTGACCGATGGCCGTTAAGCTCTCTACAAAGCCTACGAACTTATCGTACAGTTTGGCACCGCGATCCGCTATTTCTTGAACGTTTTTCGCCTGTGTTTCTTGTTTCCAGATGTAGCCTACTGTTCGCAAGGTGGCCAGTAGGGTAGAAGTGCTGACCAATACCACGTTCTTGTCCAGGGCTTCCGCGTAGAGCTGACCGTCTTCATCTTGCTCCAAGGCAAGCAAGAATGCCGGCTCTACCGGAATGTACATCATGACGTAATCCGGCGTGGCAATTTGGTAAAGGTCCTCGTAGCGCTTGCTTCCCAGCCCTTTGATATGGGCTTTAATACTAGCCAAATGGCGCTTTAGGGCATCGGATCGTTCAGCGTCGCTTTCAGCACTGTGATAAGCCTCATAAGCCTTGAGTGATACCTTGGCGTCAATGATGAGGTGTTTGTCTTCTGGGAGGTGAACGATGAAGTCCGGTCGCTTTTGATGGCCCTCTCCATCGGCAAAGCTATTCTGCGTCTGGAAATGCACATTTTCCTTCAGCCCAGCCTGTTCGAGCAAGCGAGTCAGTTGGAATTCACCCCAATCTCCCATGGATTTACTGTCCCCCTTAAGCGCATTGGTCAACTCCAAGGCCTCCTTAGCCATCTGTTGATTCAGCTTCTGTAGACCATCAATCTGGGTTTTCAAGCTGATCTGCTCATCTCTGTTTTCCTTGTAGGTTTTGTCGACCTTCTCCTCAAATTCCTTCAAACGAGTTTTAAAAGGGAGCAGGATGCGGTCCAATTCCTTTTCGTTTTGCTCGGTAAACTTCTTTGATTTTTCCTCCAGTAGCTCATTCGCTACATTCTTGAACTCGACTTTAAACCGTTCTTGAAGGTCTTCGATCTCTTTTTTGGTTTCCCTTAGTCGTTCCGACAAGTTCAGGAGCTCTTGATTTTTGGCCGCCAATTGCCCGGCCATTTCCAATCGCTCATTCTCCATTTTCGAGCGTTCACTTTGTGCCTCCTCAAGGCGATCTTCAAGGGTAGAGTAGAGGGCTCTATGCACGTATTTGTTTTCGAGCTCTGATTCTGAAAGAGTGCCTGCGGCACGATGCGAATTTCGCTTCCCAATAAGGTAACCAATGACCACTCCTAAAACGACACCAGCAAGCAAAAGTCCGTACTCCATGGAGCTAAAATACGGGAATTTGACGAGGATTTTGAGTCGTGAGCGCGATTTTGTGGAGCATTAGAAAACACTTTAGTATAATTACGTAAATGACTGGCTAAAAGGGAATAAAGAATCTATTTGCGAAAATCAATAATGCGATTTTCGACTAGAATTGGTTGATTAATCCAATGTGCACCTTGGCTTGATCGAGTTGAAAATCACTACCGCTTCTTCTTCCGAGCGCGTAGGTCAAATTGAGCAATCCTGCGGGCGTTTGAAAGGCTGCTCCGGCACCAAAACTCCAGGTACTTCCTCCCTCTGGGAGATTGATTTCGAACAGTTGCCCGGGATCTAAAAATCCGAAATCAGAGAAAGCGAAAATGAATCCGTCCCGACCTGTCAACAGACGTAGTTCAACGGTGCCAATAAGGTATTGAGCTATGAATAAACTCTGCTCGTCAAACCCCCTTAAATTTTGGATTCCCCCAAAGCGAAAGAGCTCGTTGTAGTAACTCGGTCCCAAGCCAGCATTTTGCAGCTGTCCATCAAATCTTCCGAATTGAATTCGATTGTGCAGAACCAGAAGAGAGCTAAAGTTCCAATAACTTCCCGCATCTACTGTGGTTCGGAGCTGGGTGGTTCGGGAATCATCTGCTCTGCGTTCTCCTAAGCCAAATTGAGCATCAACCCGAACTCCATTTTTGGGCGCTACTCGGCGATCCGTCGTCCGCAAACGCAGTCCTACACTGTAAAACGAGCTGGAGTAGTCCACGACTCCCGCTACGGCTTCATCGCCCAGTAGACTGGAACTCTTGCTGCTGAAACTGAAGTTGACACTCGATCTGGGGCTGATGAAGTAGCGAATCCCCAAATTCGAACTCGAGTTCAAAAAAGAGGAGTCTTGTTTCAGGAGGTTCAATCCACCCTCAAGCGCCCAGTTCCATCCAAAAAGATAGGGATACGAAGCTTTCAGATCGAGTTTTTGGGTGGTGTTCCCTGGACTGCTCCAGTCCACAATGACTTCTTCGCCCCGGTTGAAAGCGTTCAGAAGCCGCAGGTAGACGTTTCCGGTAACCGTTACGCCTTGGTCGTTGGCGTTGAATCCAAGAATTCCGTCGAATTGGTTGGCTTTCTCCTTCTCCAAATAGGCGAACACGACGGTTTTTTCTCGATTGAACAGCACCTGAGGGCTTCTCGGCATACTGAGATATTCGATATCGGCAACGGTTTGGCCCAGGTCACTCAAAGTCTTTTCGGAGTAAGGAGCCCCAGCCTTAAGGCCCAGCAGGTTGGCGGTCATGGATTCCGTTAGTTCATCATATCCTCGGACATTGACACTGTCATATCGAATATAGGGTCCCGGCTCAAAGGCAAGTACCCCAGAAACGGAGTCCGCAGATACTGCGAGCTCTTGCCAATCGAGCCTGGCAAAGGGATAGCCGTTGTTTTCGGCTAGATCCAGTACGCGGCTTTCCCAGCGAATCCAGTCGGTTCCACTCCATCTTTTTCCGCTCCATCGCTGTAGTTTTGGATCGGTCGGTAGTAATTCGAAACGCTCATCGGACCAATCCACAGAAGCCCATTGAATGGGCTGACCCCTTTCCAATTGAGCCTCAAGCGTTGATCCACGCCAAGCTGTGGATAAAACGCGTGCGCTCCAATATCCATCGGCCCGTAGGGCCCGCACTTCCTCAAAAAGCGCCTTTTCAGTACTCAAGGTGTCCGAAAAACTCCGATCCAAGGGCCACTGCCGTTCGGGTAAGTCTGAAACGGTGATGTGTAGTTTCAATTCCTGGGCATTCAGCGTCCAAGGAATCAGTAGAAGCAGTCCGTATTTTATGAAAGTTGCCAGACGAGTGGTTTTTGTCCGTTCTCTTCCAATAACGCATTAACCTGGGAAAAATGTCGGCAGCCGAAGAATCCGCTGTGTGCACTAAATGGACTGGGGTGCGCTGCCTTTAGCACGTGGTGCTTTTCAGCATTGATGTGGGCAGCCTTGTTTTGTGCAAATCGGCCCCAGAGCAGGAAAATGAGCCCTTCACGTTGTTCGGAAAGCACGTCTATGACTCGATCCGTAAACTGCTCCCAGCCTTTACCTTGATGGCTTCCAGCCTGATGGGCTCGAACAGTCAGGGTCGCGTTTATCAGCAGCACGCCTTGATCAGCCCAGGGTTCAAGATTTCCGGAGGCGGGATAGGGGTGTCCCAAATCACTTTCGATCTCTTTAAAGATATTCCTCAGGGAGGGAGGGTGCTTGATTCCGTCGGCAACTGAGAAGCACAGTCCGTTGGCCTGTCCTTGCCCATGGTAAGGGTCCTGACCGATGATGACCACCTTGACATCGGGTAAAGGTGTGCGGTCGAATGCAGCAAAGATTCGATTTCTCGGAGGAAATACCTGATGCTGAGCACGATCCTCTACAAGAAACGACTTGAGGTCGTGGAAGTATTCTTTTTGAAATTCGGATTCCAAGGCTCCTAACCAACTGGCTTCCAAGTTCGGACGTTTCATACTTAGAGGCTTGGTATTTTCGTTACCTTTGTATTCCATCCCTTAACAGACTCGAAACAAAGATGAAAAAGATTTTGTTAGTTCTAGCGGTGAGTGTTTTTGTTGGTTTGACCCTGTCAGCCTGCCATGCGTATGAAGAATGTCCTGCATACGGTCAAATGGAAGAAGCGCCTACTGAAAGCAATGGCTGATGATGAAAAAAGCAGTAATCGTAGGAGTTTTAACCTTGTTCGGCCTCGGTACAGTCCGGGCTCAACAGACTTCTGCTGATTACAGCCGATTACTTTATCGAAATGAAATGACCTTTGGGATCACCATCCATACTGCCGGATGGGGAGGGTCATTCAAGAGGTTGCGAAACCTTGACGGCAGCACCAAGAAAGGTCTACTCATCGATTTCGCTACCATTCAACATCCTAAAGAGGTAAAACTCTTTCACCCTTTTTACGACAACGCCCGAGGATACAAGTTTGGCAAGCTGAATTACTTCAGTACGCTGCGCATCGGCTATGGTTGGGAAAAGATGATTGCCGGAAAAACAGATCGAGGTTCGGTTGCTATTCACGCTCATTACTGGGGTGGAATTAGCAACGGGATTACGCGCCCTGTTTACCTAGAGGTCATTCGCCCATTCCCCAACAACCCAGAGGATTTCTTCATCAGTACGGAAGCCTACAATCCCGATGAGCACTTTGCGAACAATATTTACGGCCGTGCGTCATTCTTTAACGGCTGGAATGAACTGGGATATCATCCGGGAGTGTTCTTTAAAGCCGGAGCGAATTTCGAGTATGGCATCACCGAGAAAAAGGTGAGTATGATTGAGATTGGAATTATCTTTGACTACTTTTTTGAAGAAGTGCCGATTATGGCGGTAGAAGAGAACATGCAACTCTTTACCACCTTATATCTTTCGATGTATTTCGGCAAGAAGTGGAATTAAGCCCTATGTCAAAAGAAACCTTGACGGCTCCTGTTCAGGAGACGAATACCGATACAAAAAAGCGTAAGCCAAAATGGTTGCGCGTCAAGCTCCCAACTGGTGAAAACTACCGGAATGTGAGGGGTTTGGTGGATAATTATAAACTGCATACCATTTGCGAGAGTGGGAACTGTCCTAATATGGGAGAGTGTTGGGGCGCCGGTACGGCAACCTTCATGATCCTGGGGAATACCTGTACGCGCTCTTGTGGATTCTGTGCTGTTGCTACAGGTAGACCAGATGCCGTAGATTGGGATGAACCGGAACGCGTGGCTCGCTCGGTGAAGCTCATGAAGGTCAAGCATTGCGTCATTACTTCAGTAGACCGCGATGACCTGGCGGATGGTGGATCCATCATTTGGGCAGAAACGGTGAATGCGGTTCGCCGAATGAGTCCAACGACTACAATGGAAACCTTGATTCCTGATTTTAAAGGGGAAATGCACAATGTGGATCGTTTAATTGAAGTAGCGCCTGAGATTATTTCACACAACATGGAGACCGTGCGTCGTTTGACGCGCCAAGTGCGCATTCAAGCTAAGTACGATCGTAGCCTTGAGGTGTTGGCTTATCTCAAGGAGCGCGGACAGAAGCGCACCAAGAGCGGGATTATGCTCGGTTTAGGAGAGCGAGAAGAAGAAGTTCTGGAAACCTTGCAGGACTTGCGCAATGCCGACGTGGACATCGTAACGCTCGGTCAGTATCTACAGCCTACGCCAAAGCATCTACCTGTTCAGGATTACATCACTCCAGAGCAATTTGACAAGTACAAAGAAATAGGCTTGGAAATGGGCTTTAAGTACGTCGAAAGTGGACCTCTGGTTCGTTCGAGCTATCATGCCGAAAAACACCTCTTCTAAACGAATCGGGGTTAATGGTTTTGGTCGCATTGGCCGAACCCTAGCCCGAGTCCTTGAATGCACGCCGGGATATGAACTGGCGGTGCTTAATGATTTGAGCGATGCGCCCACCCTAGCGCACCTGCTGAAATACGATTCCGTACACAGAGCCTTCCCTGCTGAGGTTACCTCTGATGAAGATCATATCTATATTGACGGGCGGAGCATTCCGGTGCTGAATCATAAAACTCCGGATACGATTCCGTGGTCGGCCTATGAAGTGGATGTAGTCGTAGAAGCAACGGGGCAATTCAAGTACACCGAGCAAGTGGCTGGTCATTTGATGGGCGGAGCTCCTTGGGTGGTGTTGAGTGTTCCTCCTACGGACCAGAACATGCCCACCGTAGTTCTCGGGATAAATGATGAAACTCTGGACGGTTCGGAAAATATGATTTCAAATGCGTCCTGCACCACGAACTGTGCAGCTCCGATGGTCGGTTTGATCGATGAGGTATGCGGAGTAGAGCAAGCTTACATCACCACGGTTCACAGTTTCACCGGTGATCAGCGACTGCACGATGCACCGCATAAGGATTTGAGAAGGGCGCGAGCTGCCACGCAGAGCATTGTTCCGACAACCACGGGAGCCGCAAAGGCCGTGACCCGTATTTTTCCGCATTTGGATGGAAACATTGGAGGTTGTGGTATTCGTGTTCCGGTCCCGGATGGATCACTTACAGACATCACCTTCATTGTGAAGAAACCCGTATCTGCGGAGGAAATCAACGCCTACTTCAAGCAGCGATCTGAGGGAGACCTAAAGGGAATTCTGGGCTACACGGAAGATCCCATTGTTTCCAGTGACGTCATTGGGAGTCCGTACAGTTGCCTTCACGATGCACAGATGACCAGTGTTCTTGGGAACATGGTTAAGATTATCGGATGGTACGATAATGAAATGGGCTATTCGACCCGGTTGGTCGACTTGATCAAAAAGCGATCTGAAGGATCCTTTTCAAAGTGATCCAAACGGAATTCACCGTTTTCCATCACTCCAAAAGTGTTGTAGGAGATCATATCTCCAAGGTTGAAGTAAGTAGAGTCATCCTTGAGGTCTACTTGAAGAGGAAGGTGTCGATGGCCGAATACGAAATAGTCAAAATGCTCTTTCTTGAGCAGCCCTTGACAGTATTGGGTTAAATACTCACCATCGTCGTGAAACTGAGCGTCGCCGTCGCTGTGTGCGTCTCTGGAACGTCCGCTGAAATAGTTCCCTGCCCAAATACCGGTATCGGGATGTACCCGAGCAAAGAGCCATTGAAAGAAACCGTTGTTAAAGACCTTCTTGAGGAACTTGTAATTCCAGTCTCCAGGCCCCAGGCCATCTCCGTGAGCCATGTACACCTTTTTGCCCTGAAGTTCGCGCACCAGTGGTTTTTTGTGAACCTGAATGCCCAGTTCATCTTCGAAGTAACCATAGGTCCAGATGTCGTGGTTTCCCCCAAAAAAGTGAATGGGGATTCCGGCATCACTCATTTCTCCAAGAGTCCCTAGAAGCCGAACAAAGCCCTTTGGCACCACCTGCTTGTACTCAAACCAAAAGTCAAAGAGATCCCCCAAGAGATAGAGTTCATCGCAGTTATCTTGAATGCTGCGAAGCCAGCGAACCACTTTGCGTTCACGTTCCTGACTGGCCTCGTGATTTGGGGCGCCCAGATGAAAATCTGAGGCGAAATATATATTTCCTGAATTACTCACCGAAGATTTCCGCGAGTTTATCGTCTAGCGCTTGACCCCGAAGATTCTTTGCAATGATTCGACCTTCTCGATCGAGCAGCACAGCATGTGGAATGCCATTGAACTTGTAGAGTTCCTTTACAATAGTACTCCAGCCATTCATCTCCGAAACATGAGTCCAAGTAAGACCATCGTCCTCAATGGCTTTTAACCACGCAGCACGAGGCTTTTGTTGGTTTGGCAAGCCATCTAAAGAGACCCCCAGCACCTCAAATCCACGATCGTGATAAGTGTTGTAGGCTGCGACCACATTGGGGTTTTCCCGGCGGCAAGGTCCACACCAACTCGCCCAGAAATCGACCAAGACGACTTTTCCTCTGTAGCTGCTCAAGGATACATCCTCGCCCTCCGGAGTCGGCAATGTAAAGTCCGGAGCAACTGAGCCCACGGCAATGGCCCGATTCGCCTCAACTTGTTCGTGTAGGAACTGGGCGTGAGCACTTTGCGGGTAATCTTTTTGCAGGTTTTGATCAACTTCGTCAAACAACGAGAAGTCCTCGTCAACTTTGTAAACCGGTTGATTTTGGACTTGAGCATACAGGATGAATATGGCCACCGGATGATTTTTGTGGTCCTCGAGAAGATCATTCAATACAGCCTGATGACCCTTCATCAAACGCGTGTATTCCGCTACGAGCTCTTCTCGCTTCTCTAGGAAGTCGTCTTGACCTTGATAGCTCATGAGGGTTTCATTCAGAGCATCAATGCGGCCAGTGGTCTCCATGGCCTTCTGATTGATTTGACGCAGTACCTCAGTCTCTTCGTTTCCTTCAACGGTGTACACGGGAATACCCTCTTCAAAAGAACCATCCAAGACGACTTGATCTCCAGGTTCGGCGCTGACCAGAAGACGCACGCCATTCTCAAACTGCAGCGTATAAAAGGCCTGTTCGCTGTTGTTGAGTTGGAAGGTAAACTGACCTTCATCGGCAAAGACAGTATCCACAGCTACCGTATTGCGCGGTTCCATACGGCTGAGGATAATCTTTCCCGCATCTTCCATGTTTCCGGAAATGCTTCCCGAGCCATCTTGGGCTGCAGCTCCAGCTCCTGCGTTGCTGGTACATGACCACAGCATTCCGGCCGTGACCACCAAAGTCATCAGTGTTCTTTTCATGCTTCTAATTGTTCTCTAATGATCGCACTCGCTTTTTTCGGATCGGCTTTCCCTCTAGACATTTTCATGACTTCGCCCATGAATAGGCCAATGAGTCCTTTTTTGCCATTTCGGTACTCTTCGACCTTGTCCGGATACATGCTGATCGCCTCCTTTGCCCATGCAACAAGCGCATCGTCATCTTGTTCCTGAATCCAGCCGTTTGCTTCAGCCAAAGCCTTGGGAGAGGCCTCAGGCTGTTCCAGAAGTGCTGGAAACAGTTTTTGACCCGCCATAGAATTGCTGATCACTTCACTGTCAATAAGCTCGATGATTTCTGCAATCGCCTTCGGCGCGATGGGAAACTTCCCTATATCAACAGCCTTCTCGTTGAGGTAGGATTTAATGGCCCCCATCATCCAGTTCGCGGCTGCTTTGTGGTTCTTCGTGTGGTGGGTCATCTCCGCGAAGTACAAGGCAATTTCCTTGTTTTCCGTAAGAATCTGAGCGTCGTATTCAGATAATCCGAACTCCTCCGTGTAGCGCTTGAACAGTTCATCCGGCAGGGGAGGAAGCTCACTTTTCACACGAGCGATGTAGTCTTCCTTCACCAGAACGGGTGCTAAGTCCGGCTCCGTGAAGTATCGGTAGTCGTGGGCCTCTTCTTTGGAACGCATCACCGTCGATGAGCCACTTACCGCGTCAAATCCGCGCGTTTCTTGATCAATGACTCCACCAGCCTCCAAAACATCGATTTGGCGCTTCATTTCGCTTTCAATCGCCCGCATCACGTTCCGCATGGAGTTGATGTTCTTGATCTCGTTCCGTGTACCGAGTTTGGTCGTTCCCTTCAATCGAACGGAAACGTTGGCGTCACAGCGCATGGATCCTTCTTCCATGTTCCCGTCACAGATTTCAAGGTATCGGACCAACTTACGAACCTCCATGAGGTAGTTGTAGGCCTCCTGAGCATTGGCGATCTCCGGTTCAGATACAATCTCTAAGAGCGGTACTCCCGCACGGTTGAGGTCAATCAGAGTATTGAACGGATCGATATCGTGAATGGACTTACCCGAGTCTTCTTCCATGTGGATTCGGGTCAAGTGGATGGTCTTTGGATTGCCTTCGGCATCCTTGATGTTGATTCCTCCACCGGTACAGATGGGCGTATCGTCCTGTGTAATCTGATAACCCTTGGGCAAATCGGCGTAGAAATAGTTCTTTCGAGCGTACTCGTTCCGTTCGCGAATGTCTGCGCCTACGGCGAGGCCTAATCTCACGGCAAACTCTACGGTATTCGTATTTGCCATAGGCAAGGTGCCCGGATGCCCTAATGAAATGGGGTGAACATTCGTGTTGGGGGCCGCCCCGTAAGTTGTCGGGTCGGAGGAGTATGCTTTTGAGTCGGTCAGGAGTTGAACGTGGACCTCGAGTCCGATGACCGGTTCGTACTTATCGTATGGTGTTTCCAAGACTGTCAATTATGGCGCAAAGATACAAGACTAAAGCGCTTCGGATAAAAAACGTTCAACCAAGCGGCTCAGTATAATCTCCGCTTTTTGAGCGACCTCCTGTACTTCTTCGTGGGTCACTTCAACGATCTTGCCTTCAACGCCCAAATCGGTGATTACTGAAAGGGCCATGCACTTGAGACCCATGTGACGGGCGACCAGCACCTCAGGTACCGTGCTCATACCCACAGCGTCTCCGCCGATGCGGCGAATGTAGGCGTATTCAGCAGGGGTTTCAAAGTTTGGGCCGGGAACCGAAGCGTAAACCCCTTCTTGAAGCACTACGTTCTCTTTAGCGGCAATAGCGTGCATTTTCGAGATGCAAGAACGGTCGTAGGCTTCGCTCATATCGGGGAACCGAGGACCCCATTCATCAATATTAACTCCGCGAAGAGGATTTTCAGGCTGAAGGTTGATGTGGTCATTTAAAAGCATGATATCGCCAATCTCGAAGTCTGGATTGACACCTCCCGAGGCATTCGAAAGCAAGAGTAAGTCGATGTTAAGCAACTTCATCACGCGAACCGGGAAGGTGACTTCTTCCATGCTGTAACCCTCGTAGTAGTGGATACGTCCTTGCATGGCAATGACGCGCTTTCCTCCGAGGTGACCGTAAATCATTTGACCCGGATGACCCTGTACTGTGGATTTCGGAAAGAACGGGATATCGCTGTAGGAGATGTTGATCGGGTTCTCGATTTTTTCGGCTAGTCCCGCGAGGCCAGTGCCCAGAATGATGCCTACTTCAGGAACTTCTGGGAGTAGGTCTTGGATGTAGCGAACGGCTTTATTTACTTTTTCCAACATAGTCGAAAATCATTTGATCAAATTCTGTCTTGGGCTCAATTCGAGCCTCAATGGGGAGCACATAGAGGGCCCATTCTTTCCAAATATCGCGAAATGGAAGCAAACGCGTAAAGTCCTTTTCCGTGGTCACGACAGCAGTCGTTTCCTTTCCGTACTGTTCGACATCGCGCCGTAGGCGCAGTAAGTCTTTCTTGGAGAAGCGATAATGGTCCCGAAAAACGTGTTCGGAAACCACATTGTACCGATTCTTCAACTCATCCAGAAAGGGTTGGGGTTTCGCGATTCCGGCAAGGGCAATGACTTGCTTCGGATTCGCTAGCTCCACTTGGCCTTGAGCTTCAAGGGCTCCGTACGCAAAGGTCGAGAAAAAGAGCTGCTGATGGGGCATAGGAGCCAATTCTTTTTTCCAGGATCGACGCTCTTCTTCACCGAGTGAATAGGGGCATTTGGTGAGGATGATGGCGTCTGCTCTTCGGGCTCCACGAGCCCGTTCTCGCAAGCGGCCTTCTGGAAGCAACTTGTCTTGAGAATAAGGCTCCTGAAAGGTGGTGAGCAAAAGCTGGAGACCGGGTTTGATTTGGCGGTGTTGAAAGGCATCATCCAGTAGAATCACATCGGGATTCGTATCCGCAATCAATTCAGAAGCCCCAAGGACTCTCTTTTCAGATACCCCTATGTGAACCCGGTCGTCGAATTTTCTCCGGTATTGATAGGGCTCGTCCCCTAAGGTCTCAGCGGAATCCTCGGAGTTGGCGAGGCGATATCCTTTGGTGCGACGCCCATAGCCTCGACTGAGAATGCCGAGCTTATATTGGTCTCGAAGCAGCCGAACGAGATACTCTACATGAGGTGTTTTTCCCGTGCCGCCCGTGTTGAGGTTCCCGATGGAAATGATTGGACGATCAAAGGAAACCGAAGGGCGTTCCCCTGAGTCGAATGCGCGATTGCGTCGATCAGTGAAATAACCGTAAATCTTGGAAAGCCATGAGAGCATTATACAAAGATGCGTTTTATACTTTAGAGGCAAATTGAACGATATGCGGATCGGAGAAATTACCTCGTACTTGGAAAGCATCGCCCCGCGCGATTATCAGGAAGGTTATGACAACAGTGGATTGATTGTTGGAAACGCGAATGATGAGGTGGAAAAGGTGCTGGTGTCTTTGGACGTGACAGAGCCCATCATCGATGAGGCCATAGAGAAGGGCTGTGGTCTCGTGATCGCTCATCATCCGATTGTTTTTGGTGGGCTCAAGCAATTGAATGGGAAGAATTACGTCGAGAGAACTGTGCTCAAGGCCATTCGAGCAGGAGTGGCAATCTTTGCCATTCACACCAACTTGGACAATGTCACTGCCGGAGTTAATGCTGAAATTGCTCGTCGGCTCGAAGTGGTAAATCCGCGAATCTTGGCACCTAAAAAAGACCTGTTGACGAAGCTTGTCGTCTTTGTTCCCACGAAAGATTTGGATCAAGTACGCGATGCCATATTCTCCGCTGGAGGCGGACGCATTGGGAAGTATGATGAATGCAGCTACGTTGGGAAGGGTGAGGGAACATTCCGAGGAGGAGAGGGGTCGGACCCCCATGTAGGATCTCCCGGAATGAGGCACGTAGAAGAAGAAATGCGTCTTGAGGTTATATTGCCTCGACTGATTCAGCCCAAGGTTGTGCGGGCCATGCTTAAAGCACATCCGTACGAAGAAGTCGCCTATGATCTGTATCCGTTGCTCAACGAATACAGCGAGGTTGGGGCCGGGATGGTCGGAGATCTGGAGGCGCCTATGGATACAATGGCGTTTTTAGCCTCCTTGAAGGATAAACTGAATACCTCCTGTGTTCGGCACACAAAAGTGCTCACACCAACCGTTCAGCGCATTGCTTTTTGCGGGGGAGCAGGCAGCTTCTTGTTGGGCGCTGCAAAGAGCGCTGGGGCAGATGTATTCATCACCGGAGACTATAAATACCACCAATTCTTTGATGCCGAGGAAGATGTGATCATTGCCGATGTGGGGCACTATGAAAGCGAGCAGTATACCAAAGACCTTATAAAGGCCTTGCTTATGCAAAAATTTCATAAATTTGCAGTCCTTTTGTCGGAAGTAAACACGAACCCCATCAACTATTTATAAAGAGGTATGGCGAAGTCAACCAAGAAAAAAGAGATTTCTGTAGAGGAGAAACTGCGCGCATTGTACGATTTGCAGCTGGTTCACTCTCGTATCGATAAGATCCGTTCAGTTCGCGGAGAGCTTCCTTTGGAAGTAGAGGATCTAGAAGATGAGATTTCTGGCTTGAACAAGCGTATCGAAAAAGTCGAAAACGAAATCAAAGACCTCGAGTCTGAAATTTCTGGAAAGAAGACTTTGATCGCCAATGCAAAGGAGTTGATCAAGAAATACGAAGGTCAGCAAATGAAAGTGCGCAACAATCGTGAGTTTGATGCCCTTTCTAAAGAGATCGAGTTCCAGACCTTGGAGATCGAATTGGCCGAAAAGCGCATTAAAGAGTTCAAAGCCAAAATTGAGAACAAGACCGAAACTTTGGACGGTTCTAAAGAAAAGCTCGACGAGCGCAGCAAGCACTTGGAGCACAAGAAAGCGGAGCTGGACAACATCCTAGGAGAGACTGAAAAAGAAGAGAAAGCGCTCTTGAAGAAAGCGACTGACTTTGAGAAGTCCATCGAGGATCGCTTGTTGAATGCCTATGCCCGAATTCGTGAGAATGCGAAAAACGGTTTGGCAGTAGTAACCATTGAGCGTGGAGCAACCGGAGGAAGCTTCTTTACCATTCCACCACAGCAGCAAATGGAAATTGCTCAGCGCAAGAAGATCATGACGAGCGAACACTGCGGTCGTATCTTGGTGGATCCAGAACTTGCGGGAGAAGAAGAAGAAAAAATGGCCAAGTTGTTCGAAGGATCGAGCTTTTAAGCACAACATAAGTTTGATTAAAGGGTTTCTTTTCACGGAGAAACCCTTTTTTTGTGCCCGTATGCGTGGATTCTGGACAATTGTATTGACTTTATTCGTTACCTGTTTGGTCTAGGGCAGCGTAGTAGAGACTCCGTTTGATAACCGACGAAAATTTCATCCCGTCAGTTGTTATGAGCTTGGCCTCATTTACCTGGATCGCGGTTACCCTGAAGAGGCGAAATATTGGTTGGAACGCGCGTTGAGTTATTCTGGATATCCTTCGCGGATTATCAGAGAATGATTCAGCCACTTCTGAAAAAACTTGACGATTAGGTTTTATTGAAAAGGAAAGCCAATAGTCAAGACAACGCGCTGATCTTCTCGCTCGACGGAGACGAGTTGATCTGTAATCGGCGCTCCCTCATGAATGTATCGATCCGCACTGGTGCGTGTTGACGAAAGCGCCAGGTCCGCTTGGAAGTCTGAATTGCGAAACCCAATTCCTCCAGAAATGATGGTGCGATCAAAACTGAAGACGCTGTTTTGAACGACAGGGCTACCCCAAAGTTGGTAACCCGCTCTAAAATAGAAGTGGCCGAGACGCCATTCAGTACCAAAGCGCCAAATGGCCATGTCGGTATAGCTTTGAGCGATTTCTGAATTCGTATTACTGTAATTGAAATCATCCGCGTTGAACTGTGCATTCCCGTAATCTGCCCATTCGTAGTCCACACTGATTAATCCAGCTGGCGCGATGACAATGGCACCACCTAGGTGAAGCCGTTGAGGGGTCCGCAAGTTGTACAAGAAGTTGCCATCAGGACTTTCACGAATGAGTTCTCCTCCGTCTGAAAAAGTGGTTCTTATACGAGTGGAATAAAAGTCTTCGAGACCGTACCAAGTAGGTGAGTGGTAGGCCACGGCCAACCTCAGCCAGCCCGCCGGACGGTAGATCAACCCGAGCTTGAAATTGAATCCGCCCCCTGTAGTCTCCAAAAACTCGTCGTAGCTGAACCCACTTACCGTATTCGTCGCCGAATCCAAGCCAGACTCAAAATAGCGTCGTTCTTCTGAATAGGTGATCAGGGGAAAGTTCATGCTCAACCCCAGGTGGAGTTTCTCTTGATAGGTAGAGCTGACGCCAAAGTTGATTTCACTTTGTCCACCTTGTGAGGTCAAGTATTCTGAGGCATTTCCACCGGGATTTTGAACTAGGGGAATGTAGTTATCAGGGGCACCGAGGGTGTCAATAAGAAAGGTGTACCAAGCCAATTCCGCGTCAAATTGGTTGGTGAAGATCAAATCCTCGTAGTGCGTTCCTTGGGCCAGGTCAGCAAAGTACTGCGCCTTGGTTTGTTGGGTTTCACCGGCAATAAGCTGTTCTCGGTTGAAATCATTTGAACGGCTGTACCCAATGGTCAAGGTTAAGTCATCCCATTTCGGCGTTCTAAAGACGTCTTCATAACGCTTAACGAATCCAGCGCCTGTCACGTAGAAATTCGCGGATGATTCAGTGACCATATTTCCTCCGTAATTCGTCGTGGATTGAGGGGTGTGTACACCGATGGTCATTTCGAATTGAGAGGTCTTGTAGATGCTTCCGCCCGCTGGGTTGATGAGTATGCTGCTGTAGTCTCCCCCAAGGGCATTAAAGGCACCTCCAAGAGCTTCGAAACGGGCTGTTCCTTGATAGTTCAGCAAGCTGTATCGCAGTGCCTCCGAAGCTGTTTGGGCGGTGCTGCCAAAGCATACCATTCCCATTATTACCCATATGTAAAGTGCCTTCTGTTTCATGTTTTATCGTCTTCCACCGCCTCGAGAACCGCCTCCTGAGCTTCCTCCACGAGAGCCTCCAGAGCTTCCTCCACGAGAGCCTCCACCGAAGTTAAAGCTCGGACTTGACGAGCCTCGATTGAAGCTCGGTGTGCTTCCGCTATTGCTTCCGCGGTTCCAGCTCGGGCTAGTATTACCTCTATTGAAGTTCTGCCCTTGATTTTGATTTAGGGTTGGCGTCCATCCTCGATTGACGTCACCACGCGCTCCCTTCTGTGCTTCTTGGACAAAACTTTCGAAGTTGCGCAAGAATCGCGGCATTTCTGATCGCTCGGTTTGTGTGCCGCGCCCTTCAAAGGGATTTACTCCACTGCGGAATTGCTCCATCTGTCGGTAGTATTGGTTGCCGCGCGCTTGAGTCTCGCGCATTTCAATGCGATCCACGTTGGTCTTAGTGAACCCGCGATTGCTCACGACTTCTAGTTCGTTCATGCGTGAGGTATTGCGTTGCGACACTACATTGTTTGGACGATCATTTTTAACGGTACGCGGAGTGTGGTTTGATGCGCGTTCCGCTGAGGCCACGAGGTCCTCTGCAACAGGCGCCTCAATGGCACCGCGCTTTAGGGCTCCTTCGTAGGCATTTTGCGTGTACCCTACAGTAGGTCTGTTTTGTCCTCTTGGAGCATATACCACCTGGGACATCACGTCAAAAGAGTTGTAGTATCCTGGACAGTTCCAAGGACTCCATGGATTCCAGGGGTTGAATCCAAAGCCCGGTCCATACCAAGGATTGTATCCAAACATCGGGCCGTAGGCCCCGTTCATGCCTCCCCAACCCCAAGAATAACCGAGGCCGACATTCCAGCCACTCCAGCTGTTCCAACCCAGGCTGCTGTTCCATCCGGAATTGTTCCAACCATTGTTGTTCCAGCCGTTCCAGTTTCCGGTGTTCCAAGCATCGCTGTACAAGCTAGTTCCGAAGTTGCCTGGAGAGGGATCGTACCAGCCCATATTGGTGTGGTAAGGATCGTAGTACCCGAAGTCCGAGTCGCTGTGAAAACGACGGATTCGAGAACTGTACTCGTAAGGGTTTGCCTGATTAGGGTCGAAGTTGGGATCGACGTAGTCAAAGTCCGCTGGATCTTGTGATTCTGGTTCTGGTTCAGCGTAGGCATAAACGTCAACGACGTCACCGCCGGGATCGTAAACACCATCGTACTCACCGTTCTGGGCGAGATACGCTGAAGAGCAAGAGCTCAAAAGAACTAGGGACAGGGGATATATAAGGAGATTCGCTTTCATACTCGAACGTTTTGGCCTTAAATAATTAATACCTTTGAGGGCTTCAAGGTTCACATAATAAGATACAACTATTATACCAAACTCTTATGGCAGCCAAGCTGACTAAAAGATCGGAAGATTACAGTAAGTGGTACAACGAATTGGTGGTGATGGCCGACCTCGCGGAAAACTCCGGGGTTCGGGGGTCCATGGTGATTAAACCATACGGTTATGCCATTTGGGAAAAGATGCAAGCGGAACTGGATCGCATGTTCAAGGATACAGGGCACGTGAACGCCTATTTCCCCTTGTTTATCCCGAAGTCCTATTTTAGTAAGGAAGCCAGTCACGTAGAGGGTTTTGCCAAAGAGTGCGCTGTAGTTACCCACTACCGTTTGAAGAATGGAGAAGATGGAAGTATTGTCGTGGATGAGAAAGCGAAGCTAGAAGAAGAGCTCATCGTTCGTCCGACGTCCGAGACCATTATTTGGGACACCTACCGCAAGTGGGTACAGAGTTACCGCGATCTCCCTATTCTCGTGAATCAGTGGGCGAATGTGGTGCGCTGGGAAATGCGCACCCGTTTATTCTTGCGTACAGCGGAGTTCTTGTGGCAAGAAGGACATACAGCACACGCTACAAAAGACGAAGCAATCGCAGAGGCAGAGCAAATGCTAGACGTCTACGCGACTTTTGCGGAGCAGTTCATGGGAATTCCCGTTTTGCGCGGTGTGAAGAGTCCAAATGAGCGATTTGCAGGTGCTTTGGAGACCTATTGTATCGAGGCTTTGATGCAAGACGGGAAGGCGCTGCAAGCCGGAACCAGTCACTTCTTAGGACAGAATTTCGCCAAGGCCTTTGATGTCCAGTTCCAGAGCAAAGAAGGTAAGCTGGAGCATGTATGGGCCACCTCATGGGGGGTGAGTACGCGTTTGATGGGCGCCTTGGTCATGACGCATAGCGATGACAATGGTCTTGTGTTGCCTCCAAATTTAGCGCCGTATCAAGTGGTGCTGATTCCTATTTACCGGAGCGATGAGCAGCGCGATGCTGTTGTAGGTAAGTTAAAAGAGATTCAAAAGGAATTGCGTGCTGCTGGCGTCCGCGTGCACTTGGATGACCGCGACACCCATAAGCCTGGATGGAAATTCAATGAATACGAGCTCAAAGGTGTACCTGTGCGCATCGCTATGGGGCCTCGGGATTTAGAGAACGGAACGGTTGAGTTAGCGCGTCGAGATACCTTGGAGAAAGAGTTCTTGCAACAGAGCGATATTGCCAATAAGGTTGACCATTTACTGGAGGCGATTCAGAAGAACTTATTCGATAAGGCCTTGACTTATCGGGACGATCATACCCACAGAGCGGATACCTGGGAGGAGTTCACCGACCTCATTGACAACAAAGGAGGATTCGTGTACGCGCACTGGGACGGGACCCCTGAAACCGAAGAGAAAATCAAGGAAATGACGAAGGCCACAATCCGCTGTATTCCACTGGAAGCAACGGAAGAAGAAGGGAAGTGTATCTTGACAGGAGCGGCGTCGAACAGACGCGTGGTCTTTGCCAAGGCATACTGATGATTTTTCTCAAAAGTCTTTGTGAAAAATAAAAAGTGCATTACATTTGCACTCCCTTAACAACATGGCCCGTTCGTCTAGGGGTTAGGACGCCAGGTTTTCATCCTGGTAGCAGGGGTTCGAATCCCCTACGGGCTACAAAGAATATAGTTGAGATATTATGGCTAATCACAAGTCAGCACTTAAGAGAATTCGCAGCACGGAAACACGCCGTTTACGCAACCGTTACTACCACAAAACAATGCGTAACGCACTTCGCGATTTTCGCGCGATGACCGAGAAGAAACAAATGGAAGATCGTTACCCAGTTATCGCGAGCATGATCGATCGTTTGGCGAAGAACAACGTGATCCACAAGAAAAAAGCCGCGAACTTGAAAAGCGGTATGATGCAGCAAATCGCGAACGCGTAAGCGCATCACATACAGGATAAAGAAGCCTCGCATTAGCGGGGCTTTTTTTTGGCCCTACGGGCCGATTCACAGCCTTCAGGGCCAAGTGCATGTCTCGGCTGGGGGATGAACCCTAGGGTTCGCCTTAAACAGCTTTCCAGTAGCTGTTGACGAAATAGTGCTTGCAGTCAAAGGTGTTCCCAACATGTTCGAAGCCGTTCCGACGAGCGAGTTCCGGAAGACGATCCAGCCTGAACTTCCGACTGATCTCGGTGTGAATGATCTCCCACTGCTGAAAATCAAAGGACTCATCGAGAGCATCAATTTTAATGGTCTGCTTCACCTTGCTGACTAAGTACGAACGAACTTCACCGGACTCAGGCGAGTAGCTGCAGTAAAAGTCAAATTTCATCGGATCAAAGTGCCCGCCGAGTTCTCGATTGATGCGCTCCAGCAGATTTAGATTAAAGGCCTTGGTGATTCCTTCCGGATCGTCGTAGGCGCCAAGGATAACAGAAGGGTCTTTCTGTAGGTCCAGCCCGATAAAAAGGCCATCACCTGAATCCAAGTGCGCACGCAGTTCCGCCAGGAAACCGTCCGCTGACGCAATATCGAAATTGCCCAAGTTGGATCCGAGAAAGAGTACGATGTTTCGGGTATCGTCACGCCGCAACATATCCAGCCCGCTGAAATAGTCGTTGTGGAGCGAATGTACGTTCAATGCGGGCCATCGCTCGCACAAGTCTTGTTCTAGTTTGTCCAAAGCCGACTTTGAAATATCAATAGGGGCGTAAGTAAAGTCCGCCTTGCGCTCGAGAAAGTGCTCGAGCAAAACTTTTGTTTTGAGCCCATCTCCTGCACCAAACTCCACGAGGTTAAACGGACCAGCGCCCGGGTCAAAATGCTGGAGTATGGCCTCTTTGTTGGTCTCGAAGATTTCGAATTCACTATCCGTCAGGTAGTACGAAGGCATGCGCATAATGACCTGAAAAATCTCACTTCCTCGTTGGTCATAAAAGTACTTGGAAGAGAGGTGCTTTTCTTCGGCACGAAGCCCTGCTCGAACATCTTCAGCAAAGGTGGACATGGTTTTGGTTTTGATCTTCGTAGACATTGGTTTCGATGGTGCAGGCTTTACTTTTCGGCCAGTCTGATTCCGTTGAACTGCCAACGAAGATGCGGATGAAAAAAGTTTCGATACGTCGGGCGGTCGACATGTCCAGAAGGAGAGGCGAGAGACCCTCCGCGAAGGACCATTTGATTGATCATGAATTTCCCATTGTATTCTCCTATGGCCCCAGGCGCTGTTTCAAAGCGCGGGTAGGGCAGATAGGCGCTTCCGGTCCACTCCCAAAGTTTGCCCGTATTCAATTGATCGGCCACTACTTCGTGTTCAAATTCTGTGAGCAAGCGCTTCCCGGCCCAAGTAGCATAGGCTTCAGCCTCAAAATAACTCAGATGATGGACCGGAGCCTGTGGCTCGATGGGATGTAGTCCATCCAGTCGATACTGATGCCAGGCACCATCTATCTCATGCCAATACAAGGGAGCTTTCCATCCCTCGGTTTGAACCGACCCCCAAGCTTCACTCAGCCAGTGACGAAAATCGCTGTAACCTCCGTCCTTGATAAAAGCAAGGTATTCTGCATTGGTGACGTAGTCTTTGTGGATTCGAGTTCCTTCGAGGTAGACCTTATGGCGCCCGTGCTCATTGTCGAAAGAAAATCCGCTGCCCGTATAACCTATATCGTAAAGGCCTTCGGGTAAATCGACCATCGCGCCGTGAGGCGCAGAAAAATTTCGTTCCCAATCATTTTCAGGATCGTAAGCCGGAAATAAGGGGTTGTGCGCCAGCATGTACTTGAGGTCCGTAATCAAGAGTTCCTGATGCTGTTGTTCGTGCTGAAGCCCCAGCTCCAGGGTGTCTTTAAGGCCTTCAAAGCCAATGCTTTCTGCAAAGCTATTCATGGCTTCGTTGACGTGCGATCGGTAGGCGTAGACGTCTTGAACGGTCGGTCGGCTCATGTGCCCTCGACGGTCCCGCAATACACGATCGCCAACGCTCTCGTAGTAGCTGTTGAACAAGAAGCTGTAGCGCGGGTGAAATTCTTTGTAGTCCGGTTGGTGTGCTTTGAGAATGAAGGTTTCAAAGAACCACGTGGTATGGGCTAAGTGCCATTTTGGGGGACTCACGTCCACAACGGCTTGCGGCACATAGTCCTCAATTTCCAATGGATTACACAGCTGCTCTGTGTAGGCTCGGACTTGGTTAAATCGGTCGATCATCATTTAATTTTCGCTCAGGTATTGATGTACCAAGCTGATACTCATCGCTCCTTCTCCGACGGCTGAGGCTACTCGGTTCATGGCTCCGCTCCGCACATCGCCCGCAGCGAATACACCGGGAACCGGAGTTTCCAGGGTGAAGGGGTCGCGCTCCAACGGCCACTCCTTGCGGAATTCCTCTTGGAGCACCAAATCTCGTCCCGTCAAAAGGAATCCTTTAAGGTCACGCATGTAGGCTCCAGGCAACCATTCGGTATAAGCAGCGGTCGTTTCCCGGCAATCAACGGTGAGCTGACGCATTTGGGAACGATGTAAAACCAAGGTTTTAATTGGTCTGAGGGCCACTCCGTTCCCTCGAGCGACCTTCATTCGGGAATAGGGCAGTAGACCTGTGATTACGCCGGCTCCGGCGGTTCCGTAGCCTCGGCGTTCACCGTTTTGCATCATGTAAAACAAGGCCTCTCCTTCCATGATGAGGTACATGAAATCGGCCGCATCCTCAGGGGCAAAAATCTTGGTGCCCTCCTCATATTCTTTGTATTCACAGTGATCTATGAGCCACTGGAGCTCCGAGTCCGGGACTTCCGTAAATATTTCGAAAATCCGAAGATCTTCTGGGGTGTAGTTCATTCCTTTTATTCTTGAGAATTCTGTTCGTCCAATAATCCCTCTAGCAATTCAATGACCGGGTCACGCTCGACCAAGTAGTCTTCCATTTGAGGATAAACGACATAGTCGGGGATGACTCCTTGATTGGTTGTCGGTTGCATTGAAGACGGAGCATATTCGTTCAAGTACCTGGGAATTCCAATTTCTAACTTCGAATGAGGTAAGGTTATATACTGCTTAGAACCAGCCACATACCCTTCGTATCGGCTGCCTGACTCTTCGCCTATGATGACCGCATTGGAATACTCTTTCAAATACCGGGCAAGAGTGCTGCCTGCCGAAAAGGTACGTCCGTTGATCAAAACGTACACCCTTCCTTTAAAGCCCAGTTTTGAGGCTTTGGGTACTTTGTGCTTACGGGTTTTTCCTTCCCAAGAGAGGGAGTTAAAGAGCAAATCCGACGATACGGGCTTTTGTATGATATACGGGACCATTTCACTTGCAAATTCCTTCTTACCACCCATGTTCCCTCGAAGATCAACGATTAAGGTTTCAACTCTCTTTTCCTGTAGTTCCCTAAAAAGGTTTTTGAAGTATTTCTTGGCTTTCAAGTCCGCTGATTCCATTCGACCTTTGGAAAAACTTCTCATCTTTAATTGTGCAACCTCACCATCAATGTCGAATTCGAATACTGGCGGATCCGCATCCGTCGATTTCTTGTTGCGCGAATAGTAGTTTTCAATCTGCTTTTCGTTCGTCAGCGCTTCAAGGACAACCACCCGGCTACCGCCTTTTGGTGATCGTAGGCTCAATTCGTAGGAGTCAGGTTGCTCTACATTCAAATGATATCGCCAATTAAAACCACCTTCAAGTGTCCGGTCCAAATAGGATTGAATGTTTCCATCTCCTGGAGTGCATAGATAGAGCTGTTCTAGGATTCGTTGCACGGCTTGTCCATTGATGGACAGTATCTCTTCACCTCTTTCAAGTTCTCCTGCGGTGGAAAGATCGACCCAGACGAAAAGCCGCCCTTCAATGATTTTAACTGTAATAGGCATGAACGACGCCGTGTTTTCGGGAATTCCTCGGTGAATGGTATCGTTCCAATTCCCAACAGCATAATGCCCTTCGTTTCCAAGGGCAATGATTTGATTTACGGAACTGAAAAATTCAAGAGGCGTTCGCTCACCTGTCATGGTGGCTTGAATTCGCTCCACTTCGGTAGAGAATCGAGGGTTGTATTTTTCCAATCCAGGATGGTAGGTATACATGCCTTCAATAAGGGCGTCAAGGTCCTCGCTTATATGGTCTGCCGGCCAAAGCGTTTGGGACCAACTCAATGTGCTGATAGCCAGAAGAATGAGAGAGAGTAGGAGTTTTGTGCGCGTCTGTTGCATATGGACTATCGAACTTAAGCATTTGAGCGCTTAAATCCAGACGTGTAGGCAAGTTCTAAAAATGTCAGGATTGTTCTTGCCGCTGTCCCTTGACCTAGCTTGATTCGTGACATGGATCGACCACCAGAAAAGACAAAGAATTCCTGGCTGATGGAGGAACGGCCGAGGGAGAAATTCACGAATTGGGGACGGACTTTTTTAAGCAATGCAGAACTGATTGCTCTTCTACTAGGTTCAGGTACTTCATCGGAGAATGCCCTGGAGTTGGCTAAGCGCATTCTAGCTCTGACCCAAGAAAGTCTTTACGAGCTAGGCAGGCTTGATCAGGATCGACTAATTACCCTGCGCGGAATGGGGCCCGTAAAATCTATGCGATTACTGGCCGCAATAGAGTTGGGTCGGAGAAGAGAGGGAGAAGAGGCTCAAGTAAAAAGGACCATTCATTGCAGCAAGGAAGCCTATGAGTTGCTTCGACCTCAATTGGCAGATTTAAACCACGAAGAGTTCTGGGTGGTCTACTTGAATAATGCCAACAAGGTCCTAAAGAAAACGGCTATAAGCAGAGGAGGTATCAGTGGGACCGTCGTGGATTTGAGGGTTCTTTTTAAGGAGGCTTTTGCTTTTGGGGCAACGTCGCTCATCATGGCCCACAATCATCCCAGCGGTAATAAGGCTCCGAGTACAGCAGATGTTCAACTTACATCTCGTGTGAAAGAAGCGGGAAAACTTATGGATATTAAGGTCTTGGATCATTTGATCATCACTGAGCGAGAATATTTTAGCTTTGCTGATGAACAGCAACTTTAAGTCATGCTCAAACTCCACACGGTTGTTGGCGCTCGCCCTCAGTTTATTAAGGCCTCGGCTCTAGATCGGGTTCTACGCAGAGAATATTCTGGAAGAATTGAAGAATCCATTATTCACAGTGGTCAGCACTACGACGACAATATGTCTGCTTCTTTTTTTCGCGAACTGGAGTTGCAAGAGCCGAAGTACAATCTTGGGGTGAGTCATGGTCGCCCTGCCGTTCAAACGGCGCGAATCACAATGGAACTTCACAATTTGTGGGAAACTGATCGACCAGATATTGTACTTGTTTACGGGGACACCAACACAACGCTGGCCGGAGCATTAGCGGCTAGTGATTGGGAAATTCCGGTTATTCATGTTGAAGCAGGTCTTCGATCGTATAACCGCTCAATGCCTGAAGAAATAAACCGCCACTTAACGGATCATTTGAGCAGTATTCTGGCTTGTCCAGTTCCGAAAGCAGTGGATCAATTACTTGCAGAGGGAATTTCACACTCCGAAGAAGGTCATCCTTCTCCAGTAAATCCTAGTGTGGTTTTAACAGGTGATGTGATGTATGACAACGCCATGTACTTTGCGGACAAAGGCTTACTGCCCGCAGGTCTATCCTCGAAAAACTTCATCCTCTTCACGCTACATCGAGCTAAGAATACGGATGAATCCGGCCGACTCCATGTATTGCTTAAAGCGATTCTGGAGCTAGCGGAGCAGACTAAAACACAGGTCTATTTCCCATGTCATCCACGCACTCGTACGGCCATCGATATCCATTTCCCGGAATTCTGGCCACTCATACGGGATCATGAATACTTCAAGTTTGTGGCGCCAACAGCATATTTTGAGACGCTCGCTCTTGAGAAGCATGCCCGATTTGTCATCACGGATTCGGGGGGGATACCTAAAGAGGCTTTCTTTTTCGGAACACCAAGCATCATACTAAGAACGGAAACGGAATGGAATGAACTGGTCGAGAGCTCCTTCGCGCACCTAGTGGATTGTGATATTGACCTTCTAGCGCAAAATTGGCATGAGCTCATGAAGGATGGACACACACGCGCTTTAGATGGAACGTTTGGTAATGGCAAGGCCGCAGAGAGAATTGCGGAGCTCATTTGGTCTATTTACGGATGATCCTAGTCTACACATACAAGAAGACCCCCCGAGTCATCTATGTTTTTAAACAGATTTTCCAGCAAGTGTTGGGTGTCTCTGTGGAATTGACCACCGAGATCAACGAGTTCATCGAACACAAGGGCCCTAAAATGAGCTATGCACCTAGGGCTCTTGGAAAGGAGCTTCATTTTCGCAATTCTAGCCTCTTGTTTGAAAGCGGAATCAACGAATGGGAACTAAAAGTAGATGAATTTGAAGGCTTGGTGACCTTCTTCAGTGTTCCTGAACCTTCGGCACTTCCGTTTGATCCATTTGCGGCATCATTCTATTTGCTGACCAGATACGAGGAATATCTCCCTCACATCAAGGATAAACACGAGCGCTTTTCAGCGGAGTCCAGTGTCGCCCACAAAGGAGGATTTCTTCAGCGCCCAGTGGTCGATGAGTGGGCTCTGGCCATCAAGGATCTTCTCGCAGAGGGCTTTCCAGAATTTCAATGGCCGGTCCGTAAATTTCAGTTCGTCAACACTATTGATATTGACAATGCTTATGCCTACCGGGGAAAAGGGCTGATGCGCTCTCTTGGCGGCTTTATTCGCGCACTTACCCAATTTGACGGTCGAGGTATTTGGGCGAGGCTCAGCGTATTGGCGGGTCTTAGGTCAGATCCCTACGACACGTTTGCCTATTTGAAAAGAATCCAGAGGGAGTACGGTTTAGAGACCATTTATTTCTTCCTTCTGGCTGATTACGGTTTGAACGATAAGAACGTGCCTTACACAAACAATCGATTTCGCAATTTAATCAAGGACATTGCGGATTACGCCCAAGTCGGAATTCACCCAAGTTACGGGAGTAATAGGAAGAAGGCCAAGCTCGCATCGGAGGTCCAAAGGCTCGAAGGCATCATACATCGTGATGTAACCAAAAGCAGACAGCATTTCCTGAAGCTCACTGTTCCAGAAACCTATAGGAACCTCATCGACCTGGATATAACCGACGATTACACCATGGGCTACGCTTCAGAAATTGGATTTCGAGCGGGCACCTGTTCTACCTACTACTTTTACGACTTGGATCTGGAGTTCATGACCCCATTGCGCCTTCATCCTTTCGCGGTGATGGAGGGTACTTTGAAGTTCTATCAGGGACTCGGACCGGAGCAGGCGCTAAAGGAAGTCCTACCTTTAATGGATCGAGTTGTCGCCGTAGGCGGAACGTTTATTTCACTTTGGCATAACGAATCCGCATGCGAAGGACCACTCTGGAAAGGCTGGAGGTTGTACTACGAAGAAATGATAAAGGCCGCCCATGCTAAAATGGAACGGCCTTAAATCATAATCGTACAAGTCTTTACTGTCCTTTCGGGTGCGCAGTCATGCTTTGAACCACCTTGTCAATACTCAAAGAGCTCCCCATTACAGGTGGGTAATCTTGGAAGGTTTGAAGGAACTGACCCGTCAGTGCTTGTGCTGGGACAAACAACCACATATTGTCTCCATACCAACGTGTGTACAATGCTGATTTCCAGGAAACCTCGTACGGATCTGCGCGTAGATTAATGACAATTGGCCACGCTGGAGTCTTGCGATATGCCTCATTGATTGAACCCTCCATGATTGCAAAATGGAGTTTCCAGTTGTTGTAGCGGATTGCGTTTAGATTTCCAATCGCATCGAAATAGAAGATTTCTCGACGAGGAGACTCTTCCTCTTTTCCTTGAAAGTAGGGCAGAAGGTTATAGCCATCGAGATGACACTTGAAGGATTTTCCATCCGCTTTGTGGCCTTCCAAGAGACTCTCTTTCACATCGTCCTCACCGGCAGCAGCTAGAAGTGTGGGCATCATATCCTCATGGGAGAAGATATCGTTGTATATGGTTCCAGGCTCAATGACTCCAGGCCAACGAATGGCGCAAGGGACACGGAATCCGCCTTCCCATGTGGATCCTTTTTCTCCGGCAAAAGGTGTGGATCCTCCATCGGGCCACGTAAACTTTTCTGCCCCGTTATCCGTGGAGTACATGATGATGGTATTGTCAATAATGCCCAATTCTTCCAATTTGGCGAGTACTCTACCGATTTGCTTGTCATGCTCGACCATCCCGTCGGGGTACAAGCCGATTCCAGTAACTCCAACGCTCTCTTCTTTTAAATGAGTCCACACGTGCATTCGCGTTGCACTCAACCAAACAAAGAAGGGCTTACCGTCGGCGTGTGCTTTCTCGATAAAGGCAATAGCCGCATCTGTGAATTCATCATCAGCCGTTTCCATGCGCTTTCGTGTCATGGGTCCGGTATCTTCAATTTTACCGTCTGCGTAGGAATGAAGGACACCACGGGGACCAAATTTCTTGTGGAATTCAGGATCCTTGGGATAGTAGTATGTTTCGGGTTCTTCTTCGGCGTTTAGGTGATAGAGATTTCCGTAGAACTCGTCAAAGCCGTGGCTTGTGGGTAGATGATTGTCGCGGTCTCCCAAGTGATTTTTCCCAAACTGTCCGCTCGTGTAGCCATGGTTGGCCAATAACTCAGCGATGGTTGGCTGATTCTCATCTTGAATACCTTGTTCTGATCCTGGCATTCCAATGGTGAGCAACCCGCTTCGAAAGGGATGCTGACCTAAGATAAAAGCGGCTCGTCCAGCCGTACAGGATTGCTGAGCGTACCAATCCGTAAACAGCGCACCTTCCTTAGCGATGCGATCAATGTTTGGAGTTTGGTAACCCATCATACCGTGGTTATAGGCACTTATGTTTCCCCAACCAATGTCGTCTCCCCAAATAACTAGGATATTAGGTTTTTCTTGAGCTTGTGTGGTCATTCCGAAGAGGGCCACCACTACAATCCATAAATTCTTCATACTTCTGATGTTCTCGATTGGGTTGGAAAAATAGGGAAAAAACAGCTGCATTCCCTTTTATTCAAAGAGAACTAAAAACTTTAGCATTCCCGTAATGGTTTGCTGTATATGGTTCAATTTGTATCAACTGAAGATCTCGACGAAGAAGCTTGGAATAAATGCGTTCGCCGGCATGCGCAAGGGCGCCCCTATTTCCAAACGTGGTTTTTGGATACGGTGTGCGCGGACTGGGATGCCCTCGTCGTAGGCGACTATGAAGCCATCATGCCGCTTCCTCGCTATACGAAGTACGGGGTGAAATGGAGTATTGCGCCGCCTTGGGTCGGGTCCTTGGGTTTTATCGGGCCACAGGCCCAAATTCCTCAAGAAAAGGAATGGACAGCGCTCCTGCCTAAGTCCCTCAAGTACATTGATTGGCCCTTAAGCCCTGCGGAAGAAGGAGGCGAACGCCTTTACCAATGGCATTGCGGGCCGGAGACTTTGGCCCTACGGGCCGATGATGAGATTCCGCAACAGGCCGAGGATTACACGGTGTTTCACAACGATCCCCCAGAGGCCTTGATCGGATTGATGAAGCAGCAGGGTTTAGCGAAACATCCCTTTGAGGAGATGGATGAGGAGCGATTGAAGCATCTGATGCATGTGGGGATTCACAAGCGAAAAGGGCAGGTCTGGAGTTTATATGACCGCAGTAATACGCTGGTCGCGGGAGCTTATGTCTTCTATGATGCGGAAGCCATCACCGTTCATTCACTGGCTCAATCCAGTTCGTCTGACGTGTCTACGGCTCGGTTGATGTTGTGGGCCATTTTGAAGGAATCAGAACCCTATCCGGTTCGGGTAGAAGTACTCGGGCGAATGGCCGATCCTGCCGTGATTCAGGGCTTGAATCCGGAGGTTAAATTTATTCCTAAATTCTCCTTGAATCGACTACCTTGGTACCTTAAATGGTATCGACCCGAGGTATGAAAATCATCGATTTAGGCGCACAACCCAGCATCGTTAATCAGTACATGTCCGAGATTCGTGATGAACGAATCCAACAGGACCGCATGCGTTTTCGCAAGAACATTGAGCGCATTGGCCAGCACTTGGCCTATGAACTCTCCAAAACCATGAACTACCACCTCCGGTTGGTGCATACACCTTTGGGCGTCAGTGAAGTTCCGGTTCCCAATGAACAGCCCGTAGTGGCCAGTATTTTACGTGCAGGAGTTCCCTTGCATAATGGAGTACTGGAGGTTTTTGACCAAGCAGACAACGCATATATCAGCGCCTATCGCAATGTCCATGAAGACCACAGCTTTGAAGTGGTGGTTGAGTACCTCGCATGCCCAGATTTGACGGACCGTCATGTGATTATTTGCGACCCCATGCTAGCGACTGGGCAATCCATGGTTTTGGCCTTTGAAGCACTGCTTCAGCGCGGTACTCCGAAAAGAGTAGATTGTGTTTCAGTGATCGCGAGCCGAGAAGGAGTCGATTATGTATCGGACAAGCTCAAGGATAAAGGGACCTTATTTGTCGCGGCCATTGACGAAGAAATGAACGCCAAGAAGTACATCGTGCCTGGGTTAGGGGATGCCGGAGACTTGGCCTTTGGTCCAAAACTCTGACATGGGCTACAAGCACCTCTTTTTTGACTTAGACCACACGCTCTGGGACTTTGAGAAAAATGCCCACGAGACCATGACCGAGCTATTGGCTGAGTTGGCCGAGGACGGCCTGTACAAAATCGACGTAGGAGAATTTTTCCCTCGTTATCAGGTCCACAACGACGAAATGTGGCGTCGTTATCGCTTGGGCGAAATTGATAAAGCGACGCTGAGAACCACTCGATTTCAAAAGGCGCTTGAAGAGTTCGGCATTAAAGACCGCACGGTTGCAAAGTGGATGGAGTTCGAGTACTTGGATCGCAGTCCGTACAAGAAGAATCTTTTCCCCGAAGCGATCGAAACGCTGGAATACCTAAGGGATTCTTACGTGCTCCACATCATTACCAATGGTTTTGAAGAAGTCCAGCACATCAAGCTCCGCGAGAGTACACTGGGGGAGCACTTTGACGTGATCGTGACCAGTGAACAAGCAGGGGTTCGAAAACCTCATGAGAACATTTTTCGCTACGCGCTGAGTAGAACCGGAGCAGAGAAGCAAGAGAGTCTGATGATTGGGGACAATCTAGAAGCCGATATTCTTGGAGCTAAAAAAGCCGGCTGGGATCAAGTATTCTTTAACCCAACCGGCTTGATGCATAGCGAGCAGCCGACCTATGAGATTAAGCACCTCAGGGAGCTGCGCTCAATTCTCTAATCAATAGTAACGAAGGCGTCGTACGTTTGAAATGTACTTAGCCAGTCGTACCACTTGACAGCTGTATCCGTACTCGTTATCGTACCATACATACAGATTCATGCTGTGACCGTCTCCAGAGACAATGGTTGCTGGACTGTCAAATATCGAAGGCTGTGCACGACCTACGATATCGCTCGAAACGAACTCGTCGTCCATGCTGTATTCGATTTGCTCCACCAAGTCACTGTACAAGGCCGCTTTGCGCATCGTTAAATTGACGTCTTCCTTGTTCGTCGCTTTCTCAACGTTCAAGCTGAGAATGGCCAGAGATCCGTTCGGAGTAGGGACGCGAATCGCATTGGAAGTCAACTTACCTTCCAAAACGGGTAGCGCTTTAGATACCGCCTTTCCGGCTCCGGTTTCCGTGATGACCATGTTCATGGCAGCGGCACGTCCACGGCGATACTTCTTGTGCATGTTGTCCACCAGATTTTGGTCATTGGTGTAGGCGTGCACAGTTTCGATATGTCCTTTTACAATGCCGTAGGCATCTTCGATTACCTTCAATACTGGAGTGATGGCGTTTGTTGTACAGGAAGCTGCAGACCAAATGCTTGTGTTGGTCGGGTCGAAGTCTTCTTGATTGACTCCGTGAACGATGTTTGGAACACCTTTTCCTGGAGCGGTCAAAAGAACCTTGTCCGCACCTTTGGAAGTCAAATGCCGACTCAAGGCTTCTTCGTCGCGGAAGGCACCCGTATTGTCAATGATGAGCGCATTGTCAATATCGTACTCCGTGTAGTCGATTTCCTCAGGTCCATTAGCACTGATGATCTGGATCGGGCGACCGTTGACAATCATGCGGTTGTTCTCGATGTCCACCTCTACGGTTCCTGGAAAATGTCCGTGGACGGAATCCTGACGCAACAAGGAAGCGCGTTTCATCAACTGCTCCGGCGTTTTATCGCGGGTGACAATGGCACGTAAACGCAATTGCTCTCCGCGACCCTCCCTGGCCAAAAGGATGCGTGCAAGAAGACGTCCGATACGACCAAATCCATAGAGTACCACATCTTTCGGAACAAGATCGTTAGCCTTGTCGATCATGTGGTCGAGCTTGGCGTGCACAAAGGCTTCCATAGAGTCAAACTGACTTCCTTCCTTCAACCATTCAGCTCCAAGGCGACCGACATCAATACGCGCTGGTGCAACGTCTATATGGCTAATAGTGCGGAGTAAGCCTAAGGTCTCAGTGATAGTGATCGGCTCATCTTTGATTTGGCGACCGTATTCGTGAATATTCAAGATTTCACTGACGCTTTGATCAATCAGAGGTTTGCGAAAAAGGGTGACCTCGATTGACTTGTCGAGCCAGAGATCCGTGACAATTTTTACGAATTCAGCGGCGGCTTTGTCTTGCTGGACACGTAGCGCAATCTGCTCCTCATAGGATTGGGACATGACTTTTCTTTTGTGTAGTTATCAAGTCTTTGAGGGGCCAAAATTATAGTTTTAGCGGGTAATCGGGTATCTTTTTTCCTGTGAAAAATGGGATTTGGATCTTGATTTTGTTTGGGTTGGCCTGTTCTCGTCCTTCTGATCGTGTGATTGGGAGCTGGCAGAGCGATAGTACCACCATTACCGTTCGTACGTCTCCTGAATGGATGGAATTCGAATTTCACTCGGATTCCAATCTGGTCTGTGAATTATTGATCGATAACCAGTTTCTGGCCTCTGGCCGTATTGGTCAGGCGACCTTTGAAAAGGCGAGGGTGCGGGATAATGGTTTTTTGCCGGATCGTATGACAGGCGTTCACTGTATTGTAGAAATTGAGCTCCAAGACCCCATCTTTCCAGGCGATCCACTAACGCAGAAAAAGGTTGAACTGTGGGTCGCACCAGTCACAGATAACCTGGAGGCGGAACTGAGGTATACAGAAAAAGGTGCCCATTTTCCCATGGGCACCTTTCAGTTTTTCAAAAGAGACTCGTTATAGTCCAAAGGCATAATAGCGCACCTTGCCTCCAGGGTAGAATCCTTTCACGAAGACGCCGACATCCTCTCGGCCTTCTAGAGCTAGGGCTACATCACTGGGGACATCGATATCGAATGACTGCTCATCTACAGTGATTTCCGTGATGATGAATCCTTCTCGAATGCCTTCACGGCGCAATTTTCCGTCATCTAGGGCCTTGATCCTAACTCCGTTTTCGACGCCATATCGCTGTAATTCCTGAAGGCTCGGCTGCTCCAATTCTGCTCCGAGAATGCGGGCTGCGAAAATTTCTTCTCGGTTGATCAAGTTGGTGTTTCCTTGAACATTTCGAAGAACCAAGCTGAAGTTTCGTTCGTCTCCTTCGCGGTTGACCAATACGTTCACTCGATCACCAGGGCGATAGCGCGCGATTTGCTCCTGGAGCTCAGAAGTGCGCTCGACGGGTACGTCGTTCACCGCAATAATTACATCACCTACTTTCATTCCTGCATCCTCGGCTGCTCCACCTTCCGTGAGACCTCCAACGAATACGCCATTGTTCAAGTTCAATTCCAGTTCGCGTGCTAATTGCGCATTCATGTCCCGTATATTGACCCCTATGAAGGCGCGTTGAACGGTACCGTAACCTTTGAGATCGCTAACCACTTTGCTCACCATGTTTGAGGGTACGGCAAAGCTGTAGCCTTCAAAAGAACCCGTGCGGGTAGAGATTGCGGTATTGATGCCCACAAGGGCACCTTCTGTATTGACGAGCGCTCCTCCAGAGTTACCTGGGTTTACTGCAGCGTCTGTTTGAATGAATGATTCAATAGCAAATCGTTCGGGGATGATGTTGATGTTCCGTCCTTTTGCAGAGACAATTCCCGCCGTCACAGTGCTCGTTAAATTAAAGGGGTTTCCAACAGCCAAAACCCATTCGCCTACTTGGACCTCGTCACTGTTCGTGAACGGAATAGAGGGAAGGCTGGTTTCTTCAACCTTCAAAAGGGCTATGTCCGTAGTAGGATCCGTTCCAACCAAGTCTGCACTGAATACGCGATTGTCATCCATGGTAACGCGAATCTTGTCCGCTCCGTCAATGACGTGGTTGTTGGTGACAATGTACCCCTCTGAATCGATGATCACACCGCTTCCACTGCTCAACATAGGCATGGCGCGACGAGGGCTTTGACCGTAGAAGTATTCGTAAAGAGGGTTGCTGTATTGGGCTTCTTGGCTTCCTGTAGCTTCGACGTGAACGACCGCTTCAAGCGTCTCGTTGGCAGCATGTACAAAGTCAGGAGCTTCACCCGGGGCCATTCGACTTGCGGATCGCGCCGTAGGCGCATTCGATCCAGAAGGATCGTAATGAGTAGGGTAGGCGGCCGGTTCAACCATGCGCACCTCGTAGGCGCTGTCCGGTTGGAAATATGTAAAGGTTCCCAAAGCGACGGCTCCTCCGAGGAGGGCGGCGGTAAACGTACCGAGTAACTTCTTCATGGGGTTTATTATTTTTATGTTTGGTGTCTCTTGTTGCATGGCCTCACGTATGCTCGCGCAGCACAGACAATTAACGTCACAGAATCGTGCCAAGTTGCCAGATTCGGGCGCTTTAACAGGATTTTAACGTGCGTATATCCTTTGACAAATACCAAGGTACGGGAAACGACTTCATCTTAGTCGATGATCGGCAGGGCTTTTTCCCCGCTGCGGAGGCGAGTCAAATTGCCTATTTATGCGATCGACGCTTTGGGATAGGAGCCGATGGACTTATTCTCTTGCGCAACAGTGAGCGATACGATTTCGAGATGGTCTACTTCAATGCCGACGGTCACGAGGGCTCGATGTGTGGAAATGGCGGACGATGCACGGTCAAATATGCGGCCGCATTGGGTTTGATCTCGGGCCGAACCGAGTTCATGGCCGTAGACGGTGTGCATCACGCCGAGTTAGTGCCCGAGGGAGTGTCCCTTGGAATGAGTGATGTTTCGGGCATTCAAGATCTTGGGGAGGCCTATTTCGCGGATACAGGATCGCCGCACTACGTCACGTTTGTCGATTCCTTATCTGATTTCGATGTTGTAGGCGAGGGACGGGCTATTCGATACAATGACACCTATGGAGCCGAAGGAACCAACGTCAACTTCATCGTTGAGCACGATCACTTTCTGGAGATTCGAACTTATGAGAGAGGCGTTGAGAATGAGACGCTGAGCTGCGGTACTGGGGCAACAGCAGCGGCCTTGGTTTGGGCTGAAAAAAAGGGCTTGCAAGTAGGGCGCGTCCCACTTTTATTTCCCGGCGGTGAAGTGCAGGTGACTTGGAAAAAGGAAGGGGGAATGTATACCGATATTCAACTGATTGGCCCTGCAGAGCAATCCTTTAAAGGGGAAGTTGAATGGTAAAGCTTCAGAACGATAAGGTTCAATTACGAGCTCCAGAGACCAGCGATCTGGACCTTTTTTACCGTTGGGAAAACGACCCAGAGGTCTGGCTAATCACGCAGACACAAGCGCCATTCTCCAAAGACACTCTAAGAGCTTATCTCGAGAACGCGCACAAAGATCTATATGAATACCGCCAACTCCGCTTGGTGATTGAAAAAGCAGACAATCAAGCCGGCCTCGGATCGGTCGATTTCTTTGATTTTGACCCCGCCAACAAAAGATTAGGCGTGGGCGTTTTCATAGCAGAGGAGGAAAACCGCCGTCGCGGCTGCGCTAGAGCTGCTTTGACCCTAGCGCTTGACTTCGTTTTTGAACAGTACGATTTGGAACAAGTGTATTGCAATATTCTTTCCGGCAACGAAGCCAGCTTGGCCCTTTTCGAAGGCCTGGGCTTTGAGCGCGTTGGACTTAAGAAGCGCTGGGTCCGCCAAGGAGATCTCTGGCACGACGAATACCTACTCCAAAAACTCAGACCCTCATCATGAAAAAAGTATTGGTGCTCAGTGTGCTGACCCTAGGGGTCGCGCTGTTGGCCGTGCGCTGTTCGCGTGGGGGACACCAAGAAGATAAGGCCCTACGGGCCGATGTCGATGTTCCCGAGTACAAGAACCTCTCGGACACGGTCGCTTACGTAGGCAAGGAGGTCTGTAAGGCCTGCCATGCGGATATCTACGAGACCTATGTGCATACGGGAATGGGCCTCAGCTTTGATGAAGCCTCTCGAGTTAAAAGCTCCAGCAAGCTGACGGGGGATTCGAAGATTTACGATGAGTACCTCGATCTCTGGTATCATCCCTATTGGTCCGATGACGAGCTAAGACTCCTGGAATACCGCCTGGACGGTGAGGACACGACCTATCAGCGAGAGGAGGTCGTGGATTACATCATTGGCTCAGGGCAACATACCAATTCGCATATTCAAAATGTGAATGGCTACCTCCATCAAGTCCCATTCACCTACTACACCCAAGACGGAAAGCTGGACTTTCCGCCAGGATTTGAAGATGGAAACAACACGCGATTTAGTCGGACCATTGGCTTAGAATGCATGAGTTGCCACAACTCCCTTCCGGAGTTTGTCATGGGTTCGGAAAACAAGTTCACAGGTGTACCAGATGGGATCAGCTGCGAGCGTTGTCATGGACCCGGCCAGGTTCACGTTATTGAAAAGAGCCA
>CBFIEH010000015.1:0-51119 GCA_965661605.1 Flavobacteriales bacterium | reverse complement strand
TAGGTGATTGGGGCCTTGACCTACAACAATTATCGACAATTCCTGGACAATTATTATACCAGCCTACTGACCGACGCTGAAAAGAGGATTGAGGGCCTCGAAGCGACCCTTGAAATCAAAGAATACTACGGAGACCAATCACCCATTATCATAGCCTTGACGGCCAATGCCATGAAAGAAGACCGCGACCGATTCTTGGCCGCTGGAATGGATGATTACCTCAGTAAACCCTTTCATCAAAACGATCTCATCGCGCGTATTCAAGTGGACTAAATTCAAGGTGAATACCGCTTAAAAAACCGCGCTTCTCGTCCTTATTTTTCGTTATTTAGTTCGGCCAAGAACCACCCCTATCTATGGAACCTCAAGTACAATCGTTTTCGCTCTTCACGGAGGGCGATGTACAGTCTTTTCGCGACGGAACTCATTTCGCCCTTCATCGCTTGTTTGGCAGCACGCCCATGGAAGTGGAAGGGGTTGCTGGTACGTATTTCGCCGTGTGGGCACCCAGCGCCAAAAGCGTACATGTGATTGGAGATTTCAATGGGTGGAACCAGACCCACCACCTGCTCAATGTGCGTTGGGACAGTTCCGGCATCTGGGAGGGTTTTATTCCCGGTGTTTCACCAGGACACGCGTACAAGTATTTGATCATGTCTGATACCGGTGAGGTATTGGAAAAAGGGGATCCCTTTGCTCGCCGATGGGAAGTTCCTCCGCGCACCGCTAGTATTGTCCATGGAGCTCCCTACCAATGGAAGGACTCCAAGTGGATCGCTGAGCGCACTCAAAAAGACGCCTTGGCTTCGCCCATGTCGGTCTATGAAGTGCATTTGGGCTCTTGGCGACGCAAAGACGACGGCTACTCCTTAAGCTACCTCGAACTCATCGACGAATTGGTTCCCTACGTCGTAGACATGGGCTATACCCACGTGGAATTCATGCCCGTGATGGAACACCCGTTCTTTGGTTCATGGGGCTACCAAATAACCGGATACTTTGCGCCTACGGCGCGATTCGGAACACCAGAAGATTTCAAATCACTGATCGACGCTTTCCACGCCGCAGGCATTGGTGTCATCTTGGACTGGGTTCCTTCGCATTACCCCGGAGATGCCCATGGACTCTACCGCTTTGACGGAACTCATTTGTATGAGCACGCCGACCCCCGATTGGGTTTTCACCCCGATTGGAATTCCTACATCTTCAATTACGGTCGCAATGAAGTACTGGCCTTTTTGGTCAGTAATGCTCGCTTTTGGATGGAAGAGTATCACGCGGATGGGTTGCGGGTCGATGCCGTTGCATCCATGCTCTACTTGGACTACTCGCGCAATGACGGAGAGTGGATTCCCAATAAATACGGGGGTAGAGAAAACCTCGAGGCCATTCAGTTCATGAAAACCATGAACGAGGTCGTTTACCGCGATTTCCCAGGAACCCAAGTGATTGCGGAAGAAAGCACGAGCTTTCCGGGGGTTACTCAGCCGACCTACCTCGGAGGTCTGGGATTTGGCAAAAAATGGATGATGGGTTGGATGAACGATACCTTGGAGTATTTCAAAAAAGACCCCCTCTATCGCCAGTACCACCACAATGAAGTCAGCTTCTCTTTGACCTATATGTTCACGGAGAATTTTATGTTACCGCTTTCCCATGATGAGGTGGTTCACGGCAAAGGCGCATTGCTCGAGCGTATGCCCGGAGACGAATGGCAGCGCTTTGCTCACCTTCGCCTCCTTTTTGGTTACATGATGGGCCACCCGGGAAGTAAGCTGTCCTTTATGGGGAATGAGCTCGCTCAGCCCTCTGAGTGGAAACACGACCAGCAGCTGCGATGGGATCTTTTGGAACACGAACCCCACCGCGGGCAACAGAACCTCATTCGAGCCCTGAATGAATTGTATACCTCTCAGCCAGCTTTGTACGAATTGGCGTACGCTCAAAAGGGATTTGAATGGATCGACTACAGTGATCACCAGAACGGGACCTTGATTTGGCTGCGCAAGGGACTCAATTCAGATGAGGATTTATTAATTGCCGCCAACTTCACACCAGTGGCCCGCGAAGCTTTTAGAATTGGTTGTCCTGCCGGCGGTGAATGGAACGAAATTTTAAACACGGACGAACACCGCTTCTACGGAAGCGGATTCACCAATGGGGCTGTGCTACAGGCGCAGGACCAGGAATGGCACGGACGTCCGTTTTTCCTTGAAGTAAAGCTGCCTCCTTTAGGCGTTTCATACTTCAAGAGAAGCAAAGCATAGTACATGTCGAACATACCATATGTCTGTATTCACGGACACTTTTACCAGCCACCTCGAGAAAACGCGTGGTTGGATGAGATTGAAATACAAGAATCCGCGGCACCCTATCACGATTGGAACGAGCGCATCATGCGCGAATGCTACGGACCCAATAGCACGAGCCGGATTCTGAACGACGCGGGCAAGATTGTCGACATCGTCAACAACTACGCTCGCATGAGCTTCAATTTTGGGCCAACGCTGCTGTCTTGGTTGGAACAACATGCCCCACAGGCGTACAAGGCAATCATAGATGCCGACCGAATGAGCATGGAGCTCTTTGGCGGGCACGGCTCGGCCATGGCTCAGGTGTACAATCACATTATTATGCCACTGGCCTCGCGCCGCGACAAGGAAACTCAGGTCTTCTGGGGCATGTATGATTTTAAACAGCGGTTTGGACGAGAGGCTGAAGGAATCTGGTTGGCGGAAACAGCTGTAGATACCGAAACCCTTGAAGTCTTGGTAGATTTCGGGATTAAATTCACCGTTCTTTCTCCTTATCAGGCCAAGCGCTTTCGAAAAATGGGGGACTCCCAATGGCATGATGGGATTGATTCTAGAAGACCCTATCGGGTGAACCTCCCTTCGGGTCGTCACATTGATTTGTTCTTTTATGACGGAGACCGGAGCAAAGGCGTTGCCTTTGAAGGCTATTTAAATGACGGCGGCTTCTTTGCTGAAAGCTTGCTCTCCGGTTACGATCCAAATCACTCGGAGACCCAGTTAATCAATATAGCTACGGACGGAGAAAGCTATGGTCACCATCACCCCAACGGAGATATGGCTCTCGCCTACTGTATGCACTTTCTCGAAGAATCGGGAAGGGCTAAGTTGACCAATTACAGTCAATTTCTAGAGCTTTTCCCACCGGAATACGAGGCCGAGATTCACGAGGATTCAAGTTGGAGCTGTGCGCATGGGATAGAGCGTTGGAGGAGCAACTGCGGATGTCATACCGGTGGACCTGGTCATTGGAACCAAGAGTGGCGTGTGGGTTTGCGCGAAGCTTTGGACTGGCTGAATTCCGAATTTGCCGGGATATTTGAAAAGGAGATGGGTCAATACGTAGACCATCCCTGGAATGTCCGAAACAAGTATATCGAGGTCATCTACAATCGTTCTCTCACGAATCACGAGCGATTTGTAGAAGAGCACACCAACCGACGCCTAAGCATGGAGGAGCTCACCCGGTTTAACCGACTCCTCGAAATGCAAAAACACAGCATGTTCATGTTTACCAGCTGTGGTTGGTTTTTCAACGACATATCCGGTATAGAGACGGTACAAATACTTCAGTATGCCGCCCGTGGAATCCAGCTGGCTGAGAGTGTCCAACGGAAAAAGCTCACCGCGGGTTTTGTAAATCGCCTCAAAAAGGCCGTTAGCAACTTACCTGACAAAGGAACGGGAGAAGATATTTACCGAAATGATGTGGAGCCCAAGGCGCTTACCTTGACCCAAGTCGGAATGCACTACGCTGTAGACAGTTTGTTCGAGGAAACGGCAACCGATCTCACCGTCTTAAATTATGACTGTACCAGTGACTGGTTCCTAAGGCGCAAAATGGGGACGTATATTTTCGCTGCGGGATTCACGAGAGTACGATCACGGGTAACGTTGAGCGAGAAAAAGTTCAGTTTTGCGATTCTCTATCTAGGGAATCACCACTTGGTCGGAAGTACGGCGACCAAATTGAGCTCTGATGAGTTCGACTCCATTGTAGAGGTTGCCGCAGCGGCATTTGATGAAGGAAATTTATCAGACTGCATCGACATCATTAAAAAGTACTTCAAAGAGAAGAGCTTCTCCTACTTTGATTTATTCAAGGATCAGCAATTGCGTCTTTTGCAACGCGTCATAAAGGAACACGAAGAACGGGCCATGGCATCCTTCGAAAAGATCTACGACTCCAGCTACAGCTTACTCAACCTTATGCGCAATGGAAAGCTGAACATCCCGAAAATCTTGCAACGGAACTTGGAAACGGTTTTCGAGTACAAATTAGAAGAAGTCTTTACGGACGTCGATAAACCGCTGAACTTTACCAAGCTAGCTCGTTACGCCGATGCCATAGAGGAGTGGCATGCGTCTACATACTTGGATTACGATCGATTGAACTACTTGGCGACTAACCGTTTGGTGGTGCGAATCAATAAGACCAATGAGGATACAGACTGGGAGCTCTGGCTCAAGGGAACTGCGCTATTCTTGCAGCTCATGGAGCGCATCGGAATTGAGCCTCAAATCAATAGACTTCAGGAATTCGTGTTCAAGTTTGTCGTGGCCAATCACCTGAACCCTGCAGTTAAAAAATCCGCAACCGAACTGGCCGAGCTCATTCAGCTCGACATCAGTTCGAATGCGGTCACTACACAAAAAGAAGGTTGGGCCTAAAGACCCTGAATATTATGAAAGTGAAACGATGGAGTTCTCCTCAAAGGTGAGCTGGTTTGGACGATACGCATCCGCTTCCCAATCATTCTCCCAAGTTTCTCCATCAATCACGTAGCGAAAGGCGTAGTCGCGACCTGTTTCCAAATCAACGACCGTCTTAAATGTGCCGTTCTTTAATTTTTTCATCGGGGTCTTTGACGGATCCCAATCGTTGAATTCACCTGCAATGGAGACCTTGTCGGCCGCCGGAGCAGCTTCGGTCGGCAAGGAGAAGGTAACCTTGCAGACTGGTTTTGTTTTTAGGAATTGCTTTTTAAGGCTCATGGTGTTTCAATTGATGAAGCAAACATAACATAAATTTACTTAGTGTTAAAGCTACACTAAGGTAATTTTCTTTTAATTTGTTGTCAATTAAACACAAAGCCCTGCAATAATGACCTCAAACAACCTGCCTAAAGTGGCGTATTTCTGTATGGAATACGGTCTACACGAAGAGTTTAAAATGTATGCCGGAGGACTTGGAATCCTTGCCGGTGACTACATGAAAGGAGCAAAACAGTATGATTTTCCCATAGTCGGTATTGGAATTAAATGGAAGCAAGGGTATACCGATCAGCGAATAGATGGGGAAGGGAAACCGTATGACACCTATCACAATTACGAGTATCCATTTCTAGAAGATACCGGAGTCGTTGTTCCGGTGGAGATTCGCGGAGTAGAAATTTTCTGCAAAGTTTGGAAGACTGAGCGGTACGATAATGCCCCATTGTATTTGTTGGATGTCGACATCCCAGAAAATGGAGAACGTTGGATCACTGGGCAGCTTTACGGATGGTTCGGCGAAGAGCGAATTGCTCAAGAGTTGGTGCTCGGTGTAGGCGGTGTTCGAGCACTCCGCGCCATGGGTATGGAGGTTGATATATACCACTTCAATGAAGGGCATGCGCTTTTTGCAGGATTCGAGTTGATACGGGAGAAAAAGGAAAGCGGACTCTCCCATGAAGAGGCGGTTGAGCAAACGAGGAACGAGGTAGTCTTTACCACTCATACACCGGTACTTCAGGGTAATGAATCACACCCCATTGATCGCTTGATGTATATGGGGGCCAATATGGGCATGACCATCGAACAACTAGTTGCCTTGGGGGGGTCACCCTTTAATATGACAGTAGGTGCGCTGTGTTTGTCTAAAATGTCCAATGCGGTAGCTCAATTGCACGGAGTCACAGCCAATAAGATGTGGGACCACGTTGAGGGCCGATCAGAAATCAAGGCCATTACCAATGCCATCCACGTTCCTACGTGGGTCGATAGTGGGATGCTAGATGCCGCTGAGTCTGGGCGAGGAATTTGGGAACGCCATCAGGAAAACAAGAGAAACCTCGTCGATTTTATTCGTGAGCGTACAGGAGCAGAATTGGATGCGGATAAGTTGTTGATCGGTTTCTCGCGTCGGGCAGCACCTTACAAGCGCTCTGATTTTATCTTCTCCAAGCCTGAAGTAATTGAGCCCTTGCTCAAAGATCAGCGGCTGCAAATTGTCTTCAGCGGAAAAGCGCACCCTTTTGATGATACCGGTAAGGGCATTGTCAAAAACTTGGTGGCGATGAGCAAGAAGTATCCGAACAGCGTGGTCTTCATGGAAAACTACGGGATGGAAATCGGTGCACAATTGACACGAGGATCCGATGTTTGGTTGAACAACCCTCGTCGTCCGATGGAAGCCTCAGGGACTTCAGGAATGAAGGCCGCAATGAACGGAGTGTTGAACTTCAGCATCCTCGACGGATGGTGGCCAGAAGCTTGCGATCACGGGGTAACCGGTTGGCAATTTGGAGATGCCTTTGAGAGTGACGATGACGCTGTTCTCGATGCTCATGACCTTGAGGCCCTCTACACGGTTCTTCAAAACGAAGTAATACCAACGTATTACAATGATCGTGATAAGTGGGTGCACATGATGCAAGAGAGTATCCAGCAAACACGCTTTCAATTTGACGTGAAGCGTATGCTGGAAGAATACTACGAGTATCTCTACACAGCCTAGGATTTAGGCCTTCAGTATAGAAACAAACCCGAGGTAGGCGCCTCGGGTTTTTTTATGCCATTGTGGAATAGACGCTCGAAACGTCGTCATCTTCTTCGAGTAATTCCAGAAGTTTTTCTACGTCCGCGGTTTGCTCTTCATTGAGCTCCTTGGTGTCCGTCGGAATGTATTCTGTACCCGATTCTAGTATTTCGATATTCTGCTCGTCTAAGCCGCTAGAAATAGGGCCAAACTGTTCGAATGGGCCGTAGACCATGACGGAACCGTCCTCATCGTCTGCGAAGATGTCATCTACACCAAAATCGATCATCTCCAGTTCGAATTCTTCCAAGTCGAGACCTTCGCCTGGGACCTTGAAATGGCACTTATGCTCAAACATGAATTCCACGGATCCCGATGTTCCAAGATTTCCGTCGCATTTATTGAAGTAAGAGCGAACGTTGGCCACGGTGCGCGTGGTATTGTCCGTAGACGTTTCAACGAGGACGGCAATTCCATGCTGGGCGTATCCTTCGTATACGACCGTTTTGTAGTCGCTTTGATCCTTGTCTGAGGCTTTCTTGATGGCCCGGGCTACGTTGTCCTTGGGCATATTCGCCTGCTTGGCGTTTTGAATCAGAAGCTTCAGCTTATAGTTGGTTTCAGGACTTGGACCGCCTTCTTTCACGGCCATGATGATGTCCTTCGTCAAACGTGTAAATGCCTTGGACATACTCGCCCAACGCTTCATTTTTCTCGCTTTGCGGTATTCAAACGCGCGTCCCATAATTCAAATGCTTTGCTGCAAAAATAAGGATTACCGGTTTTTAGGCTTCCTTTTTCGCAACGAGGTGCGATTTCAGCTTCCGGTAAAGTTGATCGGGCTCAAACGGCTTGCCCGCAAAATCATTCATACCTTCAACCAGCCCGGAGCCATTCACTTTATCAAACCAAACGGCCGTTGCCATAATGTTCTCGTTCAATACAGCGGAATTGCTGATTTCTCCAGAAGTGGAACCCGCTAGTATGCTGCTATTGGGATTGGCATCTCGCAGTGCCTTGTAGCCGCTGGCCACCAGTTGCTGGCGTTGACCAAAAGCCAAAATAAGGTCTGCAGGGTCTAATGGCATAGAAGAAAAATCCCAGCCTCCATTCTAGATGAGTTGTTTTGTCTTCATCGTTGGTAACGGCTTCTTCAAAGTATGGAAAATTTGCGTACTTCAAGGGTCGCTTAAACGACCAATTAACAAATGTCTAACTCCCATTTCTAATGCCCCCGAATTACAAATCTATAGTCTTCCTTTTGGGCCTCTTTTTTGGTCTTTCCGTTCAAGCTCAAGACACCATTGTTTTGCTAAATGAAGATCGCGTCATTGGCGATTTTAAAGGAATGTCCCGAGGCGTGGCTACCATTGAAACCGACTACAGTGATGCTGATTTTACCATCGAATGGTCGGGTGTTCGTTACGTGGTGACCAATAAAGTTTTCCTGATTAAGTACGAAGGATCGGATTACGATGCGGGGAAGATTCGCATGAACCCTTCAGACCCCTCACAGATTATGATGACCTATGAAGAAGGAGCCGGTGAGGTAACGGTGCCGCTACAGAGCATTGTGGAGCTCAGCGATTTAGACGGTGGGTGGATTGACCGCATGAGCGCCAACATCTCAGTGGGGGCGAGCTTGACTCGTGCCAATAATCTTCGACAGTTCACCGCTTCTGGTTTGGTGGGTTATATCGATGAAGATTTCAGCATCAACGCCACGGTGAATTCGATCTACAGTACGCAAGACGACGCGAACGATACGCGTCGGACCGATGCGAGCTTGACCGGGCAGGTCTTCATCACCAGGGGCTGGTTTGGTGCTGCAGCTGTCAACTACTTGAGTGATGAAGAGATTAACCTCACCTATCGTTTGAACAACCGAGCGGGTCTCGGTAAGAACTGGTACCAAACCAATACCTGGTATTTCAGTTCCACTGTGGGGGTTGCGAACAACCAGGAAGAATTTTCGGGAGAAGACGCCTCGATCGACAACTCCTGGGAGGCTTTTGTCACCCTTGAACTCAACCTCTTTGACACGGGGGACTTGAGCTTGTTCTCCAATTTCACTGCCTTCCCGAGTTTAACGGAGGCCGGTCGTTTTCGTTATGATGCCAAGCTGGATGTCAAGTACGATTTACCGTATGACTTCTTTGTAAAACTTGGCACCACCTTAAACTTCGACAACCAGCCGTCTGGAGGCGCAGTTCCCTTGAGCTACATCTTCCAAACGACCTTTGGCTGGGAGCTCTGAGCCTGATGTAGTACCTTCGCGTCGAAGCTATTGATTCGATGCGGTTTAAAGCGCTTTTCTTTTTGATTTTGGGCCTCACGGCCCGATACGCGGTGCACGCTCAGCATGACACCCTGTATCTAACCAATGGTGACTTCATGGTTGGTGAAGTGAAGTCCATGAAGAACGGGGTACTGAAGATCGAAACCGATTACAGCGACACCGACTTTTTGGTAGAGTGGGAGAAGGTAGCCGAGATGCATTCGGACCAGCCTTTCTTGATCCGCTATATCGGAAGTGATTACGTCAATGGAACCTTTGTCATGGATCCGGGGGATTCTACTATGATCATTATATCGCTAGAGTACGGCAGTTCCCTGAATGTTCCCATTCAATCCATTGTCTACCTTAGTGAATTGGGTGGGAGTTGGAAGGATCGTCTCAAGGCTGATGTTGCCGCGGGCTTGAACTTCACCAAGGCCAATAACCTACGTCAATTCAACGTAACGGGAAACCTTGGCTACTACACAGCAGACTGGAGCTTGAGTGCTTCGGGAAACTCTCTTTTGAGTAGCCAAGACGATGTCGACGACACCCGACGAACCGATGCGACCCTTGGATATACCTTATATCTGCGGAATGCCTGGCAGGGGGCTTTAGGGGTTAGCTTTTTAAGCAACGACGAAATCAACCTGCGTTATCGGGTGGTTAACGGAGCCACCTTTGGTAAGAACTGGTTTCAAACCAATACCTGGTACTTCAATACGTCACTTGGGGTGGCGAATACGGAAGAGGTTTTCTCAGACCCAGAAGGCACCGCCCGAAACTCTTGGGAAGGGGTGGTATCCGTAGAATTGAATCTTTTTGACCTGAGCGACCTCGATCTGCTCTTCAGTTTTGTGGGATATCCTGGTCTGACGGAACGCGGACGTTTCCGTTACGACACCAAGATCTCTTTGAAGTACGACCTTCCTCTTGATTTCTTCATTAAGTTGAGCACTACCGTCAACTTCGACAACCAGCCCACTGGAGACGCCGAGCGTCTCGACTACGTTATCCAAACCACTTTTGGCTGGGAACTCTAATTCCCGAATCGAGACTAAAAGTGATATAGTTTCTTAAAATTTAGACAAAAGCTTGGGGTGGGTCCAATTTAGATTGGAAGAACGCCCCAATGGAAGGAATGAGTTTCGCTGGACCATTCTGGTTAACGTCCCCTAATGACTATGGTGTTGTAGAGATAGACTTTACCGAGCCATATCAAGAATGGGCAAATGGTCGTCGTAACAACTACGGATTTGTGGTCTATTCACCTCAAATGGGAGACAACAACGGTGAGGTCTCCTTCCGCATCCATTCCAGTGATCACTGGGATTAAAACAAACGTCCTGCACTTGTGATCTATTCCACCAAAAAGGGCAATGTTCTTAACGAAGCCACATGGTCAAAAGATGATCTCTTCATGGCGCAACGAACCAATCCAGGCGGGAGCTTGAGTCAAGAAGAAACGCCTTCGAGTTCTTTGAAGAGCCCTGAGGACTACATGTCTTCCGTTATGTCTCCATTGGACGTCAACACCGTATAATTGAATGGATACCCAAACCCAACAGTTGCGCTTGGTTAAGGCTGGCTAGGGTCTTCGGGCTGTGACTCTTGTTCACTGAGCCAACCACCACCTAAAGCCGCGTATAAGCGGACATAACTCCCTAGCAATTCACTGCGCCGGGCCGAAAGCGTTAATTCCGCTTCGAAGGCCTGGCGTTGTGATTCTAGGAACTCCAAGTAACTGGTGACTCCTTTATCATACCGTTCTCGAGATAGGTACTCTGCGTTCATGGCCGCATCCACCCGATCGATGGTGATATCAATTTCCTTTTCCAGGTTATCAATGCCCGCCAGGGCATCTTCAACTTCGCGCCAGGCATTGAGTACAGTCTTGCGATACTCATATTCCGTTTGCTCCGTTCGCTTTCTTTCTACTTCGACCTGCTTTTTTAGCTGACCAAAATTGAATAAGGGAAAGAGTAAACCACCCCCTGCACTCCAAAGTACCTGGTCTGGGTTGATGAACCCGTTACTCAGGGTACCAGCTCCAATAAGTGCACTCAAACTGATGCTGGGCAAACGATTGGCTTGGGCGACTCCAATAAAGGCATTTTGAGCAACGAGATTTTGCTCCGCTACGCGAACGTCTGGTCGTTGTGCCAGCACATCAATCGGGAACAATACGGGTATTTCTACTTCCAGTTCTTCTGATTCGAGGGAATTCGTCGTGCGAATAGGGCCTGGAGCTCGGCCTACGAGGAAGTTGAGCAAGTTCCGAGTCTGTATAACTTGCCGTTCATACTGTGGCACAGCGCTCGCGGCAATCGCGTACTGAATTTGACTCTGATTCAAATCAATTTCGGGAACCAAGCCTTCGTTGTAGCGTGCTTGAATGATGAGCATCATACTATCGCGAGAAGCCGCATTCCTTTTCGAAATTTCCACTTGACTCTGCGCCGCTAGGTACTCGAAGTAGGTGGAAGCGATTGTTTCAATTAAGGAAAGCGCCAAAGAGCGATAACCGTATTCGGTGGCTAAGAGGTCGGCACGCGCGGCTTCATTGAGTCGACGATACTTGCCCCAGAAATCGATCTCCCAGTTCATATTGGCCGTACCGAATACTTGTCCAAGGTCTTGACTATTTTGGATACTGAAAAATGAAGAGTTGCCGTAGCTTCCGTCCGCATTGATACCAAAGCTCGGAAGCAGCTCAGCCTTTTGGATGCCCAGTTGGAATTGCGCAATTTCAATTTGCTTCGCGGATATGAGAAGATCTTGATTATTCGACAGTCCTTCTCTGATCAAGGAGTCTAAGACTGGGTCGTTAAAGAATTCCCACCAGCGAAGGTCTTCCACCACAAAAGCAAGAGAATCCGAATTCACCGTATCCGTTTCAAAGGCAAGTGAATCATGTACACTAAATCCTTCGGCTACCTCGAAATCTCGACCGGCATACTTGGGCCCCACCTTACAGGAGGCGACCAACAACGTAAGTGCTAAAAAGCCGACTATCTTTCTCATTCGTCCTCCGTTTTAGCTTGAAGCGCGGCGCGCTTCTCCTCGTATTTAAAGACTTTCCCAACCAGCACGAACATCATCGGGTACATGAAGACCCCAATTAGTGTAGCAATACCCACACCACCCAGGAGCGCCATTCCCATAACCTTGCGCGCCTCAGCACCAGATCCCGAGGCCAAGATCAAGGGGAATACCCCCAGAATAAAGGAGAATACGGTCATAAGAATGGGCCGGAAACGCAGTTTCGCGGCATCCATTGCCGCGTCGTATAGGCTCATACCTTCTTGAAACTTAATGTTGGCAAACTCCACAATCAGGATGGCATTTTTGGCTGCCATCGCAATCAACATGACCAGTGAAATCTGTGCAAAAACATTCAGCTCGTAGCTCGTGCTGAACAAGCGCGCCAAATAGAGGAAGAGGAAGGATCCCAACAAAGCAAAAGGTGTACCCAGAAGAATGCTCAGGGGCAGAGACCAGCTTTCGTATTGGGCAGCCAAAATCAAGAAGACCAGAACAAGAGAGAAAGCAAATACGACCCCTACAGTTCCTGAGGCAGCCTTCTCTTGATAGCTCATGGCGTTCCATGCAAAGGTCATGTCAGAGGGGAGCGTTTCTTTGGCCACTTCCTCGAGTGCTGTGAGCGCCTGGGCTGAGGTATAACCGGGCGCCGGACCTCCCATAACTTCCGCAGAACGATAGAGGTTAAACCGGTTGGTGTAGTCCGGTCCACTTGTGGGACTCACTTCAACAAACGTGCTTACCGGTACGGATTGACCATCGCGATTTTTGACATAGAAAAGGTCCAACCCGGAAGCATCCCTTCGGTATTCGGGTTCGGCCTGTATGTAGGCTTTGTAGAGCCGCCCGAATCGATTGAAATCGTTGACGTACGATCCTCCGAGAAAGGCTCCGAAAGTCTCGTATACCGAGTTCAAATCCACGCCAGCCTTCAGGATCTTATCTCGATTGATAATGATTTCTCGCTGCGGAACCTGTGCTTGAAACTGTGAAAAGGCAGCGCCAATTTCAGGCCGTGCATTCGCCGCTTGGACAAAGGCCATGGTATTTTCAAAAAGATACTCTGGAGGATTTCCTGATTTGTCTTGAATCATGATGCTGAATCCACCGCCATTCCCCAGTCCGGGAATCGCTGGAGGACCAAATCCATTGACCTGAGCTTCAGGTATCCGGACCAGTTGGGCGTTCAATCGGCGCACAACTTCGGTTGCGGTCGCCTCCCGATCATTCCAGTTTTTGAGTGAGACAAACATAAACCCATTGGACGGGCTAAAGGCACTCGTCAGAAGGCTAAAACCCGTTACGTTTGTGACGTACTCCACCTCTGGTTGGTCCATCAAGAAGGCCTCCACTTTTCGGGCGACTTCATCGGTCCGTTGGATGGACGATGCATTCGGGCCTTGAATATTAATGTAGAAATAGCCTTGATCTTCTTCGGGGATAAAGCCAGCGGGTACTTGTGTCCCTAAAAATCCTGCCGCTCCAAAGGCGATGAGAATGAAGAGGACGCCTCGACCTAGCTTGCGTCCAACCACCTTGGTAAAGCTCATATAGCCCTCAGTGCTCTTGTCAAAACCCCTGTTGAAGGCCCCGAAGAAGGCCCCCAAGGGACCCTTGATTGGTTTGGGTTTTTTCATCAGAATCGAGCACAAGGCCGGACTCAGCGAAAGGGCGTTGATGGAGCTGAAGACCACGGATACGGCTACGGTAATGGCAAATTGCTGAAACAAGCGACCCGTGATCCCGGCGATCCCGGCCACGGGAATAAATACCGCTACCAGAACTAGGGTTGTGGCAATCACTGGGGCTGTTACCTCTTTCATGGCCTCGGTAGTGGCCGTTTTAGGGTCCATTCCCTTTTCAATATTCACCTGTACGGCTTCCACCACTACGATGGCATCATCCACAACAATACCAATGGCGAGGACGAGCCCCAAAAGGGAAAGAACATTGATGGTAAATCCGAGCAGTGGGAAAAGCATAAAGGCCGCTACTAAGGAAACAGGAATGGCCAAGGTTGGAATAAGGGTTGCCCTCCAATCTTGGATGAAAATGAAGACCACCAAGATTACCAGTAGCAAGGCGACAACAAGAGTTTCAACGATCTCCGCAATTCCGGCAGTAATGGGCTCTGTACTGTCCAGAGAGACCACATAGTCCATTCCAGGAGGGAAGTTCTGCGCCATATCCTCCATGGCTTCCCGAATCTCGCCAGCCATGGCCACGGCATTGGACCCTGGCGCTTGATACATCGCGATCAATGCTCCCGGCTTTTGCAATCCATCTTCCGAGCTCAAACGGGTGTAGGCATCGTAGGATTGCAACCCGAGCTCAATTCGGGCGATGTCTTTGATTTTGACTTGAGAACCATCCGAATTGGTCCGGACCACAATTTCGCCAAACTCTTCTTCGCGTTGAAGGCGGTCTGGAAGGCGAACGGTGTAGGTAAACTCTGTTCCTTGAGGAGCCGGCTCAGCACCGAATTTTCCTCCGGGGACAATGACGTTTTGCTCCTTGATGGCACTACTGATTTCGGTAATGGTGATACCGAGCTTGGCCAGGATATCGGGCTTGACCCAGATACGCATGGAATAATCAGCGCCACCGAGCACGCTTACTTCACCCATTCCTCGAATTCGAGCCAAGCGATCCTTGATGTTGATCAGGGCGTAGTTCCCCAAAAAACCTTGGTCATATCGACCGTCGGGTGAAGTCAGCATGACGAGCATGAGGATGTTCGGCATACTCTTTTTGGTGGTGACACCGAGGCGTTTTACTTCTTCTGGAAGCTTAGGCGTAGCGGTGGATACCCGGTTCTGGGTAAAGACATTACTCATATCCGGATCCACTCCAACATCAAAGGACACCGGGATGGACATCGTCCCGTCATTCGCGTTGGTGGATTTCATGTAGATCATGTTCTCCACCCCGTTGATTTCTTGCTCCAATGGTGTAGCCACGGATTGTTCCACGGCGACGGCATTTGCCCCGGTGTAGGAGGCGGTCACTTTGATGACCGGTGGAGTAATATTTGGGTACTGTTCCAAGGGAAGTCCGGTGATGGACACTGCCCCAACAATCACCATGATGATGGCAATCACCATAGAGACGATCGGCCGACGTACGAAAAAATTATGCGAGACTTCTGGATTACTCATTGCCTGCAAACTGAGATTGGAACTCTTTCACCGTGTACTGGACCTTTTGACCGTCGCGAAGGCGCTGAAGACCGTCAAAGGCAATCTGTACGCCTGGATCAAGTCCAAAACTGATCACGTAGTAGTCGCGATACTTTGGACCCAGAGTAATCGGTGTACGTGTTACTGTTGAGTCAGAGTTGATCACGAACACTGCGTTTTTACCTTGAGTTTCCATAACGCATCGCTGGGGGACCAAGACCGCTCCTTGAATGACGTCCATATTGGCTCTAACCTTTGCGAATTGCCCTGGACGAATGAGTCCACCGGTATTCTCGAAAGAAGTCTGAACAAGGATCGCTCCTGTTCCAGCATCGACATTCCGGTTGATGAAATCGGTTCGCCCTTTTCCCTCAAAGACACTCCCATCAGAAAGGATGAGTCGCAAGTTAGAATCATGGGGCGGTTCTGGCTCTTCGTGGGTATCCTCGCGTTCCTTAAGTGTCTCGCGGGCCAGAGCGAGATAGTCGGTTTCCGTCAAATAAAACTGGACCCGGATAGAGTCAATCTGCGAAACCGTATTCAAAATCACGGGATTCGGTGGTTTCCCAACGTATTCACCAATTTCGGCTTCGGATTTTCCAATCACACCGGAAATGGGTGCTTCGATGGAACAATATCCCAGGTTGATCTTGGATAAATTGAGCGCTGCAAGGGCCGCTCGAACACTTTCATCGGCAGCGTCTTTATTGGCCTTGGCGTTGTCGTAATCGCTCTGACTGACCGCATTGATTTTGATCAAAGGCTCATAACGCTCCAGTTCGCTTTGGGCATTGACCGCGTGTACACGGGCTTCGGCCAATCGACTTTCGGCGGCATTGACATCTTCTTGGAAGGGTTGATCGTCAATGGTGTAGAGCAGCTGTCCTTTTTCAACTCGGCGACCCTCCTGGAAGTGAATCTTCTCGAGATACCCATCGACCCTTGCCCGAATCGGGATATCTGATTTACCGAGTACCTCGCCCACGAATTCCTTTTCCACGGGAACGTTTTGTGAAGTAACGGTCACGGCCGAAATAGCAAAAGGAGGAGGGGTGGCGGCTGGGCCTTTCTTCCCGCAGGCCGCGAGAATGAAGGGCGCAGTGAGCAGAAGGGCTTTGAGCGATTGTCGCATGGATGCAAATTTTATCCGTTGCTCCGAATTTAGCTCAATTTTGCGATTATTCCTTCTTTGCCGCGGCCCCAATAGGAATTTCAAAAGTTATTTGCCAATACTGCATGCGAGATTCCAAATCGCTATTCGGATCGGGATAGTCCAAAAGTCCATAGCAGTATTTCGCACTGATCCACAAACCTGCCGTATTGGTTCGGAAGCGGTAGGCTAGACCTCCGACTAAACGCGCATCTATTCGCGAGTATTCATCTGTGATGTCCACATCCAACTGTGCACCATCTTCAATATCGGCCGTGAACATGTCCACTGCCGAGGTCATTAAGGCGGGTTCAAAACCGGCTTGAAGCATCCAATGCGGGGTAACCGCATAACGGGCAATTAGGGGAACGGAGATAAAATTGATGCGCCGCTCAACTCGGAACTGACCCAAAATGTCGTTGAATTCTGAATCTCCAGTAGGATAAGGGTCTAAGTTTTCCACGCCTAGGGAAGAGACAACCTGAACGGATGGGTGTATCCACCAATGCTCACTCAATCGAATATTGAAACTCGGCCCCAGAAAAAAGCTGGACGCCCAATCTCCGGGATTGTATCCATCCAGATAACTGATGGTCGGCCCGAGTTCAAGACCGAATTCTACATTGGGAGAATTCAGTTTCTCTCCAAAGACCAAGGCAATGAGAACCTGAGATTGCGAGGAGAAGCCAAAGCCCAAAAGAAGGGTCAATAGGGCCAGCTTTTTCTTTAACATATATTTAGGCATTAGATTTGATTGAATGCTTCCGCACATTTATAACTTCACCCCATGAACGCACCGAATCCGGGGCTCGCCCCATTCTCTTGCACTTACTCTCCTCAAGTGCCGGAGCTTCTGTCCAAACTGGGCATTTCCCTCGCCATAACCACCTACCAAGCAGGGAAGATTGTTTTTCTGTCCCCGAAAGATGAGGAATTTTTGGTTCAACTCCCTCGAACGCTGGAAAAGCCGATGGGCATAGCGCTCAAAGATAATGGAAGAAGAATGGCCATCGCCTGCGTTCGCGATGTGATCACTTTTACCGATAGCCCTGGACTCGCCCAAGCATATCCAAACGCCCCTCAGCGATATGATGCATTGTACATGCCGCGAACGACCTACCACGTCGGTGGATTAGACTTGCATGATCTGGAGTGGAGTGATCAAGGCCTGTTTGCGGTCAATACCCTTTTCAGTTCCCTGATTCAAATCGATGGGGAGTACAACTACCGCACGCATTGGAAACCGCCCTTTATCTCCGAATTGGCCAGTGAGGACCGTTGTCACTTAAACGGAATGGCCATGGAAAATGGACTTCCTAAGTACGCCAGCATGTTCAATCAGGGAAACACGCCGCAATCATGGCGCCCAAAGGTCACCACGGCTGGGACTATCATGGATGTGACCACGGATGAAATTGTAGTGGAAGGTCTACCCATGCCTCATTCGCCGCGCTTGGTGAACGGAGAGTTGTACGTTCTACTGAGTGCGACCGGAGGCTTGGCAAGGATTGATCGTGCCGCAGGCACATATGAAGAAATCGTTAACCTTAAGGGTTTTGTGCGCGGGATGGCTATCCATGGGGAGTTTGCTTTCGTAGGCCTTAGTAAGTTGCGGCAGAACAGCTCCACATTCAAGCATTTACAAATCGCACAAGAGAGCAATCAAAGTGGAATTAAAATTGTCCATTTGCCTACGGCTGCGGTGGTTGGAGAAATCCTGTACCAGACGTCCGTGGACGAGATCTACGATGTTCAGGTGATTCCGGAGCGCCGTCGACCAAATTTATTGAATACCTTGAAAGACGATCACTACCTCGGATTGATGACCCCCGAGGCCACATATTGGGGCCGAAACACACAAGCGGCACAGTAATTGACTAGGATAGATCAAAATCACCAACAACATGAAGCAAAACCTCTACGCTAGAAAGAAACGCCAATTTAACCGGCTCTCTGAGCAGGTGGAGTGCCTGCGGCACGATGGCCAATGGGAGGACCTAGACACCTCGGTGCAAAAGCGGATCACCCAGAAACTCAAAAACCTTTACCGTGAGATCTACGGATACTTCTCTCGGTCCGAATGGAAACGCGCCGTGGCGGCCGTTGGATTCCTACTCCTAGGAACCGCTGGAGTTCAGGCTCAGCAATTCCAGGCAGCCGTTCAAAACCCGTTTGGATTGAACCTTCCCGCGTCTGACGAGTGGAACATCCCAACGATGACGGATTTGGATCAAGATGGGGACTTAGACCTCTTCGGATCCGATTATTACGGGCGTCCAATCTTTTATGAGAATACTGGATCCACATCCAGCCCTGCTTTTGCTGCTCCTCAGTTAAACCCCTTTGGTTTATCGGGCCAGTACGTGCTGTACTCCGCCGTTGCGGACATCGATAACGACGGAGACATGGACATCATGGGATCTATCGAGGCCTATGGAACGTACAACTCCAACTTCTTGTACTACGAGAACACCGGAACAGCTCAAAACCCTCAGTTTGGAGCCTTCCAAACCAACCCTTATGGCTTAGGATTATCCGCAGCTCCCTATGGCTTGATCTGCGAATTTGTAGACATGGATAACGACGGGGATTTGGATATGATGGGTCGTGACGTATACAACGGCACCTTCTATTATTATCCGAACAACGGTACACAAAGCACACCTAATTTTGGCGCTGCTCAGGCCAACCCCTTTGGTTTGGTTGGGGCTACATCCGGCTTGGGTGTGATGACCATGGGCGATACCGACCTCGATGGGGATATGGATGTTATGGCTTCTGATTACTATGGTAATTTCATCCATTTCGAGAATACGGGAACGCCTACCGCTCCGGCATTTGGGGGACCTCAGCAAAATCCTTTCGGATTGGTTTCGCCAGGGTATTACAACTTCTGCACCTTGGGTGATCTCGATGATGACGGTGATATGGACATCATAAGTGCCGCGTACAGCTATACGACCTATACCGGTTCGTTCTATTATTTCGAAAACAACGATCCTTCCATTGGAATTGAAGAGCGTGAAATCGAAGCTGCGGTTTACCCGAATCCAACAGAGGATGTGGTGAACATCCAATTGGGAGCCGGAACAACTGGATCAGCAGTAGTGATGGACTTGACCGGAAATGTCATCGTATCGTCTGAATTTACAGACAGCGACCGCATCACCTTTGACTTGAGTCGCTACTCCGCTGGATTGTACTTGCTTCGTATTGAGACCGAAGCAGGCAATAAGACCCTCAAGGTCACCAAGCAGTAAACATGGATGGTTCGGCAAGTTTGTTTACATTTGCCGACCACTTGGGGCTATAGCTCAGCTGGCTAGAGCACTTGCCTGGCAGGCAAGGGGTCAGGGGTTCGAATCCCCTTAGCTCCACACCCAAAAAGAAACCCGTTTACCGATTAGGTAAGCGGGTTTCTTTTTGGGATGTCGCGCGTCCCGAGATCGCTGGGCAGGGTATAGGGTAAATTGATCACGCCGGTCAGGGTCTGTTCGTAGAACTCAACTTGACCCGGGCCCCAGTTGTGCGTGTGCGCTGGATGCCAGAGGCACGAGACAAAGAAGGAGGGAGGTTCTCATGGTGGTTGGTTTTTGTCCTTGTACTCACGGAGAATAGGTCCGCGAGGTTGGCTGAGCTACTTCACCTGGACTTCGTCCACGAAGAAAAAACTCTCTCCACCGGCGCCCAAATGCCAGTCCAGTAATTTCCCTGCATTCTCGAATTCAACTTTGATGACCGCGCAATCTAACGCCCCATTTGGTACGCGAAAAGTGAGCTCGGAGATTTCAACCTCGTCGGACCAATCGACTCCGAGGGGCTCCTCTATTGCCATCCGCTCCCAGGTGGTCCATTGTCCTTTACGATCTTGCGAGGAAACGGTCACCGCCGCCGGATAAGCGATCCAAGAACGGATGTCTTTGAGCAGGCTCACCTGGATTTCGGAGGCCTTTATTTTTTCATTCGCGCTCAATTGAAGCTCCGCATTCTGGCCCTGAATACCGACCCAATGTCCTTTGCGCCAATCCACATCTCCGCGAATCCCGTCCACCATTGAAGCGGGCCCACCGGCGGTGTATTGACGGTTTGGCACACCGCTTTCCCAGTGTGCCTCAAAGCGATCATCGCGCCAAAAGACCTTGGCCCGGCTTTCGTGTGCACCGAAGCCTTCAACGGGCGAAGTTGCGTGGATCTCGCCGGTTCCTGTGGCGATGAGGTCTGACCCCTTGACTTGAATGGACCCAGAGGCCGACGCGGCCACGGACTTATCGGTGGGAGATACGACTTGGCCAACGGTCTTCTTATTGATGCTGATCGGGATGTCGATGATCGGCGCTGGAGCCGTTTCATTCTCCAGACTGTTTCGGTAGGGCTGTCCTTGACCAAAGGAAGTCGGCGACTCACTGCGCTCAACCGTCCAGGTACCACCTTTCAAAAGGGTCTCGTGGTCAATCCACGTGGCTTGAAGATCCTGATCGGTAAACCAGGACTTCAGGTATTTTCCCGTTCCGCCAACATGAGCGTTCAGAGGAGCTCCGTTAGGCAAGGTGATCTCGATACGATCCCAAAACGGCGTAGAAACCGCATACCGCGCTTCGCCGGGAACCAAGGGATACAATCCCCAACTGGCCATGACAAACCAGGCGCTCATTTGTCCGCAGTCTTCATTTCCCGAAAGGCCGTCTGGCGCGTTCTGATAAAACTGTTCTATGATGGACCAAACTCGTTCCTGCGTTTTGTGGACACTATCCGTGCTGTTGTAGAGGTAGGCAATGTGGTGCGATGGCTCGTTGCCGTGGGCATACTGGCCGTAAAGACCGGTAATGTCTGCTTGTGTACGGCCCGTGGTTTCACGCGGAGCGTTGAACAGTTTTTCCAGCTGGCCGTAGAGGGCATCGTTGCTGGATGGGGCATCTAAATACTGAGCCAGAAGTCCTTTCCAATAGTCGAGGTCGTGCACCGGAGCAAAGCTGTATTGGTAGCTGTTGGCCTCGGTGTAGTGGTTGTTGACCTGATTTGGATTAAAATCAGCGAGGAATTGGCCGTTGTCTCGAGCACGCATCCAACCTGTTTCCGGATCCACTAGGGAGCGGTAGGCTGTGGCTCTTTGATTGTATTCTGCCGCCATTTTGGAGTCTCCGAGCATGGTAGCGGCCCAAGAAATACAGGCGTCGTCGTAGGCGTATTCTAGGGTTTTGGAAACGGACTCGCTTTCATCTTCCATGGACAAGAACCCCTTTTCCATGTAGAGTCGAACCCCGCTTCTATCATAAGTCGCCGTGGCGTGTAACGCTTCTAGGGCCCGGGCCGTGTCTATGGGGTAGCCTTTGACTAGTGCATCCGCAATGACCGAGACGCTGTGGTATCCAATCATGCAATTGGTTTCGTTCGCGGCGAGTTCCCAGATCGGCAATCGGCCGTATTGATCGTACATGTCCAAGAATCCGTTTAAAAAGGCCTGGGTGCGCTCAGGTTGGGTGATGGCGTACAGCGGATGTGCGGTTCGGTAGGTATCCCAAAGGGAAAAAATGGTGTAGTGTTCGAACGCGGTATCGATATGAATGGCATCGTCCAAGCCTCTATAGCGCCCGTCCACATCGCTCCACAAATTGGGCACGCTGTAGGCGTGGTAGAGGGAAGTAGCGTAGATAGCTCTCCAATCGGCATCCCGATGATAGACATAGCTCTTGTCGAGTTCCGCTGCCCACTCTTCTCGGGTTCTGGCCCTTAGGGCCGCGAAGTCGTAGGCCAAGTCCTCTGCCCCAAAGTTTTTCACGGCTCCGTCGATATCCGTGCCGCTCATTCCGATGTACAGTTCTACGGTATCCACATAACCGAAGTCCAGGGTAAAGTGAAGCGAGTCGATCTCCGCTGTTTGAGCGGGCAGGTTGGATTCGAAATAGAAGTGGAGCTTTTGGTTTTGCGCCCATCCGCGGCTGTAGCGATGGCCTTGCCAACTGCTGTCCGATAGGACTTCAAAAGAGGTGCTCAGCTCGAAATCCCGGTGGTCGAGATCGATATCAAGCACGGCCCGATGACCTTCAGGGAAAACCAAACGCAAAACACCTGTTCTAGACCCCGCGGTGGATTCTAGAAGAATGCCATTTTCTAGGGTCACGCTGTAGTGTCCCGCGCTCGCGCGTTCCGAGGATTTGTCCATGTGGAGAGGTGATTCATCGGCCCGTGAGGGCCCAATCAAAAGATCTCCGTAGTCTCCGATGCCTGTTCCGCTGAGGTGGGTGAGGCTGAATCCGAGGAGGACGCTGTCCGTGTAGTGGTATCCGCTGCAGCCGTCCCAGCCTTCGAGTCGGGTGTTGGGCCCGAGTTGCATCATGCCGAATGGGGCTTGCGCGGAAGGGTGGGTGTGGCCGTGACCTCCGGTGCCGATGAAGGGATTGATATCGTCTACGCTTGTAGGCTGTGAGTGCTGGGCTTGAAGGCCAAACGCTGTGAACAGCGCAAGGAAGAGAATAGAGAGACGGCACATAAATCGAGGTCTTGTCCCGCTAAAGAAAGGAATCTTTGGTTAGTTTAGGTGCATGTTCCAGAATAAAACCATCTTCCGTACTGCCCTTGCCGTGGCCCTCGCGGGATTCCTTTTTGGCTTTGATACTGTCGTGATTAGCGGAGCCAACGAACCCATTCAAAAGCTCTGGAATACCAGTTCTTGGTTCCACGGATTTTTCATCATGTCCATGGCCTTGTGGGGGACCGTAGTTGGCGCTCTCTTTGGGGGAATACCCTGTGACCGCTACGGTCGCCGAAAGACCCTGATTGGCATCGGAATCCTCTTTACGGTTTCGGCCATTGGTTCAGCGGTGGCCTGGGATCCCTACAGTTTCAGTTTTTTCCGCTTCATCGGCGGCCTGGGGGTTGGCGCTTCTTCTGTGGCGGCACCCATATATATTTCTGAAATCAGCGGCTCCAAAGAGCGGGACGCCTTGTGGCCCTCTACCAGTTCAACCTCGTGCTCGGAATCCTTATCGCCTTCATCAGCAACTACCTGTTTCACGGCGTAGGTGGAGCGGACGACTGGCGCTGGATGGTTGGCATCGAGGCCCTTCCTGCGGCCCTCTACACCATCTTTGTCATCTTTGTGCCGCAGAGTCCTCGCTGGCTCTATATTCATCAGCGAGACGAGCGCGGGGCGCTCGAGGTTCTTCAGGGCCTACGGCCCGATGAAGGTGCCGCCCAAGCCGTTCTTGACCAAATCAAAGCTTCAGACGATCGGCACGCTCATGAACGCAGTGAGCACCTTTGGAAACGCGAATACCGCCGCCCTTTGTTGTTGGCTTTTTTGATCGCCTTTTTCAATCAAGTAAGTGGCATCAATTTCGTGCTCTACTATGCTCCGGTCATCCTGGAGCAAAGTGGTCTGGCCACCGGAGAATCCTTGTTCAGCTCTATTGCCATAGGGGGCATCAATCTCCTCTTCACATTCGTGGGACTGGCCTTGATTGATCGCGCGGGCCGACGGCAATTGCTCTACCTCGGTTCCTTGGGTTACATCATCAGCTTGAGCCTCATTTCCTATGGGTACTACACCGGCGCGTCGTCCGGATTTATCCTCGTCTTCATCTTGATGTTTATTGCCTCGCACGCAGTGGGTCAGGGAGCCGTAATCTGGGTCTTCATATCCGAGATTTTCCCGAACCAAGTGCGTGCCAAAGGACAGGCCTGGGGCGTGAGTACCCACTGGGTCATGGCCGCCATCATTACCCTAGTAGGACAGGTCATCATCGATGCCTTTCCACCGGGTTTCATTTTTGCGCTGTTTGCTGGATTTATGGTCCTTCAGCTCGCTTTTACCCATTTCCTCATGCCGGAAACCAAGGGCGTTTCCCTCGAAAACATAGAAGAAAATGTCTAGTATATGAACGTATTACTTTTTGGCGCAAGCGGCATGGTTGGCCGAGGCGTTTTGCTCGAATGTTTGGATCACCCCCAGGTAAAATCGGTTACCGCCGTGGTCCGACGGCCACTTGAAGATCAGCACCCCAAGCTCAAGCAAGTGGAACACCAAGACTTCGAGAATTTTGAATTGCTCCGCTCAGAATTTCAGGACATCGACGCCTGTTTCTATTGTATGGGAGTTTTCCGAATCGAATATGAGCGAATATTCCATAGAAGGGATCAACGCCCTTGGACAGACTGTATCCGTCGCCCATGACCGTATTGGTCCGGGTGAAATCCGCATCCATACGGAGTCGCTCTCAGCAGGAGAGTACTTCTTCTCCCTTACCATTGGAGATTCCTCTTATACCGAAACCATCCTGGTTCAATAGGGCAGATTACTGGTCATTGACCGCCATAAGGTATAGGGCAATTTTCGCCTCTTGATCATCTGAAACCTGGATTCCGTTGTTTCGTGCCTTGTTGGACATACCCTTGACCAATTTGGCCCATTGAGCATCCGTATAACTTCCCGGAAGATATAGTGCATGGCAGTTGCTGCATACTTCTTGGTAATGTGTTTTCCCTTCATTGAGGGCCATCAAGGTGGCATCGGGATACTGTTCTTGAATCCCTGCAAGGTCTGCTTCGGTAGGCGCAACGAGCTTTGAGCTGCATGCCGCAAATAGGGCAATGGAGCTAAGAATGAGTAATTTTTTGGTCATGGCTTTATTGGTTTTGTTTCGAAAAGATATGTAGAATCCTACTTTTGTGACATGAAATGGACAGCCTTAACAATTCTTTTAATCCTTTCTATCACAGCCGGAGCACAGAGTCCGTACGACCTCGATCGTAAACTGGGAAAGGAGAACGCAGCCCTTGTAGAGTTTCAATTTGGCATCTTGGATGACGCTGAACGAACCGCGTACATTGCTTCTGTGGGGAATCGACTTGTAGATGCCTTGGACACTACGTACTTCCCCTTTTCTTTCCAAATTGTACCAACCATTGAGCCGAATGCATTCGCTTTGCCCGGGGGATATTGCTACGTGACGACGGGTTTATTGGAGCTTCTGACCACCGAGGAAGAATTGGCTTGTGTCCTTGCTCATGAGATCATACATGCCCAAAACCGCCATGGGGTCAAGTTGCAGAAGAAGGGGATTCTCCCGGCCCTCTTGAGCATTCCTGGAAATATACTGGGCGTCTTTAACGACGATTTGGGAGCCTTGGTCAACGCACCTATCAATGCTTCGGGAGCTTTGGTCATGGCCAAATATGGAAGAGGATTTGAAACAGAGGCGGATACAGAAGGAGTAAAGCTGGCGGCTAAGGCAGGCTATGATCCCGCGGCCCTTATTTCAGCGCTTCAAAAACTTTCGGAGGTGGTCCAATTGGCTACCGGTCATGTAGAAGAACGCAGCTATTTGAACGATCACCCGATTACCGCTGATCGTGTAAAGCGCATTGAAGGAATGTTGGAAGGCTTGAGGGTGGAGCCTATCGCGCCGTTAGGCGCTCTCAATGAAACCGTAGACGGACTGCTCGTTGGAGCGCCCATCGAATATGGACGTACGCCGGGAGATACGACTATTTTGCTCCCTGCGCATGATGTTTCTATCGCTTTGGAAGACGGTTTCCAGACACAGGTTTACGCAAGTGCCGTGATGGCGGCCAATGAAAAGTCGAAAAGCGCCTTGGCGCTTGGCCGACTGCCAGATACAACGACTTTAGAAGCGACGGTTCGGACCATGCGTCAGAATTTGAAAGAGCTTCCAGAGGGTTACTTGCTGGCCGATGAGGACATCACCCTGGGAGGGTTTAAGGGTCATAGAATAATCTTTATAGACCCGTCTTCTCGAAATCGCTCTCATTATTACCTGCTTTGGATTCGCACTTCGGAGGGCGTTCTTCAAATCGTGGGATTAGCCCCTGATGGCTATACCGGTGGAGTTGAGCGTGCAATGGCGTCTCTTCGTCCGCTAAACGATCGTGAAAAGTCGAAGATGACGCAGCGTTTTATGGTCATTGAAAAAGCTCAAAACGGAGAGAATCTAGAGGCGGTAAGTGTTCGAACGAAGAATACGATGACTCCGGAAATGACCGCCCTAATCAACAAACGCCCCCAAGAAGAGATCCTTCCTGAGGGCGCTGAAATCAGAGTGGTGATTCTGAAGCCTTACTTCTGAATCACGAGTTTTTCGCGAAGTTCTTGACCGCTTGATTCGACTCGAATCCAGTAGACGCCATTCGCAAGCGTTCGAACGTTTAATTCTTCTTCACTTGTTCCTCGTTCCAAGGTAGTGCGGAACCATTCACGTCCATCGATGCTGTAAATGCTCAATTCTGCTTCGTTGACGAGCGGCTCGGCCAATTGAATGGTCACGGAAGCTACGGCAGGGTTCGGGAACACTTCGGCACTCAGAATATCCTGCTCTTCCAAGGTCACGAAGCCAATGACAAGCTGTTCGGTTTTCACACAGGATCCGCCATCGGTTGTCAATGTTACAGTGTAAAGACCATCTGCACCGTAGGTATGACTTGGGTTCTGCTGGTTGCTCGTATTTCCATCACCAAAGTCCCAAGACCAGCTTGTCGCATTGGGTGAAGCATCCGTGAACTGAACAGTTTGGTTGTTCACCGCAAAGCTGAAGTCAATGATGTCGGTTACGGTCGCGGTAACCGCCACTTGAGCAGCATAACATCCCGTACGCTCTACTTCAAGGTCATAGAAATAGTAGTAGAAATCAGGGCCAGCTTCAGGAGCGTTGATGGTGATAAGTCCTGCCACTTCATAAGGGTAGTTAGGACCATCATTGTTTCGATAAAGGCCGGCTTGATCAAGTCCAAAGCTATAGCTACCAGCCGCGGGGATATCAATATTGAGATCCACACGTTGACCACCGGTCTGATTGACGTTTACTTGGATAACTTGAATGATATTCCCCAGTGCATTTGGACTGTCGTAAACGTTAACGGAGCGGGTACCGGTAGCATCGGCATCAATCCATGCAGACTTAATTGTCACGGGAACCGTTGCATCCAAGTTAATGTGTCCGGTGTAGGTTGTTGTGTGATATCCACCCCCGCCAATAGAATTGTCGACAGGCCCAACATATTCGGTTGGGTACACAACTGCATCACGCACGTAGTACGTTTGAGTAGTCGTCGAAGGAGGCACCATAAAGGTGGTTCCACTTCCTACAAATTGAAGGCTTGAATCATACCATTGAGGCACTCCGTTTCCAACAGCCGTAAGTGCAATAGAGTCAGGGCTACATCCCGACCCTCCGGCAACAGCAGGATTATCTGTAGGCGCGATATAGTGCACGTAATTTGTCCGGACCAGGGTATCGGAACCCAGATCATTCGCGACAGCGAGGGTCACCGTGTAAGATCCAGTAGCAGCGTAAGTATGACTCGGATTTCTCAGTGTATCGGTTGTTCCATCGCCAAAGTCCCAATACCAGGACTGAGGTACGTTGAACGAAAGGTCAGTAAATGAGAAACTTCCGTCGCACGTGGTGTCCGTCGCTACTTCAAAGTCGGCTGTAGGAGCTTCTGTCGCTACAAGACATGTAAATGGAATATCAAAGGCTGCGTTTCCGTCCGAACGGGAATTTGCGGACCCTTGGCTCGCGCTTGCACCCAATCCTCTCCTCGCAAAGACCTCCCAAATCAAACATTCGTTGGCCCCGTTGTAGGCCAGTTGATCGGCCAAGAGAATAGCGTCCCGTCCATCAACAAACCCAGGACCACAAGGCTGTAGGGTCAAGGCGTCTGTAACCAAGCGGAAGACCATGGCGTTCCCGCCTGTTCCTCCGATCAAATCAGGGTCGTATCCATACTGGTCGATAAACGCCCAGTTCAAGTCCCAAAGCATGGTACACCAGATGAATCCAACCCCATGAGGAATGGAAATGTTAGCGTTGGCGCGATCTGCGTAGGTGTAGTTATTCGTGGCGAAGTTGGTGTCGTAGGGTACTGGGCGAATGCCCCCGCCAGAAGTCGGCGACTCGAATACCGCATAAGTTCCCATGGGGCGACGAGCAGGGTTGACCCCAAATGCCGTGTCCATGGTCATCATGATTCCGTAGAAATCACTCCATCCTTCTCCCATTTGCTCCTCATTCCCTAAACAACCAGAAGCGCTTGGACCACCTGTCATTCGGTTACTGATTCCGTGGGCATATTCGTGGATGATAATACCGTTATCCAGGTCACCATCGCGATCTTGTCCAAATCCTAACGGGAGCGATAATGAAGCATTTACGCTATCTCCTTGAACCAAGGCATCGATCATATCTTGTCCGTCCCACGAAGCGACCATCACAGAAGGAATGGTCACACTGGCGCTCGAACCACCCATACCGGCAGCCGCCCCCAAGTTATTCACGACAATCACACCAATTGCACCTGCATTTTGACAGGCCAGAACCTTAGACGTAAAGGAGCAATTACCACGGCGCACCACGGCAATTTTACCACTCAGGTCGGTGGGATTAATGATGCTGTCACAAACGTCTAGGGAATCAGCCACTCCATCGTAGGCCAAGGCCAAGTCTCCTGTTACAGGCGTCGTGGTAATCGCAGGTCCAAAAGAGGCCAGCCCAGCTGGATAGGTTCCGACGATCGAGGCAGGCGTGTGAATGGTAACGATATCACCTGAAGACTGTCCCGTCCAGAGGTACATTTGCATACGACCGCTTGACCCATCTGGAGGGGTCGCGAAATTCGCATTGTTCAGGCCACCACCGTCTTGTGCCTCGGCCCGAACTTCGTCGCTAGCACCAACGACGCCCGTGTAGTTGGTTTCCTGGAATGCACCACCGGCTTCATCCAAACCGTAGTGCCACATCACGTCGTGGATTCGGTTATTCATGTAGAACAGGTTCGTAGTGGCCGCCGATTTGTATGCTCCAGGAGCTTGATTCAAATCCAAGGTAAAATCAAAGTTCAACGCCGTACCTCCATCCGGCTCAAAATCCGGTTGGTTGTTGTCCGTCGTATCCGTGTAGGCATGTACGTTATTTCCTCGTGTAATAGTGTATTCAGCTCCGGCCATGCCAGTCGTATCGTGCCATCCCCAAGGTGAAGCAGCTGTATCGTGAGGGTTGGTCAAAAGAGCCCGAACACCGTGGCTCGGACTTTCGATGGGCAAAGGATATACATTATATACGGCACCATTCGAAGCCGGTGCAGCAGCTGGCGTTGCAGGCGCAAGGGCCGTAGGCTCGGACATATTTTCATGCGAGTGCACGTGTGCCTCCTCAGGGTGATTTGGGAACGTACAACGAACAACCCAGTCGTAGCGATGAAGCTCCTGACCGTCCTGTGCGTCTAAAATCAGTTGCCACCAGTGTTCGCCATCCATTTGATAAATCCCAATGACCCAGGCCAAACGGACCTCTTCACCCGTATTCCAATAAACCAGGCGAGCGGTTACATCCTCTTGAGAAAGGGTTCCCCCTTCAAAGCGCAATGCGCCGGTTGCATCTGGAGTAAGCGCCGTGCCCATTTGGCCGCTCAAAGCCAAACGTTCTTTGGCTTTAGCGATGGCGCCTAACGGCGCGATGCTCGCACTTCCCGATCCGCTCAACTTATCGTTGAGGTGGGCAATGAGGCGATTTCCAACCGCAATGACGTCACCATTCGGATCAATAGTGATGTTCGCAACACCGTTAATGACATCTAAACCATTGACTTGCTGAACAATATGAACGTGCCAAACGCCTGTTTTTTTCGTGGGCACTTCGTCGGTGATTCCAAAGGATTGGACGTCCTCGGCCGTAACGCCAAGTTCCGTATGATTTTCGTTCAAGTAGGCCTGAAGGGTCGACATCCAGCGGTTCTGTCCCACAGCGCTGATCGAAAGAAAAAGCACCAAGACCAGGCCTCCGTGATTGAGGAAGTATTTCATAGCAATAAAATATTCTGAAAGGCAATCTTTCAGTTGAGTTAATGAGTAGATCAGATTTACAAAGAAGGATTTTGTAAAAATGTTCGTCAAGATACGAAGGAATGGCAAAGGTTCCTCCAGTAATGGGTATGTTCACCCAGAAGCCCAGCATCTAAACCCATGATTACTAGAAAATCATTGCATTTTGGAGCGGCCATTCGCTTCTCATGGAAGAATCTGCTCTACAGCGGGGTGATGGCTACTGTCGCACTTATCATTCATCGAATCTACGTATCCGATTATGTCAGCATACCACCGTCGGTTGTTGCTATTCTGGGTACGGCCTTGGCCATCATCATGGCTTTTCGAAACGCAGCAGCCTACGAGCGGTGGTGGTCCGCCCGCTCCTATTGGGCGAGCATAGCTAGCGAAAGCCGAACCTTTACTCGTTAGGCTTTAACAGTCGTAGATCCAGACCACATTCCAGGCCAGCTTTTGAACAAGAGCTTCCAATTGGTGCGCGGTCAAATTGCATGGGTTCAGGCTCTTCGCCTACGCTTAAAAGGAGTGGAAGACGAAGAGGTCTGGAAGCAGGAGGTTGCCAGATATTTTGACCAAAAGGACTACGAGGCCATTGAGTCGAAGACCAATAGAGTCACGGCCATTGCCATGCATCAAGGGAACGGGATAAAAGAGTTAAACGCCCAAGAGGTCCTAGACATCTACAGCTAGATTCAGATTGACGATACCATTATACGCCTAACGGAACTTCAGGGAATGCCCGAAAAGCTTAAAGACACTCCCTTTCCTCTGAGAAAGGGTACCTCCACTAATGTGCTGCGCTTTCTGTTTTTGACGGTGCTCCGGAGCTTCCGTCCATCCATATAAAAACGGACCGATAACCGATACTGAGAATAACCGGTCCTACGAACAAGCCCAGTATACCATGCAGTGCTAGGCCTCCCAGTGCACCAATAAGAATAACCAGCATCGGTGTTTCCAAGCCGCGTCCCAATAGGATGGGCTTCAGAATGTTATCAATCAATCCAATGGCTGCAATGTAAATGGTAAATATTATGGCCGGGGTGGTGTCCAAATAACTGAACCCATAAATAATGATCGGGATGGTGACAATCATCACCGGCAGCTGTACAATAGCGGCAATAAGAATCAAGACAGCCCAAACGCCTGCGGCTGGGAAGTTGGCGATAGCAAGTCCCACGAATGCGAGGGCCGCTTGAATGAGGGCAATGAGGAGGATTCCCTTTACCACGCTGAGAATGGTATCCCTGCTCTGGGATATGTACTCGTGCCCCCGATCTCCAATTAAGCGGTTCGCGAATCGTTCCAAGAAGGCATAAATGGACTCTCCATAGACCATCAGACCCCCCGCGATGATTACGGCAATAATGGATATGATTAAATCGCCCATGACACCGATAATACTCTTCAGCAGCCAGCCGCCAACATTGGAGATGGGTTCTCTATAATGTTCTAAAAAGGCCTCAAAATTAGTATCGGCCTCCATCCACAAACTATAGAGTTGATTCCCAACAACAGGCAAATCGGCAATGGCTTGATCTGGGTCAGGAATGTCGAACTGCTCGGTATCGAGTTCTCTTTTTAACTCCTTGGCCGTTTTGGTCAATGAATGGCCAATTTGAATACTCGGAATCACAAATAGGGCGATCAGAATAAGGATCATGAATACCGAGGTGAGTACTTTTCGACCTCTGAGAAGATTGGAAAGGCCTTTGTATACAGGATACAGGGAAACGGCGATGATCGATGCCCAGATCAACATGACCAAAAAAGGTCGTGCGATCAGGAAGCACCAGTATATAATCAGGGTGGCTAGAGCTAGGCGGAAGTAAACGTCAAGCGGCCGATTAGAGGGTTCTTGAGCCATAGGTTTGGGTTCTAAGGGCATTCAATTTAGGTTTTTCGCTTCGACCGCTCGACTTTCTGTGCTTCGAATTCTCTATTTTAGAGGCTGAACCCAAGCCCTTTACTTTTGAAGAACCTCTTGTTCTTGATGATCCTCCTGTGCAGTTTTGCACTATCAGCGCAGACCGCCTCTTCGGATTCGACTGTGGTCATCCCGAAAATCGAACTCTCGGAAATCTCGAGTGCCCGCGTAGAACTGATCGAGTATTTCCGGTCGGATGTTCAACCCCTGCTTCAAGATTCATTAATGGATCAGCGCCGAGCTAACTTGGATACGCTCCGGATGCGCATTGATACGTTGAACGAGCTCACCGAGGACGTTCTAGAAAACGAGCAATTCTCTGGGACCTTAGACGGCCTCAAGCTTCGGTGGTCCGAGCTTCAAGGGAATTTGAATCCAATAGTATCGGAGCTTTCGTCGCGAAACAAAAGCCTGGAAGCTATTGAGAGTGAGCTCAGGCTCCACAGGGATGCGTGGTCCCTCATCAAGGAGGAATTGGATGCTGATGATGCGAAAGAAGAAGTGTCATCTCGAATAACCGTTACTCTGGGCAGAATAGACAGCGTCTTTGAAGTAGTGGACTTTGAGTTTGAAGAGACTTTGGAGGTGGAAAGTATTGCCACGGAGTTGATCCTTAAAATTCAGAGCAGTCAGTCCACCATTGAAGAGGCAAAGTCTCGCCAGCTGATTTCGCGAATTACCGAGCGCGGTGACGGTATTTTTAATTGGGAGCGAGACTCCACAGACGATTCAGGTATTGAGCTCAATAAGTTGATCTGGCTGGCCCGGAGCGACGCCCGATTGTACCTCGAACAAGAGAAGAACAAGGCCCTTTGGTTTGTGCCGGTATTTGTTCTTTTTCTCGTGCTCTTTTATCGGATGAAAACGAATATGTCTTTTGACGATGAGGTCTACGCCGACCGGATAACAAAGAGCTTGTTCAATAGACCTTGGCTATCTGCATTCTATTACGCCCTGCTCTCCATTTTGCTCTATTTGAGCAACCCGCCGGCTCTGATAAGCTTGGCCTTTTCAACAGTGCTTTTAGTTGTCTTCTTGTTGCTCTTCACTCAGAACATCCGTGATGGACAACGATGGATTATCATAGGATCTGTGGTCACTTACATCATTTTTGAATATGGTTTGATCAACACTGGTCCCCTGAGTCAACGTCTTTTCTTACTCTTTCTGAATTTGGTGCTCAGCTACGGTTTGGTTCGAATCTACCGAATGCGTCATGACTTTGACGGCATTAATGCTTGGTGGGTCCGGTTACCTCTCGGTTTTACCCCCATGTTGATTTTCATCCAAGGGATTGCTTTGGTGACTAATTTGACGGGTTACCACATTTTCGCCTTACTGCTGGTAGATGGTACGGTGACCACATTGATGGCAGCTGTTTTTATTGGGCTGACCTTCCAGTCCCTTTCGGTAGCGGTAAAGACTTGGTTTACAACGGGAATCCCCAAGTACGCCCATCGGTGGATGCCTGAGGCCAGGCTAAAGGCGACGCGCGGATTAACGCGCATTCTTCAAATCCTATCCATCATCCTCTTTGCCCAAATTGTACTCAACGGGTTCTACATTTTTGATGCCTTGGGCATTTGGTGGGCGGACTTTATCAAAACCGGAACTGAAATTGGGGATTATACCGTCACCATTGGTGATGGAATCAATTTCTTTAAAATCGTCATCATCACTTGGTTGACCGTTGGACCAGTGGTTCTTTTTTTAAGGGAAGAGCTGCTGACACGTTTGGACTTGGAGCGAGGCGTGCCCATGGCGATTAGCTCGATGACGAGCTACACTTTGGTCACCTTTGGAATATTCTTAGCCTTGAGTCAGCTGGGGCTCAATTTTGCCAACCTCGGCCTTTTGGCGGGCGCCCTGGGTGTGGGTATTGGTTTCGGCCTCCAGTCCATCATCAATAACTTTTTGAGTGGTTTGATTCTCGTTTTCGAGCGTCCGATTACGGAAGGAGATATTGTGAAGATTCAGTTAGATGAGGGCGAGGTGATCCGAATCGGAATCCGGGCAACAACTTTGAGGCTCTACGACGCTTCAGAATTGATTGTGCCGAACAGCGACATTGTTTCCCAGAAGGTGATCAACTGGACGCTAGCGAATCGCCAAAGACGCTTGCATTTTGAATTTGTACTCCCGATTCAAGACTTGGATCCTACTCGAGTGGTATACTTGGTTGAGGACGCGATGAAGAACATCACCCAGAGCGCGGACCTTCCAGCACCAGCGGTGTACTACGATGGGGTGGAAGACAACAAAGCTCGTTTTTACATCCACTTCTGGGTGGAGCGCGAGATACTCTTCACCAAGAATCAAGTCTACACGGACGTCTTCAACACCTTGCGCCTACACGGCATTGGTATGATCGTGCCTGAGGCGATTTCGCTCAAGCAAGTAGACGAGCATGCCTTCCAAGAGGAAGCTGCAAAAAAGGAGGTCCCCGCTGAAAAGCAGGAAGCCGAATCGAAAGAAGATGATGTTACTCCGGATCCGTCAGCGGAGAAACAGGCGTAATGTCTTCCGCGCCATGGGCGAGGCCTTTTAGTCGTTTGACGAATAGAACAAGAGTCAGCCCAAAAAGCGCACAAAATCCAAAGACGCCAATGAAGATGGTCATTTCACCAGCTTCTTGAGCCGCTTCACCGACCAGCCCGGCAATTTTATTTCCAACCCCGCTCACAAAGAAGTACGCACCCATCATAAAGCTCGCGTACTTGGCTGGAGCCAATTTTGTGATGTAGGAAAGGGCAATAGGGGAGATGCTCAATTCACCAACAACATGAAGAAGGTATGCGGCAAACATCCAATAGATGGAGGCCTTGCCGTCAGCAGACCCAAGGGTTTCTTGTGCGGCTCCAGCGAGGAATAGGAAGCCCAAACCTGTAATAATGGTTCCGATACCCATCTTGAATAGACTGCTCGATTCGCGACCCCACTTACGCCATTGGGTCCAGAAGTAGGCCATAGGCGCTCCGATCAGAATAACATAGAACGCGTGCAAGGCCTGTAGGAAGCTTGCTGGAACGGTAAAGCCGAACATGACGCGGTCGATCTTCTCTTTGGCGTAGAGATTCATTAGCCCGCCGGCTTGCTCGTAGGCTCCCCAGAAGACAATAACGACCACGAAGGAGAGCAGTAGAACCTTGAGGCGATCCTTTTCGATTTTGGTGAGCGGCTTTGAGGATGCCGTACCATCGGCCCGTGAGGGCCTTTCAAAATCTCCAACTCCTTTCAGGTAACGCTGCCCAAAGACGTAGACGATTTGTCCTATGGCCATACCTATTCCGGCCAAACCGAATCCGTAGTGCCAATTGATGACCTCGCCGACATAACCCACGAGGAGGGGAGCCGTGAAAGCGCCGATGTTGATACCGATGTAAAAGATGGTGAAGCCTGCGTCTCGACGAGCGTCACCGCGACGGTACAGTCCACCGACCATGGTGCTGATGTTGGGCTTGAGGGCCCCAACCCCGAGGACGATGAAGACGAGACCGGTGTAAAAGGCCCAAATGGCGTCCACGGCCAAGATGATGTGACCTATACAGAGCAGAACCCCGCCGAGCATGACCGTTTTCTTTTGGCCGAGAAGTCGATCGGCCAGCAGACCACCGGGAACGGACATGACGTACACCATCATTGTGTACCACCCGTAGAGTTCAAGTGCTGAGGCATTTTCCCAGCCGAGGCCAGCGTTGCTGTCGGTGGTTTTTGCGGTCAAGTAGAGGACTAGGATTGCGCGCATACCGTAGTAGGAGAAGCGCTCCCAGAGTTCCGTGAAGAAAAGGACATACAGGCCTGCAGGGTGGCCCATGATCATTTTGTGTTCGCTTTGTTCCATGGTCGAGTAGAGATTGAGGCGGAAAATACGAAATGCCGGGATGTTTGCGGGAAAGATTAACTTGCGTTCACCTATTAGACCATCCATGAATCGCGAACAACTGCTAGAGGCCATCGATGAGAAATATCGAGCCATTGGCCAGAATCCAGACGTGCATTTAAGCGGGCTTTTGCACGCAAACCCCATGACTTATTGGGATTATATTCAGGTTGATGCCCTGTTGGGCTTGCAAACGCAACGTACTCAGCTTCCCGATGAAATGATCTTCATCGTGTACCATCAGATCAATGAACTCTTGTTCAAAATGGTGCTCTGGGAAATTGAGCAAATTGCTCGTGAAGAAGATATTGCCGCGGAGAAATTTGCCATGCACGTGGACCGAATCAGCCGCTATTTTGATATGCTGACGGAGAGCTTTTCTATTATGGGTGATGGAATGGAACGCGAGCAATACATGAAGTTCCGCGACACTTTAACTCCGGCGAGTGGTTTCCAAAGTGCACAATACCGAAAGATTGAATTTGCCAGTACCGATCTGATTAATCTGATTGACGCTCGGTTTAGGGACACTATTGATCGCAACACCCCCTTTGAGCACGCCTACGAGCATTTGTACTGGCAAGCTGCCGGGAAGAATTTTGATACAGGAGATAAAACGACCTTGCTCGCCAACTTCGAAAAGAAGTATATGGAGGAGTTTATCACCTTCATGAAGGAATACAACAAGTCGAATCTGCAGCTCGTTTATTTGCGTTTACCGGAGGCGCAGAGAAACGACAAGCGATTGATCAATGCGCTTCGTCACTATGACCATACGGTGAACGTAAAATGGGTCATGAGCCACTTGAACGCGGCGCGGAAATACTTGGGAGGTGCCGAAGCCACCGGAGGTTCCGAATGGCAGCGGTACATGCATCCCAAATTCCAAAAACGAGTCTTTTTTCCCAATCTTTGGATAGAAAGTGAGCTAGAGACCTGGGGGACGAACAATCTTGAAGGACATTTGTCGTGGGAAGAAGCGACCGCCTAAAGCAACACGAATGAAATCACTTATATACTTGAGCGAAGAGCCTGTGGACTTCAGTGAAGAGGAGCTGATCTTCAACGTACAGCTCGATCGCCAGTAATCAGCGAACCCTCAAAAAAGTGGAAGGCCGAATCAAGCGATTCGGCTTTTTTTATTCAATCGATTCAACATCTTCTTCGGGAACCCAGCCGATTTTTCCGTCGACCAGTCGAATACGAACCCATCCCGAAAACGCCTCACGAACGCTGACCGAAGCTCCTTCATGAAGAACAAAGAGGTCTTCCGCATCTTCATCCGGACCGGACTTTACGTAGGTATTGGCCGCCATGATAATCCCGGCTGCATTGTTCTCTTGATACTGGGCCTCGAACTCGCTAATGGCGTTGGAAATGATCGAGAATCCCAATAAAACGAGGGCAGAAATGACGAGTATGGGCCTACGGCCCGATGGACCTCTTCCCAATACCACCACCACGCCAAGCACAGCTGCCATGAGGAATAACCACAGACCCATAACCGCCCACGAATTAGGCTCCAAAGCCCCTGCAATACTTCTGTAGAACCGCGCCAACAAGGGTCTGGGAAGCGGCTCAATTTCATCGACCCGTTGGGCTTGTGCAATAGACAAGTTTCGCGTGACTTCTTCATCGGGCCCACCGACTCGTAGGGCGCGTTCATAGTTCAGGATGGCCGGGGCTAATTGTCCATTCTGGAAATAGGCATTTCCCAAATTGTAGAGCAACGCCGCATTTGTTTCCTCGCTAGTCAGAGCCGATTCATAGGCTTCTATAGCCCCTCCAAAGTCCCCATCGGCATAGAGGGAATTTCCCAGTTCAAAAGCCTCCGAAATCGGCTGTGCTTGCGCGAAGAAGCCAAAGAAAAGAAGTGTTATGTAGATCCAGTGCTTCATTTTAACACGTCTTCTAATTCGGTGATCAATTCCAAAGTGGCTTTGTAGTGCTTCTCATCTGCGCCAGCGCCACTGCTCGGTGCATAGCGTGCAAAAGAAGTGGCATCCCACAATTCTTTGACACGCGCATTCAAGTCATCAGAAGCTCCGTGTTGACTCAGCTCATCCAAGACCCGATCTAGACCCAGACCAGCCAAGTCCATTTGCAACTTATCCCGCAAATAACCTTCTAAGGCACGTGCTATTTCTTCATAAAACGCCCGGTGTTCTCCTGCGTCCATTTGTTTCTTGGCAGCGGACAAACGTCCGGTAGCAACTTTCCGCGCTCGTCGACGCTGTTGTCCGGCAACATCCGCATTTTGTTCCTCCCGTCGTCGACGCCAAACGAGAACGCCAAAGAAGGCCAAGAGACCAAAGCCGTATCCCGCCCACCTCAGCGGACTGGTCCGAAATCCCGTTCCTTTCTTCACGGTTTTTCCAAGTCTGGTCTTGATGTACAGAATCTCTTCATTGAGGTAATCGACCTCTTCGCGGCCACGTCGTACCACTCCAGAATAGCTTGCTGCCGCGGGGTCGTCGGATCCTCCAGTTACCCGCAGAGTGAAATCGGGGCTTTTCAACTGAACGTATTCTTTCTGATTCGTATCGAAGTAGGTGAAGCTCATTTCGGGGATTTTGTAATCACCGTTGAAACGAGGGATCATGAGATACTCGTTCTTCCGAGAACCTCTGAGGCCTTTGGAGCTTGCCGTGATTCGTTCCGCGTACTTGGGATCGTACAGTTCAATGGACTTAGGAACTTCGGGTTGCGGCAATTCGAAAAGCTTCAGGTTTCCAAGACCACTGACATTGACCGTTAGGGTGGCCGACTCATTTGCCGAAACTGCGGTGTCACTCAAGGTGACTTCAAAGCTGTACGTTCCCACAGCTCCGCTGAAGTTGCTCGGGCGCCCTTCGGCCGGCAAGGCCGAGACATCGATGGCCACGGTAGAGCTCTTTGCCGTATAGCTTACGTTCTGGTACACCGGACGGCCAAAGAAATCCCTCTGCTGGGTCGGCACGGCCGTTTCCAGATCCAGAACGAAGGGATCTACTTCCAGCTCTCCCGTTTTTTGCGGTATCAGCACATACTTTTTAAGGGTCGCTACATTGTAGAGTTTACCCTTGTAGTTCTCGCGCTCTTCGCGCTGATTCTTCAACTCGATTTCCTCCTTGAAGAAACCATTCAAGTTTGGTGCTTGACCACTGTAGTTTCGGATTTGACTGGCGTAGTACAGCTTGTAGGTCACGGTGATGGGCTCACCAACATAGACATCTCTTTTGCTGACAAACACCCTCAGGATATTGCTCCGCTGCGCAATAGCATAGGGATCATTTGGATCCGTAGCCTTCTCGCTTTGTGCAACCACTTTGATTTGAAGGGGGTTGGTTTTTTCCAGCTGCCCCTTGATTCGAGCGCGTGCCGAATTGATGGTAAAGGTTCCAACTTGGGTGGGCTGGAGGATGTAGCTGTAGCTAAAGGTGGTGCTCATGTTGCCGTTGACGATGTTCGTCGACTGGCTTTGTGAGGGACCTTGAACCACTCGAAAAGGACCAAAATTGGGCGGCTCGAATTCCGACCATCGATCGTTGGCCTCAAAGGTCACGCGGAAGCGTTCCGTTTCGCCGACAACGGTCTCGTTGGCGTAGGCCTTAAAGGTCACTTGACTCCAGGCGACTACCGAAAACAGCATCCCTATGGTTGCAAGCCAAACTCTCATCACCAATCCTTCTCCTTTTTCGTCTTCTTGGCCTTCACCTTGGCCTTCTTCAGTTTCTCTTGCACTTGCTGTTCCTGTTGCTGAAGGGCTTCTAGTAATCTCATCGCTTCCTCACGACTGATTTGGCCTTCGGCAGGCTGTTGTCCTTGTTGTTCTGGATCAGGCTGCTGCTCGTTTTCGTCCTCGCCTTGCTCATTCTGTTGATCCTCCTGCTGCTGATTCTGATTCTGCTGATCTTGATCTTGCTGCTGTTGGTCTTCCTGGTTTTGCTGATCCTGATTTTGCTCCTGGTCCTGCTCTTGATCGTTTTGTTGATCTTGATTTTGGTCCTGTTGATTCTCGTCTTTGTTCTGTTCTTGCTGCTCCTGTTGTTGCTTTAGCTGTTGCTGTGCGTAGGCCAGGTTGTGCCGCGTTTCCTCGTCCATAGGATTGGCACGCAAGGACTGTTTGTAGGCCTCAACGGCCTGATCCCATTGCTGGGCAGCCCCGTGGATGTTGCCCATGTTGTGGAAGCTTTTGGCCTTAAGGGCCGGGTCTTCGCTGAGCTCTGCGGCAGCTTGAAATTCGGCAAGGGCATCTTCGAGGCGTTCCTGACGGAAGAGCGCATCACCCAGGTTGAAGCGGGCCTTGGCAGAGTTTGCATCGGCCCGTAGGGCCTCGGAGTAGGCCACTTCGGCATCGTCAAACGCGCCTAGCTCGTAGGCCTGATTTCCGGAGCGGATGAGGGCTCGGGAATTCTGCGCCCGGGCATTGAAGGCCAAGCCAAAAAAGAGGGCAATCAAGAGGTGCTTCATGACTGGAACAATTTAAGGCGATTCCACCAACTTTTCCGCTCGCTGAGCAGGACATCCATCAGAAAGGCGAATAAGGCCAGTCCGAGGAAGATGGGGAATTGGTCTTTGTATTCGCTGAATACTTTGCTTTCGATTTCTTCGCGCTGTAGGCTATTGAGGGTTTCCTCAATGAAATCGACCACTTCATCGGTTCGGTCGCCATCGATGTATTCGCCATTTCCGGCGGCAGCGATGTCTACCAATTGATCTCGATCCAACTTGGTGACGACCACTTTTCCATTGCGGTCCTTCTTGAAGTCAACGGTTTGACCGCGGCTTTTCTCCGGGATGGGCCCTCCTTGCGTTGAGCCGACGCCGATGGTGTAGATCATGATGCCTTTGTCGACAACGGCGGTGGCGGCATCTCTGGCACCGTCTTCATGGTCTTCGCCATCGCTGAGGATGAAAAGGACCTTGTTCTTGGTGGTTTCTCCGGAGCTGAAGTACTCATCGGCCAGCTGGATGGCGTCGGAAATGGCTGTTCCTTGACTGGGGACAATGTCCGTGTTGACCGTCCGCAAAAGCATGCGCGCGGCGCTGTAGTCGGTGGTAATGGGGAGTTGTGGATAGGCGCTTCCGGCATAGACGACTAGGCCAATACGGTCGCTGCCCAGGGCATCGAGGGTCTTTCCAATGATCTGCTTTGACTTCTCGAGTCGGTTCGGGGCAATGTCCTCTGCTAGCATGGATTTGGAAACGTCTAGTGCAAAGACCACATCGACGCCTTTGCGTTTCACCGTTTCGAGCTTGGAACCCACCTGCGGATTGGCCAAAGCAATGATTAAGCTGGCTAGCCCAAGAGTCACCCAAAAGGTCTTGATGCTGTGTCGGCTGCGAGTGGCCTCAGGGGCCAAGCGCTCGGTGGCTGCGGCAGAACCAAAAGCCGAGCGGGCTTTGCGGCGCCACCTTGCCCAAAGCGCATGCACGATCCACAGCACTGGAATCAGGGCTAGGGCGTACAGGTATTCGGGATGTTCGAGCCGATACAAATCCATTAGATGGCGCTTTTCAGCAGGGTTTTTCGAAGCAGAAAATCCAGCAGCATCAAGGCTGCGGCCAAGAGCGCTAGGGGGTAGAATTTCTCTTCATATTCATAATAGGTCAGTTCTTCGAGCTGGGTCTTTTCCAACTCATCGATTTCGCTGTAGATCTCCGCGAGCTTTTCATTGTCTGTAGCGCGGAAGTAGCGCCCACCGGTCAGGTCCGCAATCTGCTGCATCCGCTCTTCATCGATTTCCACTTCTACTTGGACCACGCGCTTTCGTCCAAACATGTCCGTGGTGGGTTTGGGAGCCATGCCCATGGTTCCCACGCCAATAGTGTACACGCGGACGTCGTACTCCGTGGCAATTTCTGCTGCGGTAATGGGATCAATGAACCCCGAGTTGTTGACTCCGTCCGACATCAGAATGATGACCTTGCTTTCCGCTGCACTTTCCTTGAGTCGATTCACGGCGGTAGCCAGGCCCATGCCGATGGCCGTTCCATCCTCAATGCGCCCAAACTCGACATCTGAAAGGCTGTTTTGGACAATTCGATGATCGGTGGTCAAGGGCGACTGCGTAAAGCTCTCACCGGCGTACACGACTACGGCAAAGCGATCACTTGGCCGGTCGGCGACGAATTGAGCCGCGACCTGTTTGGAGGCTTCGAGCCGGTTGGGCTTAAAATCCATAGCGTCCATGGAGCTGGAGACATCCAAGGCCAAGACAATATCAATCCCCTCCGTCGAGCTGGTTTTTTTACCGGTTTCTGAAGTGCGCGGGCGGGCGAGTGCCACGAGAATGAACGCAATGGCAGCCAAGCGCAATACAGGCAAGAAATATCGGATGAGCCCAAGAAGGTCTGTGCCTTTGTGCGCTGCTGTTCCCGTATGGGTAAAGCTAGCGGCCCCTCGTCGCAGCTGGCGCCATTCCCACAAGGCGAGCAGGGGCAGGATGATCAAGCCCCAGAACCATTCCGGATGTACGAATTCCCAATTCGTCATAAGGTTTCCATCTTTTGCTCGTTCAATGTGCTTTGGTGCACGGCTTCAATAAAGCTACGCGCCCGGCGAAGTGCCCGCTCGCAAGCTTCATCATCGAATCGTTCTTTGGCGAACTTCACCATATCGGCTTCCTCCATAAGGCGGATAAAATCATCCTTGACTTCCGATGCCACCGGCTGACCAGCCAACAGGTCGCGGATTTCGTCCGTGGTTCGTTCGAGCGCCGGGAGCCCGCGTTCGAGTTCCAAGAATCGCCGCGCAATGTCCGTGAGCCCATCGTAGTATTCCTTGACCTCACCCTTCTGCCACAGCTTGTTTTCCCGAAGTTGCCCCAGTTCGTTCAAAGCCTGTTCGTAGGGATCGACAGGGGGAGCCTTCGCTTCCGCTACGGCTCGATGAGGACGTTTGTTCATCCACCACCATACTCCCGCGGCGATGAGCACCGCGGCCAGTAAGAATGGCCAAAGTTGACGGAGCCAATCGGCCAGTGTTTTGGGGGCGTCTTCCGGATCTTTGATGTCAAAAGGATTCTCACCGAGTTCTTTTACTGTGTTTACGGTCATGAAGATCGGATCGGCCCGAAGGCTATCCGTGTCGACCAACAGCGGAGGAGCCTCGACAATGTAATAGCCGCTGTCCCAGAGGGTCACGGTGATGCGCTCTTCCAACAAGATCTCTTCACCTTTCTTGGAGGTGTCAATGCCCGAACGGGAAATGATTTCAGCGGGGCCAACCGTGTCCGCGAGCATGGGCCAATGGATGGGCGTTCCTTCAGGGAAGGATGCACGAAGCGTGAGTTGTACCTGCTGACCAATGAGAATCTTGTTGGTGTCGGCATGGAGGGTATAGGTCGCCTGGGCCATCGTGCCGTAAGGCACAAATACCGCAAAAAGGAGCGCTATGTACAGCCATCTTTTCATCAAGCGGAGCGGCGTTTAAAGTAGCCCAACATCTTTTTCACGTAGCTCTCGTCCACACGGCAATTGATAGCGCCAGCGCCGGCCCGTGGGAACCCATTCATAAACTCGGCTTCGCGGTCGAGGTACCACACTTTCTGTCGGCGGCGAACGGCTTTGCTGCCTGTGTTCACCCATTTTTCCAAGCCCGTTTCGGGATCTCGCATGGGAATCAAACCCAGATTGGGAAGGTCTTTCTCGCGTTCGTCGTAGACGCGAATCCCTGTAAGGTCGTGCCTCTTGGCTGCAATTTTCAAGGCGTCGTTGTAGTCCGTGTCCAAGAAATCGCTCAAGACAAAAACAATGGCTTTGCGCTTCATCATATTGCTGAGGTAGCTCAAGGCTCCTCCGATGTCCGTGCCTTTTCCCTTGGGTTCGAATTCAATGAGTTCGCGGATGATCCGCAGAACGTGCTTGCGGCCCTTGGTCGGCGGGATGAAGAGCTCCACCTGATCGCTGAAGAGCAGGAGGCCAATTTTATCGTTGTTCCCCATGGCACTAAAGGCCAAGACGGCGCAGATTTCTGTGAGTATTTGCCTTTTGGTTTGCTCGCCCGATCCAAAGCTTTCCGAGGCACTGATGTCCACGGCTAGCATGAGGGTGAGCTCGCGTTCTTCTTCGAAGACCTTGATGAAGGGTTCCTTGAATCGAGCGGTCACGTTCCAATCGATGGCCCGAACATCGTCCCCAAACTGGTAGGGACGCACCTCACTAAAGGCCATACCTCGTCCCTTGAACGAGCTGTGGTACTCGCCGGAAAAGAGGTGATCGCTCAGGCGCTTCGTTTTAATCTCGATGCGCCGAACTTTCTTAAGGACTTCTGAGGTATCCATCGTTTAAGGGACTTCGACGGCGTTCAAAATTTCGCGGACAATGTCTTCGGAGGTCACATTCTCGGCTTCGGCCTCATAGGTGATACCAATTCTGTGACGCAATACGTCCATGCAGATGGCGCGAACATCTTCTGGGATCACGTATCCACGGCGCTTGATGAAGGCGTGGACTTTCGCGGCTTTGGCGAGGTTGATGGATCCACGGGGCGATGCTCCGTAATTGATCAGTGGCTTCAAGCTACTGAGCTTATAAACTTCAGGGTTCCGCGTTGCGAAAATGATGTCCAGAATGTACTGCTCAATCTTTTCGTCCATGTAGACCTTGTGCACCATTTCACGGCCCTTGAGGATGTCCTTGGTGTGCACTACGGCTTGAATTGGCGTGCGTTCGGCGGCCAAGTTTTGACGCATGATGAGGCGCTCGTCTTCCTTCTTGGGATAGTCGATGACGGTTTTCAACATGAAGCGGTCCATCTGCGCTTCGGGGAGGGGATAGGTTCCTTCCTGCTCCACCGGGTTTTGCGTGGCGAGCACCAAGAAGGGTTCCTTCAAGCCAAAGGTCTCTTCACCAATGGTCACTTGACGTTCTTGCATAGCCTCGAGCAAGGCGCTTTGCACCTTGGCCGGAGCCCGGTTGATCTCATCTGCTAGGACGAAGTTGGCGAAGACCGGTCCTTTCTTGATGCTGAATTTGTTCTCGGCCATGTTGTAAATCATGGTTCCAATGACGTCGGCCGGAAGGAGATCGGGTGTAAACTGAATTCGGCTGAATTTCCCGTCTACCGCGCTGGCGAGGGAATTAATGGCCAAGGTCTTAGCGAGTCCAGGAACTCCTTCGAGGAGGATATGCCCTGAGCCCAAGAGGCCAATCAAGAGTCGTTCGACCATGTATTTTTGGCCCACGATGACCTTGTTGATCTCTCGCCCGATGAGGTCGACAAAGGCGCTTTCGCGTTCAATTTCTTCGTTCAGCGCCCGAATATCAAATTCGGATGTAGATGTGTCCATTTCATGTACGTTTTAGCGGCTCCAAGGTAACGAAGCCACGGGTAACGGGTTCAAATTTCTGAAAGGAGAACGCTAGTTGTCAAGGAAACATCGGCCCGAAGGGCGTTAAAGTTTTCTTAATTCCTTACTTGAACGGGACCAAACCCACTGATTTGAGACGTATCCTTCTCCTTTTCCTACTGTGTTTGGCCTTTGGGGCCAATGCGCAAGAACGACCCAAACTCGGGCTGGTCCTCTCTGGTGGAGGAGCAAAAGGAGCGCTGCATGTGGGTGTTTTGAAGGCGATGGAGGAGGCCGGCCTACGGCCCGATTTCATTGCTGGAACATCCATGGGTTCAGTGGTCGGAGGGCTCAACGCCATCGGCTATTCAGCAGATGAAAACTAGCAAATTCTGATGGCCATGGATTGGGACTTGGTCCTGTCCAACCAGGCTCCCCTGAACTACATCTCCTTTGAGGAAAAAGAGTACTACAATCGCTATCTCGTCGAGTTCCCCATTGAAGGAACCTCGTTGAAATTGCCCTCAGGTCTAATCGAAGGGCAAGTACTTGGCGAGTTTGTGCGCTACTAACTCTGGGCGGCCAAGGAGTACGAGAGTTTTGATGAGTTCTCCATGGTTTTTCGCTGCGTCGGAACCAATGTGAGCACGGGCGAACCTGTGCTCTTTGAGGGTGGGGATCTCGCCGTGACCTCCATGTTTGGCGGTTTTTCGGAGGAGTTGTACTCGGCTTATCACGAGGTATTTCCTCTGGAGCCGGACTGGCGTGTTCGTGTCCTGCTGTGCAACCTTTATCCAACTTTAGTCCATGTGGTGCTATTCGGAGGCGGTTACGTGCACGAGCTTCGCTTGAATATGTCGTACTTTGTGTAGCCAAAAAAGTAAACGATGAGCGATTCATTCGATAGCAGCAAAGCGCCTAAGGCCGTGGGCGCATACCCACATGCCCGGAAAGTGGGCAACCTTCTTTTTTTGAGCGGGGTAGGACCCCGGACTGCGGGAACCGGTCCACACGATAGTGGCGTTCCCGGCTTGAAATTGGACCACAACGGCAATTTTGAGGAATTCGATTTTGAGGCCCAAGTCCACAGCGTTTTTGCCAATGTCAAGGCCATTTTGGAAGACGCCGGTGCGGATTGGCAAGACCTGGTCGACATCACGGTTTTTCTGGTAGACATGAAGCGTGATTTCAAGGCCTTCAATCGCATTTATGCGGAGTATTTTCCCGACAACAAGCCCTGCCGAACAACAGTAGCTATTAACGCGCTGCCAACCCCTATTGCCATTGAGCTAAAGTGCATTGCTGCGGTGCAGTAATCCTCCCCTCAATTTCTTATTTTTGCACGCTTAAGTCCCCGACGGAGAAGCGATTATGAAGAAGTATCCCGAATACGAAAATCTGGATTTGGCCGGCCTCACGGATGAGGTATTGGCCTTTTGGAAAGAAGAGCGCATTTTTGAGCGCAGCGTCAGCGAACGTCCGGCCGATAAGCCCTACGTGTTTTACGAGGGTCCGCCCTCGGCCAACGGAATGCCCGGAATTCACCACGTCATGGCCCGGACCATCAAGGATATTTTCTGTCGCTACAAGACTCTCCAAGGCTACCAGGTTAAACGTAAAGCGGGTTGGGACACCCACGGCTTGCCCGTAGAGCTCGGCGTGGAAAAGGAGCTCGGCATCACCAAAGAAGACATTGGAAAGTCCATCTCCGTTGAGGAGTACAACAAAGCCTGCCGGGAAGCGGTCATGCGCTACACCGATGTGTGGAATGACCTCACCGAGAAGATGGGCTATTGGGTGGATATGGATGATCCCTACATCACCTACGAGAACAAATACATCGAGAGTGTTTGGTGGCTGTTGAAGCAGATCTACAACAAGGAGATGTTGTACAAGGGCTACACCATTCAGCCCTACAGCCCAAAAGCGGGAACCGGACTCAGCTCTCATGAGCTCAACATGCCCGGGACCTATCGCGATGTAAAAGACACCTCCGTTGTGGCTCAGTTCAAGGCTGTTCGCGACGAACATGCTTCCATGCTTGAGGGCATCGAAGGCGACGTTCACCTGTTGGCTTGGACGACTACGCCTTGGACCTTGCCATCGAACACGGCACTGACCGTTGGGCCTAAGATTGATTACGTCTTGGTCAAGAGCTTTAACCAGTACACGGGTGAGCCTATTCAAGTCATCCTGGCGAAGCCACTTGTAGGCTATCAGTTCAGTGGTAAGTTTGTGGAGGTAGAATCGGATGAGGAGCTACAGTTTGAACTTGGAGATAAGAAAATCCCATATCGCGCCGTAGGCGCATGGAAAGGGAGCGAATTGGTCGGCTTGCGTTACGAGCAGCTTTTGCCGTATGCTCAGCCTATGGACAATCCTTCTGAAGCTTTCCGTGTGATCCCAGGAGACTTCGTAACGACGGAAGACGGAACGGGAATCGTGCATACCGCGCCTACGTTTGGTGCCGACGATGCCAAGGTTGCCGCTGATGCGGGCGTTCCGCCTATGCTCGTCGAAGACGAAAACGGGAATCCAGTGCCGCTTGTAGACCTTCAGGGCCGATTCCGTCCAGAGATGGGTGAGTTTGCCGGGAAATATGTCAAGAACGAATACTATGCTGAAGGAGAGGCTCCGGAGAAGTCCGTAGATGTAGAACTGGCCATCCTCCTTAAAGAAGAAAATAAGGCCTTCAAGGTCGAAAAGTACGAGCACAGCTATCCGCATTGCTGGCGGACCGATAAACCTGTACTGTACTACCCATTGGACTCTTGGTTCATCAAGACTACGGCAGTCAAGGATCGCTTGATCGAACTCAACCAGACCATCAACTGGAAACCGGCCAGTACGGGTACCGGTCGCTTTGGAAACTGGTTGGAGAACTTGAACGATTGGAACCTCAGCCGAAGCCGTTATTGGGGGATCCCGATCCCCATTTGGCGCACAGAAGATGGAGCTGAAGCCCTGTGCATTGGATCTATGGAAGAACTCAAGGTGGAGTGCGATAAAGCCGTCGCGGCTGGCGTAATGACTTCGAACCCTTTAGCCGATTTTGAGCCTGGGAACATGGGCGAAGACAACTACAATGTTTTTGATCTGCACAAAAGCCATGTGGACCAAATCACCTTGGTGAGCAGTTCGGGAGCTCCTATGAAGCGGGAAGCGGATTTGATTGACGTTTGGTTCGACTCAGGATCTATGCCTTACGCTCAGTTGCACTACCCATTCGAGAATAAAGAACTCATTGATAACCGCGAATTCTATCCAGCGGATTTCATTGCTGAAGGGGTAGATCAAACAAGAGGTTGGTTCTTTACCCTACACGCGATCGGGACCATGGTCTTTGATAGCGTGGCCTACAAAAACGTGGTCTCAAACGGTCTGGTTTTGGACAAGAACGGTCAAAAGATGTCCAAACGCCTGGGCAACGCCGTTGATCCATTCAAAACCTTGGGAACCTACGGAGCTGACGCCACCCGCTGGTACATGATCAGCAATGCGCAGCCATGGGACAACCTGCGTTTTGACCTCGACGGAATCGCGGAAGTACAGCGCAAGTTCTTCGGGACGCTTTACAACACCTACGGTTTCTTTTCGCTTTACGCCAACATCGACGGATTTGACGACAGCGAGATCGAAGTACCTGTTGCCGACCGAGCGGAAATCGATCGCTGGATTATCTCCGAGTTGAATACTCTGGTCAAGATGGTGGAAGAAGCGTACGATGACTACGAGCCAACACGTGCGGCCCGAGCCATCAGCTACTTCGTCACGGAAAATCTATCCAATTGGCATGTGCGCCTCAGTCGCCGCCGCTTCTGGAAGGGTGAGTTTGGCCCGGACAAGCACGCCGCATACCAAACGCTTTATCGTTGCTTGAAGACTTTGGCCAAGCTCATGGCACCGATCGCACCATTCTTCGCTGAGCGCCTGTTCCGCGACCTGAATGGCGTAACGGGTAAAGAGGCACATGACAGTGTGCACTTGAGCCAGTTCCCGAGCTACCATGAAACCGAAGTGGATCATGATCTGGAAGAGCGCATGCGCAATGCACAGACCATTACAAGTTTGATCTTGAGTTTGCGCAAGAAAGAGAAGATACGCGTTCGTCAACCACTACAAAAAGTGATGGTGCCGGTATTGGATGACCACAGCGCTAAACAGCTCAAGGCTGTTCAGGATTTGATCCTCTCGGAAGTGAATGTGAAGGAAATGGAATTGATTTCCGAAGAGAGCGGCATATTGGTCAAGAAGATTAAGCCGAATTTTAAGATATTAGGGCCTCGCTACGGTAGACTCATGAAACAGATTGCCGGAGCCCTGAGTCAGTTTGATCAAGATCAGATACGCGAAATTGAGCGTGCTGACGTTTATCAGCTGGAAATCGACGGAGAAACCGTTACTTTAAACAAGGATGATGTAGAGATCACCAGTGAGGATATTCCGGGCTGGTTGGTCGCATCCGAAAATGGCCTTACGGTTGCCCTGGACGTGACGTTGACGGAAGCTTTGAAAGAAGAAGGAACGGCACGGGAATTGGTGAATCGCATCCAGAACATCCGAAAGGATTCAGGATTAGAGGTTACGGATCGCATCACCTTGGAGATGAAAAGTCATCCGGCTTTAGAAGCTGCAGTACAGAACAATAGGTCGTACATCTGCAGCGAAACACTGGCCGAAGATTTAGCACTGGTCAGCGAGCTTTCCGAAGCCGGAACACCAGTGGAGTTTGAAGATGTTGCGACCGAGATTGTGATACAAAAAGTGTAGAGTTATGGCAGAGAATGTAAAGACACACTACAGCGACGAAGAATTAGCGGAATTCCGCGATATCATCTTGGAAAAGATCGCCAAGTCCGAGTCTGATCTGGCTGCGATTAAGGCGACATATGTCAACGATGTCAACAACGGAACCGATGATACTTCTCCCACATTCAAGGCATTTGAAGAGGGTTCCAGCACTATGAGTAAGGAAGCAAATGCTCAATTGGCCAGTCGCCAAGTGAAGTTCATTCGCGACCTCAAGAACGCCTTGGTTCGTATCGAGAACAAGACCTACGGAATTTGCCGTGTCACGGGCAAGCTCATCAATAAAGAGCGTTTGAAGCTCGTTCCTCATGCAACTATGAGCATCGAAGCCAAAAACATGAGCAAGCGCTAAGGCGCCTTCCTTTGAAAAAAGCGTACTTCATTATCGCCGCAGTACTCCTGGTCGATCAGATCGTCAAGGTGTACGTCAAAACGAACTTTTACCTTGGGGAAGAGGTACGGGTATTCGATTGGTGGCGCATTCACTTCACGGAGAATAACGGAATGGCCTTCGGATTGGAATTCGGAGGCGTATGGGGAAAACTCGCCCTCAGCCTGTTTCGGATTGGTGCCGTTGTAGCCATTGGTTACTACCTCAAATCACTGATTGATAAAGGAGCTAAAGGCGCGGTTGTGGTGGCCTTCTCCCTCATTATGGCGGGTGCCTTGGGGAATATATTGGATTCGGCCTTTTACGGATTGCTCTTTAGCGAGAGTTATGGGCAAGTCGCGACCTTTCTTCCAGAGGGAGGAGGTTATGCCGGCTTCCTTCAAGGCCAGGTGGTCGATATGATGTACTTCCCACTTTGGAAAGGGTATATGCCCAATTGGGTTCCTTTTTGGGGAGGAGATTACTTCGTCTTTTTCCGCCCTGTTTTCAACATCGCCGACAGCGCCATATCGATTGGTGTAGCCTTGCTCATCATCTTCCAGAAGCAAGCCTTCTCCGCCATGGAGTCGTAAAGCGGCTTTCT
>CBFIEH010000014.1:0-54391 GCA_965661605.1 Flavobacteriales bacterium | reverse complement strand
CAAGTAAGCATGTCGAGCGTTGTGTACTTAGCTCGTTAAATTCAATACTCAACACTTTTAATTGGCGAGTCTAACTTTGCCTTGGCAGCTTAATACTAGGTATTAATCAGCCTTTGTTCCAGGGGCTTACGTTTGCATTACACGCGGACCCCAACGGAGCACCAAATCAAGTGATGCTAGCGAGGTACAGCTGTTTCGGGTACTGAGCGAAAATTTAGAGACTAAGGATATTGTTGGTCGTCGGGTTTCCGGCAATATCTCGAAAATCAAACGCGACTAAGCATGTAGAAGGCTTGTTTATTCCTTGTTTGGACGCGGGTTCGAGCCCCGCCAGCTCCACAGATCAAAATGAAGCAACCCGTTTACCTTAAGGTGAGCGGGTTTTTCTTTTTAAGTGAGTCGAGCAGGGCTCGTGTAGTTTCCTCTTGTTTGCCTCCTCACCTATTCGTCCACCGATCTTTTTCGAATTGTTGAAGATATTTGAGACTAGATGAGGGATGTCTCTTTTCCAACTCTTGTTTTGAAGGTCTAAGAAGAAAATGTGATGCCCATCAGCCAGAGTAAAGAAGTATAATCCAAAGTCCAAGAGTATGCTAGGAAGAATCGGAGAATAAAGAACTATTGCAGCAATAAAGTGAAAGATCCAAAACAGCTTCACCACATGCCATCCGTCTGTACACGACGCGAAAATATGACTGCTTCCCCAGAATCGTTCACCTTCACTCGGGTCTCCATTCCTCCACTTGTTCTTCCACGCCGTTTCATTATTCCAAAAAGACTCACCCAGTCCGTGCATTCCTTTGCGATCAAAGAATGCGGCAAGGGAATGCCAGATGGACATTCGGTAATGATGTGGGCTTCCGATTTTGTCCATTGCAGCCTCGCAATACGTTCCCAAAAAGAAAATAACTAGGCTGAGCAAAGCACTTTGTACGTTACGAGGTTAGTGACAACAGAGCACCGAAATACCGAGATAGTTCAGGATGATATTTTCCTTGTCGACATTACCAAAGACCTTTATGTCTCCGGCCACCTGAGCCATAATACTGATCAAATGAGTCCCATGATCCTTAGCATGGGCAATCGTTTGCCTTGAATAACCAACACTGAAAATTTTGGCGTCTTCCTCGACAAGGGCATACTTAATTCCCTCCTCAGCAAAATAGTCCTCGCACTTTCCCAGATTCTCTGCGGTCTCCTCGTCCAAACGATCGGTTTTGTAAATGGTGTAAAGCGCTACTTCTCCGTCCGCATTCATGAGGTCTCTCGTTTGGATGTTTCTCATCTGGCCGTAGGCCAATACCATCTGTATTTGCAGTACGAAAATGGTAACTCCTACAACCAAGCATTTCTCATTTCTCGGTAAATCAGAGGATTGGCCCCGGTTTTGTGTATATTTAGATAACTCTAAACTCGGGGCTATGAATTGGAAGAAAGTCCTCCTCATTGGAATTGTGCTTGCCATGCTTGGCGGTGCCTATGGCTTGTATTTATTTTTCAAACCCGTTCCCAGTGTGGCGAGTATGAAAACGGATGAGCAGATTACGAGTATGGCTCTGGCTGGGGCTTTCGAACAAGACGAAACTCAAGCAGGAGAACAGTACCTCGGAAAAGTTCTTGAAGTCACCGGAGTGGTTACTGAAGTTATTCCGGGTGACTCTGCGGACGTGACCATTGTCCTTGGATCTGATGGATTTATTCAAGTGCTTGCTGGCATGGAAAAAACGCTAGTCAATGAAAATGAACTGGTTGGGAACGAGATAACGGTCAAAGGCATATGTACTGGCTCTACCATGCTCGATGTGGTGTTAAGCAGGTGCGTTTTCATCGAACCGTAGTTCTCGGGGTATGAACGATTCCGTTCGTTTTCACATTAAACCAATATCCTTCACATTCAAATACTCCCTAAAGCATGAAGCGAATCGCCTTACTCCTCTCTTTTGTTATTGTTGCCGTTACCTCTGGAATGGCCCAAACCAAGTACATTACCCGGACAGCGGAAATCTACTTCAAATCCAATGGTGAAATAGACGATGGGGTCGAAGCAACCAATGCCCAGGTCGCTGCGGTTCTAAATGGAGCTAATGGAGAGATGGCTTTTCAGGTATTGATCAAAGCATTTAAGTTCAAGAAGGCGCTTATGGAAGAGCACTTCAATGAGAACTATATGGAGTCTGATCAATTTCCAAAAGCAACCTTTTCGGGACAAATAGAAAACTTTGAAGGGATAGATTTATCCGCTCCTAGATCGCACGAAGTGATGGTGACAGGGAAAATGACCATTCACGGTGTGACCAACGAAGTTTCTCAGGAAGGAAGCCTTGAAGTCCTCGAAGATGGAAGCATCCGTATGAAAACTCATATGCTCATTCCTTGCGCAGACTACGGCATTGAAATTCCTTCTGTAGTGGCCGATAAAATCGCCAAAGAAATTGACGTGGAAATCTTGGCGCTGCTGAAACCGGCCTCCTGATTTCTCATATCTTGGCCGGGTGAGGTCCATTTCAATTTTGTTTGTTGCTGTTGCTTTTTGGAGTTGTCAGAAAACGCTTCCAGAGGGCTTTGTGTACTTAGATGAATTCGATTCCACCATACAAATCGACGCTCGCTATGCTGGGTCCGATAATTTTGTTGGGCGTCCGGTCGATGGCTACGAAAATGAGCGTATAGCCATAACGTTTGAAGCCGCACGAGCATTAAGCATGGTCCAAGGATCCTTGGCGGACAAGGGGTTGGGGCTAAAAGTACTAGATGCCTATCGGCCTCAGAGGGCGGTTGATCAATTTATGCGCTGGACCGAATCACCGGCCGATACCAGCACCAAGTCCACGTACTATCCTCATCTTAGGAAATCGGATCTAGTCCCTCAGGGTTACATTTGGAAGAAAAGCGGTCATTCCAGAGGAAGCACGGTCGATCTTACTCTAGTCTATTCCAGCGGTCAAGAAGCCGATATGGGCACACCGTGGGATTATTTTGGTCCAGAATCTTGGCCTTCCTATTCTGATATACCGGATAGCAGTTTTGTCCTAAGGCAGCTTTTGAGAGCAGAAATGATGCAAGCAGGATTTTCTCCGCTCCGTGAAGAATGGTGGCACTTTACCTTGAAGAAGGAGCCCTTTCCGGATAGTTATTTTGATTTTGTACCATAATTCTCATGCTTCCTAAAATAGAACGAAAAAAAGCCATTTGGATTAGCCTGAGCTGGGTATCGCTTATAAGTCTCGCAGTCGTTTTCTTTGATTTAGCCCAGTTTAAGACTAACGATGACTTCGGCATGATGTATCGGATAAGAGGGCTGTGGATTGCTCACCAACCCGTAACGGAGATTCTATTTAGTCATATTGACGTCAGTCGATTCTTAATTCATCTCTACCAATTAGCTCCAGAAATTCCTTGGTACGGATTGTATCTACTCTTACCCATTTGCATTGTACACTACCTCATTTCCTACTACGGCATGAGGAAACACGGACTGCGCGGTCTCGTTTATGTAGCCGCATATATGGTTTCTGGAGGATACCTGCTTTTCCTCGAATTACAGTTCACTATTTCCTCGGCAGCTTGGACCGGAAGCGGGCTCATTTTACTCATCCAGCAAATCCGGAAAGACCGCTGGGTTTGGCCAACATGGGTGGGGGTTCTATTTGTCCTCTTGGGTATCATGGTCCGCTTTAAACAAGCCGTGATCATCTTCATTTGCTTCCTTCCATTAGTCTTCTTTTTCTCAATCAATTATAGAAGTCAACGGAGAATTCAACGTGGGGCGATTCTCTTTTTGTTCGTCAGCTTGCTTTCCGTATTGATTCAATACCGACAGGTTTCTGCTTACCGAGAAACAAACGAAAGAGAAGCTCTATTGGCCTACAACAAGGTTCGAGGCGAACTCCATGACTTCAAGGCTTTCGAGGCCTTATCCGCCGATCAACAAGCGTCAACCTTACGTGAAATTGGATGGAGTCCAAACGACTATCGCCTCTTTAATCGCCTTTTCTTCTGGGATCAAGAGGTGTATTCCTTGGATGCCTTACAGCAAATTTTAGATCAAGCACCTACGGTGCGAAGAAGGCTCACTCTTAAAAGCTTAATCAAATACGCCAGTAAGATCTTTTACCCCTATTCTATTGCTGTATTGATTGTCTGCCTTTGGATCTATTTTGAAAGCAGAAGAATGCGTCGCGAACACTGGCTTTTGGCCTATGGACTTGCCACCATTCTCTCTTTGTATCTGTTGTCCGCTGCTATTCTAAAGCCAATTCCCGACCGTGTGGGGTACGGTCTGTTTCTCTCTCTAATGGCGTCTTCCATCCTCTTTATTCGGCCGCGGCCGAGCAGAAGAAAAGTAAGCCGTTCATGGCTCTTCTCTGGCATAGTCATCATCCTGGCCATGGCGTGTGGAATTCAACAAGTCATTCAATACAAGAAATTTAAAGAGCAGAAAAAAGCCGTAATCAAGTACAACGACTATATGGAATTACACCCGAAGGCCACCGCAGTCATTTGGGGGAGCTATTTCCCTTACTCCGGGATTACTCCATTCCAGTCCAAGGATAGCGAGCCACGAGGAAAAGCCATATTACTCGGGAGTCTTCAGCAAGCCCAATCTACTCGCGACCATGCCAAATACCTAGGTCTAGAGCCGTTCTACGAACGAATGTTGGACGACGATGTACTTTTAATTGTGAGAAGCGACCTCTGGGCTGCGGAGGAGCAATCGTGGTTGGAGACTTACTACTTAGAACACTATAATGAACGGACTGAGTGGTCCAATGAGCTTGAGTTGGGTCCTCTTAAGTTGTTAAATGGACGACCTTTAAACCAAGGGCAATAACGTCGAAATTAATCGACCTACATTCAACTCGAACTCATCTTTTTTTATCCCTTCTGATGCCGTAAATTCGTCACTATGGCAAAAGTTAAGAAGTCACCCCTCGTCGTAGAATGCGCCTGGGAGGTATGCAATCAAGTTGGAGGAATCTATACCGTAATCCGATCGAAAGTACCCGCTGCTGTTGCGGAATGGGGAGATGACTATTGTCTCCTAGGCCCGAACGCCAATAAGGACATTCAGGCTGAATTTGAGGACATCACGGATATGCGTGACCCTATCGGGAAAACCGTGGAGAAAATGCGGGGTATGGGCTATGAAGTTCAATACGGGCGATGGCTAGTGACCGGAAGACCTAAAGCTGTACTGCTCAATCTGCAGAACGTTTTCAACCGCAGAGACTCGCTTCATCGTCGCATGCATGAAGTACATGGAATTGATGTTGATCCGGATCACGACCTCATCAACGACATGGTTCTGTGGTCTGATGTGAATCACACCTTTTTTAGAATCCTGAGTCAGGAAGTGGTGAAAGAAAGTCAGCCCATTGTGGCACACTTCCATGAATGGATGGCTTCTATTCCAATACTGGATATCAAGCACGAAAAGCTTCCTGTAAAGACTGTTTTCACAACTCATGCGACCATGCTCGGAAGAGTCTTGGCCATGAACGACCCAAAGTTCTACGACATTCTTCCCAAATATGACTGGGAAGTGGAAGCTCGCAAGTTTGGTGTACTGACTATGACCCAGATCGAGCGTTTCAGTGCGGAGAAAGCAGATAGCTTTACGACGGTATCCGAAGTTACGGGTCGAGAATGCGAACACCTACTCGGAAAAAAGCCGGATTTCGTAACGCCCAATGGGTTAAATATTACGCGATACGCAGCCTTTCATGAGGTTCAGAATCGACATGAACGATACAAGGAGAAAATTCACGAGTTTGTCATTGGCCACTTCTTTAAAAGCTATCCATTCGACCTGGACAATACATTGTACTTCTTTACTTCAGGTCGCTACGAATACAAGAACAAAGGCTACGACATCACTCTAAAGGCCTTGAAGTTGCTGAATGAAATGATGAAGAAAGAAGGGGTCGATAAGACCGTGGTCATGTTCTTCATCACCAATCGACCTACCTGGAGCATTAATCCAGACGTGCTTGAGAGCCGCGGAGTCATGCAGGAAATTCGGAGTAATTGCGAGTCCATTCAACACCAAATTGGCAAGAAGCTCTTCTACGCTGCAGCGCAGTCTACGGAAGGTCATAAGCTACCAAACCTAAACGACCTTATCGACGACTACTGGAAACTGCGGTATCGCAGAACTATTCAAAGCTGGAAGACAGATCAATGGCCCATAATTGTTACCCACAACCTTGTCAATGATACGGACGACGAGATTCTGAACTATATGAGGGATGAGCAATTGGTCAACAGTCCGTTGGACAAAGTCAAAATGGTGTACCACCCTGATTTCATCAACAGCACGAATCCGCTCTTTGGGCTGGATTATGGGCAGTTCGTGCGCGGATGCCATTTGGGTGTTTTCCCTAGCTATTACGAACCATGGGGCTACACGCCATTGGAGTGTGTCGCTCGAGGAATCCCAACAGTCACTTCGGACCTAAGTGGATTTGGGGTGTACATCGACGAGATGGAAGAAGCACGAGACGAAGACGGAATTTTTGTTTTAAAGCGACGAAAGAAAAGCGAAAAACAGGAGGTCAAGGACTTAGCTAATTTCTTGATGCAATTCGTTAAGTCGACAGCGCGTTACCGTATGCTTCAACGAAACAAACTGGAAACCTTCAGCGAAAACTTTGATTGGGGTGTTCTGCTTGAGTACTACAAAACTGCCTATGAGCAGGCCATGAAAGCCTAAGTGAGTTTAATGCTATTTCTCGTCGATGAATAAGCCCACCACATCAACAGTGGATGAACGACGAGAAGCCTTGCCCATCCAATAGTCGGTGAAACACATAGGCCGTCTGGAATGCAGGACCCTATTTCGATGAAATAAACGTGAGCCGGAATGAAGACCACCAGCATCAGAATAATACCAAAGCCAGCAAGTCTGCGCGTTTCGCGTATTAATAGCCCGAAGGCCAAAACAACCTCTGCTATTCCAGCTGAGATATTCAGCGTCTCTGGGAACGGGAGGTAAGGCGGAATCAAGCCCCAATAGAATTCGGGCATGACAAAGTGATTGATTCCTCCCAGCAGATAGAAGGCAAAAAGGGCCCTTAGCCCCCAGGAATTCAGGCGCTCAAATTCCATTGTGTCGTTCGGTGTACATGAAGAAGAATGGCTCCAAATGGAATCCACCAGATTAGGTCATTGGTGATTAAGGTGTACGCAAATTCTGCAGGAGCAGCGCCAATCATATAGTTGAATACAAAACCAGCAGGCCCTAGTATTTTGCCCAAAAAGCCCACCGCAACTATGGGCCAGTGTCGGACGGGGTTGTAGCTTGCCCACCAGTATCCAAGACCATATACGCCAATCACCATACCCATCCCCTGCCAGATCATAGGATGATTAAGAGGGTCCATACCGGTCAGTTGGAAAAAGTGTTGCGGAAAAAGTCCCACCCATGCACCCCACAACAGGTTGTAAACAGCCGCAGCTTGCAGAACGCGGGTCATCCAATGGGGGAAAATCTCTTGTTTCATGGACGGATAACAGCGTTATTCTTAGAGAAGTTCGGAATAGTGTACCTTTACAAGGAACAATAGATATATATGACTTTTAAGGAATTAGGCCTACACGAAGGGCTGCTGGAAGCCATCAGCTATATGAATTTCGTGGAGGCGACACCGATTCAAGAGCAAGCAATCCCTGCGATCATGAATCAAAAAGATGTGCTGGCCTGTGCACAAACTGGAACAGGCAAAACCGCTGCTTTCCTCCTTCCCATCCTAGATGAATTAGCTGAAAATCCCAGCCAGCATACGACCACGCTTATCGTTGTACCGACAAGGGAACTCGCAGTTCAAATTCACCAAGAAATTCAGGGCTTCTCCTATTTTATTGGAGTTCATTCAGCTGCGGTCTACGGAGGTGGTGACGGCCGAGAATGGGATTTGCAAAAAGAAGCACTCACGAACGGAACACATATCATTGTAGCCACCCCGGGTAAACTTATTTCGCATTTGCAGCAAGGCCATGTGACATTCGGAAACGTACGCCACTTGATTTTGGATGAAGCAGACCGAATGCTGGATATGGGCTTTCACGACGACCTCATGAAAATCGTGAGCTTTTTGCCTGAAAAACGGCAAAATCTGCTGTTTAGCGCTACTTTCCCACCGAAAATCAGAAAAATGGGGAGGGAGCTCCTCAATGAGCCCGAAGAGATTTCGATTGCCATTGCCAAACCAAGTGAAAAGGTTGAGCAACGGATTTATCGGGTATTTGACGAGCAAAAATCTCCACTTCTACGACGAATTATTAGAGAGCATCCGGAGTACGAATGTATTCTGGTGTTCAGTAGTACCAAGAAGAAGGTGAATTCTATCATTCGCTCATTAAAGCACAAGGACTACCGAGTAGATGGAATCTCTTCAGACTTTGAGCAAGCGGAGAGAGAAGCGGTTCTTTCTCGATTCCGATCTAGAAGGACTCGGGTATTGGTAGCTACCGATGTGCTGAGCCGTGGAATTGATATTAAGGATATAGACTTAGTCGTCAACTACGACGTACCGTCAGATGCAGCTGATTATGTTCATCGTATAGGTCGCACGGCTAGAGCTAAGACTGAGGGCGTCGCCATCACTTTGGTCAACCCAGCCGACATGGTCCGATTTGATGAAATTGAACGACTTATTGAACGGACTTTGGAAAAACACCCTGCTCCGGAGGATCTCGGTGAAAGTCCTACCTGGCGGAAGCCAGGACAAGGGGGTGGAGGTCGAAACCGTGGAAGAAATACATCGCGCCGTGGAGGCGCAAACCGTTCTAAAGGATCAGGTGGTGGTCGGTCCGGAGGCAATAAAAACCGAAACCAAAAGAGTCGTTCTTCTGGCGGTCGTGGCCCTCGAAGAGATGGTTCAAAAGGAAATGGATCGAATAATTCTGGAGGCTCTGGAGCCTCAAGCAATCGAGGTTAATCAGTCCAGACCAAATTTAATTCCGGCGTAGAAAGTGATGGGACGGGCGGGTCCGTATATGTACCCCGCATCTCGATCAACTCCTGTATCAAATCGGAGGAGTTCTGAGAATATTGGATGTCGAAACCAGACTGTCTGCATTGGCATCGGTGATCGTCTCCGGCTCCCAGAGGACCTCCTCTTCATCGTATCGTCGTATATGGCCTTAAATTGAACTCGTATCTCAATTCCAGAGAGCTCACATTCCCGTTCATTTTCAAGCCCCGAGGTTTACCGTAGTTGAACTCATGCGTATGCAAGTGAATCATCCGGAAGGCCGTATACATATTATGTCTAGGAGAAAAGAAATGCCTGAATTCAATACCGATATTAGGTCGCATTGCATAGACTGCGGCGGCTAAATTGGGCCAAGGGTCGTTGAGATCGCCCGCCATTCCAGAGGCTCCGATGGTCAGACCAATTTCGTTGTACTTCTGCCCTGAAGCACTCCATCCGATCAACCCAAACAAAAGAAGAATAACCGCCTTTCGCATCCCACAAATATGGCGTTGGTTCAGGTATAAACGAAAAAAGCCCCCTAATAGTAGGGGGCCTTATTTCTTAGATGTGTGAAAATTAATCCTCGAGCACTACATCAGCTCTGTTCCACTGAGTGTAATCGATGATTTCATTATCGTCATAGTAAACTTCATACTGTACCGTTCCTTCGTTGGTCCAGTACAACCATTTACCATCCTTTACACCATCCACATAGTAGGCTTCACAGATTTTTCTTCCATTTTCATCCCAAGACTGCCAGAATCCATCTGGAGTCCCGTTCGAATATCGTCCGACTTCTCTAACTGATCCATTGGGATAGTAGAACGACGCCCAGACCACGGACTCCTCTGAAATACTGTATTCGGCTTGGACTTGACCGTCCTCGTAATACACTGTTTTAACAGGGTCTTGCGCAGTGGCGGCCAGCATCATCATACTAAACACACTTGTCATAAATACCTTCATGGCTCCACATTTTACACTCATACCTAATACAAAGATAAGAATTTCCTAACACTTCGGTAATCTTCAATTCACTTTTTGTTAACACTGGCTTAACATTTAGGTTCACGACAGTTTTGGCATTACTTTTGAACTTCCATAGATGAAAACAAACCCGACATGAAAAAAAGACTATCCATACTCCTGATTTCAGGTCTCCTCCTGGGGATAGCTGTAGGGTGCACGGGCAGCAATAAGATGACCAAGAAAGCCGTGCAGCTCGAGGAAGCTCAGATGACCGAGGAAGCGGCCCGATACTATTTACTCGCCCTTCAACGGAAAGGAACCAATGTCGATGCGCAAATCGGATTGAAGAAAACCGGACAAATTGTACTGAATCAGCAACTAAGTGAATTCTACCGTGCCTTTGGACAAGAGGACTTTCGAAAGGCTGTATACACTTATAGAGAAGCTCGCGAATACTATGAAGTAGTCGATCGAGTTCATGTTCATCTCGATTTCCCAGAGTACTACGCCGAATATTATAAAGAGTCTAAGGATGTTTACTTAAGCGAACGTTACGAAGTGGCGCAGAAGGCGCTGGATGAGGAGCGTTTTGCGGATGCAAAGGAGGTTCTTACCGAAATTGCCGGATTCGATCCAGAATATGCCGATTTGGAAGAGTTGAAGAACTACGCCAAACTGGAACCGAAATACCGAGAAGCCAAAGCGGCTCTTGGCGCCAAGAAATACCGTACCGCATTCTACTTGTTTGATTCGATTCTTCAAGATCGAGACTACAAAGACAGCCGTACACTGCAGGCTAGGTGCAAAGAGAAGGCGACCTATACCATTGCTTTTCTCCCTTTTGAGAACAGCACGGAGAGTGATGGATCCGATGAAGCCATTGAGGCAGCCATCATTCAGGATATCCTCCAGAGCAAAGACCCTTTCTTACGCATCATCGACCGAGAGCATTTGGAGATTCTCTTGGACGAACAAGAATTGGGAATGACAGGACTGGTGAATCAGCAAACCGCCGCCAATGCTGGAAACCTAGTAGGTGCGCGAGCAGTACTCAGTGGACACTTGGTCCGTATGACCGAAGAAAAAGGCAGCGAAAAGCGTGAAATCAAGAAGGGCTACCACGCATACGTAGAAAAGATTCGGGACGAGGAGACCGGAAAATATCGTTCCGTGACGCGCTATGATAAGGTGTACTATAAACAGTACAATAAAGAGAACAAGGTTTCCTTGGCCTTTCAGTATAAACTTATCAGTTCGGAAACCGGTGAAATCCTTTTATCTGATCTCATCGAACTCAATGAATCAGATGCGAGCGAATGGGCGCGTTACGATGGCGACGATCGCTACCTCTACCCGGGAACCTGGGAGCGCCGCGACAAAGCCAGCTCAAGTGACCGGGTCTTTACCAGCCGCAGTCAACGACGCGAACTGGAACGTCTTTTGGAATCGAGCGGCGAGGTTTCGTCCATCGATGAGCTTGCCCTCATTCTATACCGCAGCGCTGGTCAACGCGTGGCGCGTAAACTAATCACCTTCAATCCAGAGGCATGAGTGCCTTGAGATACATACTGATGATGGTGGTATTGGCCACCGCGCTTAGCGCCTGCAGTAGTGCCCAGAAGACGGTTCAAACGCCCAAGGAAAAGGCGCCCACTTGGATTGGCCAACGCCCGTCAAATCCGGACTATTACATCGGTTTAGGGAGATCGTCTAAATCTCTAAACCCGATGGACTACAACGCCGTCGCAAAGCACAATGCCCTCGAAGACTTGGCGGGAGAAATCTCGGTCAATATCAACGCCAATAGCGTATTGAGCCAGACGGAAGATCCGTCGGGGTACGCGGAATCGTACCGTAGTCAAATTCGGACGCGGACGGATATCGAACTCGAAGGCTTCGAGGTCTACGACACCTGGGAAGACAACGAGCGCTACTACGTCCTCTATCGATTGAGTAAAAGGGATTGGGCGGCAGCGCAGGAAGCCAAGAAACGCAAGGCCGTGGCGCAGTCTAAAGACTGGTACGGAAAGGCCCTACGGGCCGATGAAGAGCATCGCGCCGTGGAGGCGCTCACCTACTATGTAAAAGCACTGGAGTCCATTGAGGCGTACTTGGGTGAGCCTTTGGAAGAATTCGATGAACAAGGCCAAAAGCACTTCTACGGAAACGAAGTCTATTTCCGCCTGGCGGAAACCCTCCAAGGTCTGAATGTGACTTCTGAGGTCTCTAAGAGAACGATGAAACAAGGTACCCTACAAGAGAATGAGTCCTTGGATTTTGTCTTGATCAACGAGTCCGACATCCCACAAAGTGGGCTCCCCGTGCTGATCAAGTACTCGGAGCAGTTGAGCCGCGGAACGGTTTTCACCAGCGGCGAAAGCGGTCAGGTGACGTATCCCGTTCCCGTCATTAGAACCAACGAGCGGACCCAGTACATCCGGGCTCGATTTGACAGCGAGCGCTGGCAACAAGAAGTGACCGAAAACCGACTGGTGCGTGACGTGCTCGAAGGATTGGTGAAAAAGGTCAAAGAGACGGTCGTCGAGCTAGAAGTCCTTGCCCCAACTTTCAGGGTGGCCAGTATGGAAAGTAACCTCGGCGCTCCCCTTTCTACGCCTATGCTCGCTTCAGCTGTTCGTTCGGTTCTATTGGAGAACGGTTTCGCTTCTGATACCACTAATCCGGACTACAGTATTCACATCGAAAGTGACACGGATTCTTCAGGCGTTTCGCGCAATATGGCTACCTGCTATTTACGGGGTCAAATGGTCATCAAGCGCGGTGTCGAAGAGATCTATCGAACCTCTTTCCACGAGATCAAAGGCGTGCAATTGAACTATCAAAATGCAGGCATGGCGGCCTACCGTGAAGGGGTTGACTGGTTGACTTATGAAGTCCTTCCGTTGTGGGTCGATCGCGTTAGACCAACCCGATGAATTTTGACGTTCAATAGCTATCTCTGCATACGCTATGGATCTTATCACCCCAGAGGTCGAACGGTTTCCGATAACTCAAGCCTAGGCCAATAATCCGGCTAATATTGAACCTACTTAAACGGCAAGATCACTATCCACGGATCGGGTGAACAGAATAGAAGTTTTATACACATCGATAAAGCCGTTCACGTACTTGCGCGTCTTCCTGAAGGGAGGGCACCTTCGGGGACGTACAACCTAGGCCAACACAACCTGAGCATTCTGGACGTAGCCGACGCTATTCAAGCTGTCTATCACGAGATGGAAATGATGAACGTGACGCATGTGATGAAAATGAAAAACCAGAGTATCGAATTGCCCGTAAAGCTGAGCCGTTCGATACCCTGGCCTGAAAAGGAGCTCCATCAGGAGTTGACAGAATTTAAGGAGGCTTTTGCTTTTTAAGCAACAGCGGTATGATTAGTTGCCTCCTTCAAGCTTATCCATTTCCTTGTTGAATTCCTCTTTGAACTTCTCGTAGTCGTAGTCGATACGCAAGCGCTCGTCTTGACTTAGAGTGGCGTTCATCGCCGCCAAGAGGCTTTCACCGGTCATTTCAATGGCGATATAGGTCTTATACGTACCGTCTTCAGTAGTGAACATCTTCTCACAGATAGTCTGAACACCGGCGAGCTCTTGGTTGATCACTTCGCGAGTCAATCCTTCAAAACGTTCTTCAACGTCTTCTTGGTTGTTGAATTCGCGGGAGTTGACGTAGTTGTCAATAGTTCCTTTGATGGTCGTGTTGATCGAGCTGGCCAAGTCCGCACGAGCATTGCTCATCGCTTTCTTCTTGGAGACCATCTGATCTTTGGATTCACCTACTGCGTTGGCACGGAAAACTCCCTCAGCAGACCAGAAATCCTCTCCACTACATGGAACCGCGATTTCTACTTCGCCTTTAGGCGCTTCAAGTTTTTTACTCTTACAGGAGGTCAATGAAGCGGCGCTTAGTAACACCGCCCCGATAATGCTATAGGATACAATACGTTTCATGGCAGTACAATGATTTAGTTTCTGATGATAATAAACCAAAGGTCATGCCAAAAAAAGGGAAACGCAATTATTCGTGCGGGTTGCTGTGGTCCGGATTATCGATAAAGTCTGAATCAGTCAGCGTTTTCAAGAAGGCAATCAAATCTGCTTTCTGTTGTGGAGTCCAGTTTCGCCCAACGCCAGCCGCCTTCATATTCGGATCAATGGTAGGTGAAGGATGTCCTCCCATATTGTAAAATTCTATCACTTCTTCCAGTGTTTCGAAACGCCCGTCATGCATATATGGACCTGTGAGTTCAATGTTGCGCAAGGTCGGCGTCATGAATAATCCCATGTCGGCAGGGTTGGCCGTAATATCAAATCGACCCTTATCCGCCGGTGGCCAAATACTGTCCAATCCGTTGTTGTGGAAAGCGTTATCCGTAAACTGGAACGCCGTCGCATATGCCCCGTGGCAGTGAAAACAATCTGAAGTCTCGTTTTCAAAAGTGTCAAAACCGCGAATTTCTTCAGGAGTGAGTTGGACCTCACCGCGCAAGAACTTGTCGAACTTGCTATTCCCGCTGATGAGGGTGCGTTCAAACTGAGCAATAGCCTTAGTCACGCGATCCACGGTGATGGCGGTATCTCCAAAGGCATCTTCAAAAATGGGCGGATAAATAGCGTCATTTCGGAGCTTATCCAGAGCATCGGGCCACTCTTGGTGCATCTCAATCGGATTGGGAATAGGCTCCTCAGCTTGAATTTCCAAAGTAGGTGCCCGACCATCCCAAAAGAGTCCATTGACACGATAAGCCAAATTGATGATGGCCATGGCGTTCCGGGTTCCAGCAATCCCATCAATACCAACGGAGGTGGCGTTCGGATCCGAAAACCCTGATGACTGAAGGTGACAATTGGCGCAACTCATGGAGTTATCCGCGCTCAATTGAGTTTCAAAGAAAAGATAGCGGCCTAATTCGACCCCTCGCTCAGTAGCGATGTTATCAGAGGGTTGGTTAAGTGGAGGAAAATAAGAAGGTGTATTGAAGACATAGTCCGGATTTTCCTCCGGACCAGGATTCGGCTCATCAGGCTCGTCTGGATCACATGCCCAAACCAATCCCAAAAGACCAAAAAACAACAAATACCTCTTCATACTACAAACTTACGCAATGAATAAACGAAAGGTGGGTTGGCTTTGTTTTATTCAAAACGACAAAGGCTTCGTACCTTTGTGGTCACATTTCCACGGATATGAAACAGCCCGCAAATATTGAGGCCATCCTCAGCGCCCCACTAGATTCTGATTTGAAAACAATCGCCGAAAAGGTGAAGTCCAAAGAGCGTATCACCTTTGACGAAGGTGTACTCCTTTTCGAAAAAGGTGACTTGGGCTACTTGGGTGCTTTGGCCAACTTCATTCGAGAGGAGCGCCACGGAAACTACACCTACTTCAATCGGAATTTCCACGTAGAGCCAACAAATATCTGCGTGTTCGACTGCAAGTTCTGCGCGTACAGCCGCTTGCTGAAGCACAAAAGCGAAGGCTGGGAAATGAGCGAAGAAGAAATTCTGGAAAAAGTGCGTTCGTACGACGGTCAGCCCATCACCGAGGTGCACATCGTCGGAGGGGTACATCCAAAAATGGGTCTGCACTACTTTGCTTCCCTGATTCAAAAAGTGAAGGAAATTCGGCCCGACATCCACGTCAAGGCCTTTACCGCCGTTGAATTGGAGTACATGTGCCGCAAGGCCAAGGTGAGCTATGAAGAAGGCCTGCGCATTCTAAAAGAACACGGACAAGACAGCTTGCCGGGGGGAGGAGCAGAGATTTTTGACGAAGAAATTCGCAACATCATTTGTGCAGACAAGTGCAGCAGCGCGCAATGGTTGGAGATCCACGAAACCGCTCACAAATTGGGTATGCCCTCGAATGCAACCCTACTCTATGGGCATATTGAAAAATTCGAGCATCGCGTGGACCACATGAACCGCTTACGCGAACTGCAGGATCGCACCGGCGGATTCAACACCTTCATCCCACTCAAGTTCCGCAACGGAGACAATCAGATGAGCGATGTCCCTGAAGTGACCATGATTGAAGACCTGAAGATGTACGCCGTAGGGCGCATCTATATGGACAACTTCCCCCATGTCAAGGCCTACTGGCCCATGATCGGCCGTAAAACCGCACAGCTCACCCTTGGTTTTGGTGTCAACGACATTGACGGAACCATCGATGACAGCACCAAGATTTACTCCATGGCAGGCGCCGAGGAGCAAACGCCGGCGATGACTACCGGCCAATTGGTCAGCCTAATTAAGGATGCAGGACGCCATCCAATCGAACGCGATACGGTGTACAACCACATTAAGGACTACTTGGAATATGACGTTGAGGACGTGCGAGAGCAAGCCTTGTCCAATTAATCTTTGGAGTGCTTGGCGTAGTTCCGCCACTTCTCAATAACCTCGACAAGGTCGTCGGCCAATTCACTTTCAAAGGAGAGCCACTCGCCTGTGCGTGGATGCTCAAAGGCCAGCGTTTTGGCATGAAGAGCCTGACGCGGAAGAATCTTGAAGCAATTCTGAACGAACTGCTTGTACTTCGTAAAAGTGGTTCCCTTCAATATCTTATCTCCACCGTATTCAAAATCCCCAAAGAGTGGGTGTCCTTCGTGTGAAAGATGCACGCGAATCTGGTGGGTCCGGCCTGTTTCCAGTTTACATCGAATGAGGGTCACGTAACCGAGGCGCTCTACAATTTCCCAATGGGTCACGGCGTGCTTCCCCAGCTCTCCGTCCGGGAAAACGGTCTGAACCTTTCGATTCTTCAAGCTGCGACCGATGTTTCCGGTAATCGTTCCAGACTCTTCCTTAAAGTCGCCCCAGACCAAGGCCAAATAACGGCGCTCGATGGTCCGATCGAAAAACTGCTTACTTAAATGAGCCATCGCGTGCTCATTCTTGGCGACCACCATTAACCCAGAGGTCAACTTATCCAAGCGGTGAACGAGCCCTGGACGGTCCGATTCATTTCGGACAGGTAGGTTCTCAAAGTGATAGATAAGCGCATTAACCAGGGTTCCGGTATAGTTCCCATGTCCGGGATGCACCACCAAACCCGCATTTTTATTGAGCACTACCAGGTCCTCGTCTTCGTAGACGATGTCCAGTGGAATATCCTCAGGAATGAGCTCAATCTCCCGCGGAGGTGTACTCATCACAACCTGAACGACATCGCCGGGCTTTACCTTGTAATTGGATTTGACCGCCGTCCCGTTCACGTGAATATTCCCAGCCTCTGCAGCCGTTTGAATCTTATTCCGCGAAATATTCTCGATGAAGTTGTTCAGAAATTTATCTACCCGGAGCGGCTTTTGTCCGGATTCAGCCACAAATCGATGGTGCTCAAAGAGCTCCTCATTTTCCTCTAATTCCTGATCGCTCATAGTCCAGCCTTGATAAAGCGCGCATGCTTAGGTCGAACGCCATCGGTGAATAGGATATAAGTTCCTGGCGCTAAATGTTGGATGGGGGCCGTCGTTCCTCGGCCCGATGCGACCTCTATACCTTGAATATCCACAATGCGCCATGCGCCTTCCTCTTCCCCATTCCATCGGATCACTTCCCATGCAGGGTTCGGGAAGACTTGGAACGCCTCACGGTCCGATTCATTCAAGGACAAATCACTACTCACCGTCTTTCCAAACATGGGGCGCATCATGAGTGAACCCTTCAATTCACTAGGGAGCCAAATTCCCGACACGAAGTAGTACATCTTATCGGAGTTGTCGTGATTGCGGTCAAAGCCCACGTACATTTCGTTGCTCAACACCTGCTCAATCCCAATGTACACCGGCTGATCGATCCACTGAGGTACATCCAGCAAGTAACGCGCGTAGTAATTCGTTCCAGTGTAGCGCGGCTCGTATACGCTATCGGTTTTGTACAAAAGCGTTGAAGGTCCACCCGTTTGGGTATCAATCGTCCAAATTCCAATGCGGAATCCGTTTTCCGTCGCATCCACCAAGGTCGGCGGGAAATACAGCAATAAGCCGCGCAGTGAATCGGAGACCAAGGGATCGATGTAATACGCCATTTTAGCGCTCAAATCGTTCAGGGCATAACCCCGCTCCGCAGTCCCATCGTCGTAGGCGTAGTAGTTGTAAAAGTTTTGTCGGAAGGTCAGCGTGTCGTTCTCAGGTCGAACGTCCGGCACGGATTGGATGAAGTACTTCAAAACGACTTCTGAACTGTCGTTGTTGTTGGTCGTGATGTTGTCTTCTAGATTGGTCAAGTAGATATAGTTGACCGAATCGTACGCAAACGGATTTGAGTTCTTAAAGAGTACGTTTGAATTGAAAACGTTCTGATCATCTTGGTACAATCGGTAACCGAAATTCACATTCCGAATCCCCGATGCCCGGTTCCAGAAGTACACCACATTGTTGTCCTTGTACGGATCATTCAGTGAACTGAAATGAGGCCAAGGAACGGAGTAATAATCCTTCAAAATAGAGGGTGGGCGCTCCGAGATACAAATATCGTCGATGGCGGTATCCAAGCGCGAACGACCATCGTTGACAATCACGTAGTCCACGTGCCAATGGTCCAAGTTCCCACTCAACGTTGCGTAGTTCTTGAAGCGGAATTGAAAACCGCGTTGCAACCACAGCGTATCTGTGATGGGGATATAAACAGAACGGAAGGTAGTATCTGACAAATCACCTGGGGTAGACCAGATGTAGATCCATTCCAAGGTGTCCACCGGAGAATTGAACTCCAAAACCAAGGAATCTTCTTCCTCAGGTGGATTACCCAAACCGGTCATTTGGTAGTAAAAGCTCAGGTAAACCGAATCACCGGGCAGGTAATTCAAATCCAAAGGTGCAGAGGTTAGATAGTCCGCCACACCATAAGACGAGGCATTCGCAATGTTGTATGCCTGACCGTATTGATTGAGACCATCGAAAGTGGCCACACCAAAACTCGGAGGAGCTACGGGCATATCCAGATTCACATAGGTGTAAAAATCCAACCAGCGGTCTTGGCTAGGTACGGGAAGTGGATCACTAAAATCATCGTAAAAGGGCAAAGACAAGGTATCCGAAACGGCTGCCGATCGAGCCGACATACTCCCAACACGCTCGGCATAGGCCTCTATTACCGGATTCGTCGCCAGCGGCGCCAAAAGCTCCTGAGCGTGTGCACTCGGAAGAGCCAAAATCATCATCGCCGCAAGGGCCTTACTGCACCAATTCATTCTGAAGCGTATCGGGTTCTGTGATGAATAACGTATCCAAGGGGATTTTCGTACTGTCCTCAGTGAGCCAAAGATCAACCGACATTCCCAATCGAATCACAGGGCGGGGGTTTGGGTCAGGGTACTGGCGATATATACGAGCAGCCGCAGAATCTTCCACGGTCTCGTCATAGCTCAGTGCACCTACATTCAGGCTCAATTCTTTCAGTCGATCCTCAGCCTCCGCTAGTGTCAATCCGGGGATCCAAGGAACCGAAATTTTTTCGTCGCTCAGTCCATTTCCAAGGATCAAGTCAATCACCGCTCTCTTGGGTAGTGGAACTCCGGCCTCAACCTTTTCACCCTTGTACTCCACCCCAACGACAACATCGCGCGCCATATCGGGTACAAAGGTCAATTCACCTACTTCAAACCCGTAGGTCTCGAGATAGGAAATGGCTTGCCGTTTGGACCGGTCGATCAAATTCGGAAGAATCACTTTTTGCACATTGCGCGGATTGACCGTCAAGAATATGGTACGGCCTCTTTTCACCGCATTTCCAGGTCCAGGGATCTGCCCCACAACAGCCCCACGTGGATATTCTGGGTTGAATTCGGCGGAATCAATCACTGCGTAGCCCAAGTCAATAGGCTCTAATTCCAAACCTGCTTCTGCTAGGGTAAAGCTTCTCAAATCCGGGACCAGGACCGTTTCTCCGTGCTGTGTGTAGCTGCTCAGCCACCAAGTTAAACCGAAGAATCCGACCACGAGGATGATCCCGTAGACGATGACGTTACGCCAGAACAACTTGCTCCGTAAGAATTCTATGATGTCTCCCATACCCCTAAAGTCGGCGCAAAGATAAGATTTTGCCTCTGGCTCCGTTTCAAAATGTGCAGTACCTTTAAGGCCCTATGATTGCAAAGTCCGTCATTGCTGTCGTCGCCGGTGGCTATTCCAGCGAACGCGAAATTTCTTTAAAAAGTGCCTCTGTCGTGGTGACGCACCTCAATCCAGATGAGTTCGAGGTGCATCTGATCGATATTGCGCCGGAAGGTTGGAGTCACGTGGCTCCTGACGGAACCCGCACGCCGGTCAATCGCGCAGACTTTTCTGTTTCTGTGCCTCACGGCACGATAAAATTCGACGCCATTTTCAACGCCATTCACGGTACGCCTGGGGAGGATGGAAAGCTTACCGCCTACTTTGACCTCATCGGCATTCCCTACAACACCTGTGGCGCTTTTGAAGCGGCCTTGACTTTTGAAAAAGGTGTCTGCAATCAACTGCTGCGCCAATACGGCATCAATGTGGGACGATCTGTATTGATCAGCGCAAACGAATCAGCTGACCCTCAAGGCCTCATTCAGGAATTGGGACTTCCGTTATTTGTGAAGCCCAGCAAGGCGGGATCGAGTTATGGGGTGAGTAAGGTGAAAAGTGCGGAAGATTTTGAGGCGGCCGTGGCACATGCGCGGAGATTTGACGACTTGGTCATTGTCGAAGAATTTTTGGACGGGCGTGAATTGACCTGTGGGGTCTTTGAGCATCGGTCCGAGGTGACGGCTTTGCCTGTGACGGAAATCATCAGCGATAATGAATTTTTCGACTACGAAGCCAAATACAAAGGCGAGAGTCGAGAAGTGACGCCGGCAGACATCGCGCCGCAGGCGCAAAAAGACATTCAAGAAACCAGCCAACGCATATACCAACTCCTGCGTCTCAAAGGTGTGTGCCGGATGGATTATATCGTGCGGAATGATGTACCCCACCTCATCGAAGTCAACACTGTTCCAGGCCTTAGCGAAGCGAGTATTGTTCCGCAACAGGCTCAACAATTTGGACTTGATTTACGTACGTTCTTCGGAGATCAGTTAAAACGAATTCTAAACGACCCCAGTTGATATGAAGAAATCGATCGTATGGTTTGCGGGCTTGCTACTCGTGCCCGCGCTTGCCACCTGGCTGAACCAACCATCCTTCGACTCCGATACTCCCGCTCCAAAGGGAACCATTGTAGTGCAGGACAGCACCAGCGAGGAAGAGCGTCATCGCCAAAAGGAGGCTTGGCTTAAAGGCATGAAAAAGGCCGCTCCTGGTGTAAATCCAGAGCGCGTGGAGCACCAATATCGATTTGAGCGTCAACAGCGACTCGGCTTTAGGAATACTCTGGACTCCCTCGCTGGAGGAAAGGTAATTGGTCAGTTTGAGGAACGCGGTTGTGACTTCAACAGCGGTCGAATCATGACTGTCGAATGGGACACCATCAACGATCTGCTTTATGCTCAGACTGCTGGAGGTATTCTCTACAGCGGCCCTGAGGACGGCTCTGCTTGGCAACCGGTGAACGAGCAATTCCGAATGGAGAATGGTCTCTTTCTTCGTTTAATTGACCACAACGGAGGTCAGCGTCTCCTTTCAGGCACCAGTGGCGATTATTTCTATTACAGTGATGATTTAGGACTCACATGGGATACTGCGACTGGATTTCCGAACAACGATCGGAGCGTGCGGGATGTCATCATTCTGAACGATTCAGTCCAGACCATGTACTTGCTGTCGACCGAATGGGTCTGGCCGTGGACCAATACGATCTATCGCAGCACGGATCACGGGACTAGTTTTCATATGCTCTTTGAGTTTCCGGAGAGCAACTTCGGCACCGGTGGGGAAATTGATATGTGGAGTCATCGCTATGAGGAAGCCGCCTTCTTAGTGGTTAAAGATTCCATCTACGAGCTCATTGGAGATACCGCGCGCTATTTTCAGGGCACCATTCCGGGGGCCAATGGGAACATGATCCTTACGGGGTATGCTTCGGACACTCATGAGTCAGATGTCCTCTATGCCTATGCGGGAGGAGACATTTTTCGGAGCAATAACAAAGGGGTTAATTGGACCTTCACGGGTACTACAAACGGGGGTCCATTCCGCAGAAATAGCTTTGAATGTTCTGTCGACAACAAAGACCATATCTTCTTCGGCGGCGTTGAATGCTGGCGTTCTTTAAGCCAGGGACAGACTTTCTTCAAAGTGAACAACTGGTGGGAGTACTACGGCTTGGAAGCCACCAAGTTACACGCGGACATACCTGGTATTTTCTCCTTCTGGGACGACAACGGCAACGAGGAGCTCATTATTTGTACCGACGCCTCCTTATATAAATCCGTAAACGACGGTCTGACTGTGAGCAATTTAGGTTTGCAGAACCTAAACGTGTCGCGCATTTACGATCACCTGAGCTCTACCTTTGAACCCGGGGCCATCTACGTCGGTACGCAGGATCAAGGGTATCAGCGCGTCATGCAGGACAACGGAGGAGTGCTTTCCTTCAACCAAGAAATTTCAGGCGATTACGGCTGGCTCGTCAGTTCTGACGGTGGATATAGCGTTTGGATGAATTATCCGGGCTTTGCCATGCACTGGACCGATGCGCCTTACGGATGGGCTCAAAGCGTAAGTTGGGACTTCAATGGGGCCAATCAGTTTTGGCTTCCACCCTTGATGGCCGACCCAAATGATGGGTATGTGGCTTACCTAGCCGGAAACCTCAACGGTGGAGGTGGATCACACATGATCAAATTGACGCACAGCGGGGACATCACGCCCACGCAGATGCCCTACAATTTCAATCAGGGAGGTGCTGGAGATGTAACGGCTATGGCCTACAGCCCTATTGACAACAACCACTGGTATGTGCTCACCGAAAATGGTCGTTTCTTCCATTCTTCAGACGCTGGATCGACTTGGACTTCCACTCTGATCCAAAACGCGCCTGGCACTCACTACTTCTACGGTATGTACATTTATCCTTCGCCGGATCAATTGGGGACGGTTTACATCGGGGGAAGCGGATACAGCAATCCGGCGATTTACAAGTCTACGAATCACGGTTCCGGGTTTACGTCCATGACCAATGGACTGCCGCCGACTCTGGTTCATGAAATCACAGGAGATCCCACCGATTCCCTGCTTTTTGCAGCCACCGAGGTTGGACCATTTGTATACGTCAGCGGAGATAACCAATGGTATGACCTAACGGCTATGGGCATGCCAGATGTGAACTGCTGGAGTGTGGAATACATCGACGCCCTAGATGTTGTGCGCTGGGGAACACATGCGCGGGGATTGTGGGATTTGAACCTTCAAAATCCTGCCGTGAGTCTGGACGAGGAAGAGGTGGCCAATTGGTCCGTTTTCCCAAACCCAGCTTGGGGTCAGGTCCGTTTCTCTCAAGCGCTCGACGATGGTGTTCTCATGGATTTGCAAGGCCGCGTTTTGCGTCAATGGAGTACGCCTATTGACCGTTTGGATTTAAGCGATCTATCCACGGGCAAGTACGTATTGCGCAGTTCGGAAGGAGCTCAAGTCATTATCAAGCTCTAATAGAACTTATTTAGAAACTGAACGAGTTTTTCGGTCGCTCGGGCGCGGTGGCTGATGGCGTTCTTTTCGTCCTGCGAGATTTCAGCGAAAGTCCGTGTATCCCCGTTGAAAACGAAAATGGGATCGTAACCAAAGCCTCCATCCCCTGATGGTTTTTCGGTGATGTGGCCATTGGCCAGGCCCTCAAAGCTTTTCTCATGGCCGTCCACAATAAGCGCTATAACGGTCTTGAATCGGGCACTTCGATCCGCTTCGTTTTCCAGCTCGTGCAGAACTTTGAACATATTTTCGCGATCATCGCGCTCTGGGCCCGCATATCGAGCACTGTATACTCCAGGGCGACCGTCCAGAGCGGTAACCTCTAGGCCCGTGTCGTCCGCAAAGCAGTCACGCCCATAATGTTCTTGTATGTACCGAGCCTTTTGCAGGGCGTTGCCCTCAATGGTCGGTTGCGTTTCGGGAATATCTTCTTCACATCCAATATCCTTGAGCGATAACAGCTTAATGTGCTGAGGCACCATGGCCTGCACTTCTTTGAGCTTGTTGAGGTTGTTTGTGGCAAAAACCAGCTCCATGGGCTCATCAATCCCAGGAGCCTTCAGTGCCACTTTTGGGCCCTTAGTTTCCTTCTTCTTAAACCATCCTCTAATCATGGTGGTAGGGTTCGTTTCTTAAAATGGTCATGGCCCGATACATCTGCTCTACAGCAAAGAGTCGAACCATTTGGTGGGAAAAGGTCATTGCACTCAAGGACAATTTCATGTTCGCCCGCTGATACACATCCGGCGAGAATCCATATGGGCCACCAATGACAAAAACCAGACGCTTCGTGCTTTCGTTCATTTTGCGCTGAACGAATTCCGCGAGCTGACGGGAGGTCCAGGATTTTCCACGTTCATCCAACAACACCATAAAATCAGCGGGTTCCAGCTTATCCAGAATCGCACGTCCCTCCTGCTCCTTCTGATTCTTTTCATCCCGCACACGCTTGACGTCGGGTATCGTAATCACCTCAAACGGCAGGTAATGCGGCAGTCGCTTTTCATACTGCTGCACACCTTCACGAAGCCAGCCCGCGTCGGTTTTCCCTACTTGTAAAAGCACCCATTTCATTCGGTAATTCTTCCGTACTTTGCATTCAAAGGTAGCACAAATGATAGCGCTCGAGGACCACCGCGACGAACTACTGGAATTCATAGACCTCTCCCTACGGGAGGATGTTGGAGACGGCGACCACAGCACCCTCGCGTGCATACCTGCGGAAGCCACCGGCACCGCACAGCTTCTGTGTAAGCAGGAAGGAGTCATTGCTGGACTGCCCCTTGCCGAACTGATCTTTCAAAGGGTCGATCCCCGCTGCGAAGTGGCCTACTTCCTCAAAGACGGTGATCGCATACAACCCGGCGACGTGGCCTTTAAGGTCACCGGACCTTCTCAGGCCCTTTTGACGGGGGAGCGATTGACCCTGAACCTACTTCAGCGAATGAGTGCGGTGGCTACGAAAACTAGGAGCTACCAAGACCTCCTTCAAGGTCTTGCCACCCGTGTTTTGGATACGCGAAAGACGACGCCAGGATTGCGCTTGCTCGAAAAGTACAGCGTTGTGGTCGGCGGCGGAGAGAATCACCGGCACGGCCTTTACGACATGGTCATGCTCAAAGACAATCACCTGGATTTTGCAGGCGGAATCGCTCCTGCGATCGCCAAGACCAAGGCATATTTGGCCGAAAAAGGCAAAGCCCTCAAAATTGAGGTCGAAGCCCGAGACTTGGAGGAAGTGAAGGCCATTCTAGATGCTGGAGGCGTGGACCGCATCATGCTCGACAATTTCACCTACGCGGACACCCGTGAAGCGGTAGCCCTCATTGGGGACACCTGCGAAACAGAATCCAGTGGAGGCATCACACACGAGACCATTCGCGAATACGCCGAATGCGGCGTTGACTTCATCAGCGTCGGGGCTTTGACCCACAGTGTGCACAACCTCGACATGAGTTTAAAAGCCGTCGAATGATCGATCGCCTACTTCGTCAATTGTGGTATTCCTCACCCATGATGGCCCTGCGCCGATTGATGCAGCGGATCTACGTCCCTGGGTTCGGTGGTGTTGACCTCTACCAGGTCCTGAAATTTTTTGCGACAGGGCTCATCGAAGGATACCTGACTACCCGGGCTGCCAGCATTAGCTTCAGCTTCTTTTTGGCCATTTTTCCCTTCACGATCTTCTTGCTGACCATCATTGCCTACATCCCCATTGACAACTTTCAGCTCGAACTCATTGAACTCCTCGAGCAAGTGGTCCCCCCGAACACTTGGGTGGCCATTGACAAGACCCTTACAGACATCATTCAAATCCGAAGAGGAGGCCTTCTTTCACTCGGTTTCGTCTTGGCTCTATTCTTCGCCAACAACGGGGTAAATGCCATTTTAACCTCCTTCAACGCAACCTTCCACAGTATCGAAATCCGCACCTTCTTCAGTCAGCTCCGGGCGTCGATTGCATTGACCGTAGTTCTTTCCGTACTGTTCATCACTTCGGTTACCCTTGTGATCTTCAGCGAAACCATCATCAACCGGCTGGAAGTCCTCGAAATCGTTTCTCGATTTGAAAGTCAACTTTTGGGCTTCGCCCAATTCATCGTGGTCATCGCCCTCATTTTCTTCAGCGTGACCTTGTTGTATTACTACGGTCCAGCCAACCGCAAGGAACAGCGATTCTTCTCCCCTGGTGCCATTCTAACCACCCTTCTGCTCTGGCTAACTTCATTCGGATTTGCGGCCTACGTCAACGGCTTTGCCAGCTACAATCAAATCTACGGGTCCATTGGAACCCTCATCATCATTCTGCTTTGGATCTACCTCAACTCCATCGTCTTACTCCTCGGCTTTGAACTCAACGCGAGCATCGTCCATGCCCGTAAAACATCGAGTCACGAAATCGAGTTGCAACACGTACGGATCTCCCGGCAAAACAAAGACGAATCATGAGAAAATTACTCCTGGTCCTGTTGATTTGCGCCTACGGCGCGATACCCGCCTTGGCCCAACAAGCAGACGACATTCTCGGCACCTGGTTTACCGCAGATAACGACTCCAAAGTCGAAATCACCAAAAAAGATGGCTCCTACATAGGCCAGATTATCTAGTTGAGCGACCCCTTCGAAGAAGATGGTAAAACACCCTTGATTGACGATAAGAACACCCTTAAATTGAGAGGTTACATGGGCTTCTCTTTGCTCGGTAGAACCACTACTCGGGTCCGAGCCAAGTAGTTCTAGAAGCGATCGGGATTCTTCAGGAAGTACAGTCCTTTTACCTTGCTGTTTCGGAAGCGGCGCAATTCATAGTACACAGTTCGCCGAGCACCCCAAGACCGGAAGAATCGCTCAACGGGTTCAATCATACTTCCTTCGAAATCAAACTCCAGTCCCAATTCCCGGGACCACTTGATCCCCTCCCAAAGCACAGCACTAAAAGCCTCGCTTTCGCGCAATTCCGGATCTGAACCCCCTTTGTAATAATATACGCGCTCTGCGTCCTTTAGGAACATGGCAGTGCTGTGCAGACTTCCCTTTTCATCAACCGCTTCAATCAACTTGACTGAATTGCGATGAATACAGGCTTCATAAATTCGATGCAGATCCTCACGGTGGAAATGAGGCTTCTCTTCTTGGCGTTCAAATGTCTTCAGGCTTAATTCCCAAAGTGGATCGACTGAATTCCCTTCACGAGTCTCAACGATGGACCCTGCTTTCTTCAAATTCCGTTTCACATTAGACCGCATACCATGAGTCACGTGGTCCAGGTCCAGATCAGCCGGTAATCGATAGGTTACTCGCGGGCTCAATTGACAGCCCTGCCAGACGAAGGGCAAAAAGTATTCGAAATCCGGGTGAATTCGTGCCAAAAGCACATCGTGATCGGGCAATTGCTGCATCAAGGCTTCTACACCTTCTTTTAGATACGTCTCGCGTTTGGCCATTCCTACATCCTTCGGAAAATCAAACCACGGCCCCAAGTATGGAGCAAGATCCGGGGTATTCAAAATCTTCAATCCGAATTTGGAACGGGATTCCATCGGCCAGTAGGCCTGAACACCTCCTTTTTCCCAAAGAACTTCACGCAAAGCCTCGCCCAATAAGGCTTTTATCCACCAGTCTTCTAAAAATATCGGTTTCGGCATGGTACAGCGTACTAATTTATGGGAAACGCTCCAGTGGACTAAGGTAGTCTATTAGCTTCTTAAGTCAGAATGAACTACTTTTGTCCTTGCAAAGGCCAGCCATGCAAAGCACACAGATCGACACGGGGCTCGAGAGTCTGGAAAAGACCATTACGAGCGGAGGAGACGAGCGAATCGAACTGATTCACAAAGGGTTGAACAAGTACCACATCAACCCTTGCGACAATAAAGACGTATTTAATCGCGGAACTTGCACCTGCTCTGTATTCACAGACGAGGCGCATGAACGCGTGAGCTATTTGTTCGACGGATTTCAAAACGGAAGCATCAGTTTCGAAGAGGTCCGTACAGAGCAAGTAAAAAACCTGAAGCGTCTTTTGAATAATGTGGACCTGAACTACCACATTTTCTTTGCTCCTTCTGGAAGTGATTTGTGCTACTACCCCTTACTTTTCAGCAAATTGATCAGTTCGGACAAGCCCATCATGAGCTTGGTGACTTGTCCAGAAGAACTGGGTTCAGGGTCCGCAATGGCCAACCAAGGATTGTTCTTCTCTGAAAAGAACCAATTGCTGCCGGCCGTTACCAAGGGAACTCCTGTCAATCCTGAACTCACAGTGGAGTACAAGAGCTTCAATGCCCGTGACGAACACGGAGTAATCTTGGATCACCACGAGGCCATTAAAGACACCATTCGTCAGTACAAGGATGAATACACGATCATTGGCAACCTGGTGATTGGTTCAAAATCCGGAATCGAGGACAACATCAGCATCATCGAGGAATGTTCTGAAGATGTATTGTGGGTCGTTGATCTTTGCCAGCTTAGAACCAGCAGAGAGCTTCTTCAAAAGCTCCTGAAGTTGAACTGCATCGTGATGATCACGGGATCCAAGTTCTATCAGTCTCCTCCTTTCTGCGGGGCCCTACTGGTATCTGACACCATCAACGAGAAGTTGGAGCGAGCTGAGCCAAAAACTTGGGGATTTGAAAAAGTCTACACCAAGTATGACTTCCCTACAGAACTAAAAGCCCTGCGTGATCAATTCGCCGATTACAAAAACTACGGACTCCTGCTTCGTTGGGAATGCGCCATCGTCGAAATGAACTTATTGAGTGAGTACAAGGAAAGTGCCGCGAACTTGACGATTAGCCGCTGGAATCAGCACATCACAGAGCTATTGAACGCTTCTCCTTATTTTGATCTCATGCGTGATCAAGAGAAGACCAACAGCTCCATCATCAGCTTCCGAGTTAAAGTGGATGGAACATACTTGTCACACGATCAGTTGCAGACCTTGCACAAGGCTATTGTCACTGAACAATCTCCGCTTCTTCCTCAATACCGAAAACTCATCATTGGACAGCCTGTCGCATACGGTGACAACAGCTTCATTCGTTTCGCTATTGGGTCCCATAATGTGCGCCAACTTCTGGATAGCGAAATGAATCTAAGCGAGGATACCGCCTTGGTTCAGACCATTGAGCATTTCATTAAAGAAGGTCGCTATTGAAACGGCACGCTGCATCGGACTACGAGCAGCTGTTTCAAAGAGTGCTCCGTGACCGGGTAGATCCGGAGGACACTGCCCTATTCTTTTACGATACACGAATTCTTCAGGATCGAGTACAGCGGGTCCAACGTGCTTTTCCGTCGAAAACACGACACGCGGTTGCCGTTAAATCCAATCCCGTAACAGCCGTTCTTCGGTCTTGCTATGCGGCAGGCTTGCAGGCTGAGGTGGCCAGTCTAGGTGAGTATCACCAAGCACGTCGCATACCCGGATTTGGCCATATCGTATACGACTCACCTGCTAAAACTCCTGAAGAGCTGGAAGATGTCGCCGACAATCCAAGGGTGACTATCAACCTCGATGATCTTGAGGAGCTCAATGATCTTCCCACACGAATCCGTGCCCGGATTGGCCTTCGCGTTAATCCCCTCGTAGGTAGTAGCGCTGATGCCAGCATGAGCGTGGGCGGTCAATACTCCAAGTTTGGCACCTCCATCAAACAGCGGGACGCAATTCTGGCCGCTTTTTTACAGCACCCTATTCTCACGGGACTGCACGTTCATACCAGCTCACAATCAGCGGATTACGAGAAGATGGTTGAAGGTATTCGAGTCATCTTGGATTTGATGAAAGACATTCAAAGTCACACTGGCCGTCGGCTCGACTGGATCGATATCGGTGGAGGTTTTCCTGTGGACTACGGTGATGAGAATTCTCATGAAATCGAAAAATACGGTTCCATGCTTCGGGAAAAATGTCCTGAACTTTGGGAAGGCAGTTTTGAAGTCATCACCGAATTTGGCCGTTACTACCACGCCCACGCCGGATTTTCTCTTGCTCGCGTAGAAGGCGTCAAGACCTTTGAAGATCATCAAGTGCTTATTACTCATTTGGGAGCCGACACCTTTGTCCGGGAATCCTATAACCGAGATAAATGGCCCCATCAGTTCTTCGTCTTGAATGAGCAGGGGAACCTAAAAAGAGGCCCTAAAATCACCACAGACTTGGGCGGACCACTCTGTTTCGGTGGCGATTTCTACGGAAAGGGAATTGAGTTACCTCAAGCGGAGAAAGGTGATTGGGTGGTCATAGCAGATACGGGAGCAAACAGCTACAGCTTGTGGAGTCACCACTGCTCCCGTCCATTTCCAAAGCTCTTCCTCGTTACGCGAGGCGGAAGGGTAACTGTAGGTAAACAACGACAAGACATTATGGACGCGGCCCGATTCTGGGATTAAAAGCCGACTTTTGACTTCATGGCCGGAATTTGTGGCATTTTATCGACCCGCGCACTCGATCCTTCCTGGAAAGGAAAACTCGAGAACATGTCCCGAGCTCTTAGTCGCGCTTCGAATACTGAGGATGGTATCGTTGAGCTTGAAGATGCTCAGGGCACTGTAAATGGACTGATCGCCTACCGCCATTTCCAACACTTCGCGGAACAACGCGCAAATAGTCGAGGCTGGCAAGCCCACGCTTCGGGCGTTGAAGGGCTTTTCTACGGCCGCGTATTTGACGATGGATTTGTCCGGGGAGATTCAGAGGCTCAATACTTAATGAGTCTTTGGACCCAAAAAAGCTGGAATTTTGCGGATGATTTGAACGGGAAGTTTTCAAGCGTTCTTCGTGTTCAACCCCAGCAATGGGTCCTCTCGCACGATCGCTTTGGACAGGAAACGCTGTTCTACACGCAGCGTGGAGAACTCTTAATCTTCGGTACAAATATTCGAAGCATTCTCGCTTCCGGATTGGTTGAGGCCAAACCTCACTATGCCTCTCTATGGCATGGTTTGAGTTTCCCTTGTACACCGCAGCCCTATACTTCCTTCGAAGGTATCTATGCACTTACCAAGGGTCATCACCTGTTGTGGGAGCAGGGCCAACTAAGCACTAGAGCATTCCATCGTCTTCCATATTGTGAAAAAGATCGTGGTCCAAGTCGAAAGGAATATGCCGAAGCCATCGAGGAAGGCTTGAATCGCGCCGTAAGGCGCCAAATAGAAGGAACGGTAAACGCGGGTTCCTTGCTCAGCGGCGGAGTCGACAGCACGTTCTACACCGCTTTGGGGAAGAAGCATTCCCCAGATTTGCGAGCTGTAACCTTGACCTTGGAAGGGGAACGCTTTAAAGCGGCAGACGAGAGCGGAATTGCGGGGATTAATGCACAAATGCACGGGGTACCGCACCAAGTGGTTTATCGAAAGCCCGAAGACATCCTGTCTCAATGGGATGATGTCATCGATAATTTTGAGCAACCGGGCAGCACCTTCAACACCTACTACTTCGCAGGACAAGCGGCCCGCGAAGCTGGGTTTCGGAACGTGCTCACCGGTATGGGAGCGGACGAGCTTTTCGGCGGTTTCGGTTACTTTCGGTACATCCGAATGTGGCGTACATACCTTTGGGGAGCGCCGCTTTGGAAACGCATTCCCAAAGGGAAAATCAAAAAACTGGACAGCTTCTCAGAGATGTTTGAAGCCCGCGAAATGATTGATTTCTATACCCACAATTTCGTGGTCATGAAGGAGCGGGAAAAACGTCTGATTTGGCCGAAGAGCGGCTTTGACACCTTTGCTCATATTCGGGAGCTCTATCCTGAAGCGACCGCACCTTGCGATGATGTAGATGTCATGCTTTATTTAATGACGGCGAACACACCGCACGAGCAGATGTACCGGATGGGGCAATCTCTTAAAGACCACGGCGTTTTTGGACTCCATCCCTTCATGGATAACGACTTTGTCGACCTCGCCATGCGCATACCCGCCGACTACAAGGTTATTGGTCACGATCGAAAAGTGGTGCTCAAGGACGCGGCCCGACCTTGGGTCAGTCCTGAAGCCGTAGGCATCAACAAGCTGGGCTTTAGTTTCCCGATGGGCTATTGGCTGGAGCACGAGTTGCAGGAAACGGCGGTTGAGCTCATTGCATCACTGGTGAGCAGAGGGTTCTTGGATGCCTCCGCCATTCAGGCATTGCGCAGAAAAAACGATGCGCTCTTCCCAAAAAAGACCTATAAACTACTATTCTTGGAGAAGTGGTTTCAGCGCTTCATCGACGCGTAAATACGCTCGATGATATCCACTACTTTGAGTCCTTCCAGAGCGTTAGTCGTGATGCTGGTTCGGCCCTTCAAAGTGTCGACGACATTTTCAGTAATGTAGACATGGTTGGCCGCTGAACCTTTATAGGCACCGTAGTCATTGGCTGGGTTGGCCGGCGGTAATTCAGGCATCTCGTAGTCCTGTACATTACACACTTCTACCTCGTTCATGTATTGACCGCCAATCTTCACACTTCCTTTTTCACCGATCACGGTCAAGGAGCTCTCCAAGTTTTGGTTCCAAACCGATGTACTGTAGTTGATACAACCCATTCCTCCATTGACGAACTCGAACTGGACCATTCCGCTGTCTTCAAAATCTGTCAGGTCGGCATGGTTGAAGTCAGCAAATTGGCCCTGGATGTTTTCAATATCTCCGAAGAGCCAATACATGATGTCCACGAAGTGTGAGAATTGAGTAAAAAGCGTTCCACCATCGAGCTTCTTGTCACCATGCCAGGTATCTCGGCCGTAGTAACGTTCGTCACGGTTCCAGTAACAGTTTACCTGAACCATGTAGATATCGCCTAGCCGGCCTTCTTCGATCATCTCTTTGATCCAAGCACTTGGCGGAGAATAGCGGTTTTGCATTACTCCGAAGACGTGTCGCGAAACGTGTAAGGCCTTGTAAATGACTTTTTCTGCATCCTGCTTGGAAAGAGCCATTGGCTTTTCAATGACCACGTGCTTCTTGGCATCAAGGACCTTCATTGCCTGTTCTGCGTGCAGGCCGTTTGGACTGGCAATAACGACGACATCAATATCCAAATCAGCCGCCAACATATCCTCTAGAGACGAATAGTAAGGAACTCCCTCAAAGTCGTCTAATCCAAGCTCTTCCCTAGCCTTCACATCCGAAATCCCTACCAATTCGGCCTCTGGATTACGCATGATCATGGTGCAATGGCGCTTGCCAATATGTCCGGCACCAACAACTGCAAAGCGGATTTTCTCCCGTTCAATCAATACCATTATACTTCTTCCTTTTGGACTACCCCGTTTTCTAGAGTGTACCACTCCTTACTTTCTTCACATTGAGCACGGCCTGCTTCGTCAAATTCAAGTCGATGGCCGTATTCGCTCATCCACCCAACATGCCGAGCCGGATTTCCTACCACAAGTGCATATGCGGGAATGGTCTTAGTGACCACAGCCCCTGCTCCGATAAAGGCAAACGGACCAATATCATGTCCGCAAACGATGGTTGCATTTGCTCCAATACTGGCTCCTCGACCTACGTGTGTTCGTGCATACTGCCCGCGACGAACAACAGCACTTCGAGGATTCACGATATTGGTGAATACCATACTCGGGCCCATGAACACGTCATCATCACAGGTCACCCCCGTGTAAATAGAGACATTGTTTTGAACCTTGCAGTTCTTACCCAGAACCACGTCCGGACTAATCACCACATTCTGACCAATATTGCATCCTTCTCCGAGCACAGCCCCTGGCATAATATGGCTGAAATGCCAAATCTTAGTGCCCGCACCAATGCTGGCACCTTCATCTACAACCGCCGTTTCGTGTGTAAAATACTCGTTCACCATAGCGGCGAAAATACGGGAAAAGCCCGTAAATGCCTATTTTAGCCCCCTATGAAAGAAGTGAACAGGATTTTGGTTTTGGCTCCCCATCCCGATGACGGAGAGTTTGGGGCAGGAGGAAGCTTGAAGCGGTGGACAGAAGAAGGAAAGGATGTACACTATGTTGCCTTTTCACCTTGTCTCAAGAGTTTGCCTGAAGGATCTAAACCAGACCGATTGTATCATGAACTCCTAAACGCAACTGGAATCTTGGGATTGAACCCCGATAACGTTCGCGTCCTAGACTTTCCGGTACGCGAATTTCCGGCGAACCGACAGTTGATTCTAGACACCCTGCTTGGACTTAAGAAGGAGATTAATCCAGACCTCGTTTTGATGCCCAACAGTCATGATGTTCATCAAGATCATCAGGTCATTCACGGAGAAGGAATTCGCGCCTTTAAGCATGCCTCCTTGATTGGATATGAACTTCCTTGGAACAATTTGACGGTCATTAACAACTTTCACGTCACCTTGGATCGAAATCACATCGATGCCAAGATGAGGGCCTTGCATGAGTACAGCTCTCAGAAAGGACGGCCTTATATGAACGATGAATTCTTTTTCGGACTGGCTAAAACCCGCGGTATTCAAGTCAATACCGATTATGCGGAAGCATTTGAATTGATCCGATACGTCGTTTAATCAAATGCCTCAATCGCGGGTTGCGCGTCAAAATTAAAATCGAAGAGCGCCTGGTTTTCGTAGGGAGAGCCTTCTGTAGATTGCGGTCCATCGAAAGCGATAAACTCCCCGCCCCAATAACAGATACCAACGGACTCCGTGGACTTTAACAAGGAGACCATGTCTCTGACGTAGCGCTCTTGTCCAGCAGGTGTTGCCGGGTAATCAGGTAAAAGCTGGCTTTCCAGGCCCACTATATTATTGGTCCAATCCGCCCAATCCAAGGTGAAAGGATAGGAGAATTCAGCTAGTAGACTTGTTCTTCCGTGTGCGGCGGATATGGAAGCCAGGGCCGAATTAAGTGAGTCTAGACTTTTCCCATGCCACATCGGATAATAGGACACTCCGACCATATCGTAGCCCAGAGAATCCGTTTCAAGGAGCATGGACTCTAATCCTCGATAACCGGCGAACTGCAACATGACCTTTATTTCTGGGTCAACGGAACGAACGGCTGAGACACCCGCAGTAAAAAGCTGATGAAAACCAACGGGCGAATTCCATCGATGCCCCAGTGGATGGAGAAACCCATTGTTGACTTCATTTCCAATCTGGATGATGTCTGGGTGGAGTACTTGGGCTATACGCGTGGTGTAATTGAAAACACTGTCCTCCATCTCCTCCAGTGTTAGGCCTACCCATGAAGCAGGCGGGTTTTGATGGGCAGGGTCCGCCCAAGTATCGCTGTAATGAACAGTTATCCAGAGCTTTAAACCACTCGATTTGATTTGATTCGAAAAAGCGAGAACCTCATCCCAGCTAGATCGGGCATCAACGGGATTATACCACAATCGCAATCGAACCGTATTTATCCCGACTGAAGAAATAATAGCCAGGAAATCTTCTTCTCGACCATCGGTGTTTTTGTATTGAATTCCTCTTCCCTCAATATGCGGGACAAGCGAAGCATCTACGCCCCGGTAGGACAAGGAAGTACTTGGGGATGGATCGGGTTCATCCTTCCCACAAGAGATGAGAAGAAGAGCTGCGAATACGATCCCCAATGGCCTCATCGCACCTGTATGGATCGGGTATAAACTCCTGAGGCCGTCTTGAAACGTAGAACATAGTTCCCTGAAGACCAGTCTTCTACACCTATTTCATGGGTCAATCCGCGATCTAGGCTTTGGTAGACTAATCTTCCAGTCGCATCAAAGATGGATACCCTTCCGTTTTTAGTAGCGCGAAGATGAAGACGGCCTACGGCCGGATTAGGATATACCTCAATCAGTTCCTGACCAGACTCCGTTATGCCGATACTGGTAATGTTGTAGCAATTCGAGGTGTCCACACAACCGTTGTAGGTGATCTCGACGGCATATTGTCCAATTTGTGTGGGAACGAAGGTCTGATTGGTCGCACCTGAAACTGGGGCAAATCCCTGAGTACAGCTCAACCATTGATAAAAGGCACCCCCTTGATCTGCAGTCAGTGTTTGGTCACCATTATCGGTCACGTTCACGTCTACTTCTGTAATATCCACGTCAATAGTCATCACCGAATCACAACCTGCGGCGTTGGGAATGATGTCTGTATAAATTCCGGTCGTGTCAAATACGGCGCCACTTGGCGCGATGTATTGGTTGCAGGCCGATTCTTGAAATGAAGAAGACGTTTCGCCCGAAGTTATCCCCGATCCTGTAATCCAATTGGAAGATGCCCCATTTAAGGCAAAATTGGTCAAGGTTCCATTGTAATTGCTCGACACTTCATTATCCAAGTTGGTCAACCCCGCGTTATTTACACCTGCCACTCCATTATTGGCCTTGTAGTAGACCGCCAAACCAGAAGGCATTTGGCAAAACTCAGCATTCATGTTGCCTGAAATTTCAGCCGCCGTACGAGCTATGTTCCACACTCGAACCTCGTCGATATCTCCAGTGAAATTATTCACTCCGTCGATCCGCATGCCGACTTGCATATTGGTTCCCTGAACTGTGTTGACCGCTACAGTCAGGTTACCTTCCGTCTCCAGTTGTCCATCGATGTAGAGCTTTACCGAGTTGGTCGCCAACGGGTCATAGGTCATGGCTACGTGGTGCCAGGCTCCGTCATTAACCGCTGTGCTTCCGCTCAGACCATTTCCTCCAGCTTCAAAACGGACTGAATTACCCCATAAAAGACAGAAAGTGCTGCGACCTCCAGTGACAAAAGTTCCCCAATCCGCAATGACTTGCTGTCGCCCACCGCTGGTGGGAACGCAATCTGCCGTTGTACGTACCCAAGCCTCCACTGTTCTGGCTCCGTTTCCAGAAATTCCTGGAAAGGTCGTCTGAGCATAGTCATCGGTTCCGTCAAAGTTTAAGGCATTCTGAGCAAAAGCAGGAATGCAAAAAGAAATCAATGCGGAGAAAATCAATACAGAAAGACGTGTGGAATAAGTCATTAAAAAAGCTTTGGATCCCTGAAAAATAGAAAATCCCCGTTAAATCAACTGAAGATGCTTGAGGTCGGTAGAGTTAAATGAAATAGGCACGAGATCCTGAACCGCCCAGTTAGAGTCATATGGAACCAAAGTCCATTTCTTGGCCTGGGGATCAAAGAGGACAAAGGCATTTCTGTTGGAGTCTACAGTAATATAGGTGTCGCCATCCGCTATGGTATTCTGAAGCCATTCAGACAACCCCATTTCAGAAGCTTTATTGGGAAGCTGGTGAAACTGAAAACGCTGCTCCGATGAATCGGATCGAAGCACCACCTCCCCGGTCGCTGTGGAAGTTGCCAACCATAAGGCTCCAAGGTCCTTCCCCCCATGCGGACTCCGCATTTCTTCAATCAAAGTTGTCACCTTGCCGGAAGTTCGGTCAATCGAAAAGAGCTTCCCCTCGTGGAAAAAGGTGGCTAGAATCGAACCAGGGTCCTTGCAATAGGCGACCGAGTTGATAAAAGCGGCCCTTTGAGCAGTGGGAAGACTATCCTGCGCAGGATCCTTAATCCATTTTGCCTTTTTTCCTTCTTCTTCAATAGCTGTTTTCTGGTCCAGTGTTCGGCAGAGATACTGCTCTTTACCCTCGGCGTCAAAACTCTGATTGAATCCATTTTCCCATGCATACCATTCCCAAAGAAGCTGACCTGAGCGATAGTCAAACTCGAAAATGCAGTCCAGACCGCTCGAAGCAATCAGAAGCGTATGGTCTCGGTGGGGTGAAAAAGCAATGGTGTGAATGTAGCTGAACCAAGGGTAATGGAGTCGGTAGGTTTTTCCCGAGTCAAAAACATAAACCGTGCTTTCAGCGGCGATGGCAAAACAGTCTCCCGTGGCATCAATTCCTCGAGGCTCCTTCATTCGATGAATGATCTCAGAGCGTAGTTGCCCATTGTGCAGCTCAACGTAAGCGACTCCGCCGATTCCAGCTTCGCGCCGCTCAACGCTCCCCCGACGGCCGCTCTTGTTCTGTTTGGAGGCCAAGTATCGGGCACGGATGGCTTGAAGGTCAAAACTCTTGATGGTCACCGCGAGCATTCGATTCCCGAAGTATTCGGGATCGTGATCAAAGGAGGAAAGATCAATGTACTTGGTTTCCACGGTGATTAAGCGAGTTCGTTGAATAACTGGGCAAGTTGACCTGTGAGTCCGCGTCGTGAATAACGCTCGTGGGCATCACCATTGTGCCGTAAGGCACTCCCCTCCTCCTTCCAGCGTAGGAAACTCGTGCGAAGACGGTCTTTGAGTTGGGCGCGATCGCAATAATCGATCATGGTGTGTCGGTCGGCATCGGTGAGGATACGGGCCGCGTTGCCGTCCACGGGGCCGATGCCTAAAATTTCGCTTCGTGAGGCGAGGTATTCGAATATTTTCCCCGTAAGAATGAGTTTGTTGGTCTTGTCCAAGGGAATGGGGAACAGAAGCAATTCGCTGTCGACCATGAATTGTACGGCCTCTTGATGCGGCACGCTGTCTGTATACCGAACCATGGAGTCGATGCCGGCATCGCCCAAGCTGTTGCGAACATTGTTGGCCACCTTACCCACCAAGTGAAGGCGGAATTCATCGGAGAATCCGGCAATTTCCGTGCTCAATTCTTTGATGACGCTCCACAGCTCGGGGAGATCCTGGTTGGCCTTGTAGTTCCCCGTGTAGGACAGCTCGAAGTGCGCTCGAGGCGAGGAACTAGTAGACGGGATATCATCCGGATCGTAGCCGTTGTAGATTTGTGCCACGCGCTGAGCGCGGTCTCCAAACTCCGCTTTTAAACCGGGACTAACCACAGAAATGGCATTGGCTTCGCGCAGCACTGAAGTTTCGTATTTCAAGTCGCGGCGTTCCGCAGCTGCGGTTCGCTTCATGAAGCGGTTGGAATAAATATTGGTCCATGGATCCCGGAAGTCGGCGACCCAAGGCGTTCCAAATTGCTTGTGTAATTTTTGACCAATCAAGTGGACGCTGTGAGGTGGTCCACTGCTGAGAATCATGTCCACTGGATTCTTTCGCAGGTATCGCGTGAGGTATTGAACAGAGGGGCGAACCCAACCGACCTTGGCATCGGGGACATAGAGGTTTCCTCGGAGCCAGATCGCGGCTTTCTTGATGGTTGATTCCTGACCGGTTTGGACCATGACGTCCGTAACTTTGGCGTCTTTCCCTTGCCCTGTAATCTTTTTATACAATTCAAAGGGCTCAAAAATCCGAGTTTTGTGGACTTCGAGGTCTTCTGGAACGTCCTTCTCCAAGCTGTGATCCCAAGTGAAGGCAGCTGGGTTTTCACAAGTGTAGACCACAGGCTCCCAGTCAAACTCGGGCAGGAACTTGGCAAACTTCAGACAGCGCTGAACACCGCTTCCTCCGGCGGGTGGCCAATAGTAGGCAATGATCAGAACCCGTTTCATTCCTCTTCCTCTCGGGTTTTTCTCCACTGCATGAAGAGCAGGGCAAGACTTCCGAGCAGAAGGATGGCACTACTCGCTAAGGAGATTTTCTCCCCTGTATAGTATAGTTCGGGCTCAAACTTAAATTCGATGACGTGTGGACCCGCAGGTACCGCCATTCCGCGCAGCACATAGTTGGTTTGGAAATGTTCGACAGGCTCACCATCCATGTAGGCGTTCCAACCTCGGCCTTCATAGCCGAAGTAGATCTCACTCATCACCATCACTTGGTCCGTATAACCATTGGTTTGATAGACCAGTCTGTTGCTCTTGATTTCCTGCAAGCGGATGGTCGCGTTCGGATCTTTCTTAATCGAGACTCCGTCAAGTTGATCGGCGTAGCGCTCGTCGACAATCGCGGTTTTGGCCGGGTCAAATGTGTTCAAGGCCGTCATTTCGGCATCGGCATTCGGCACCAATTGCACCTCTTCAACGAACCAAGCATCGCCCAGGTTTCCAGGGTTTTGCTGCGCTCGTAGCTGCCCTGTGTTTTGATCAGGAACCAAGAAATACTTGACGTTGAGCATGTTGATCACCGCTTGATTTCGTTGGTTGATCTGATTGTCCACGAGCTCCTGATAGCGCTTCAATTTGGCCGGGTGATATCCGCCGAGCGATTTGTGGAAGTAGGCTGTTCGTGCACCGGCATCGAGTCGCTCGCCCAAGTGGTAGACGCGATAGTTGATGTCCGGATCTTGAAGGATTTGCTGATCGGCTGCGGTTGGCGTAAAGGGACTTTCCATCCGTCTTTTTGGAACAAAGTCCTCCTCATTCAGGTAGCGCTTATTCACGGTCCATAAATCGACAACGATGAGCAGTGCCAGGCCTCCAAGGGCCATCTCCCTCTTAATCTTTCCGGTCAAAAACGCCCAGAGTGCGCCGCCCGATAAGAGTACGAAGATGAAGGAGCGCCAGGCATCGGTCCGCATGAGGGCCTTGCGATCGGCAATCAAATCTCCAAGCAAACCGGCGTTAGCGAAGGCATCGTCACGGACACCTTCAAAATCGAAAAGGCTCCCGCCCATCAAGGCCATCAGCAGGGCGAATCCACCTGTAATTCCAGCGCTGATTTTGAGTGCTTTCATAGCTCCGTCCTGGTCCACGATTTCATCGTAAAAGAGCTTTTTTAGTGCCATGAAACCCAGTAAGGGAAGGGTCAGCATCACCACCACCAAGATGGAGGCCACCGCCCGAAACTTGTTGTACATGGGCACGTGATCGATGAACAGATCGGTCAGCCACATGAGGTTCTTTCCCCACGAAAGCGCGAAAATCAGGACGGTAGTTGCCAGTAGCCACCACTTGTATCGGCCCTCAATAAAGAAGAGCCCAAAGAAGAATAAGAAGATCACCACGGCGCCCATATAGTAAGGCCCGGCTACGAAGGGTTGATCTCCCCAGTAGGTTGGAATGTTCTCCAACACCTGTTGCGGATTGGGCACCCGTCCGCGAAGTGCCTCACCTATGTTTGAATCCGCATCCAAGGGCTCGGTGCTGGCACCGCCCATGAAATAGGGAATAAAGACATTGATGCTTTCTGCAATTCCGTAACTCCAAGCCGTGATGTAGTCGCGATCCAAACCATCGGTCTTGTTTGTTCCGGCAACGTCGTCAATGGTTAGCTCAGACTTTCCACGGGTGCTGTATTTTCCATAATCGTAGCTCGTGATGAGACGACTCGCATTGGCGCCAACCGCCAGACCGAGCGCCAAAAAGAGTACGGCCACTTGCTTAGCAAAGTCCAGAAGAGTCTTCTTTCGAATGGCCTCAACCAGTTCGAAGATTCCGAGTAAGAAGACCGCGACACCTAAGTAATAGGTCATCTGTATGTGGTTCACATCGATCTCCCAGGCCAGGGCCAGAGCGGCAATCAATCCACCAGCCAGTAGTTTCTTCCGGTGGAATACCGTGAGAATACCCAACAGCACCGGGGCGAATAAAGCCACGGCCCAGGTCTTGTTGTTGTGCCCGGCCTCCATAATAAGAAACCAGTAGGTCGACAGCCCAAAAGCGAGTGCCCCGACAAAAGATAGTCGAGTATTGTACTTGAGTCCTGCGAGCAGAATGTAAAAGCCGACAAAAAGCAAGAAGAGGTAGTTCGCCGGTGCGGGAATGGCCTTGACAGGCTCAAAAAAGATGGTGTGGATCAAATTCCCTGGATAGCGCACAGAGTTGAAGTACGCGGGCATCCCGGCAAAAAGTGAATTAGTCCAAAGCGGCTCCTCGCCGAAGGCCTCTCGGTGGTCCCAAATTTCCTTACTCATACCGCGATAATTGGCGATATCACTCTGGAACAACACCTTTCCCTCCAAGAGCGGAGTGAAATAAGCGAAGGCGAGGGTTAAAAATAAAATGACCGCCAAGACGTGCGGCCAAGCTTGCTTCCAAATTTGTTTCATACCCAGTGGTTTCTAGCTAGGCCCTAAGGTATGGATTTTTGAGAGCCTACGGCTCGATGATCGGACTCAGAAATTCCCGTTCATTTTAGCGGATCACAAGTCCAAATCTTCAACGGACCGAGACGCCAGAACCACTTGCTTGATCACTTTATCCAGTTCGTGCGATGCGTCGAGGAGGTAATTTCTAATCTCATTAAAATCATCGGCTGATGGATCTAGAAGTTGGGCCGAAGATAGAATCCTAGCCAGAGGAGCACGCATTTCATGTGATTGCACCCACGCAATCTTTTTAAGCTGTTTGTGGAGCTCCTCCAACTTTAACAAACTCGTTTTAATGTCGTGAATGTCCACGGATACACCCACCCATCGATCAATTTCATCTTCGTCGTTAAAGAAAGGAGTCGCTCAGGACCTGAACCAACGGTAGGTCTCATCGGAAGTCTTCATGTACGTCTCGAAGTGATAGGGTATCTTCTTCCTAAAATCTCCGATTCTTCAGGGTCAAAAAAGGAAGTAAAGGATGAATTCATCCAAATCACTCAAATTTGAGTCCGCCTTTGCGGTTGGCCAATGGGCAGATTCGCCGCTTGAATTTAACTCAGGAAGAAAAAGACGCCCTTAAGGCCTTTCTGTTGACTTTGACAAACAATACCTTGGCCACCGAAGAGCGCTTCAGCGATCCTTTTGTGAACTGATTAATCTACTTCTTCGAAGTCGACATACTCCCCGCCCACATCTTTGGGTGGGGATTTTTTGTCTTTCGAGGATTCGACGCGAACCTCTCCTTCGGCTCGGGCATCGGGCCGTGAGGCCCTACGACTTTCATACGCTTCTTGCTGACGCTGGCGCATTTCGCGCGGCGTCATTCCGGTCAGGGCCCGGAAGAGGTTACCCCAAAAAAGGCGAAAGCCTAGATAAAGCAGTCCGAGGATAAGGAGAACCTTGATCATTGATTATCGACTCAGGTAGCGATTGCGCTCGCTGTATACCTTGAGGAAGAATTCGTCCCGCAGGTCATCGATGAATTGAATCGCCTCTCCGGTGGATTTCATTTCAGGTCCGAGCTCCTTGTTCACCTTCGGGAACTTGTTGAAGCTGAATACTGGAATTTTCACGGCGTATCCTTCGCGGTGCGGCTCAAAGTTGAAGTCTTTGACTTTCTTTTCTCCGAGCATCACCTTGGTGGCGTAGTTCACATATGGCTCGCGGTATGCCTTTGCAATAAACGGTACGGTTCGCGATGCACGAGGGTTTGCCTCAATCACATAAACAGTGTCGTTCTTAATGGCAAACTGGATATTGATCAATCCTTTAGTTTCGAGGGCCAAAGCAATCTTGTGGGTGATGTCCACAATCTGCTGCATTACGTATTCACCGAGGTTGAATGGAGGAAGAACGGCATGTGAATCACCGGAGTGAATTCCACAAGGCTCAATGTGCTCCATGATACCGATGATGTAAACGTCTTCTCCGTCGCAAATGGCGTCGGCCTCGGCTTCAATCGCTCCGTCGAGGTAGTGATCGAGCAACACACGGTTACCGGGAATGCTCTTGAGCAAGTCCACCACGTGGTGCTCCAATTCGTCTTTGTTGATGACGATTTTCATTCCTTGTCCACCAAGTACGTAGCTAGGACGAACCAAGATGGGGAAGTCGAGTTTATCGGCCAATTCCAGGGCTTCGTCCGCATTTTCAATCACCCCAAACTCTGGGAAAGGAATGTTCTGGTCGCGGAGCAAGGTAGAGAAGCGTCCGCGGTCTTCCGCCAAGTCAAGTGCCTGGTAGGGTGTTCCAATGATGGGGATACCGTAACGGTCGAGTTTTTCAGCGAGTTTCAATGCGGTTTGACCTCCAAGCTGAACGATCACGCCCTCTGGCTTCTCGTGGCGAATAATGTCGTAGATATGCTCCCAGAATACAGGCTCAAAGTAGAGCTTGTCAGCCGTATCGAAGTCCGTCGATACCGTCTCTGGGTTACAATTGATCATGATGGTCTCATAACCGCATTCTTTGGCGGCCAGTACCCCGTGGACACAGCAGTAGTCGAATTCGATTCCTTGACCAATTCGGTTTGGTCCAGATCCCAGAACCACGATCTTCTTACGGTCGGTCACTTCGCTTTCGTTCTCGGCGTATGGAGTACCTCCTGCTTCTACCAAGTTTTGCTCAAAGGTAGAGTAGTAATAAGGCGTTTGCGCCGGGAACTCCGCCGCACAGGTGTCCACGAGTTTGTACACTCGGTTCACGTCCATTTCCACACGCTTGTTGTAGACCTCGCTTTCAAGGCATCCCAACATATGTGCGATTTGACGGTCAGCAAATCCTTTTTGCTTGGCCTCGAGCATAAGCTCTCGGTCGATGGATCCCATGTCGTATTTCTCTAATTCACGTTCCAAGTGGTGCAACTCCTCGTATTGCTTGAGGAACCACATGTCAATCTTGGTGATCTCGTGGATTTTGCGAAGCGGAATTCCTAGTTGAATGGCGTCGTAGATCACAAAGACACGATCCCAACTCGCATAACGTAGCTTGCTGAGGATGAGATCTTGATCCTTGTAGCCTTTTCCATCGGCCCCTAGGCCATTTCTTTTAATTTCCAGAGACTGCGTGGCTTTGTGCAGCGCCTCTTGGAAGGAACGTCCAATACCCATAACCTCCCCTACGGACTTCATCGCCAAACCGAGCACACGGTTCGATCCAGAGAACTTATCGAAGTTCCAACGAGGAATCTTTACGATTACGTAGTCCAAGGTCGGCTCAAAATATGCTGTAGTGGTCTTGGTGATCTGGTTATCCAGCTCATCCAAGGTGTAGCCAATAGCCAACTTGGCTGCGATCTTCGCGATCGGATATCCCGTGGCCTTAGAGGCCAAAGCCGAAGAACGGGAAACCCGAGGGTTGATCTCAATGGCGTAAATATCTTCTTTCTCATCAGGGCTTACGGCGAACTGGACGTTACATCCTCCCGCGAAATCTCCAATGGAACGCATCATGTGGATGGCCATGTCGCGCATGCGCTGATAGGCTGAATCCGAAAGCGTCATGTGCGGCGCAACGGTAATGGAGTCCCCTGTGTGGATACCCATGGGGTCCATGTTCTCAATAGAACAGATGATGATGACGTTGTCGTTCTTGTCGCGCAAGAGTTCCAACTCTTATTCCTTCCAACCCATCAGGGCTTTGTCAATCATGACCTCGTGAATCGGCGATACTTCAAGCCCGCGGTTCAAGGCATCATCAAAATCTTCTTTCTCATATACGATAGCAGCACCCGCACCACCTAGTGTGAATGAGGCACGAATCACCAATGGAAATCCAAATTCCTGTGCTATGGTCTTTCCTTTCAAGTAGCTGGTGGCCGTCGATTGAGGAGCCATTCCTACACCAATTTGCTCCATCAGCTTGCGGAACTGCTCACGGTTCTCGGTGATGTTGATGTCGTCGATGTCCACACCGATCATTTCCACGCCGTACTTTTCCCATACGCCTCGCTCCTCAGCCTCGATGGCCAAGTTCAATGCGGTCTGCCCTCCCATAGTCGGCAACACGGCATCAATTTCCTGCTCCTGTAAAATCTTTTCGATGGATGCCACGGTCAGAGGCATCAAATACACATGATCCGCAGTTACTGGATCGGTCATGATGGTCGCCGGATTCGAGTTGATGAGGGTTACCTCGATTCCTTCTTCACGCAATGAGCGAGAAGCCTGGCTTCCAGAGTAGTCAAATTCGCAGGCCTGTCCAATAATGATGGGACCTGAACCAATAATGAGGATGCTGTTGATATTGGGATTTTTCGGCATAGTGAGGCTTCGTTTGCGGGCGGAAATTTAGGTATAAAAAAAAGGTGCTGCCAAGTGGCAACACCTTAAATATGGTCAATCAATGAACGTACATTGGCTTAGTGGCGTGATTCGTCAGATACGCTTAAACGCTTACGGCCCTTCGCACGGCGACGAGCCAATACTTTACGTCCGTTGGCAGAAGCCATACGCTCGCGGAAGCCGTGCTTGTTGCGGCGCTTCCGCTGTGATGGTTGAAATGTACGTTTCATCGTATAATATCTTTAATCGGATGATTCTTCAATCGGGGTGCAAATATAGGGCGATTTCTTTATTCCACAAAGACCTATTCACAAAAATATACACACCCCGCTCAGGGGTCCAAGACCATGTAAACGTGGGGGATATGATCCAATTGAAACTCCTCCCCTGCTCGTTCAAATCCAAAGCTCCCGTAAAAATCTGCATATAGCCACTGAGCGGTGATTTTTACCCTTTGCTTTCCGTAGCGCTGGAAGGCCTCCTCCAAGCATTTGTCGACGATTGTCCGACCCCATCCCCGACCTCGCGACTCAGCGGCAGTGACAAAGCGCCCTACACTCAGCTCGGGAAATTCTGTGCCTGACGGCACGATACGGCCATAAACCACCATTTCCCCTTCCTCCTCCGCCCAGACATGTATACTGGCTTGATCCATATCATCGCAGTCCACAAAAGGGCAACACTGCTCCACAACAAAAATCTCCTGGCGTAATTTTAGAAGGCCATACAGCTCCTCTTTCGAGAGTTCTTCCCACGTTTTGATGTGCCACATGCCGAAAGATACTACTTTCGCAACATGGCCTTTCCCTTCCACAAGAAAGTCGTTTGGATCACAGGAGCCTCCTCCGGAATTGGCGAACACCTCGCCTACCGGATTGCGCGCGACGAGCCCTACCTCGTTTTAAGCGCGAGAAGAGTTGATTGTCTAGAGTTCGTCGCAGGACAAACCAACCTGCCTGAAGGACATATCCTCATTCTTCCGCTGGACCTAAGCCAACCTGATTCATTTGCCGCGGCTGCCAAACAAGTCATCGATCGTTTTGGACGCATAGACTATCTCGTCAATAATGGCGGTATCGGTCATAAAAGCTCTGTGCTGGAAACCTCGGAAGAAGTGGATCGCCGCATCATGGAGGTCAATTTCTTTGGCAATATTGGTCTAACGAAGGCTGTACTCCCGTATATGACGGAACAAAATGCCGGTCAGATTACAGTGATTTCCTCCATGCTCTCCAAATTCGGCGCACCGGATGTAGCAACCTATGCCGCCTCCAAGCACGCCTTGAACGGATACTACGAGAGTCTTCGAGAAGAATTGGTGGAAAAGAACGTGACGGTTCAGATCATTGCCCCTGGGTTCATCAAAACTGATGTGACGGTGAAATCCTTGGATGGTGAAGGCAAGCCCTATGGACAGAACAGCCCTGCCCAAGAAAAGGGTATGGATCCAAAGCAATGCGCCATTAAGATCAAGCGCATTATGCGCAGTGGGAAGCCCATTGCCTATGTCGGTGGCTGGGAATTGGGATCGATTCCGTTCAAGACTCTTGCACCGAGACTCTTCTTCGCAACCATGCGCTGGCTTTCGCGGAAAGCCTAAAGCGATTTCGTATTTTTGGGGCTCGACAAGTACAGTACTATGGGATTGATCAACGAAGCTTATTGGGGCACGGATGCTGAGGCGCGATTGAAAAGTGATTTTGACAACGCCGAACCTTGCCGCTTTTTGTCACTCGATAATTTTTTAACCGAAGACCTCGCCACGCAATTGTACGAGAACTTCCCGGGCATGGACGACCTCAAGGTACGCCGGAAAAGCCTGAACGAGGACAAAGCAGAAGACTACCACTTTGACCGCTTTCACGAAAGCTTCTCCACCCTTCGCGAGTTCATCAAGAGCGATGAATTCTGCCAATACATGTCGCGCATCACGGGCATCGAAGGCATGCACACAACCACCGACGCTCTAGGCTCAGGCGTACATCAAGGCGCAAACGGAAGCTATGTAGACGTGCATGTGGATGTCAACATGAATCCCGAGAAAGGACTGTGGCGTCGCATCAACCTCTTGATCTACCTCAACAAACACTGGAAGGACGAGTACGGTGGACACTTGGAGTTGTGGGACAAGGAAATGAAGGTCATGCACCACAAACTAGCTCCTAATTTCAACAGAGCCGTCATCTTCGAAACCGACGATAACTCTCCACACGGCTACGGTAAAATCAACGTACCGGAAGGTGAGACGCGTAAGAGCTTCTACACCTACTTCTATACCCCCATGCCCGAGAACTTCGTGTACAGAGACTCGCGTTTCCGGAGCCGTCCGGATGACAGTACGGTCCGCAAGTTGGTGACCAACCTAAAGGAAACCGCCAAGATTTGGGGCAAACGCCTACTCAAGAACCTCGGCGTAAAAAGCCTGGACTTCCAGGACAAAAACAAGAAATGAGCGAGGAAAAGAAGGATAAACCCAAAATCTCTGGATCTTGGAAAAAAGCGCGTAAACTCCTTGTTTACCTCCGCCCCCACCGACTCGAATTCGGTATTGGAATGCTCTTCCTACTCGGGTCGAGTCTCGCTTCTCTAGCCTTTCCCAAGTACTTAGGAGACCTGGTCGATAGTGCCAGTAAGGACTTCATTGAACGCATTGATGAAGTGGCCCTTATCTTGATTGGTATCCTGGTCCTACAGGCCATTTTGAGCTACTTCCGCATCGTCATCTTTGTACGCGTGACGGAAAAGATGCTGGCCGCCCTAAGACAGGCGACCTACAAACACCTCATCCAATTGCCGATGAGCTTCTTCAGCGAGCGCCGTGTCGGGGAATTAAACTCGCGCATTTCCGCTGATGTGGCCCTTTTGCAAGAAACCTTCACCACCACGCTAGCCGAATTCATCCGACAGATGATCATCATCGTGGGTGGTATTACCTTATTGGCCATCACCAGCGTCAAGCTGACCCTATTTATGCTCGCCATCCTCCCGGCGATCATGATCATTGCTGTGTTCTTTGGCCGCTTTATTCGCAAATTCAGCAAAGACGTGCAAAAGCAAGTGGCGGAATCCAATACCATTGTGGAGGAAACCCTTCAAGGCATTCAAAGCGTCAAGGCCTTTGCCAACGAATTCTTCGAAATCAAACGCTACACAGAGAAAACCAATGAGGTTGCCCGCACTGCCATCAAAGGCGGAGTCTACCGCGGAGCCTTCTCGAGCTTCATTATCACCGGACTCTTCGGAGCAATCGTCGCCGTCATCTGGCGCGGCTCCGTCCTGGTCAATGCCGGAGAAATTCAGATTGGTGAGCTCTTCAGTTTTGTCATCTACAGTGTCTTTATTGGTGGATCCATAGGTGGCCTGGCCGACGTGTACGCGCGCATCCAAAAAGCCATTGGCGCTACGGAAGAGCTGATGGAAATCCTAGAACACCCTACCGAAGAATTGCAGGATGAACGCGGGAGCCTGCGGCTCGATGGTGCTCTTTCCTTCCAAAACGTCACCTTCGCCTATCCCAGCCGCGCGGACATGACTGTCATCGACGGCATGAGTTTCCAAGCAGAGCCTGGTCAGCAGATCGCCTTGGTCGGTGCAAGTGGCGCAGGAAAATCCACCATCGTGCAACTGCTTTATCAGTTCTACACCCCGCAAGAGGGACAAATCTCCTTTGACGGTAAGCCAGCCAAGGACTATGAGCTCAGCGCCCTACGTGGACAAATGGCCTTGGTTCCTCAGGACGTGCTGCTCTTTGGAGGAACCATTAAAGAAAACATAGAATACGGTCGCCCTGGAGCCAGTGAAGAAGAAATTCGCAACGCTGCAAAAATGGCCAACGCCCTGGAGTTTATCGAACGCTTTAGCGAGGGCTTTGACACTATTGTTGGCGAACGAGGCGTGCAACTGAGTGGTGGACAGCGCCAGCGCATTGCCATTGCCCGTGCCGTCCTCAAGGATCCCTGCATCCTCGTTTTGGATGAAGCCACCAGCAGCTTGGACAGCGAATCTGAAAGACTTGTGCAAGACGCTTTGGAGAAACTTATGGAAGGGCGAACCTCTCTAGTCATTGCCCACCGTCTGAGCACTATTCGCAGCGCGGATAACATTCTCGTGCTAGAGCAAGGAAAAATTGTGGAACAGGGAAAACACGAATCTCTGATGGGCCTGCCTGACTCGCGGTACCGCGAACTCAACGAATTGCAGGGCTACTTCGCAGAAAACCCAAAACCCTAAGACATGAAGAAACTATGCGTATACATCGGTATTTCCGTTTTAACGCTCTCTTGTTCCAATAAACCGGAAGTGGCCCAGCCTATTGGAGAGGACGTAACTCTTTCAAATGAGGTTGAGGAAACCGAAACAAGGATTCTACCCTCTTGGAGTGACGGACGTCATCGCGACCGCATTTTGGACTTTGTGGCAAGGGTTACGGATACATCCAGTTTAGAATTCGTTGCGCCAGAGGAGCGTATTGCCGTTTTCGACAACGACGGAACGCTGTGGAGCGAGCAACCAATGTATTTCCAGCTCTACTTTGCGCTGGATCGAGCCGAACTCTTGGGCATCGAACATCCGGAAGAAGCTCTAGAAGGCGGATACGGCCCTCTCCTGGACCTCATCGCCTTGACTCACACGGCCATGACGGCCCGCGAATTTGACGGAATCGTTACGGCATGGTTAGATACCGCAAAACATCCCGAAACCAACAAGCCCTTCACGGACATGGTCTATCAACCGATGTTGGAACTGCTGGACTACCTCCGCGCCAACGAATTCGAAACGTGGATTGTATCGGGCGGTGGTATTGACTTCATGCGTCCGTGGACTAAAAAGGTTTATGGAATCCCTCCCCAGCAGGTCATCGGCAGTAGTGTTCAAACCATTTTTGAGAATACAGGTGATGGGCCGGCCATTCGACGCTTGGGTAAGGTGGACTTTGTAGACGATAAGGAAGGAAAACCCGTGGGCATCCAGCGCCACATTGGACGCATTCCTATTTTGGCCGTTGGAAATTCAGATGGCGATCTTCAAATGCTCCAATACACGGCCTCCAATAAGCTCGCGAACATGCAGGTCTATATCCACCACACGGACTCCGTTCGGGAGTGGGCTTACGACAAAGACAGCCATATTGGTGAGTTCCACAAAGGGTACAAATACGCTCTGGACAACGACTGGATGATCGTTGATATGGAAAAGGACTGGGCCACTATTTATCCGGAGTAGCCGAAACCACTACTCGGAAACCGGCGTGCGGCATTCCCGTGTCTTCAGATCCAGGCATCCGAGCACTAACTCGGTAACTGCTGCAATACTCCTCGTTACAGAGATAGCTACCTCCCCGTTGCGCGCGTTTGCTCCCATATGGGTCACGCGGATCGTATGATTTTTCCGGACCCTGCGGGTCGATGATCGTGTCTCGCATCTTGGCATAGTAGTTCGCCGCGTACCAGTCCGAGCACCATTCCCAAACATTTCCAGACATGTCGTACAGGCCATACGGATTCGGTGCAAAGCTGCCCACTGGGGCTGTGACGGCAAAGCCATCCTCAGCCCGATTCTCGTAGGGAAAGCCACCTTGCCACGCATTGGCCTTGGGATTACCTGCTTCTACAAACTCGGTTCCCCAAGCGTAGATCGCATCGGCTCTTCCGGCACGAGCTGCGCATTCCCACTCCGCCTCGGTAGGCAAACGGACTCCAGCCCATTGACAATAAGCCATGGCATCAAACCAGCACACCTGAACGACTGGGTGCTGGTCAAGTCCTTCAATATTGCTAGCAGGTCCATGCGGATGGCGCCAATCAGCCCCCGTTTTCCAAGACCACCACTGCGTGAAATCATTTAAGTCTACGGCATGGCCGGGCGGGTTGAAGATGAGTGAACCTGCCAGCAGCAGACTGTCTGCGGGCTTTGGTGTGCCTGGAGGCACTTGTGATTTCAGTTGTTCCCAGTCTACATCACGCTCGGCAATGGTGACATAGCCCGTGGCTTCAACAAACGCTCTGAATTCAGCATTCGTGACCTCGTGAGTGGCCATCCAAAAGGGGCTGACGCTTACGTAATGCTGCGGATACTCATCCGCCCGACCCTTGGTATCACTGGCTCCCATCAGAAAGGTTTGACCGGGAATGAAGACCATGTCCGCAGTGTCGACGGAAGCGGGCGCTTCGGGGATTTCAAAATCTGTAGACACCATTCCTGAGCGCGGGCTTTCGGCGGTTGAATCGCAACCCACGCAGGCTTTGTCGGAACCGATACGGTCCGATGCGGGGCTGGAACAAGACATCGCGCCGTAGGCGCAGAGGAGCGAGAGGAGAATTCTTTTTACCATAAGTAGGAGACGCCAAACATCAAACTAAAACTGTCGTAGGCTTCAAAGCGGTAGTCGTAATCGATGGCGGCGGATACTTCCATGTGTTCGAGGAAGTGATAGCCCCATTCGAATCCGGCGCGAGCCACCGCAAAATTTTCATGCGTTTCGAGCTCGTATCCCCCGCCCACAACGATCACTCCGTGTCTAAAGACTCGGTGACCCACAACGAAGACAGGCGCTATGGGGTAAGAACGCTCCCGGCGCGCTTCATCTTTGGACTGGCGAACTTCAAAGCTCTGAACGGTCACATCGACGTGCAGCCCCAAAACCCACTCTTCTTTCAGGTGGTAGTTGTAGCCCAAGGACCAAATGGGCAAGGCCACACCCACAGACTCCTCATTTTCCAGGTTCACCGCTTTCGGGACGTAGATATGCCCCAACATCAGGGAAAGCTGATGCTTTTCAGCGTGGTCGTGGAATACTGGTTCGTGATGCTCTTCGGCTTCTTGAGCCAATAAAGCGAATGGGAGAAAAAGGAGCAGGAACCCTAGTCTTTTCATGTCTCCAAGGTACAAACTGCCGCTGGAGTACCGTAGCTTTTATTGCCCTACGGGCAAATGCACCACTTGCTTGGTCTCGAAGAACTCCTCGGAAAAGAAACTTTTCAGTGGAGTCAAGGTCGCTTTAGGGAATGTGGCCAGTTCCTCGCTCAGGTCGCCGCCTTTTAGGTACAGAATACCGTTGGCGTGAGGGTGGCGCGATTCGCTCAGGAACTTCTTGCGCACCCAGGGGACAAAGGCATCCATCCGAGTGACGGCTCGGCTGACGACAAAATCGAATTTGTCCTTCACCTTTTCGGCGCGCTGGTGAATCGCCGTTACGTTGTCCAGGGACAGCTCATTGGCCACGGCTTGAACGACCTTGATCTTTTTACCGATCGAATCGACCAGGCGGAACTCCGTCTCTGGAAAGAGAATGGCCAAGGGAATACCCGGAAACCCTCCCCCCGTTCCAACGTCCAAGACTTTGGTTCCCGGTAAGAATCCTTGGACCTTGGCAATGGCGAGCGAATGCAGCACATGCCGCTCGCAGAAATGCTCGGTGTCCTTGCGGGAGATGACGTTGATTTGTGCATTCCAATCCATGTAGAGCGGATAGAGCTGGGCCAAATGCGAGCGTTGCTCGTCGGTCAAGTCGGGGAAATAATGGAAAATGCGTTCAACCTTCACAAAGGCGAAGATCGAAATAAACTGGCAAGGAGGCCACGAGCACGAGACAATTTCGCCTTCACGCTGCCCAGGGGCATCTCCAGTTCCGAGGCGATTTCTTCATAGCTCCGCTCCTTGAGATAGCGCAATTCGACGAGTTGTCGATAGTGTTCTTTGAGCTGGCCGATAACCTCGTGAACGGCATCGTGCCGTTGCTTGCGAACGAGCTCTTCTTCGGGGCTCAAGACGGCTGTGGGCCGCTCGACCAAGATGGCGCGAATGGCCTCACCGATGCGTTCGTCATCAATGCTCAGCGTATCGCCTTTCTGTGCGCGGTGTAAATCCGTTAAGCTGTTCTGTCCTATGCGAAAGAGCCAAGTTGAAAAAGCGTAGTTCTCGTCGAATTGATCCAAGGATTGTAACGCCTTCGTGAAGGAGATCACTGTGGCGTCCTCCGCGTCCTCTGGTCGCTGGGTGCGCGATTGCAAGTGCTGATACAAGGGCATCCAGTACTGCTGGACCAAATGGGCCCGCGCCTTCTCATCCCCACTTCGGGCTTGAGTGATCATTACGAGTTCTGTGTCAGGTGCTTCAGGCACGGTCGTTCCAGGTTTTACGGGGTCTCAGGCTGCGCAAGCCCCAAAGAAACATAAATCCGAGTAAAATCGGCTCATAGTATCAACGCCACCAGAGCAAGCTTGTTTTCCCATGTGCCTTGTAAAAGGGATAGCGCAGTAAAGTACTGACCAAGACGTAGGAAACGACCAAGAATGCCGCCGCCACGAAATGTCCATCTCCGAGCAAAAGCGCCCCAATACTGAAGAAGAAAAGCACCTGCGCCAAGTGCCAAATCCATATGTACAGCAAGGGACCTGTCCGAAATCGCGTGCCCGCTTGGGCTTTCGCCGGTGGAGCAAGAGGGAATGATCCCCGCTGAGGATGTCGGCATCGCGCCGTGAGGCGCAGAAGGCTTTCCCGCGCGTCGCGGGCACAGGTCAAGATGCTTATCGGAGGCCACTGTTCAGGCTCGCGGACCAGTGGCTCGCTGCGCAGGCTGCGGTAAAAGTGAAAATCATAGATCCCGAGGATGAGGATCGAGAGGGCGAGCAGGGTCATGCAGAGGCTTTGTGGGACATAAAAATGGCGATTTTAAAACTAAGAATTCGCCAATACCTA